>NZ_VIUO01000009.1:0-154717 GCF_007828355.1 Herbaspirillum sp. SJZ099 | reverse complement strand
CTTCGGATGTGAATCGCTTTTTCGGCATGGTCTGACTCTCCTTTTCAATAGCATATGAAATTTCAAGTCGGACCAGTTTTTTCAGGTCAGGTCAACTCCGTTCTCCTGCTCGCTGTCATGAGCAGGATTGTGGTCTAAACATGGGTCAACTTTGGATGCAAATTTCCGGGGAAAGTGGGTCAGTTTTCAATGCAAATCAACAGTCCATGGGAATACCTGCGTATAGATGCACCTATATTAAGTGGGAATCTTGGCGGTACAACTACTGTTCAAGGGCTTTCTGATGGTATTGAGGAAGATATTTCTATTGGATGGAAAATATTTGATTTGCAGGGCCTGATATTGAGGTTGCGTGAAAATATCTCAGGATTAACAGGAGAAAGAATTTGGGGATTTAAATTTACTTTTTATCCCAATGGAAAATTTAATGTTGAGTTTAATTACAACAAACCGGAAGGGTATGAGGAAACAGACGAAACAATCAGCGGAGATCAAATCAATACATCTCTCAATCAGATTCATACCAAGGATGGTTAATTCGGGACAGGACTCCAATCTGATCGGCGCCACAGTGGCAATCTGTAGGTGGTGCAACACAAGCTGCAGTCAAATCACCTGCCGATCGCTAGTTGGAGATTATTATGTTTGACGGATTTTGGTACGGCATATTCGGTGGTTTATTTGGTTCTGCAATTGCTCAGTGGATGAGTCGATTTAAATATTTTTCAATTTTCTTTGTGACAGTATTGGGGTCACAATTCGTTTTTTTTGTCATGGCAGTTTTTTATAGAGGATGGGGTGGGGCGTTCGATATTCTTATTCAAGACCAATCAACATCCCTTATTATTTTTTTATATGTTCCTTTGGGATTTGGTGGGTTGGGTATTCTTGTAGCTTTTTTAGGTTCTTTAAGCTCGTCTAAGAAACTTGGCAATGAAAAAATTGATAAGACGTTGTAATACCCCAGTGGATAAAAAAGTACCCGCGTAGAGACGAGCAACTTCATTGACCTGCTCCGAATTTTTCGGCCCGCTGAAAATTTGAGAAGATAGTTCCCCCATTCGAAAGGGAGCCGCACCAAGCCAAAAAGAGAGATTTTCCTGGCCCTCGGCCAGCGGCGACGACAAGGATCTTCCCCAACATCGCCGCACATTATCTGTATAATCTTTGCAAATATTTCCAGCCGTTGCCTGAACCGGTAACGAACCACCCCGGAAATACGTAAGCGTTCACGTCAACCAACGCGTCCATCCGGCATCGCTGCCAAGCGCGACTGCGTTCGCCTGCGATGCCTCAGACGCTATGGTGAAAAACTTGAAACGACTTTCCCGGCCGGCGCGCTTGCGCATGACAAACGGCTTCTTCCTATCCCCTTTACAACATTCGGTATTCAATCCTCCCGCGGTTGCCGTTTTCGCACGCGCCGATCTTTCCGTCCAGCGAGGTTGAACATGTCCATGAACATCCAACAAAACGAGCAAGAGCGCTCGGCTGCGCGCAACCTGCTGCCGCTGGTGGCTATCGTGTTTTCCGGTTTCCTGTGCATCGGCATCCCGTTGCCGGCCTTGCCGCTGCATGTGAACGGCACGCTGGGCTACAGCGCCATCGTGGTGGGCTGGATCGTCGGCATCCAGTCTTTCGCTACCATCCTGACGCGCAAGTTCGCCGGCGCTTATTGCGACCGGCATGGGCCGAAGCAGTCGGTTTCCATTGGCTTGCCGATGGCGTCATGCGCCGGCCTGCTTTACCTGGTGTCGACCTGGATCGCCAATCCCCTGGGCAGCATCGCCGTGCTGACGCTGGGGCGCTTGCTGATGGGGCCGGCCGAGAGCCTGTTCCTGACCGGCACCATGACTTGGGGCATCGGTCGCGTGGGCATTGCCAAGACCGGCAAGGTGATGGCCTGGCAGGGCATCGCCATGTTCGCCGCGCTGGGCATAGGCGGGCCGCTGGGCGTGGCGATCCAGCAGCGCTTCGGCTTTGCGGGCGTTGCCTGGACGACTATCGTGCTGCCCTTGCTGGGCTTTGTCATCGCCCGCATGCTGTCGGCGCTGGCGGTTTCGCGCGGGCATCTGCAAGGCTTGTCCTTCATGGGCGCGCTGGCGCTGATCTGGCGCTTTGGGCTGGCTCTGGCATTCAGTGCGATGCCGTTTGCCATCCTTACCAGCTTCTTGGTGCTGTTCTATGGCAGTTACGGTTGGCAGGGGGCGGGTTACGCCATTCTCGGGTTTTCGGTGGGGTATATCGGCGTACGGCTGTTTTTCGCGCATCTGCCGGATCGTATTGGCGGCGCCAAGGTCGGCGCGGTTTCCGTCGTCATCGAACTGTGCGGCCAGTTAATGCTGTGGCAGGCGCATGACCCGATGATGGCGCTGGCCGGTTCGGTACTGACCGGCATCGGCTTCTCGCTGGTGTTTCCCTCGATGGGCGTGCAGGCCATGGCGCGCGTACCGGCGCATTCGCGCGGCATGGCAGTGGCTTGTTTCATGGCGTTCATCGACGTTGCTTCGGGGCTGACCGGTCCCATTGTCGGCATGGTGATTGGTTTGTATGGTTATCCGGCGGCGTTCCTGGCCGGCACCTTGGCTTGCGTGGCGTCTTTGCTGGTGATGTGGTCGAGCGTACGGCGCAACTGAAGCTGACGCACAAGAAAAACGGCCCCTGAGTCAATCTCAGGGGCCGTTTTTCATTACTGGATTCGGGGACGTTCAATTACGTTTCGGCACGCAACCCCGCAGGCTTAAGCTTAGACTCCAACGCCTTCCCCTTACGCGCCCGCTTGCCGATATGCACGCCCAGCGCGGCCGCCGACAACGACACTTCCTGCGCCTTGCCGCCGCGGCCGATGCCGTAGACGACGACACCCTTCTGGCTGATTGCTTGCGCGCCCAGGAGCTTTTCGTTTTTCTCCAGTTCCATCAGGTTCACGCCGCGTCCGCCGGAGGAGAGCGTCTTCATTTCGTCCAGGCCGAACACCAGCAGGCGGCCGTTGCCGGAGAGGCAGGCTACGGCGCCGGCGTCGGCTGCTACCGTGCGCGGGGCCAGGGGCAGGGCGCCTTCGTCCAGCGTGAAGAAGGCCTTGCCGCCCTTGACGCGGCCGAACATGTCGGAGGCCTTGGCGACAAAGCCCACGCCGGCGTCGGAGGCCAGCAGCAGCGTGGCGTCGGCCGGGCCGGCGTAGTAGTGCAGGATGTTGCTGCCGCTGGCCAGTTCGACCAGCGTGGTGACGGGCACGCCGTCGCCGCGCGCGTTGGGCAGGCCATTCACGGCGATCGTGTAGACCCGGCCGTTGGAGCCGAAGGCCAGCAGGTTGTCGACCGTGCGGCATTCGAAGGCGCCGTACAGGCCGTCGCCGGCCTTGAAGGTGAATTGCGCGGCGTCGTGGCCGTGGCCGGTGCGCGCACGCACCCAGCCCTTTTGCGAGATGATCACGGTGACCGGTTCGTCGATCACCTTCTGTTCGAAGGTGGCGCGTTCGGCTTCTTCGATGATGGTGCGGCGCTCGTCGCCGTATTGCTTGGCGTCGCCTTCGATTTCCTTGATCACCAGCTTCTTCATCGAGGCCGGGTTGTCGAGCAGGTCTTGCAGCGTGCTCTTCTCGCCGCGCAGCTCGGCCAGCTCTTGCTGGATCTTGATCGCTTCCAGGCGCGCCAACTGGCGCAGGCGGATTTCCAGGATGTCTTCGGCCTGGCGGTCGGACAGCTTGAAGGCGGCGATCAGCGCGGGCTTCGGTTCATCCGATTCGCGAATGATCTTGATGACCTTGTCGATGTTCAGCAGCACCGCTTCCCGGCCTTCCAGGATGTGGATGCGGTCGTTCACCTTTTGCATGCGGAATTGCGTGCGGCGGGTGACGGTCTCGAAGCGGAAGCCGATCCATTCGCCGAGGATGTCGGCCAGGCCCTTCTGGCGCGGGCGGCCGTCGCCGCCGATCATCACCAGGTTGAGCGAGGCATTGCTTTCCAGCGAGGTCTGGGCCAGCAGCGTGTTCATGAACTCGGTCTGGTCCTGGTTCTTGGACTTCGGTTCGAACACCAGGCGCACCGGGGCGTCGCGGCCGGATTCGTCGCGCACGGCGTCGAGCAGACCGAGGATGGCGGCCTTTTGCGATTGCTGCTCGGGCGTGAGCGTCTTCTTGCCCAGCTTGACCTTGGGGTTGGTCAGTTCTTCGATCTCTTCCAGCACGCGCTGGGAGGAGACGCCCGGCGGCAGTTCGGTGATCACCGCCTGCCACTGGCCGCGCGCCAGGTCTTCGATCTTCCAGCGTGCGCGCACCTTGAGGCTGCCGCGGCCGCTCTGGTACATCTCGGCGATGGTGGATTGCGGCGTGATGATCTGGCCGCCGCCGGGGAAGTCGGGGCCGGGGATCAGCGCCATCAGTTCGGCATGGCTGATCTTTGGATTGCGGATCATCGCTACCGCCGCCCTGGCCACTTCGGTCAGGTTGTGCGAGGGGATTTCGGTGGCCATGCCGACCGCGATGCCGGAGGCGCCGTTGAGCAGCAGGAAGGGCAGGCGCGCCGGCAGCAGCTTGGGTTCTTCGGTGGAGCCGTCGTAGTTGGGCTGGAACTCCACCGTGCCCATGTCGATCTCGTCGAGCAGCAGTTTGCTGATGGGCGTCAGGCGGGCTTCGGTGTAACGCATCGCCGCAGCGCCATCGCCGTCGCGCGAGCCGAAGTTGCCCTGGCCGTCGATGAGCGGATAGCGCAGCGAGAAATCCTGCGCCATGCGCACCAGCGCGTCGTACACCGACTGGTCGCCGTGCGGGTGCAGCTTGCCCAGCACGTCGCCGACCACGGCGGCGGACTTGCGCGGCTTGGCGGTGGCGTTCAGGCCCAGCTCGTTCATCGCGTACAGGATGCGGCGCTGCACCGGCTTCTGGCCGTCGGCGACGTCGGGCAGGGCGCGGCCCTTGACCACCGAGATCGCGTAGTCGAGGTAGGCGCGCTCGGCAAAGGTCGACAGCGTCAGCGAGTCGCCGTCCGGCGGGGGCGGGGTCTGGTCAAACAGGTTGGCTTGTTCGGTCATGGAGCTTTGCTAATAATCTGTGTTCGGTCGGTCATGTCGGGGCGGGGCGATCAGATATCGGCCTCGGCCTCATTGCCGTGTTCCTCGATCCATGCCCGGCGCGAGGCGGCTTCGCCCTTGCCCATGAGCATGGTGAAGCGCTCTTCGGTACTTTGCACGCCGGGTTCGCCAAAGCCGATCGGCAGCAGGCGGCGGGTGTCGGGGTTCATGGTGGTTTCCCACAACTGCTCGGCGTTCATCTCACCCAGGCCCTTGAAGCGCGAGATGGCCCAGGCGCCTTCCTTCAGGCCGTCCTTGCGCAGCTTGTCTTCGATGGCTTCCAGCTCGCCGTCGTCCAGGGCGTACAGCTTCTGCACCGGCTTCTTGCCGCGCGCCGGGGCGTCCACCCGGTACAGCGGCGGGCGCGCCACGCAGATGTTGCCGTTTTCGATCAGCTTGGGGAAATGCTTGAAGAACAGCGTCAAGAGCAGCACCTGGATGTGCGAGCCGTCCACGTCGGCATCGGAGAGGATGCAGATCTTGCCGTAGCGCAGGCCGGACAGGTCGGGCGTGTCGTTGATGCCATGCGGGTCGACGCCGATGGCTACCGCGATGTCGTGGATTTCGTTGTTGGCGAACAGGCGGTCGCGTTCGGTTTCCCAGGCGTTCAGGACCTTGCCGCGCAGCGGCAGGATGGCCTGGAACTCCTTGTCGCGGCCCATCTTGGCCGAGCCGCCGGCGGAGTCGCCCTCGACCAGGAACAGTTCGTTGCGCGAGACGTCGGAGGATTCGCAGTCGGTCAGCTTGCCGGGCAAGACGGCCACGCCGGACGACTTCTTCTTCTCGACCTTCTGCGCCGAGCGCAGGCGGCTTTGCGCCTGCTTGATCACCAGCTCGGCCAGCTTCTTGCCGTAGTCGACGTGATGGTTCAGCCACAGCTCCAGCGCCGGGCGCGAATAGCCGGCCACCAGGCGCACGGCGTCGCGCGAGTTCAGGCGTTCCTTGATCTGGCCCTGGAATTGCGGATCCAGCACCTTGGCCGACAGCACGAAGGACACGCGCGCGAAGACGTCTTCGGCCAGCAGCTTGACGCCCTTGGGCAGCAGCGAGTGCATCTCGGCGAAGCTCTTGACCGCCGAGAACAGGCCTTCGCGCAGGCCGGATTCATGGGTGCCGCCGTTGGAGGTGGGGATCAGGTTGACGTAGGACTCGCGCACCACGGCGCCTTCCTCGGTCCAGGCCACGACCCAGGCCGCGCCTTCGCCCTCGGCGAAGCCTTCGGCATCGCGGCCGGCGTACTGTTCGCCTTCGAACAGCGGGATCAGCGGTTCGCTGTTGCTGGACTGGGCCAGTTGCTCCATCAGGTAGCCGCGCAGGCCCTGGTCGTATTGCCAGGTCTGGGTATCGCCGCTCTTGGCGTTGACCAGCGTGACCTTCACGCCCGGCAGCAGCACCGCCTTGGAGCGCAGCAGGCGCTGCAGCTCGCCCAGCGGGATGGTGGGCGAGTCGAAATATTTGACATCCGGCCAGACGGTGACGCGGGTGCCGGATTTTTTGTCGTCGCGGCCGGCCGGGCGCGACCGGAGTTTCTCGATCACGTCGCCGCCGGAGAAGGCCAGCGTGTGTACGGCATTGCCTTGCTCGTCCTTGCGCCAGACGGTGATTTCCAGGCGCGTGGACAGCGCGTTGGTGACCGACACGCCGACGCCGTGCAAGCCGCCCGAGAACGCGTAGGCGCCGCCCGAACCCTTGTCGAACTTGCCGCCGGCGTGCAGGCGGGTGAACACGATCTCGACGGTGGGCACCTGTTCTTCCGGGTGCAGGCCGACCGGGATGCCGCGGCCGTCATCCTCCACGGCGACGCTGCCGTCGGCATTCAGGGTGACGATGATGCTCTTGCCGTAGCCGCCCAGCGCTTCGTCGGAAGCGTTGTCGATGACCTCCTGGATGATGTGCAGCGGATTCTCGGTGCGGGTGTACATGCCCGGGCGCTGCTTGACCGGTTCCAGGCCCTTGAGGACGCGGATCGATGATTCACTGTAATCGGACGGGGATGTTTTCTTGGTTGCCATGCAGGTGAGATTGGGTCTGGTCGGAGAGCGGCCGCAAATCAATGTGTAGCCAAAATGACAGCACATGCCGGCCTTGAGAACCTGTCAGAGAGCCTGCGGCATGCGGTGCCAACTGCGCATTCTAATGAAAATTGCGCCAAGCAGAAAATTGCTTTTTGGAAATGAGGTGTTTTTGGCGGCCGGCGCGCGGCTGCGAGGGCGGTGCGCCGCCGTCGGCGGACGGCGGCGCGAGGGGGGCGGGCGTGCGGGTATCAGGCAGCCAGCAGGCTTTCGACCGCCCGCGCGATCGACAGCAAACGGCGGTCCTGGCCGCCGGGCGCGGCCAGCGACAGGCCGACCGGCGCGTTGCCGGGCTGCTGGCAAGGCAGGGAGATGGCGCAGCCGTCGAGGAAGTTGATCAGCGTCGGGTTGCGCAGGATCAGGCCATTGGCGGCGTAGTAGGCGTCGTCGCTGGCTTGCAGGTCGGCGATTTTGGGCGCCACGACCGGCACGGTCGGCATCGCCAGCGCGTCGAAGCCGTCCAGCTGCGCTTCGGTGTTGGCGATCCAGCGGCGGCGGGCGTGGATCACGTCCAGCAAGTCGGCCGCGCCCATGTCCTTGCCGCGCAGGATGCGCGAGACCACGCGCTGGTCGTAGCCTGCCTTGTTTTCGGCGATCAGTTCGCGGTGCCAGGCATAGGCCTCGGCGGCGGTGAAGCCGCCCTTGGCGTTGATCGCGGCCAGTTCGCCGAAGGCCGGCAGCGGCTGCTCGACGATCACCGCGCCGGCGGCGGCCAGCTTGGCCAAGGCCGCCCGGTAAGCGGCGGCCACCTGGTCGTCCATGCCGTCCAGCACTACATTGGTCGGCGCCAGGAGGCGTAGGCCGCGCAGCGGATGGGGGATGGGGGCGGCGTAGTCTTCGCCGGACAGCACCGCGTCCATGATGGCACAGCACTCGACCGAGGCGGCCAGCGGGCCGATCGAATCCAGGTATTCCGACAGCGGCAGCACACCTTTCATCGATACGCGCGAGGCCGTCGGCTTGAAGCCGGTCAGGCCGTTGAAGGCCGAGGGGATGCGCACCGAGCCGCCGGTGTCCGAGCCGATGGCGGCAAACGCCATGCCGTCGGTGACCGAGATGGCGGCGCCCGAGGATGAGCCGCCCGGGATGCGGCCGCCATCCACGTCGCGCTGCCAGGCATTTTTCGGGGTGCCGTAATGCGGATTGATGCCCAGGCCGGAATAGGCGAACTCGGTCATGTTGGTCTTGCCGATCACGATGGCGCCGGCGTTGATCAGGTTCTGCACCACCACCGAGTTGGCGGCAGCGGCCGGTTTGCCGCGCAACACCACCGAACCGGCCAGCGTGGTTTCGCCGGCCACGTCGAACAGGTCCTTGACCGAGACCGGCAAGCCATCGATGGGCGAGCGGGCAAGGCCGGCCGCGCGCAGCGTGTCGGACGCTTTGGCGGCGGCGCGCGCCTGGTTGGCATAGACGCTGGTGAACACGCGCGCGCCTTCGCCGTTGGCGTCGGCGATCCTGGCCAGCGCCTGTTCGGTCAATTCAACGGAAGTGGTGCGGCCAGCCGCGAGGTCGGCGGCGAGTCGGGAGAGTGTGGGGAGCATGGTCGGCATTGTCGTGCAGTCGATGGAGGGAAAGAGTGTAGCGCACCAGGCAGGCGGTCGTCCCCGCGCAAGCAGGGGCGACATGAATGGCACAGGGCGATGAATCAGGCCACTTCAGCCAGCGACTGCGCCACATAGGCGTGACGCAGCGAGCGGCCGCGGCGCGGGTCGAACAATTCCATGGTGAAGGAGGCCGCCGGGCGGATGCCGCCGATGGCGCCGACGGTGCCGCAGGTCATGCCGCAGCCTTCGGGCAGCACGGCGCTGCCGTCGGTGAAGCGGGCGATCAGGTCGGCCGGCGTGCGCAGCGAGGACAACGGCCCTTCCTGGTACAGCACGGTGGCGCCGTTTTCTTCGATCCAGGAGCGGATCACCAGCTCGTCCCAGTACTCGGCCACGTCGGCCAGCTTCCAGGCGCCGGTGCCGACCGGCTTGACGCAGGCCTGCTTGGAGAAGGCCACGCTGTGCGCTTCCAGCTTGCGGTCGGTGTGGTCGGAGGCGATCGAGACATACAGCTCGCCGCCGGCGTTGAAGACGAAGGTTTCGACTTCGCCGGAGGACTCGAAGCCCAGCACCTGCACGTCGTTGGCTTGCGTGAGCTGGTTGGTCGAGACGCGGTAGAACAGCGGCACTGCGCTGGGGCGCGAAATGCCCAGGGCTTCCAGTTCTTCGATGTGGTGTTCGATGGCGGCCATGTCGCGGCCGGCCCAGCCGGCGATGACCAGGGTGTGGATGTCGGCGCTCACGGTGCCGTTGTCGGGGAGGGAGAAAGAGAGCTTCATGGCGGTTGCTTCAATATTCAATAACGATTGCGTGAATCAAACGCCGGAACCGTGCGGTTCCGGCGGGGGAAAGCTGAAATGCGGAATGCGGCTTACTGCTTCTTGATGAACACCACCACCAGGAAGCTGGCGAGGAATTCGAGCGCGGCCACGAAGTACAGGCCGGAAGACAAGGAGCCGGTGCTGGTCTTGAGCGCGCCGATCATGTACGGCGCGACGAAGCCGGCCAGGTTGCCGATCGAATTGATCAGCGCGATGCCGCCGGCGGCCGCGGTGCCGGCCAGGAACGCCCCGGGGATCGACCAGAACACCGGGAACGCGGCCAGGATGCCGATGGCGGCGACCGTCAGCGAGCACAGGGCGACGGCGGCGTTGCCCAGCGTCAGGCCGGTGGCCACCAGGCCGATACAGGCGATCAGCGTGGCGATGGCGCTATGCATGCGGCGCTCGCCGGTCTTGTCGGAGTGGATGCCGTTCCACACCATGGCCAGCGTGCCGGCGATGAACGGGATGGCCGAGATCAGGCCGATCTGCAGGTTGCCCTTGATGCCGATCTCCTTGATGATCGACGGCGCCCAGAAGGCGATGGTGGCGTTGCCGCTGACCACGCAGAAGTACACGGCGGCGCAGATCCATACGCGGTAGCTGGCGCAGGCGTCCTTGAACGAGAAGTGCTTGCCGGGGGCGCTGTTCTCGGCGGCCAGGGTTTGCGTCACGGCGACTTTTTCGGCGTCCGACAGCCACTTGGCGTTGGCCGGTTTTTCCGGGAGCCAGGCCAGTACCGCCAGGCCTGCCAGCAGCGAGGGAATGCCTTCGATGATGAACAGCCACTGCCAGTTGGCCAGGTGGCCGACGCCTTCCATGCCGCTCATGATGAGGCCGGCGATCGGGCCGCCGACGGCGCCGGCGATGGCGAACGAGGTCATGAACAGGCCGTTGACGCGGGCCCGGCGCTGGGCCGGGAACCAGTAGGTCAGGTACAGCACCACGCCGGGGAAGAAGCCGGCTTCGAACACCCCCAGCAGGAAGCGCAGGATGTAAAAGCTGGTCGGGGTGGTGACATAGGCCATCGCCATCGAGGCCAGGCCCCACAGGATGGTGATGCGCGCCAGCGTCTTGCGTGCGCCGATCTTTTCCAGCAGCAGGTTGCTGGGCACTTCGAACAGGAAGTAGCCGATGAAGAAGATGCCCGCGCCCAGGCCGTAGACGGCTTCGGAGAATTGCAGGTCCTGCAGCATCGACAGCTTGGCGAAGCCGACGTTGACGCGGTCGATCCAGGCCAGCACGAACAGGAAGACCAGAAACGGAATCAGGCGCCAGGCGATCTTGCGATAGGTGGCATCCATCGCGGATGGGTTGCAGCCGGCGCCCGATACCGGATCGAGTGCGGCTGATGTGGAATAAGACATGCATTACCTCCCTAATTATTGATGAGCCTCGGCCGGTTTGCGGCGGCGCGCGGGTGTCTGGACAGTGTGCGGAGCCGGTCGGGTTCTTGTGATTGCCAGGCGCATGCGATGGCGCATGGCGGGTGCCGGTCTTAATTCAGTATGGGGATGAGGGCGGGACGCTGTCCAACAAGAAAATCTGAACAGGATTGATTGAAAAATCTTATGAGCAAAAGCGGGGCGTGTTTGCGCCAATACCATGCACTCAAGCTGGATTATTTATCTCCGTCGCCCTGACGAAGGCCAGGGCCCGGCGTCGTTCAGCGGCCGTTGAGGCACAACGAAAGACACTGGGTCCCGGCCTGCGCCGGGACGACGGATTTCGGATTGGCGATTCAGCCTGCGGCCAGGGGCGAAGGCAGGCGGGCGATCTCATGTCCCCAATTGAGTGCGAAGTCGGACGCCGTTTCCTGTGCGATGCGGGCCACGGTCTCGGTCAGCGGATTCTCATGGTCTGAGCGGAAGCAGGCGATCAGGGCCAGCGCCGGAAACTCGGTATCGACCCGCAGCAGGTGCAATATCTCTTCATTCAGCTCGCGCTGGATGATGGCCGGCGGCACCGCCGCGATGCCGAAGCCGTCGGTCACCAGCCGGATCATGGTCGCCACCGAGGCGATGCAGTTGATATGCAGGTTGCCGCGTTCGCTGCTGGAGAACATGCGTTCGATCACCGCATGCGGGCCGGAGTTGCGCGCGAAGCTGACCACCGGGAAGGCCGCCAGGTCGGACAGCGTCAGCGTCTCGCTGCCGATGTCGAGCTTGGGGCTGCCGACCCAGCGCATCGGGAACTCGCACAGCGCGATGTTGCTGACCTGCGGGCCGATCACCGGTTCGGCCTGCAGCACCAGGTCGAGGTTGCCTTTGCTGAACTGCTCGTGCAGGTGGATGGTGGTATCGCTGGCGATTTCGATCTGCAGGCGCGGGAAGGTCTTGTGCAGACGGCCGAGGAAATCGGGAAACCAGCTATGGACGATCGATTCGATGACGCCGATGCGGATCACGCCGGCGTAGACCTGCTTGTCGGACATGTCGTCCTTCATCTCGCGCATGAGCTTGACCATGCGTTCGGCATACACCAGCGCCTTGCTGCCGTCGGCGGTCAGCGCCACCTCGCGCGCGCTGCGGTCGAACAGGCGTACGCCGAAGTCCTGTTCGAGCGAGGCGATGCGGCTGGAGACGGCGGCTTGCGTGGTGTGCAGGCGTTCGGCGGTGAGCCGGAAATTGCGCAGCCTGGCCAGCCAGACGAAGGTTTCTAGGAAGCGGATATTCATGGCGCTGGAGTTGGCTGGGTGAGGGGAAGGAGGGATGCGGGGCAGGCGAAATCGTTTTGCCGCCATGCGTCCGCAAAGGAGCGTATTTTATCCACTGCCGCTGGTTTTTGGATGTTCTCGTTTTTGGTGCGGCGCGATAGAAAAAGCATCTATAACAGTGCATCTCGAAGGATTTTTAGGGTATTTCTGGTGCAAATATGGATATTCTGTTTTTGAAAGTATTTTTTCTTTACTCTCCAATAAAATGAAAATATATTTACATTTTTCTTGAGCGCCGGAGACGGCCATCTGCCTCCGGGCAAGTGGCCAGTAAATGGCGAGTAAGTGGCCGGTAAGAAGCGCCTCAAGGCATCGATAAAAACACTTTCATGGGGCAGGCGGACTGTGACGCAACAGCCGAAAAACATCATGCTGCAAGGCGCGGGCGCTGTGGCGCAGACCGTGGGCAAGCTGTATCCGCAATTGTCCAAGTCGCACCGCAAGACGGCCGACTATGTGCTGGGAAATCCCTTCCGCGCCGCCACCATGACCATTGACGAACTGTCGGAAGCGGCCGGCATCTCGGTCGCCACCGCCAACCGGTTCGCCCATGCGCTGGGTTTCGACGGCTACGCCTCGTTCCGCGCCGCGCTGGTGTCCGATTTCGCCACCACGCTGGCGCCGGTGGAAAAGCTGCGCAACGAAGTGCAGCGCCCGGCCACCAGCGCCGAGATCATGGCCGCCGCCTTCGAGAACGACATCCACAACATCGAGGCCACCCGCCGCATGCTCTCGCCCGCGCAGTGCGAGCAGGCGGTGGACATGATCCTGGCCGCCGAGCGCATCTTCATCACCGGCTTCGGCGCCTCCGCCTATCTGGCCGGGCTGATGGCGCATGCGCTGGAACCCTATGTGCGCACCGTGTCGTCGGTAGCGTTGGCCGGCGGGCCGTCGCAGGCCGGCCGCCAGTTCTTCAAGCTCGACAGCCGCGACCTGGTGATCCCGATGGTGTTTCCGCGCTATGCGGCCGACACCGTCTGGCTGACCCAGCGGGCGGTGGAGAAGGGCGCGAAAATCCTCGCCATTACCGATGTGCCGGGCTCGCCGCTGGCGCCGCTGGCCGATGTGACAATCTTCGCGCAGACCGACCGCAAGCTCTCGCCGACTTCCGATGCGGCGGCGCTGATCCTGATCCAGGCGTTGTGCGACGCGGTCGCGCATCGCGCCAGCCGCTCGGTGCAGGCGGCTTCGCAGATGGCTGAATTCGTGCTGCCGTGGCTGTACCTGCCGCAACAGCAGCGCCCGGGGACGACGCCGGTCGGCAAGTCCGCCAGGCCGGCAGGCAGAACTGCCGCCCAATCCAAAGGAAAGACGAAAGCATGAATACTCCGGTCATCGCCATCCACGGCGGCGCGGGAACGATTTCCCGCCATTCCCTCAGCGCGGAAGAAGAAGCGGGCTACCACCAGGCGCTGGCCGATATCGTCGCCGCCGGCCAGGCCGTGCTCAACGCCGGCGGTTCGGCGCTGGCGGCGGTCACCGAGGCGGTGCGCCTGCTGGAAGACTGTCCGCTGTTCAACGCCGGGCATGGCGCGGTGTACACCAGCGAGGGCAAGCATGAGCTGGACGCCAGCGTGATGAGCGGCATCGACCTGGCCGCCGGCGCGGTGGCCTGCGTCACCCATATCCGCAACCCGGTGCTGGCCGCGCGCGCCGTGATGGAACAGAGCGAGCATGTGCTGCTGGTCGGGCAGGGCGCGGAATCCTTCGCGGCCCGGCATGGGGTGGAGATGGTCGAGCCCGGCTATTTCCATACCGACGCGCGCCATCAGCAGTGGCTGCGCGTGCGCGGGCAGGCCGGGGCGATGCTCGACCATGACGCCGCATCCTTCGCCTTCGCCCGGCAAGGCGGCGAGGGCGGCCATGAAGGCCGTGAAGGCGATCAGGAAAAGGCGCCGCTCGACCCCGACAACAAGTTCGGCACCGTGGGCGCGGTGGCGCTGGACAAGTTCGGCAACCTGGCCGCCGCCACCTCGACCGGCGGCATCACCAACAAGCAACCCGGCCGCGTGGGCGACTCGCCGTTGATCGGCGCCGGTTGCTATGCCTCCAATTCGACCGCGGCGGTATCGGCCACCGGCACCGGCGAGGCCTTCATGCGCGCGGCCGCCTGCTATGACGTGGCCGCGCGCATGGCTTATGCCGGCGACACGCTGCAACAGGCGACCGACAAGGTGGTATTCCAATTGCTGCCGATGATCGGCGGCCGCGGCGGCCTGATCGCGCTGGACGCGCAGGGCAACCTGGCGCTGCCCTTCAATACCGAGGGCATGTATCGTGCTTATGGGCGTGGAGAACTGGCGCCGGTGACGGCGATATATCAGTCCGAGCAGCCTGAGCAGTCCGGATGCTGAACGGCGCCGGGCGGGAGAAAACAGAAATGCAACAGCCACAACGCGTGCTGGACGTCAGCAACCTGAGCGTAAGCTTTTCCACCTCCGAGCGGACGGTGGAGGCGGTACGCGGCCTTTCATTCCATGTCGGCCGCGGCGAGACCCTGGCCATTGTCGGCGAATCGGGTTCCGGCAAGTCGGTGTCGTCGCTGGCGATCATGCGCCTGATCGAACATGGCGGCGGCAAGATCGTCCAGGGCGGCATGCAGTTCCTGCGCCGCAACGGCCAGTCGCTCGACCTGGCCCGTGCCGACAGCGCTACCATGCGCAGCATCCGCGGCGCCGAGATCGCGATGATCTTCCAGGAACCGATGACCTCGCTCAACCCGGTATTCACCGTCGGCGAACAGATCGCCGAATCGATCCGCCTGCACCAGGGCAAAGGCCATGCGGCGGCGCGGGCCGAAGCGTTGCGCATGCTGGAGATTGTGCGTATTCCGGAGGCCAAACGCGTGTTGGGGCGCCATCCGCACCAGCTCTCGGGCGGCATGCGCCAGCGCGTGATGATCGCCATGGCCTTGTCGTGCAAGCCGTCGCTCTTGATCGCCGATGAGCCGACCACGGCGCTGGACGTGACCATCCAGGCGCAGATCCTGCAACTGATCCGTTCGCTGCAGGAAGAGATGCAGATGGGCGTGATCTTCATCACCCACGACATGGGCGTGGTGGCCGAAGTGGCCGACCGCGTGGTGGTGATGTGCCGCGGCGAGAAGGTCGAGGAAAACGAGGTGAAGAGCCTCTTTGCCGCGCCTGCCCATCCCTATACCCAAGCCTTGCTGGCGGCGGTGCCTCGCCTGGGTTCGATGCGCGGCACCGACAAGCCGCGCCGCTTCGGCATCGCCGCCGAGGCCGAAGCACAGCCGCAAGCCATCGCCACCGAACTGCAAGGCCAGCAAGAGATCGCCGGGCAGCGCCAGCCGATCTTGAAGGTGCGCGACCTGACTACCCGTTTCGACGTCAAGAGCGGCATCTTCGGTCGCGTCAGACAACGCGTGCATGCGGTGGAGAAGGTCAATTTCGATCTGTATGCGGGCGAGACGCTGGCCATCGTCGGCGAGTCCGGTTGCGGCAAGTCGACCACCGGGCGTTCGCTGCTGCGGCTGGTGGATATCGCCGGCGGCCGCGTCGAGTTCGGCGGGCGCGACCTGGCGCAATTGCCGCGCTTGGAGTTGCGCCACTTGCGGCGCGACATCCAGTTCATCTTCCAGGATCCGTTCGCCTCGCTCGACCCGCGCATGACGGTCGGCTATTCCATCATGGAGCCGCTGCTGGTGCATGGCATGAAGGAGGGCGCGCGCGAGCGCGTCGATGCCTTGCTCACGCGCGTAGGGCTGACGCCGGAATACGGCCAGCGTTATCCGCATGAATTCTCCGGCGGCCAGCGCCAGCGCATCTGCATCGCGCGCGCCCTGGCGCTGAACCCTAAGATCGTGATCGCCGACGAGTCGGTGTCGGCGCTGGATGTGTCGATCCAGGCGCAGATCGTCAACCTGATGCTCGATCTGCAGGCTGAATTGGGTATTTCCTTCATCTTCATCTCGCACGACATGGCGGTGGTGGAGCGCATCAGCCACCGCGTGGCGGTGATGTACCTGGGGCAGATCGTCGAGATCGGCCCGCGCCGCGCCATCTTCGAAAACCCGCAGCATCCGTATACCCGCAAGCTGATGGCGGCGGTGCCGGTAGCCGACCCGACCTTGCGCCAGCCGGGCAAGAAGCTGATGACCGACGAGATCCCCAGCCCGATCCGGATGGTGGGCGACGAGCCCAATGTGGCGCCCCTGAAAGAGGTCGCGCCGGGCCATTTCGTGGCTACGCATCGTATTGCCGGGGCTTTCTGATTGCCGGTAGTAGTGTTTGCAGTAAATGAAGTCATCCAAGTAGCGCAACAGGCAGTATCAACCACATAGTCACTGATCAGGAGAGACAGATGTCCGCAACCGCAAAAATGAAAGCCATGACCGCCGCCAAATGGCTGGCCATGGGCACCTTGGGTGCAGCCATGCAATTTGGCGCGGCCAACGCTTTTGCCGCCAAGACCGCGACCGTCGCGGTGGCTTCGACCTTCACCACGATGGACCCGTATGATGCCAACGACACGCTGTCGCTGTCGGTGACCAAGTCCTTCTACCAGGGCCTGTTCGGCTTCGACAAGGACATGAAGCTGATCCCGGTGCTGGCCGAAGGCTACCTGGTCAGCAAGGACGGACTGGAGTACACCTTCCGCCTGAAGCAAGGGGTGAAGTTCCATGACGGCACCACCTTCAAGGCCGATGCGGTGAAGGCCGTGTTCGACCGCGTCACCAATCCCGACAACAAGCTCAAGCGCTATAACCTGTTCAACCGCATCGCCAAGACCGAGATCCTGAACGACTACACGGTCAAGGTCACATTGAAGGAGCCGTTCTCGGCCTTCATCAACGTACTGGCCCATCCCTCGGCGGTGATGATCTCGCCGGCTGCGCTGAAGCAGTACGGCAACAAGGACATCGCCTTCCATCCGGTCGGCACCGGCCCGTTCAAGTTCGTCGAGTGGAAGCAGACCGACTACCTGAAGGTGGCCAAGTTCGACGGCTACTGGAAGCAGGGCTACCCCAAGGTTGACGAAATCCTGTGGAAACCGGTGGTCGACAACAATTCGCGCGCAGCCATGATGCAGACCGGCGAAGCCCAGTTCACCTATCCGCTGCCGTATGAACAGGCCGACCTGCTCAAGAGCAAGGGCAACCTGGACGTGGTCGCGGGCCCGTCGATCATCCAGCGCTATATGTCGATGAACGTCAAGCAGAAGCCATTCGATAACCCGAAGGTGCGCGAGGCGATCAACTACGCCATCAACAAGCAGGCGCTGGCCAAGGTGGCGTTCAATGGTTACGCCGTGCCGATGGAGGGCGTGCTGCCGCAGGGCGTGGATTATGCCTACAAGACCGGCCCCTGGCCGTATGACGTGAAGAAGGCCAAGGCGCTGCTGGCCGAAGCCGGCTATCCGAACGGCTTCGAGACCGAATTGTGGTCGGCCTACACCCACACGACTGCGGTGAAGGTGATCCAGTTCCTGCAGCAGCAACTGGCCCAGGTCGGCATCAAGACCAAGATCCAGGCCCTGGAAGCGGGCCAGCGCGTGGAGCGCGTGGAAAGCTGGCAGGACCCGGCTACTGCGCCGATCCGCCTGTTCTACGTCGGCTGGTCCTCCTCGACCGGTGAAGCCGACTGGGGCCTGCGTCCGTTGCTGGCTTCCGAATCATTCCCGCCGCGCCTGTTCAACACCGCCTATTACAAGAGCGACAAGGTCGACAGCGATATCGCCAAGGCGTTGACCCTGACCGACCGCAAGGAAAAGGAAGAGCTGTACAAGGATGCCCAGCAGGAAATCTGGAAGGATGCCCCGTGGGCCTTCCTGGTCACCGAAAAGCTGTTGTACGCACGCGCCAAGAACCTGAAGGGAATTTATGTGATGCCCGACCAGGCCTATGAGTTCGAGAACATCGAATTCACCAAGTAATGCCGCGTAAGCCAATGCGGTAACCGGTGCTGGATGGCTGCCATCCAGTGCCGGGACTTCAGGCAAGTGAGGGGCGAATGCCTCTCCCGCCTGTAACAAGCAGTATCCAAGGTTTCGATCCACCAGCGAGAGCTTCATGTTTTCCTATGTCATCAAGCGCCTGTTAGGCCTCATCCCCACGCTGCTGCTGGTGGCGGTATTGGTATTCCTGTTCATCCACCTGCTGCCGGGCGACCCGGCGCGGCTGGCGGCCGGCCCCGAGGCCGACGAGAAGACGGTGGCGCTGGTGCGCGCCGACCTCGGCCTGGACAAGCCGCTGCCGGAGCAATTCATCAGTTTCTTCGTCAATGCCGCCCAGGGCGACTTCGGCAAATCGATCCGCACCAAGCGCCCGGTCTCCGAAGAGATCGGCGCGCGCTTCTGGCCGACCTTGTGGCTGACGGTGGTGGCCATGGTCTGGGCGGTGCTGTTCGGCCTGGTCATCGGCATCTCATCGGCGGTGTGGCGCAACCAGTGGCCCGACCGCTTGGGCATGACGCTGGCCGTATCCGGCATTTCCTTCCCGGCCTTTTCGCTGGGGATCCTGCTGATGCAGGTCTTTTCGGTGCAACTGGGCTGGCTGCCGACCGTGGGCGACGATACCTGGCGCCATTACATCCTGCCGTCAATCACGCTGGGCGCGGCGGTGGCGGCGGTGATGGCGCGCTTCACGCGTTCTTCCTTCATCGAGATCCTGCAGGAGGATTTCGTGCGCACCGCGCGCGCCAAGGGCTTGTCGGAGAAGGTGGTGGTCATCAAGCACTGCCTGCGCAATGCCCTGATCCCGGTGGTCACCATGATGGGCTTGCAGTTCGGCTTCCTGCTGGGCGGCGCGATCCTGGTCGAGGTGGTGTTCAACTGGCCGGGCATGGGGCGCCTGCTGGTGGACGCCGTCGAGATGCGCGACTATCCGGTGATCCAGGCCTCGATCCTGCTGTTCTCGCTCGAATTCATTTTCATCAACCTGGTGGTGGACATGCTGTATGCCGTGATCAACCCCAGCATCCGTTTCAAGTGAGGTAAGCCGTGTCTCTGTCCAATGCTCCCATTTCCGAGACCGGCGCGCCGCTGCCGCCGCCCGACCCGTCGGCGGTAGCCGCCGCCTCCGGCCAGAAGATCCGCACCCCGTGGCGCGAGTTCTGGCGCAAGTTCAGGAAGCAGCACCTGGCGATGTATGCCGGCGGCTTCATACTGCTGCTGGTGCTGCTGGCGATCTTCGCGCCGCTGATCGTGCCTTTCGATCCGGAAAATTTCTTCGACTACGATGCGCTCAATTCGCCGCCGACCTGGACGCACTGGTTCGGCGTCGACGCGCTGGGGCGCGACATCTTCAGCCGCATCATCGCCGGCACCCGCATCTCGCTGGCCGCGGGTTTCCTGTCGGTGGCCATCGGCGCGGTGATCGGCACGGTGTTCGGCTTGCTGGCCGGTTACTACGAGGGCTGGTGGGACCGCATCACCATGCGCATCTGCGACGTGCTGTTCGCCTTTCCCGGCATCCTGCTGGCCATCGGCATCGTCGCCATCCTCGGCGGCGGCATGCTCAACGTCATCATTTCGGTCTCGGTGTTCAGCATCCCGGCCTTCGCGCGGCTGGTGCGCGGCAATACGCTGCAGTTGAAGAACCTGACCTATATCGAAGCCGCGCGCAGCATCGGCGCCTCCGACATGACGATCATGTGGCGCCATATCTTCCCCGGCACGGTGTCGTCCATCGTGGTGTATTTCACGATGCGCATCGGCACTTCCATCATCACCGCCGCCGGCCTGTCTTTCCTCGGCCTGGGGGCGCAGTCGCCCACGCCGGAGTGGGGCCTGATGCTCAACGAGTCGCGCGCCGACATGATTACGTCGCCGCATATCGCGCTCTTCCCCAGCATCGCTATCTTCCTGACCGTGCTGGCGTTCAACCTGCTGGGCGACGGCCTGCGCGACGCGCTCGACCCCAAGATCGACCAGCGCTGATGGATGCGCCGCATATCGGCCGGCTCGCCGCCGGCCCGCGCAACAGCATCGCCGATGTCGAGGGCGTGACGGTCGGCCATTGCACGCTGGACGACGGGCCGGTGCAGACCGGCGTGACGGTGGTGTCGCCGCATGGCGGCAACCTGTTTGCGCACAAGCTGCCGGCGGCGGCGGTTGTCATCAACGGCTTCGGCAAGAGCGCCGGGCTGATGCAGCTGGAAGAGCTTGGCACGCTGGAAACCCCGATCGCGCTGACCAATACCTTTGCCGTGGGGACCATCGTCACCGCGCAGATCCGCCATGCGCTGCAGGCCAATCCGGAGATCGGCCGCAGCCAGCCCACGATCAACCCGCTGGTGATGGAATGCAATGACGGCTATCTCAACGACTTGCATGCCTTCGCCGTGCAGGAGGCGCATTTCCGGCAGGCGCTGGCGGCGTTGTCCGCTGACGTGCCGCAAGGCGCGGTGGGGGCGGGGCGCGGCATGTCCAGCTTCGGCATGAAGGGCGGCATCGGCAGCGCTTCGCGCATTGTCGCCGTCGGCGACAATGCATTCACCGTGGGCGCGCTGGTGCTATCGAATTTCGGCAGGTTGCCGGATCTGATCCTGGACGGGCAGCCGCTGGGCCGCGCCTTGGCCGTGGCCGAACCGGCGGAGCAGGCGCCCGAGAAGGGTTCCATCATCATGCTGCTGGCCACCGACGCGCCGCTCGACGCGCGCCAGTTGAAGCGCCTGGCCACCCGCGCCGGCGCCGGCCTGGCGCGTACCGGTTCGGTCTACGGCCACGGCAGCGGCGATATCGCGCTGGCCTTTTCCACCGCCCAGCAGATCGAGGCCGGCAGCGAGTGCCTGAACATGGCGCTGCTGCCAGACCAGTTGCTGGACCCGCTGTTCCATGCCGCCGCCGACAGCGTCGAGCAGGCCATTGTCAATGCGCTGTTCGCCGCCAAGACCGTGCGCGGCCGCGACGGCCACGTGCGCGAATGCCTGCGCGAGCGGCTGGCGCGCCTGCCATCCTGATTGATTTTTTGGACCACAACATGCATACCGTCAAGCGCGCCAACATCCTGGTTTCGGTCGATATCGAAGGCGTTGCCGGCGTCTTCCATCCCGAGCAGACCCGTCCCGGCAATGGCGAATACGAACGCGCGCGGCGCTGGATGACCGAAGAGGCTAACGCCGTCATCCGTGGCGCGCTGGCTGCCGGCGCCACGGCCGTCAAGGTCAACGATTCGCACGGGGGCTTTCGCAACCTGTTGCCCGACTTGTTGCTGCCGCAAGCGCGCATGGTGCTGGGCAAGCCGCGCGTGCTGGGCATGATGGGCGGCGTCGACCAGGAAGTCGATGCGGCGATGCTGGTGGGCTACCATTCGCGCGCCCAGGGGCGCGGCATCCTGGCGCACACCACCAACAGTTTCGCTTTCGCGCGCGTCTGGCTGGGCGGGCAGGAGATGGGCGAGGCCGGCTTGTACGGCGCCCTGGCCGGCGAGCATGGCGTGCCGGTGATCTTCGGCAGCGGCGACGATGCTTTCGTGGAAGAAAACCAGCCGCTGTTTCCGCATGCGGTATTTGCCGAAACCAAAAAAGCTTACGGCGCCAACAGCGGCGACACGCTGTCGCCCGCGCAATCCTGCGCGCTGCTGGAAACGCGCGCCAAGGAGGCGGTGGCGCAATGGCTGGCGCAGCCGTCGGCCATGCCGTCGCTGATCTTGCCCGGCCCGCTGCGCTGCCGGTTGCAGGCGCAGAGCGTGGCGCTGGCCGACCTGTTCAGTCAGTTGCCGATCCTCGAGCGTGCGGACAACGTCACGCTGGAGTTCGATGCGCCTACGGCTGAATATGCGGTGCGGGTATTGAACAGCCTGTCGGCGATGTCGGCCATGTTGCGCTGAGCCGCTTTCGGCAAGCGTCCTTTTCTTCCTTCAGGCATGCGTTCAATCCAGCGCATGCGCCTCCACGTCCGGTCCCAGATGGCCGCGTTGCTTGCGCATCAGCAGCACCAGCGGCACCGATACCAGCGTCGCCACCATCATGATCTTGAAGTCGTTGATATAGGCGAGGAAGGCCGCCTGGCGGGTGATTTCCTGGTTCAGCGCGGCCGCCCCGGCCTGGGTGCCAAGGTCGTAGAGCCAGGGCAGGCCGGCCTGCACGGCGGGGTTGGCGTAGTTGATGTGTTCCACCAGTTGCGAATGGAAGGCGCCGGTATTGCGCGTGACCAGCGTCTGCATGACCGAGATGCCGATGCTGCTGCCGATGTTGCGCGAGAGGCTGAAGATCGAGGTGCCATCCGGGCGCAGGTGCGGGGCCAGGGTGGAGAAGGTCATGGTGGTCAGCGGCACCGACACGAAACCCAATCCCAGGCCCTGGATGAAACCGGGCCAGACGATGTTCGACTCCTGCATCATGAAGGTGTAATTCGACATCTGCCACAGCGACAGCGCGGTCAGCAAAAAGCCCAGGCCGATCAGCGCGCGCGGGTCGATGCGGCTGACCAGCCGGCCCGCCACCATCATCGACATCATGGTGCCGATGCCGCTGGGGCCGATCACCAGGCCGGCCGTCACCACCGGATAGCCCAGCAGGGTTTGCAACAGCGGCGGCAGCAGGGCGCGGGTGGCGTAGAGCAGCAGCCCGACCATGAAGTAGAGTGCCAGGCCGGTGACGAAATTGCGGTCCTTGAGCAATTGCACGTTGAAGAAGGACAAGCCCTGCGCGGTCGAGGTCAGTACGATGAAATAGGCGAAGCAGACAGCGGCGGCGGTCGCTTCGATGATGATTTCGGTGGAGTTGAACCAGTCCAGCAGTTCGCCGCGGTCGAGGAACATCTGCAGGAATCCGATCGACAGGCTCAAGGTGATGCAGCCGAGATAATCGAACTTCAGTTCGGGCTGCACCTTGGTTTCGCGGATATAGGCCTTGATGCCGAGGAAGGACAGCACGCCGATGGGCAGGTTGATGAAAAATACCCAGCGCCAGGTCAGGTTCTCGGTCAGCCAGCCGCCCAGCGTGGGGCCGAGGATGGGGCCGATCATCACCGCCATGCCCCAGATCGCCATCGCCTGGGCATGCTTGTGGCGCGGGTTGATGTCCAGCATCACGGCTTGCGACAGCGGCACCAGCGCCGCGCCGAACAGGCCTTGCAGCAGGCGCGCCAGCACGATTTCGGCCAGCGTGCCGGAGATGCCGCACAGCATCGAGGCGATGGTGAAGCCGACGACCGAGGTCAGGAAGATGCGCTTGCGGCCATACTTGCCGGAGAGCCAGCCGGTGAGCGGCGTGGCGATGGCGGCGGCCACGATATAAGAGGTCAGCACCCAGGAAATCTGGTCTTGCGAGGCCGAGAGGTTGCCGGCCATGTGCGGCAGGGCGACGTTGGCAATGGTGCTGTCCAGCGTTTGCATGATGGTGGCCAGGATAATGGCGACCGTGATCAGGCCGCGATGGCTGGTTTGTTCCGCGGAGGTTGCCGGTGCGCCGGCCGGTGCCGAATCCGGCGTGGCAGTACTTGTCTGGCTCATGATGCTGAGGGGCCGAAAGGCCTCTTATTTGGTTACCTTGGGGATAGTGACATACGTTACTATTTGCTCGAAAAAAAAACAGCAGGCGGAATCAACCGGGCTGCTGTGCCTGTTTCCTTCGCTAGCCGTCCAGTTGCAGCAGCAGCTTGCGAAGCAAGCCTTCGAACTGCGTCATCTCCGCAGCCGAGAATGTGGACCACAGTTCGCGGTATTGGCTGCGCCGTTCCGGCTGGTACTTCTCGACGAAGGCGGTGCCCTTGGGCGTTAATTGCAGGTGCACTTCGCGGCGGTCTTCTTCATTGGTCAGCCGGCTGATGAAGCCTTTTTTGGCCAGGTCGTCGGCGATGCGCGAGCAATGGGTGCGCGAGCTGAGGATGTAAGTCGCCAGCTCGGAAGGCAGCATGCGGCTTTCAGGTTGGCTGTACAGCACCACCAGCGAAGTCCAGGTGGTGTAGTTGAGCCCATGCTCTCTCAGTTCGGCATCGAAATGGTCGCCGAGGTTGGCGCCCAGGTGCATGAGCAGGCGCGTGAGCACGGCTTCCCTGACCGGGGCGCCGGCAAACTGTTTTGAAATCGACTTGATGGCCGATTCGTAGGGGGAGAAGCTGTCGCTCATGGCGGTTTGCGGCCTATGCTGCGGTAAAAGCTGAAATAGTAACCTATGTTACTAGTTTGCGCTTTGTCTTGGCAAGCATCCGTCGTCCTGGCGCAAGTCAGGATCAGGCGTCGTTCAATGGATCATGGCGTGCAGCGAAAGCCACCGGATCCCGGCCTGTGCCGGGACGACGGTGATGGGGCGCAGATCAGGCCGGAACTTGCTTGCTTTCAAGCAGCTTGACCAGCGTATGCATGGCCAGGTTGACCGGCGTGGCAATCCCCAGCGCCTGCCCGCGCCGCACGATGAAACCGTTCAAGTGATCAATCTCGCTGGCCTTGCCGCGCGCCAGGTCCTGCGCGGTGGAGGAGTATTGGGTGGGCATGGTTTCGGCGATCAGGCGTACGGCGGCATCGACGTCGCCCGGCAGCGTGACGCCTTCGGCCGCGGCGACGGCACGGCATTCGGCGACCAGGTTGCGGATCACGTCGGCCACACCCTGGCCTTGCACGATCTTGCCGTAGGGAAGTTGCGTGATGGCCGACAGCGCGTTGTAGGCGCAGTTGAGGATGAGCTTGACCCACAGCGCGCCGCGCACGTTGTCGGAGATTTCGGTCGGAACGCCGGCGGCGGCCAGGGCCTGGGCAACGTCTTCGCTGCGCGCCGACGGTTCGATCACCAGTTCGCCGCGGCCGTGGTGCCTGACGTGGCCGGGGCCGGCCATTTCCGTGGCGACGTACACCACGGCTGCCGCCACCGGTTGCGGGATCACGCCGCGCAGGCGGTCGGCGTTGTCGGTGCCGTTTTGCAGCGTCAGCACCAGCGTGTCGGGGCGTAGGTGTTGGCGCAATTGTGCGCCGGCGTTTTCGGTATCGGTGGATTTGACGCAGAACAGCACCAGGTCGGCGCCGGCGGCGATGGCGGCATCGGTGCCGGCTTGCACGGAAATGGTTTGGTCGAAGCTTTGCGCCTGCAGCCGCAGGCCGACCCGGTTGAAGGCCTCGACGTGTTGCGCGCGGCCGATCAGGACAACCTCATGGCCGGCGCGCGCCAGCATGCCTCCGTAATAACAACCTACCGCGCCCGCGCCCATTACCGCGACTTTCATTGCCGAGTCTCCCGTCTGGTCAAAGCGGAAAGCCTAACACAGCGCCGGGCAGCTTACCGGCGCCTGCTCAAGCCAGCACTTTGGCCAGCCACTGGCCGATATGGCCGACTTCCTCGCCGCAGACGGAATGCTGCATCGGGTATTCGTGCCATTCGATCCGGTAGCCCAGTTGGGTCAACAGGTCGCGCGATTTCTCGGCGCGTTCGATCACCACCACCGGGTCGAGCCGGCCGTGGGCCATGAAGATGGCGGTGTCCTGGTTGGCCGCATGGCGTTCTTCGGCAGCCTTGGCGGCCAGCGGCAGGTAGCCTGACAGGCACATCAGGCCGGCCAGCTTTTCCGGATGGCGCAGCCCGGTTTGCAGCGTCATCGCGCAGCCTTGCGAGAAGCCGGCCAGCACGATGCGTTCGGCGGGGATGCCGCGGGCCTTTTCCTGGGCGATCAGCTCTTCGATTTGCGCCTGCGAATGGCGCAGGCCTTCTTCGTCTTCGCGGCGCACCAGGTCGGGCGTGAAGATGTCGTACCAGGCGCGCATCACATAGCCGCCGTTGATGGTGACCGGCATGGTGCCGGCGGTCGGGAACACGAAGCGGATGGCGGGGCAGTTCGACAGGTCGAGCTCGCGCACGATGGGAACGAAGTCGGAGCCATCGGCGCCCAGCCCGTGCATCCAGATGACGGCGGCAGTGGGGTTAGGAGCGGTTTCGATCTGGATGGTGTCGAGCTGGGTAGCCATGGCGGTTTGGGTATCCTGTTATGCGTTGGTGAGGTATGCGATTGCTGGGATGCGATTTGTGCGCACGCTGGCGCGCAGGCACAATACGGTTTCGATTGCGCACAAGCGCAAGTTGCCAATCATACGATGAACGCCGGGGAAAATCTCTGGCGTCTGCAGGAGCGGACTTATGGGGCTGAAAAAATTGACGGGCGCGGCCATCATCGCCTGCGCGGCGCTGGCGGCGTCGCTGCCGATGCGCGCCGGTGCGGAACTGATCACGGGGGCGGTGTTCCAGCCCCAGGGCGAAAACCTGATGATTTCGACGCCGCCCGGATGGCGGATGGCGTATATGGATGGCCGGCCGGACGGCGATTATGTGGTCGACTTCCTGCCGCCCAACGAAGCGCATGATTCCTGGCGCGAAGGATATATGGGCGTGCAGCGCCGCAGTTTTCCCGACAGTGCGCTGCTGGACAATATCAAGGCGCGCAACCTGAACGTGCCGCAGGTGGCGATGACGGAGATCATGCAGGGAGCGCAGCGCAACTGCCCGGGACGCTTCCAGCCGATGGGGCAGAAAAATACCGTCACCAACGGCATCCCGACCTCGGTCAGCGGCGGTTTTTGCGACCGCGCGGGCGCCGCGGCGCCGTATGGCGAGGGCAGCGTGGTGGCCGTGTTCCAGGGGCGCGAACGCTTGTTCGTGGTGCAGTTCGGCTGGCGTCCGGCGACCCCGAATGAATTGAAGGAGTATGGCTGGCGCATCACGCCGGCCAGGCTGCAGCAGTATCTCGATCTGATCAATGGCGCGACGCTGTGCGGCGGGCCGGACCAGGGGCCTTGTCCGAAATGACGGCTGGCCCGGGTTCTGGCCGGGGCGCCAGCGCCGGGTTGTAGCGGGAGGGAATTATTTAGCGGCGGGCCGGATGGCCGACTTGGGGCGGAAGGCTTTGCATACCGCCTCATTGGTTTCGATATAGGGACCGCCGATCAGGTCGATGCAGTAGGGGACGGCGGCGAAGATGCCCGGCACTGTCTGCTTGCCGTTTTCGTCCTTCAGGCCTTCCAGCGTTTCCTTGATCGATTTCGGCTGGCCCGGCAGGTTCATTACCAGCGCGGCATGACCGGCGGTTTCGCGGATCACCGCCACCTGGCGCGAGAGGATCGCGGTCGGCACGAACTGCAGGCTGATCTGGCGCATCTGTTCGCCAAAACCCGGCATCTCCTTGGTGCCGATGGCCAAGGTGGCTTCGGGGGTGACGTCGCGGCGCGCAGGGCCGGTGCCGCCGGTGGTCAGCACCAGGTCGCAGCCGGCTTCGTCCACCAGTTCGATCAGGGTTTTTTCGATCGCCGCGCGTTCGTCGGGGATCAGGCGGGTTTCCATCTTCCAGGGGCTGGCCAGCGCGGCGCCGAACCATTCCTGCAGGGCCGGGATGCCGCGGTCTTCATAGACGCCGCCGGAGGCGCGGTCGGAAATCGATACCAGGCCGATCAGCAGATGGTCGCGTTCAGGTTTCATCGCCGTCATCGCCGAAATCCTTTTCGTCGATCTCTTCGCCGCGGCGCTTGGCGGCGGCGATCTGCAATTGCTTGAGGATCTGGAAGATTTCGCGGTAGGCCTTGGGCGGCTTGTTCTCGGCCTGCTCCTTGCGGGCGTTGCGGATCAGCGTGCGCATGTGCTGCACGTCGACTTCGGGGTGTTCGTTGAGCAGGTTGGTCAGCGCGGCGTCGTCGGCCAGCAGCTTTTCGCGGCGGCGTTCGAGCGCATGCATGGCGGCGGTTTCGGCCTTGGAGGCGCCGCGCCAGCTGTCGATGGTCTTCTGGATGATGGCCAGCTCGTCTTCTTCCAGCGTGCGCATTTTCTTGCCGACGTATTGCATCTGGCGGCGCCGGCCCTCGTGGTCCTTGATCTGCTGGCATTCGAGGATGGCCTCGCGCACATCCTCGGGCATGGGCACGCGCTTGACGCGGTCGCGCGGTTCGGCGACCAGCGCTTCGCCCAGCTTTTGCAGGGCTTCCATTTCGCGCTTGAGCTGGGACTTGGAGGGGCGGTCGTATTCCTGTTCGAATTCGTTGGACTTGAATCCGACAGCGCCGCGGTTGGCATTAGGCATGGTATAGCTTCGGGAAATATTGCTGAACGGCTGCTATGATACCCGTTTTACCCGCATTTCAGAGAAAACAGGCTCATGAGCGATACCCCATTTAGCTATAGTCAAGACCAGTTGAAGCAATTGGCGCAGGATGTGTTGCGCTATGCGAAAGAGAAGGGGGCCTCGGATTCGGCGGTCGACATCAGCGAAGGCAGCGGCCTGTCGGTGGCGGTGCGCCGTGGCCGGGTCGAGACGATCGAGCAGAACAAGGACAAGGGTATCGGCGTGACCGTGTTCCTCGGCGAAGGCCGCCAGGTGCGCCGGGGCAACGCCAGCACCTCGGATTTCTCGCAGCAGGCGCTGAAGGAAACGGTCGAGGCCGCTTACAACATCGCGCGCTTTACCTCGGTCGACGACTGCGCGGGGCTGCCGGATGCCGACATGCTGGAAATGGCGCCGCGCGACCTGAAATTGTTTTCCCAATGGAATATTTCCGCGGAGGAAGCCGTCGTCGTCGCCCAGCGTTGCGAGGCGGCGGCGCTGGAGACCGATCCGCGCATTTCCAACAGCGAAGGCGCCAGCGTGTATGCCCAGCATTCGCATTTCGTGGCGGCCAATTCGCGCGGTTTCATGGGCGGCTATCCTTTCTCGCGCCACACCATTTCGGTGGCGCCCATCGCTGGCAAGGGCAGCGGCATGCAGCGCGACGACTGGTATTCGTCCAAGCGCGATCCGAAGAAACTGGCCAAGCCCGAAGACATCGGCCGCTATGCCGCGCAACGCGCCCTGGCGCGCCTGAATGCGCGCAAGCTGTCGACCCGCAAGTGCGCGGTGCTGTTCGAGGCGCCGCTGGCGGCTGGCCTGCTGGGCGCCTTCGTGCAGGCGGTGTCGGGTGGCGCGCTGTACCGCAAGTCGAGCTTCTTGCTCGATTCGCTGGGGCAGCAGGTGTTCCCTGAGCACATCCAGATCCTGGAAGATCCGTATGTGATCGGCGGCGTCGGTTCGTCGCCGTTCGACGACGAGGGCGTGCGTACCGCCAGGCGCGCAGTGGTCAAGGACGGCGTGGTGCAGGGGTATTTCCTGTCGACGTATTCGGCGCGCAAGCTGGGCATGCAGACCACCGGCAACTCGGGCGGCTCGCACAACCTGACGCTGACGTCGGCCTTGACGGCCAAGGGCGATACGTTCAAGGGCATGCTCAAGAAGATGGGCACCGGGCTCCTGGTGACCGAGCTGATGGGGCAGGGCGTGAACTACGTCACCGGCGACTATTCGCGCGGCGCGTCGGGCTACTGGGTCGAGAACGGCGTGATCCAGTATCCGGTGGAAGAGATCACCATCGCCGGCAACATGAAGGACATGTTGCGCCAGATCGTCGCCATCGGCAACGACACGCTGGTGCGCGGCACCAAGGAAACCGGTTCCATCCTGCTGGAAAGCATGACCGTCGCCGGCGACTGACCCGCCACGCCCGCGCCGCCGGCACATGCCCGGCGCGGCGCCATGGCGGCAGCCCTGCGACGCGTACCTGAGCGGAGCGAGGAGGCAAGCCATGGACGATATCCATATCCACCGGGGCTACACGCCCGGCGCCATCGGAAGGGTCGCGGAACTGCATGCGGCCTACTACACCGAGAACTGGAGCTTCGGCGTCTATTTCGAAGCCAGGATCGCCACCGAACTGTCGGCCTTCCTGAGCCGCTACGACGAGACGCGCGACGGTTTCTGGACCGCCACCGTGCATGGCCGCATCGAAGGCTCGCTGGTCATCGACGGCCAGCATGCGCAGCAGCAGGGCGCTTACCTGCGCTGGTTCATCGCTTCCGAAAAGTTGCGCGGCAAGGGTGTGGGCGATGCCCTGATCGGCAATGCGGTGCAATTCTGCCGCGACAGCGGTTTCCCCTCGATCTACCTGTGGACCTTCGATGGCCTGCAGGCGGCCCATCATCTCTACCGCAAGCATGGCTTCGTGCGCACCGAGGAGCGGCAGGGCACGCGCTGGGGTGTCCGGCTCAATGAGCAGCGCTATGAGCTGTTGCTATGAGCTGTTGTTGTGAGGCCTGGTGCGCTCACAACGGTTTGCAATATGCGGTGCCTTTCGGCAATAAATGCCGCCAATTGTTAAAATGCCGGGTCGGCGCGTTGGCGCCTCTTCCTGGATTGTCTTCCACGCAACATGGCCCTCCATACCGATGCCGCGCACTCCAGCGGCCAAGTCCTGCCTTTCCGTGAATCCCTGCTGGCCACCCTGGGCATCTGTTTCGTCATCATGCTGGTGGCGCTGGATCAGACCATCGTCGGTACCGCGCTGCCCACCATCGTGGCCGAGCTCAAGGGCTTCGATCTGTATGCCTGGGTGGCGACCTCGTACCTGCTGACCTCGGTGATCACCGTGCCGATCTTCGGACGGCTGGGTGATTATTTCGGCCGCAAGCCGTTCGTGATCGCTTCCATCATCGTGTTCGTTGCCGCGTCGGCGCTGTGCGGCATGGCCGACAGCATGCTGTTCCTGGTGCTGGCGCGCGGCCTGCAGGGCATCGGCGGCGGCATGCTGGTGGGCACCTGTTTCGCTTCCATCGCCGACCTGTTTCCCGATCCGCGCGTGCGCCTGCGCTGGCAGATCATCCTCTCCGCTTCGTTTGGCATCGCCACCGCCGTCGGCCCGTCGCTGGGCGGTTTCCTGACGCAGGGCCTGGGCTGGCGCTGGGTGTTCTACTGCAACCTGCCCATTGGCGTGATCTCGCTGTTCTTCGTCTGGCGTTTCGTGCCGCATATGCGCCATATCCAGCACCAGGGCAAGATGCGCCTGGACTGGCCGGGCGCGCTGCTGATCTCGCTGTCGCTGGGCAGCCTGCAACTGCTGGTGGAGATGCTGCCCAAGCGCGGCATCACCGGCGGCATGCTGGCGTTGCTGGTGCTGGCGGTGGCGGCTTTTTATGCGCTGTGGAAGTGGGAGCAGCGGGCGGCGCAGCCGATCCTGCCGTTCGAGATGATGCGCGACCGCGCGCTGTCGAGCCTGTTCATCCTGTCGGTGCTGGCGGGTTTCGCCATGTTCTCGCTGCTGATGTATGCGCCGCTGCTGTTCCAGGGCGGCTTCGGGATGACGCCGCGCGAGGCCGGCTTGCTGATCACGCCGCTGGTGGCCTGTATCACCGTGGCCAGCATCGTCAATGGCCGCATCATCACGCGCATCCCCAATCCCAACATGATGATGACGGTGGGTTTCGTGCTGATCTCGGCGGCTTGCCTGGGCGTGGTGCTGTGCGACCGCGGCACCGGCAACGGCTTTATGCTGGCGACCATGCTGGCCGGCGGTTTCGGCCTCGGCCTGGTCTTGCCCAACCTGACCGTGTTCGCCCAGCAGGCCGCCAGCTGCGAGCACCTGGGCATTGCCACCGCCTTGCTGCAGTCGCTGCGCATGATCGGCGGCATGCTGGGCACCGCCATTACCGGCACGCTGGTCAGCCAGATGTATGGCAGCGGCGTGCAGAAGGCGCTCGAGAGCGACCATGCCGCGCAATGGCTCAAGGAATTCAGCGATCCCGAGGTGCTGGTCAACCATGACATCCAATCGGTGCTGCTGGCGCAACTGATGAAAGCCGGGCACAACGGTTCGGCGCTGCTTGACGCCGCGCGCGATGCCCTGGTCGGGGCGATCCACATGGGCATCGCCATCGCCATCGTGGCCGCGCTGGCCGGCTTGTGGATGGTGCGCCGGGTGCCGCCGATCAAGTTCGGCAGCGATGCCAAGGTTGAGCCGGTGATGTCGGAATAAGGACTTGGCCGAGAGCGGAATTCATGGCATAGGTGAACATGCCGATGCCATGGATTATTGGCTTTCCAGATGGGGACGAAGAGGGGACGGGGGCCGGAATGGAGAGGATGAAATCCGGCGTAAAAATGAAAAAACGGGTGAAACCCAAAGGTCTTACCCGTTTCAACATTCCGGCTGCAAAGCCGTTTGGCTTTCGCGTTGATTGCTTGGTGCCCACGGAGGGACTCGAACCCCCACACCTCGCGGCACATGGACCTGAACCATGCGCGTCTACCAATTCCGCCACGTGGGCAATAACGCGAAAGAACGTGATTATATACGATAGAAGGATCTTGTCAATGCCCTTGTGGGGAGGAATGTGCGATTTTTTCGTGCCTGTTCCGCCGAACGGTGCTGCAGGCAGGGTATTGCGGTTAGGTAAATGGCCGCAACTCCGTTACACTAGGGGCTATCCAACCTGACCGGAGTGATCGCGCCGGTTCCATCGATAACAATTGCGCAAACGACACTTTTGAGCCAATTTCCATACTCCATTCCCAGCCGGGAAGAAATCCTCGGCATCCTGCGCACTTCGCCCACGCCGCAAGGCGCGCCCAGTCTGGCGGCCGCGCTTGGCGTCAAGCCTGAAGAAATGGATGGCCTGACGCGCCGGCTCAACGCCATGGAACGCGACGGCCAGATCAAGCCCGACCGGGCCGGCAACTACAAGCTGACCCATTCGCCCAATTTCATCGAAGGGCGCGTGTCCAGCCACCGCGACGGTTTCGGTTTCCTACTGCCGGACGACGGCAGCGACGATCTGTTCCTGCCCGAGAAGGAAATGCAGAAGGTCATGCACGGCGACCGCGTCCAGGCGCGCATCGTCGGCACCGACCGCCGCGGCCGGCCGGAAGGCACCATCGTGGAAGTGGTGGAGCGCGCCAATACCCATGTGATCGGCCGTCTCCTCAACGAGAACGGCGTGTGGGTGGTGGCGCCGGAAGACAAGCGCATTGGCCACGACGTGCTGCTGGCCGGTTCGCCCGGCAAGGCCAAGGCGGGGCAGGTGGTCAGCGTCGAACTGACCGAGCAGCCTTCGCGCTATACCCAGCCGGTGGGCAAGATCGTCGAGATCCTGGGCGACATCGATGACCCGGGCATGGAAATCGAAATCGCGGTGCGCAAATACGGCGTGCCGCACGAGTTCTCGGACGTGGCCAAGAAGCTGGCGGCTAAGCTGCCCAGCGAAGTGCGTGCGGCCGACCTCAAGGATCGCGTCGACCTACGCGACGTGCCGCTGGTCACCATCGACGGCGAGGATGCGCGCGACTTCGACGATGCCGTCTACTGCGAGCCGGTCAAGATCGGCCGCGCCAACGGCTACCGCCTGATCGTGGCGATCGCCGACGTCAGCCATTACGTCAAGCCGAACGACGCGCTGGATGCCGATGCGCTGGAGCGCAGCACCTCGGTCTACTTCCCGCGCCGGGTGATCCCGATGCTGCCGGAAAAGCTGTCCAACGGCCTGTGTTCGCTCAATCCGGATGTCGACCGCCTGACGCTGGTGTGCGACGCCGTGATCACCGCCAAGGGCGAGATCAAGGCTTACCAGTTCTACCCGGCCGTGATCCATTCGGCCGCGCGCCTGACCTATACCGAAGTGGCGTCCATCCTGACCAACACCAAGGGCCCGGAGGCGGCGCGTCGCATCGGCCTGGTGCCGCACCTGACGCACTTGTATGAAGTGTTCCAGGCGCTGCTGCAGGCGCGCCAGGCGCGCGGCGCGATCGACTTCGAGACTACCGAGACCTACATCGTCTGCAACGCCGCCGGCAAGATCGAGAAGATCCTGCCGCGCACCCGTAACGATGCGCACCGCCTGATCGAGGAGTGCATGCTGGCGGCCAACGTCTGCGCCGCCGATTTGCTCAAGCGCCATGAACATCCGGCGCTGTACCGCATCCACGCCGGCCCCACCAAGGAAAAGCTGACGCAGCTGCGCAACTTCCTCAAGCAAACCGGCCTTTCCCTGGGCGGCGGCGACACCCCCAGCGCCTCCGACTATGCCGAGCTGATGCCCAAGATCAAGGCGCGCCCGGATGCGGTGCTGATCCAGACCATGCTGCTGCGCTCGATGCAGCAGGCGGTCTACAGCCCGGACAACATTGGTCACTTCGGCCTGTCCTACGAGTCCTACGCGCACTTCACCAGCCCGATCCGCCGCTATCCCGACCTGCTCACGCACCGCGCCATCAAGGCCGTTTTGCAAGGCAAGCGCTATGAACCCAAGGGCATCGACAGCAGCGCGTTGAACACCTCGATCTCGCCGGCGGCGCGCAAGATGCAGCAGCAACAGCGCGCGGCCGACCTGGCTGCCGGCAAAAAGCCGCGCGGCGATAGCAAGCAAGGCAGCCTGGCCATCTGGGAAGCGCTGGGCCTGCACTGTTCGGCCAACGAGCGCCGCGCCGATGAGGCTTCGCGCGATGTCGAGGCATGGCTCAAGTGCTATTTCATCCGCGACAAGCTGGGCGAGGAGTTCACCGGCACCATTTCCGGCGTGGCCACCTTCGGCATCTTCGTGCAGCTCGATGCGCTGTATATCGAAGGCTTGGTGCATGTCACCGAACTGGGCGCCGATTACTTCCAGTACGACGAGGCGCGCCACGAGCTGCGCGGCGAGCGCACCGGTATCCGCTATCAGCTGACCGACCGCGTGACCGTGCAGGTCAGCCGGGTCGACCTGGATGCGCGCAAGATCGACCTGTCGCTGGTCAACGAGCCGGGCATCCGCACGCTGATCAAGAACGAGGCCAAGCGCGCCGAAAGCGCCGCGCGCGGCAAGCCCAACGGGGCGGCCAAGCCGGCGGCACAAGGCAGGAAGGCAGCCGCGCCCAAGCCGGCCAATGCAACCAAGGCCGCCAAGCAAAGCAAGGCCAAGGGCGGCGCGGCGCAGGCGCGTGCCGGCGAAACCGACCGCAAGCGGGCGGCGGCCAAGGGATTTTCCAAGGGCAAGAAGAAGCGCTGAAGCGGCGCTGGAGGTTTGCCCTTGATCCGTAGCAAGCCATCGTCATCGTAGTAATAAAGAGAAGAAACAAGCAGGTTTTATGAAGAGCAAAATGATTTTCGGCTTCCATGCCGTCACGTCCCGCATCCGCCACGAGGCCTCGTCGGTGGATGAAATCTATGTGGACGCCGACCGCCGCGACCGCCGCATGCTGGACATGCTGCATGCGGCCAAGGAAGCCAATGTGCGCATCATCCAGGCCGACGACCAGCGCTTGTCGGCGATGGTCGGCACGCGCCGCCATCAGGGCGTGGTGGCCAAGGCTGCCACGCTGTCGCTGGCGCGCACGCTGGACGAGTTGCTGGATGCGGTGCAGGGGCCGCCATTGCTGCTGATCCTGGACGGCATTACCGATCCGCACAACCTGGGCGCCTGCCTGCGCGTGGCCGACGGCGCCGGCGCGCATGCGGTGATCGCTCCCAAGGATCGCGCGGTGGGCCTGAATGCAACTGCCATGAAGGTTTCCAGCGGTGCTTCCGATACCGTGCCCTACATCACCGTCACCAACCTGGCGCGCACCATGCGCGACCTCAAGGAGCGCGGCGTGTGGATCATCGGCACCACCGACGATGCCGAGAAGGGTTTGTACGAGGGCGACTTCACCGGACCTACCGCGCTGGTGATGGGGTCGGAAGGCGAGGGCATGCGCCGCCTGACGCGCGAGACCTGCGACGTGCTGGTCAATATCCCGATGTTCGGCTCGGTCGAGAGCCTGAACGTGTCGGTCGCTTCCGGCGTCTGTCTTTACGAAGCGCGACGTCAGCGCTTGCCCAAGTAAGTCCGGTCATCTTTGCATGACACGATCGCCGGACTGTATGTCCGGCGATTTTTTTTGCAGTTCAGCATCTCCCGTTTCAGGAAATCCATCATGTTCAGCCGACTCCGTGAAGACATCGCCAGCATCCGCGAGCGCGATCCCGCCGCGCGCAACACTTGGGAAGTGCTGACCTGTTATCCCGGCTTGCATGCGGTGGCGATGCACCGCTGGGCCAATGCCTGCTGGCTGGCGGACTTCAAATGGCTGGGCCGTTTTATTTCACACATCGCGCGCGGCTTGACCGGTATCGAGATCCATCCGGGCGCGACCATCGGCCGCCGCGTATTCATCGACCACGGTTTCGGCGTGGTGATCGGCGAGACTGCGGTGATCGGCGACGACTGTACTATTTACCAGGGGGTGACGCTGGGCGGCACCTCGCTGGCCAAGGGCGCCAAGCGTCATCCCACGCTGGGGCGCGGCGCGATCATCGGCGCCGGGGCCAAGGTGCTGGGCGGATTCACGGTGGGCGATGGCGCCAAGGTCGGCTCCAATGCGGTGGTGACCAAGGAGGTGCCGGCCGGCGCCACGGCGGTCGGCAATCCGGCGCGCATCGTGCAACGCGCGGCGCCCCAGGATCCGCGCGAGCCGGCCGCGGCGCGCATCTTCGCCGCCTACGGCGTCATGCCCAACGGCGACGATCCGCTGTCAAAGGCCTTGCACGGGCTGATCAACCAGGTGGCGGCGCAGGAGCAGCAGATCGAGGTGATGCTGGCGGCGTTGAAGGGCGCGGGGATAGGGTGTCAACGCTTCGAGGAATTGAGCCGCTTCGATGCCGAGCAGTTGAACAAGCTGGTCGATTGAGGGCTCCCAGCAGGGTATGTGGGGGGAATCCTTCGATACGCCGCGATGCGGCTACTCAGGACGAGCGGAGGCGCAACATTGAAAGCCGTTCGGACTGAGTAGCGCCGCAGGCGCGTATCGAAGGCGCGCCGTCAGGCAGTAATTTCGTCACCATGCGCATCATGACGATGCAGCACGCCATCCGCCGTCAGGCCGATCCAGCCGCCGCGCGGCGTTGCGATATCGTATTCCCAATCCGGCAGCACATAGCGCAGGCGTTGGCCTTCACCGCTGCCCAGCACATGCAGGGCGGGGCGGTGCGTATGGCCGTGGATCAGCACGCTGGCGCCGGTCTGTTCGAACAGTTGGCCGATGGCGCCGGCATTGACGTCCATGATCTCGTAGGACTTGTTCTGGTTGGAGTCCTGGCTGTTCTTGCGCATGCCCTCGATGATGGCCTTGCGCTGCGCCAGCGGCATAGCGAGGAACTGTTGCTGGTAGGCCGGCTGGCGCACTTGGGCGCGGAAGGCCATGTAGGCGGCGTCGTCGGTGCATTGCGCGTCGCCGTGGGCCAGCGCGATCTCGCGTCCGGCCAGGCGGATCACGTGCGGGTCGTCCAGCAGCGTCAGTCCGGCGGCTTGCGCGAACCCGGCGCCGACCAGGAAGTCGCGGTTGCCGGCGATCCAGAAGACTTGCACGCCATGCGGCTGCAGCGCCTTCAAGGCATCGGCGATGTCCCGGTTGTAGGGCGTGACCAGATCGTCGTCGCCGGCCCAGTATTCGAAGATGTCGCCCAGCAGGTAGAGCTGCTGCGTTTGCGTCGCATGGGTTTGCAGGAATTCGAGGAAAGCCGCCGTGGTGCGCGGCAGCGAAGCCTGCAGGTGGAGGTCGGAAACAAAAAGCGCAACCGTCGGCTGCGCTTGTTGTGAGGACGCGAAAATCGTCATCGTCTGGTGGGAAGCGGGGTCAGACCACTTCCGCCTTTTCGATCACGACATCTTCGGTCGGCACGTCGGCGAACATGCCGGTGCGGGAAGTCTTGACGCCCTTGATCTTGTCGACCACTTCAGTGCCTTCGACCACTTTGCCGAACACGCAGTAGCCCCAGCCGTCCTGGCCCGGGAAGTCGAGGAAGCTGTTGTTCTTGACGTTGATGAAGAACTGCGCCGAGGCCGAGTGCGGCGCGGCGGTGCGGGCCATGGCCAGCGTGTAGGGCTCGTTCTTGAGGCCGTTCTTGGCTTCGTTCTCGATCGGTTCGTTGGTTTCCTTCTGCTTCATGCCGGGTTCGAAACCGCCGCCCTGGATCATGAAGCCGTCGATCACGCGGTGGAAAATGGTGCCGTTGTAGTGGCCGGAGTTCACGTAAGCCAGGAAGTTCTCGACGGTCTTCGGCGCTTTTTCGGCATCCAGTTCGATCTTGATGTTGCCGTGGTTGGTGGTGAGCAGAACTGCCATGTTGAATCCTTTGCTGAACAGTGAAAGTGGTAAAAACAAGGGTGAAAACAAAAAAACGAGGCGGGCATCCGATGGCCCGCCTGCCCTGGGTCAGGTGTTGCGCGACGTTTATTTGACCAGCGTTGCCGATTCGATCACGACCGGGGTCGCCGGCACGTCGCCGGCGCCGGTGGGCACCTGCTTGATCTTGTCGACCACATCGGCGCCCTGGACCACCTTGCCGAAGACCGCGTAACCCCAGCCATCGCGGCTCGGGTAATCCAGCGGGGCGTTGTTGGCCACGTTGATGAAGAACTGGGCCGTGGCCGAGTGCGGGGCCGAGGTGCGCGCCATGGCGATAGTATAAACCTCGTTCTTCAAACCGTTCTTGGCCTCGTTCCTGATCGGCGCGTCGGTGGCCTTTTCGCGCATGTTCCGGTCGTAGCCGCCGCCCTGGATCATGAAGCCGTTGATCACGCGGTGGAACAGGGTGCCGTTGTACTGGCCCTTCTTGACGTAGTTGAGGAAGTTGTCGACGGTGACGGGCGCCTTCTCGGGATTGAGCTCGACCACGATGTCGCCCATGCTGGTCTTGAGCAGCACGCGCGGCGCATCGGCGGCCAGGGCCTGCGCCGACAGGGCGGCCGAGAGGGAGAGGGCGGCCAGGCCGCGCAGCAGGCTACGACGAGAAATCATCATGCATTACCTTCGTAAATAATTTTCCATTCCGATCCTTCCTTGACCCAGTACTGGCGTTTGCGGATCGCGTTTTTACTCTTGCCGACAGCGCTTTCCTGGATGAAAGTGCTGACGATCATGTCTTCCGGGCCCGGATAGCGGAACAGGCTGACATCGCGCAGTTTGACACTGGTGAAGCGCGCGCCGTTCATGCTCTTTTGCTGGCGCGAGAACCAGGTCGGCAGGCTTTCGCCCAGGGCCGAGCGGAAATCGCGCGAATAATACGACAGGGTCTTCTCGCTGTCGGCGCTCTCCAGCGACTGCTGCCATTGTTCCAGCATGGCGGTCGCGGCCTGGCGCTGCTTGTCCCATTCGCCCTTGTTGACGAATTGCACGCCCTGGCTGATCACCACCACGGTCTTGCCGACCTCGGCCGTGGAGTACAGGCTTTGCAGGTCCGGATTGGCCAGCACCACGCAACCGTCGGAAGACAGCGGCGGACGGCTGAAATTGTCGGACGGCGTGCCGTGCAGCCAGATGCCATAGCCGCTGCGGCCGTTGCGCTTGTCCCATTCATTGGGATAGGACAGCGGCAGCGCGCCGGTGCCATAGAAGTCGGGCAGCTTGGGGCCGGGGATGCGGTTGTTGACGTAGTACACGCCGATCGGGGTGCGCTGGTCGCCTTCCTTGGTCTTGTTGGCGCCGAAGCGGCCCTGTGAGATGTAGTAGTCGCTCTGGTACTTCAGCTGGCCGTCCTGGTTCTCATAGACGTACAGGCGCGAGCGCGAGGTATCGACCACCAGGACATTCTTCTGGTCTTCGCCCATCTGCAGCACGGCTTTGGGGATCAGGTTGGGATCGGGTTTTTCCTGCAGCGAGCGGATGCGCACCATGGCTTCGTCGCGCAATTCCTTGAGCTTGTCCTGCGGGGCGTCGGCCATGGCGCCGAAATTGCGCACCGGGCGCGCATGCATCAGCAGCAGGTCGCCTTGAACCAGATGGCCGAGCCGGAAGGTCGGATAGGCCGCCACCAGGGCATTGGCCTTGTCCAGGGCTTCGCGCAGGCGGTTGGCGCCCAGATCCTTGTAGACGTCGATCAGCAAGGCCTCGGGATCGGGCTTGCCGGGCGCGGCCGGACTGGCGCTTTGCGGTGGGATGGAAGAGGAGGAGGCAACGCTGCCGGTTGTCGGCAGGCCGGCCAGACATAACATCAGCAGGCGCCCCAGCATGCGCGCCGGACGCCCTTGTAAAACTTGAGCCACCGATTATCCTCCCGATCGTTCCTGTTTGATCAGCCATCTGTTGCCCTGTTTGATGAAGACCAGGGTCTTGCGGCTGTCCACCGTCAGCCGGTTGGAATTATATATCTGGCGATAGCGCACGGTGGCGGTATTGCCCTTGATGGCGACCAGGGCGTTGCTTACCTTCACGGTAATATGGCCCTTGTCCTCGATGCGGGCGCGGCGTTCCTCGGCCCATTCCTTGCGTGTCGCGCCCTTGGGCGTTTCGAAATCGCTGGCGTAGTGGGCCAGGTAGCCCTTGACGTCCTTGTCGCTCCAGGCCTTGGCCCAGCTGTTGAGCGAGGCCAGCACGGCGTTCTTGTCCTGGTCGGCGTCGGCGGATGCCTTGGCCTTGTCGGCCCGGGCTTTGTCTGCCGCGGCCCTGGCCTGGGCGGCCTTTTCGGCGGCTGCCAGCTTCTCGGCCTGGGCGGCTTTTTCCTTCTCGGCCCGGGCCGCCTTTTCTTTCTCCAGGCGTTCGGCCTGTTCCTTCTGCTTCTGCTCGGCCGCCGCCTTGTCGGCCTTTTTCCTGTCGGCTGCGGCTTTGTCCTGGGCCGCCTTTGCTTCGGCTGCCTTGTCGGCGGCGGCTTTCTCCGCTGCCGCCTTGTCCGCCGCCGCTTTCTCTGCGGCCGCCTTGTCGGAGGATGCCTTGTCGGCCGAAGCCTTGGCGATGGCGGTCTTTTCCGCCGCCGCCTTGTCGGCCGCGGCTTGCTGCGCGGCCTTCTCGGCGGCCAGCGCCTTCACCCGTTCCTGCTGTTCGGCGGCATCGGCCTTGGCCTTGGCGTCCCGTTGCGCCTGCGCGGCCTGGCCGGGAGCGGCGCTGGCCAGGCGCGGCACGGTGCCGCCGGTGGCATTGCCGTTGAGCGAGCGCAAGAGCGTCAGTTTGGGCTGCGGGACGTTGCTGCCCGGATCGATCTGCAAGGCCTTGTCGTAGGCCTGGCTGGCCAGCTTGGCGTAGACGTCGCCGAGATTTTCCAGCGCGGTGGCATAGGTCGGGTTGGTGCGCATGGCCATGTCCAGCGCCGCGCGCGCCTTGTCGTATTGCCCGTTGGCGGCATACAGCACGGCCAGGTTGTTGTACGGTTCGGGCAGGTCGGGGAAGTCTTCCGTCAGTTTGACGAACACCGCGATGGCCTCCGCAGAACGATTCTGTTCTGCTAAGATCAGGCCTTTCGTGAAACGCATCTGTGCGTCGCGCGGGTGTTTCGCGAGTATGGCGTCGGTTTTCGTGAGCGCCTCGGCATACTGGCCCGACCGCATCAGCTTGTTGATGTCGGACATCTCGCTGGCATGCGCGGGAATGGCGAAGAGGGCGGCGACCAGGCCGGACAGCAGTGCCGTCTTGTGGGCAGTTCTATTGATCAAACCGCGCAAACCATGAATAGATGTCTGTTCTTGTGATTCTGGGGGCATGGTTTATCAATGCTATACTCGGACGAAAGCAGGCATTTTATATCAAACAAGCACCACAAAAAGAGGTTTGGCTATCGTGTCGCGTTCATGTCGAAAGCGCTGCTAGAACAATGATCGAGGGGGCGAGCGCCCGTCCGGAAGCACTCTTCCCGGCGCGCAGCCCGAAGCGCGAAGCATGACCACGGCACTGTCTCCAGTGCAGCCGAACCGAGAATTCCCGTCCCATGAGCGAGCTCAAAATTTACAACACGCTGGCGCGTGATAAGCAGACCTTTTCCCCGATCGAACCAGGCAAGGTGCGCTTGTACGTGTGCGGCATGACCGTGTATGACTATTGCCACCTCGGCCATGCGCGCGTGATGGTGGTGTTCGACATGGTGCAGCGCTGGCTGCGCAAGTCCGGTTACGACGTGACTTATGTACGCAACATCACCGATATCGAAGACAAGATCATCAAGCGTGCGCAGGAAAACGGGGAATCGATCTACCAGCTGACCGAGCGTTTCATCACGGCCATGAACGAGGATGCCGACGCCCTGGGCGTGCAGCGCCCCGACCATGAGCCGCGCGCCACCGACTACGTGCCGCAGATGCTGGAACTGATCGGCAAGTTGGAGCGCAACGGCCTGGCCTACAAGGCGACCGACGGCGACGTCAATTATTCCGTGCGCGACTTCCCCGGCTACGGCAAGCTTTCCGGCAAGTCGATCGACGACCTGCGCGCCGGCGAGCGGGTGGATGTCAACACCGGCAAGCGCGATCCGCTCGATTTCGTGTTGTGGAAGGCCGCCAAGGAAGGCGAGCCGGACGAAGCCAAATGGGATTCGCAATGGGGCTGTGGCCGGCCCGGCTGGCATATCGAATGCTCGGCCATGTCCAGCGACCTGCTGGGCGACCATTTCGACATCCACGGCGGCGGCCAGGATTTACAGTTCCCGCATCACGAGAACGAGATCGCCCAGTCCGAAGGGGCGCATCGCCACACCTTCGTCAACTACTGGATGCACAACGGTTTCGTGCGCATCGACAACGAGAAGATGTCGAAGTCGCTCGGCAACTTCTTCACCATCCGTGAAGTGCTGCAAAAGTACGACCCGGAAGTGGTGCGCTTCTTCATCCTGCGCGCGCATTACCGCAGCCCGCTGAACTATTCCGATGTCCACCTCGACGATGCCCGCCAGGCATTGACGCGCCTGTACACCGCGCTCAAAGACGTGCCGCCGCAGGAAGGCGCGCTGGATCCGGACGAGGCGCATGCGCTGCGCTTCGCCGAGGCGCTCAACGACGACTTCAACACCCCGGTGGCGGTTTCGGTGCTGTTCGAGCTGGCCAATGAAGTCAACCGCAGCCGCTCGCCGCAGCATGCGCGCCAGTTGAAGGCGCTGGCCGGCGTGCTCGGATTGCTGGAACGCGCGCCGGACGAATTCCTGAAAGGCCGCAGCGGCGCGCAGGAAGACGGCCTGGACGAAGCGCAGATCGAAGCATTGATCGCCGCCCGCAAGGCGGCCAAGCAGGGCAAAAACTTTGCCGAGGCAGACCGCATCCGTGCGGAGCTCACTGCTGCCGGCATCATTCTGGAAGACAAACCGGGCGGGCTGACCGAATGGCGGAGAGCTTGATTTGAATACCATCAGAAAAACAAGCCCGGTCGATCCGACGCTGATCGTCCCCGGCTATTGGGAAGAAGCCAAGGCCGAGCTGATGAAGCGCGACCGCATCATGCGCAAGATCATTCCCCAGTTCGGCGATCTGCAACTGACGGTGCGCGGCGACGCCTTCACCACGCTGGCGCGTTCGGTGATCGGCCAGCAGATCTCGACCAAGGCGGCCAATGCCGTGTGGCAACGCTTTTTGGAGGCCTGCCCCAAATGTACGCCGGCCCAGGTGATCCGTACCGGCCTGGACGGCCTGGCCGCCTGCGGCTTGTCCAAGCGCAAGGCCGAGTACATCCTCGACCTGGCCAACCATTTCAAGGCCAAGACCGTCCATCCCGACAAATGGATCGAGATGGAGGACGAGGCCGTCATTGCCGAAATGATCCAGATCCGCGGGATCGGCCGCTGGACAGCGGAGATGTTTTTGATATTTAATCTGCTGCGCCCCAACGTGCTACCGCTGGACGACTTCGGCTTGCTCAAGGGCATCAGCATCAGTTATTTCTCGGGCGAGCCGGTCTCGCGCAGCGATGCCAGGGAAGTCGCCGCGAACTGGGAACCGTGGCGCACCGTTGCCACATGGTACCTCTGGCGCAGCCTCGATCCGCTGCCGTCGGACTACTGAACGATACAAGGCCGCGAGGGCAGGAGTGGCCGCTGGTGTATACTCCGCTCCTCGCAAGATTGAAGGCAAACCGATGACGAAGCCGTACCCCGCATGGCGCGGGCATCGCGGCATACCATCGGACTTGTTGAACAAAGGAACACAATGAGTAAATCGACAACGACTTTTCTGGGCTTCGAGCAGGCCATCGCCGAGCTGGATGCCAAGATCGAAGAGTTGCGTTTTGTGCAAGACGACTCGGCCGTCGACATCTCCGAAGAGATCGAGCGCCTGGTCAAGAAGAGCCAGCAACTGACCAAGGACATCTACGCCAAGCTCACGCCCTGGCAGGTTTCCCAGATCGCGCGCCACCCGCAACGTCCGTACACCATGGACTACGTGCGCGAAATCTTCACCGACTTCCACGAACTGCATGGCGACCGCACCTTCGCGGACGACCAGTCCATCGTCGGCGGCCTGGCCCGTTTCAATGGCCAGGCTTGCATGGTGATCGGCCACCAGAAGGGGCGCGACACCAAGGAACGCGCCATGCGCAACTTCGGCATGCCCAAGCCGGAAGGCTATCGCAAGGCGATGCGGTTGATGAAGGTCGCCGAAAAATTCAATTTGCCGATTTTTACCTTCGTCGACACCCCGGGCGCGTTTCCCGGCATCGATGCCGAAGAGCGCGGCCAGTCCGAAGCGATCGGCCACAATCTGTATGTGATGGCCGAGCTGAAGGTGCCGCTGATTGCCACCATCATCGGTGAAGGCGGTTCCGGCGGCGCGCTGGCGATCGCCGTGGGCGATTCGGTGCTGATGCTGCAATACGCGACCTATTCGGTGATCTCGCCGGAAGGCTGCGCTTCCATCCTGTGGAAGACCGCCGACCGCGCCGCCGACGCCGCCGAAGCGCTGGGCCTGACCGCGCATCGCCTCAAGGCGATCGGCCTGATCGACAAGATCGTCAACGAACCGCTGGGCGGCGCCCACCGCGACCCCAAGCAGATGGCTTCGCTGTTGAAGCGCGCGTTGTCGGATACGCTGCGCCAGTTCCAGGGGATGAAGACCAAGGAACTGCTGGCCGCCCGCCACGAAAAGCTGATGGCCTACGGCAAGTTCAAGGAACTGAACTCGGCCGAATAACACCGGCCAGGCCTTGCACAGGCTCTGCTACCGAGCGCCAGCGATCCCGGTCGCTGGCGTTTGTCGTTTCTGAGGACGGTTTCCCGGCCGCCCCGCTTGATTACCGATCCTCCCATTTCCAAGGCCATGTCCGATTTCGCCAACCCACCCGATCCTTTGCGTTCTGCGCCCAAAGCGGCGCAGGCCATGCAGCAGGCGCTAGGCGCGTTGCTGGCGGCGCTGCCGGCCGGCGAGCGTCCGGCGGCATTGGCCGTGGCGTACAGCGGCGGCCTCGATTCCTCGGTGCTGCTGGATGCCGCCGCGGCGTTCTGCGCCGCGCATGGCCTGCGCTTGCTGGCGCTGCACGTGCATCATGGATTGAGCCCGAATGCCGACCAATGGCAGCAGCATTGCCAGACGCGCTGCGATGAACTTGGGGTGCCGTTTTTCGCCGAGCGCGTCAGCCTGGCCGGCGTTGCCGACAGCGGCGTGGAAGAGGCCGCACGCGTGGCGCGCTATGCCGCGCTGGGCCGTATGTGCCGCGAACATGGCGCCGGCATCCTGTTGACGGCGCACCATCTGGACGACCAGGCGGAAACGGTATTGCTGCAACTGCTGCGCGGCAGCGGCCTGGCCGGCATGTCGGGCATGGATGCCTGCAATGCCGCTGCGGCGTTGCTGGGCGACGACGCCACCCTGATCGCCCGCCCGTTGCTGGGCATGACGCGCGCGCAACTGGAACAATACGCCGCGGCGCACAGGATCGAGCATATCGAGGACGAGTCCAACGCCGATGTGCGCTATGCGCGCAACGCCTTGCGGCATGGCGTGATGCCGGCACTGGCCAGCGCCTTTCCGGGATTCCAGCAACGCCTGGCGCGCGCCGCCGGACACGCGCAGGGCGCGCAGGAGTTGCTACGCGAGGTCGCGGCGCAGGACCTGGCGCGATGCCGCCATGGCGAACATCTGCTGATGCCGGCCCTGCGCCAGTTGAGCCAGCAGCGCTTCTTCAACCTGATGCGCCACTGGTTCGCCTTGCGCGGCATGCGCATGCCGTCGGCGGCATGGATGCAGGAGATGCGCGCGCAACTGCTGCAGGCGGGCGAGGAGGCGCAACTGTGCGTGTCGCATCCGGACGGCGAGGTGCATCGCTATCGCGACCGCGTATTCCTGGCGCCGCGTCGCACGCCGCCGGCCGAAGGCGAGGTGATTCGCCTGGCATGGAGCGGACAGGCGCAATTGCGCGTCGATGCCTACTACGGCTGGCTGCGATTCGAACGCATCGGGGCCGGCGATGCGCGCCCCGGCATCGATGCGGCATGGTTGGCGCAGCAGCCGTTGGCGGTGCGCGGCCGCGATGGCGGCGAGCGCGTGAAGCTGGCTGCCAACCGTCCGGCGCGCAGCCTCAAGCAACACTTCCAGAGCGCCGACGTGCCGGCCTGGGAACGGCCTTACCTGCCGTTGCTGTTTGCAGCCGATGAACTGGTGTTCGCCGCCGGCATCGGCATGGATTGCGCGCATTTCTCCGCCGGCGGCGAGCGCATCATCATCGGCTGGCAGGCCGACTGAACGGCGCGCGCCGAAGAGAAAAATTCCAGGCGAAAAAATGCCGCATCATGCCTTGCGGCGATGATGCGGCACCCCAGTCATCCCTGACATGGATGGAGCGCGCGACGGCGCTCCGGTGATGCTCTTTGCGTTACCGCTTACTTCTTGGCGCTGTCGGCAGCCGGCTTGACGTCGGTGGCGCCGCCAACCTTTTCGGTTGCCTTCTTGGCGCTCTTCTTGCCAGCCTTCTTCACGTGATGCGCCTTGGCCTTGGCGGCGGTTTCAGCCTTGTCCGCAGGTGCGGCAGCCGGGGCGGCAGCGGCAGGGGCTGCCGCCGCAGCGGCCGGCACGCCGGTCTGGGCGAATACCGGCAGGGTCAGGGCCGACAGCAGGGAAGCGACGATGATGGCTTTGGTTTTCATGGTGTAGTCCTTTCAAGATCCGGATATGTCATCCGTGATGCGTCAATAATGGATAGGTGCTGCGGTGTTGCCGTCGCGGCGCGTCTTCCGTGCGTTGCGCCGCGCTCCGGCGATGCTGCGAAATTACTTGGCCTTGGCGGCGTCGGTTGCCGGCTTGGCTTCGGCGCCTGCGGCTGCCTTCTTTTCATCTTTCTTCTCGGCCTTCTTTCCAGCCTTCTTCGCAACCTTGTGCTTGGCGTGCGAGGTCTTTGCCTTGGGCGCGGCATCGGTCGCGGCAGCCGCAGGGGCTGCGGCCGGAGCGGCGGCGGTGCCGGTCTGTGCGAACACCGGCAGGGCCAGGGCGGTCAGCAGGGAGGCGACGATGACGGATTTGGTTTTCATGGCAGTTCCTTTTGAATGTGGAGGTTTTACGCTCGGCGTCTGATTTCGCGTTTGCCGTGATGATCGCGGCGCCTTACTCCCAATAACGAACTGCCGATCCGGAAGACGACATGAAAGTGTTTCATTTCATCGCGGAAGTGTAAGCAATCGTTGCTGCGTATTTTTCGCCGCCGCGCTGCGTTTTCGTAGCGCCGCTTGCCGGCGGCGAACAGGAATTCGGGGAATCTTTATAATGACGGACTCCCTTACCGCCTCATCGGAATTTCTCATATGGCCTATCAAACCTGGTTCGCATTCTTTGTCGCCGCTTGCGTGATCGCCGTCTCGCCCGGATCGGGCGCGGTATTGTCGATGAGTCACGGCCTGAACTATGGCGTGCGTCGCACCAGCGCCACCATCCTCGGGCTGGAGATCGCGCTGGTGGTGATCCTGGTCATCGCCGGCGCTGGCGTGGGTTCGCTGTTGGTGGCATCCGAAGCCGCCTTCAATACGATCAAGGTGTTGGGCGCTGCCTACCTGATCTATCTGGGCTTTTCGCAATGGCGCGCGCCGGTGGCGGCGGAAAAGCCGGAGGGTGAAGCGCTGGATGCGGCCAATGCCAGTGCGGTGGCCGTGCGCGGCCAGGCCTGGTGGCAGCGTTGCATGACCGGTTTCCTGACCAATGCCACCAACCCCAAGGGCATCGTCTTCATGGTGGCGGTGCTGCCGCAATTCATCGACCACGACCGTCCGCTGTGGCTGCAACTGCTGGTGCTGGCGGTGACCATGGTGGTGGTGGACCTGGTGGTGATGCACGGCTATGCGTTTGCCGCCAGCCGCTTGCAACGCTTTTTCCGCAACCCCAAGGCGATGAAGGTGCAGAACCGCTTTTTCGGCGGAGTGCTGATGCTGGTCGGCGCCGGCCTGTTTTTCTTCAAGCGTACGGCGCACTGAGCGTATGCCGTCCTAAGCGTCGCTTGCAAACGCCGCAGGCAAGGAGTTGCAACGCGGACAGCGGCGTTTTGTGGCGGCCTAAACGACAAGCCCCGGCATGCCGGGGCTTGTCGTTTGCAGCATTGCCGACGGCAGTCGGCGGGTGCTTACTTGCCTTTTTTCAGGCAGGAAGACATGAATGCCTTGCGCTCGTCGCCCTTCTTGCCGGCGGCATCGGCATTGCACTGCTTCATCTTGTCTTGCTGCGTCATGGGTTGGGCGGGCTTGCTGGACAGGCAATCCTTCATGAAGGCCTTGCGTTCGTCGCCTTTCTTGCCGGTGGCGTCCTTGTTACAGGCAGCCATCTTGCTTTGTTGCGCATTCTCCGCCATGGCGGGGGTAGCCAGCAGCAGCGGGGTGGCCAGTGCGAAAGAGGTAATAGCGATCAGCATTTTTTTCATTGGAATCTCCCTGAACAGTGTGGATTCGGGCCTGTTCCCGTCGGAACCTGAGAGGCTGGCTGCTTGCGCTCATGGATCCAATGGTAACGGCCCTTGGGATGCCCGCATGGACCAGCGGTCCGCAGACGAAGGCATTACAGCATGAAAGCTTGCGCCTGCCTAGCGGCAGTATCGCTCAACGCACGCAGGCAAGATCGCCTTCCGGGCAGCCGGACAATGCCTGGAGTTCCCTGGTGCGCTGGCGCGTCTTGTCGGCCAGGCAATTCTGCAGCACCATGCCGCCGGCGGAACCGCCCGCCGCGTTTGAACTTTCGAACCGGCAGGAAAGGTCTCGATACTTGAGCCAGGCCAACTGCACATCGCGGATCTGGTTTTGCTGCGCCGGGCGTAGTTTGGCGCGGTAGGCGAGATAGGTTGCATTGAGTTCGGCGTCGGCCTGGCTGAGATCCTGGCCGGCACAGCCGTTCATGTCGGCCTGGGTGGCGGCCTTGTTGCAATCCAGTGCGTAAGCGCCGGCGCTGGCGCCGCACAAGGGCAGCAGGGCCAGCAGCAGGGCGAAGCGGATGGATGGTGTCATGAATATTTCTCCGGAAAGGCTGGCGCACAGGGGACGGCCGGCATGTTCATGCAGGAAATGAACGGCATCGGTTGGGGGCATGTGCGTCCAACGGGATAAAATCGGGTTTTGCTTGTCTTAGCTTGTGTTAGTGAGTTGTTGTCCGCGCTCTTCTGTGCGCTGCGCAAACTGGTTCTTAGAAGAGCAGGCCGGGCCGAGGTTCTCGGCCAATTGCAACAAGCCGTTTCTGATTGCTGAAAGGAGTGCCGCCAATGGGACTGAGCTGGATGTCCGCCCTCAAACTGATTCCCTGGGGAGACGTGGTGCAAGCCACGCCCGGGATTGTGCGCGGCGCCCGCGATCTCTGGTCGCGCACGCGCCGCGCCAAGTCGGAATCCGACGCGCACGACGGCACGCCGCTGGCGCCAGGCGACACCGCGCAACTGGCCGCGCGCATCGAACAACTGGAAGCTGAACAGCTGGAGGCGAGCCGGCTGATCAACACGCTGGCCGAACAGAACGCCCAACTGGTTGCCACCCTCGATGCGGTACGGCGGCGCACGCGGGCGCTGATGGCTGGTTGCGTATTGCTGGCCGTGGGGCTGGCGGCCTTGTGGCTGCGCTGATTGCCGCACGCTTGTCCCGCCGCCAGCAAGATCGGCGGCATCGTATTACCATAGCGAGGTTTTCAATGGCCTGTTCAACGGCCTGTTCTTGGCCCAGGCTGGCGGCGCAATGCCGTTTCGGTTTTGCCGCTGAAAACCAGAACGCCAGGCCTGTCCGTTTTCGCTGGTTGCGGCGGACGGCTATTTTCCTCCCTCCTGTTTCCGAAAGGACTTTCCCATGCTGAAATCGCAAGGTTACGCTGCACACAATGCAACTTCCCCATTGGCGCCGTTCAGCTTCGAGCGGCGCGAGGTCGGAGCGCACGACGTGCAGATCGACATCCTGTTCTGCGGCGTTTGCCATTCCGACCTGCACATGGCGCGCGACGAATGGAAGGGGACTGCCTTCCCGGTAGTGCCGGGCCACGAGATCGTCGGCCGCGTCGCCAAGGTCGGCGCGCATGTCACCAGGTTCAAGGTCGGCCAGATCGCCGGCGTCGGCTGTATGGTGGATTCCTGCCAGACTTGCGCAAGCTGCGGCGAAGGCCTGGAGCAATATTGCGAGAACGGCTTCACCGGCACCTACAGCGCGCCGGACAAGGTCAGCGGCGGCTATACCTACGGCGGCTACTCCAACAACATCGTGGTCAACGAGAAGTTCGTGCTGTCGGTTTCCGACAAGCTGGACCCGGCCGGCGCCGCGCCGCTCTTGTGCGCGGGCATCACCACCTGGTCGCCGCTGCGCCACTGGAAGGTCGGCCCCGGCCAGAAGGTCGGCATCGTCGGCCTGGGCGGCCTGGGGCACATGGGCGTCAAGCTGGCGCATGCGATGGGCGCGCGCGTGGTGCTGTTCACCACTTCGCCGGACAAGCGGGAAGACGCGCTGCGCCTGGGCGCCGATGAAGTGGTGGTGTCCAAGGACGCGGCGCAGATGGCCGCGCATGCCAACAGCTTCGACTTCATCCTCAATACCGTGGCCGCGCCGCACAATCTGGATGCCTTCATGGTGCTGTTGAAGCGCGAAGGCACCATGACGCTGGTCGGCCTGCCGGAGCATCCGCACCCGTCGCCCTCGGTGGCCAACTTCATCTTCAAGCGCCGCCACCTGGCCGGTTCGCTCATCGGCGGCATCCAGGAAACCCAGGAAATGCTGGATTTCTGCGCCGAGCACGGTATTCACTCCGACATCGAGATCATCAAGATCCAGGACATCAACCAGGCTTACGAGCGCATGCTCAAGAGCGATGTGAAGTACCGCTTCGTGATCGACATGTCGTCGCTGGCAGCCTGAACGACGCAAGCCAAGGAGCGGCGGCCTGCCGGCCTTGTGGCGGCAGGCCGCTTCCTTATTGTTTTGGGTCTCATCGACCTTACTTCGACCTGGAATTGACCACGGCATGTTTGAACAAGCACTGCGCATGACCCGGCGCGACTGGCGCACCGGCGAGTTGCGCTTCCTGCTGATCGCATTGATCGTCGCGGTGGCGGCGCTGTCTTCCGTCGGCTTCTTTGTCGACCGCATGCGCGCGGGCATGACGCGCGACGCCCATCAGTTGCTGGGCGCCGACCTGCTGGTCGCGGCCGACCAGCCGATGCCGGCGCAATGGCTGCAGCAGGCGCAAGAGCGTGGCCTGGCGCAGGCCCAGACGGTCGTGTTCCCCAGCATGGCGCAAGCCGGGAACGGCGAGCAGGCGCGCTCGGTACTGTCGTCGATCAAGGCGGTCACGCCGGGTTATCCGTTGCGCGGGCAGTTGAAGCTGCACGGCGCGGACGGCGCCGACCGGGTTGCCGCCGGCATTCCGCAGGCCGGCACCGTCTGGGTCGATCCGCAGATATTGTCCGCGCTGGATGTGCGCGAGGGTGGCATGCTGAGGCTGGGCGACAAGGATTTCCGCATCGCCGGCATTATTTCGGTGGAACCCGACCGCGGCAGCGCGTTTGTCAATTTCGCGCCGCGCGTGATGCTGGCCGACAGCGACCTGGCCGCCACCAACCTGGTGCAGGTGGGGTCGCGCGTGACCTACCGCTTGCTGCTGGCGGGCGCGCCGGAGCCGGTCAAGGCCTTCCAGCAGGAAGTGGAGCGGCAGATCGAGGCGCAGAAGATGCGCGCCGTGCGCATCGAATCGCTGGAGAACGGCCGCCCTGAAATGCGCGCCACGCTGGATCGCGCCGAGCAGTTCCTGTCGCTGGTGGGATTGTTGTCGGCCATGCTGGCAGCGCTGGCGGTGGCCATGGCGGCGCGCCGTTTCATGATGCGCCATCTGGATGCCTGCGCCATGCTGCGCTGTTTCGGCATGACGCAGAACGAAGTCACGGCGCTGTACCTGATCGAGTTCGTGCTGGTCGGCCTGGCCGCCAGCGCCATCGGCGTGGCGCTCGGCTATGCGGCGCATCTGGCGCTGTTGCAATGGCTGGGCCGCTTCATGCCGACCGCATTGCCGCCGGCCGGCTGGCAGCCGGCGCTGCAGGGTATGGCCACCGGCTTGCTGTTGCTGGTGGGCTTTGCGCTGCCGCCCATCCTGCAACTGCGCAACGTGCCGCACAACCGCGTGATCCGGCGCGAGCAGGGCACGCCGCAGACGCTGACGGTGCTGACCTATGTGCTGGGCACGCTGGTGTTTTCCGGGTTGCTGCTGTGGCAGGCCGGAGACCTCAAGCTGGGCTTGTTGACGGTGGCCGGTTTCCTCGGCGGTTTCGGCCTGTTTGCGCTGGTGGCGTGGCTGTGCCTACGCGCCTTGCGTGGGTTGCGCGGCCTGTTCGACAGCCAGAGCTGGCGCTTCGCCATCGACGGCTTGCAGCGCCGCCCGGCGGCGGCCGTGATGCAGGTGGTGGCGCTGGGACTGGGTTTGATGGCCTTGCTGCTGTTGACGGTGATTCGCGGCGACCTGGTCGGCGCCTGGCAACAAGCGACGCCGCCGGATGCGCCCAACCGTTTCGTGATCAACATCCAGCCCGACCAGCGCGCGGCGGTGACCGGCGCACTGGAGCAGGGCGGGGTCGCCCAGCCGCAGCTGTATCCGATGATCCGCGGCCGCCTGGTGCAGATCAACGGCCGCCAGATCAGCGCGGCCGATTACAAGGAAGACCGCGCCAAGCGCCTGGTCGACCGCGAATTCAACCTCTCGACCATGAAGGACATCCCGCCCGGCAACAGCATCGTGGCCGGCAACTGGTACGACGACAGCAAGCCGGAAGCCTCGGTCGAGCGCGGCCTGGCGCAGACCTTGGGGATCCGGCTGGGGGACCGGCTGCAGTTCGATATCGCCGGCCAGCTGGTGGAGGCGCCGGTGACCAGCCTGCGCAAGCTGGAATGGGGCTCGCTGCGGGTGAACTTCTTTGTGATCATCAACCCGCAAACGATGCGCGATGCGCCGCAAAGCTGGATCACCGCCTTCCATCTGGCGCCGTCGCAGGAAGCGCTGGGCAATACGCTCACGCGCGATTTCCCGAACCTGACCGTGGTCGATATCGGCAACGTGCTGCGCCAGATCCAGGAGGTGGTGGGGCAGGTGATTTCGGCGGTCGAATTCCTGTTCCTGTTCACGCTGTGCTCCGGTGTGCTGGTGCTGTACGCGGCGCTGGCCGGCTCGCAGGACGAGCGCGTGCGCGAGGCGGGCTTGCTGCGGGCGCTGGGCGCGACGCGGGCCGAGCTTTCCCGGGCGCAACGCATCGAGGTGCTGCTGGTGGGTTCGGTGGCGGGTTTGCTGGCGGCCAGCGGCGCGGCCGCCATCGGTTGGGCGCTGGCGCATTACGTCTTCAATTTCGACTGGACGTTCAGCCCGCTGGTATGGATTGCCGGCATGGCCATCGGCGCCGGGTGTTCGGCCCTCGGCGGCTGGGCCGGGCTGCGCCATGTGCTGGGCCGCCCGCCGCTGCAGACGCTGAGGGAGGCGTGATCCGATCCAGGTCAAGATAGCGCCGAAAGCCGCCGCCACGCCGCTTTGAGAGGGCTATACGGGCCAGCGGTGGCGGGCGCGCTGCGGTATCATGGCGGTCTTATGCAAATCGAAGATCCCAATCAGCCGACCACTTTCGACCTGATCGGCGGCGCAGGGAAACTGCGCGAGATGGTCGACCGTTTCTACGACCTGATGGACCTGGAGCCGGAGTTCGCCGGTATCCGCGCGCTGCATCCGCCTTCGTTGGACGGCTCGCGCGAAAAGACCTATATGTTCCTGTCCGGCTGGACCGGCGGCCCCAACCTGTACATCGAGCAGTTCGGCCATCCGCGCCTGCGCGCGCGCCATTTGCCCTTTCCTATCGGCGTCTCGGAACGCGACCAGTGGCTGCGCTGCATGGCGTGGGCGATGCAGGATGTCGGCTTGCCGGAGGAATTGCAAAAGCGCCTGCTGGCGGCCTTTTACCAGACCGCCGACTGGATGCGCAACAAGGCGGAGTAAAACGTCTTGCGCTTGCGCCGCGCGCCGCAATCGCGCACCATGACATATCTTTCTTCCAAGGCCTGTGGCAGCGATGCGCGGGCCGCCATTTCTTTTGCTCCATGACATCCTTTGAACTGATACTCGCCGGCCTGGTGGCGGTCGGCATCGTGCTGCAAATCCTGGTGCTGCTGCGTTCCGGCCGCAAGGACGATAACGGCGCCGAGGCCGCCTTGCAGCAGCTCAAGCTGGACCTGCAACGTCACCAGCAAGATACCGGCGAGCGCATCGAACGCGAACTGCGTAGCCAGGTGCAGGCCAGCGCGCAAAGCACGCGGCAGGAGCTGGGCGCCAATTTCGCCCAGTTGCAGCAGACGCTGGCCACGCAGATCTCCAGCGTGGCGACGCTGCAGAACAACCAGATCGACGGCTTCGCCCAGCAACTGGTCAAGCTCAACGAAACCAATGCCCAGCAGCTCGACGGCATGCGCCAGTCGCTGACGCAGCAGGCGCAGGTCAACCGCGAGGAACAGGCGCTGTCCTTGAAGCGCTTCGGCGATACCCTGAACCAGCAATTGTCGGCGCTGACCGAATCCAACTCCCAGCGCATGGCCGAGGTGCGCGCCACGCTGGAGTCCAAGATCAAGGATCTGCAGAATGACAACGCGCAAAAGCTGGAAGAGATGCGCAAGACCGTGGACGAGAAACTGCATGCCACGCTGGAGCAGCGCCTGGGCGAGTCGTTCAAGCTGGTGTCCGACCGCCTGGACAAGGTGCACCAGGGCCTGGGCGAGATGCAGCAGCTGGCCACCGGCGTGGGCGACCTGAAGCGCGTGCTGACCAACGTCAAGACGCGCGGCACCTGGGGCGAAGTGCAGCTGGAGATTTTGCTGGAGCAGATGCTCACCCCCGACCAGTACGCCAAGAACGTCGAGACCGTGCCGGGCAGCGGCGAGCGGGTGGAGTTCGCCATCCGCCTGCCGGGCGCCAAGGACGATGCGACGCCGGTATGGATGCCGATCGATGCCAAGTTCCCGAAGGAGCAGTACGAGCGCCTGGTGGACGCGGCCGAGCGCGCCGATGCCGACGGCGTGGCGACCGCCAGCAAGGAGCTGGAGCGCGCGGTGCGCGGCGAAGCCAAGACCATCGCCGAGAAATACCTGTCGCCGCCGCTGACCACCGACTTCGCCATCCTGTTCCTGCCGACCGAAGGCCTGTATGCGGAAGTGATGCGCCGTCCGGGCCTGTCGGATGACCTGCAGCGCACGCACCGCGTCACCATCGCCGGGCCATCGACCTTGTCGGCGTTGCTCAACAGCCTGCAGATGGGCTTCCGCACGCTGGCGCTGGAGAAGCGCTCGTCGGAAGTGTGGCAGGTGCTGGGGGCGGTCAAGACCGAGTTCGGCAAGTTCGGCGATGTGCTGGCCTCGACCAAACTTGCGCTGGAACGCGCGGCCAGGAACATCGACCAGGCCGAAACCCGCACGCGCCAGATGACGCGCAAGCTCAAGTCGGTCGAAGCCTTGCCGTCGGAGAGTGCGCAGAAATTGCTGGGAACCGAAGAGCTGGATCTGGGGGACGACGCCGAAGGCGTTTGAGGCCTGGATGGCAAAACGGATGGGAAGAAGGACGGCTTGCCGTCTAATGCCGTTCAGTTAAGCGCTGAACGGCATTTTTGTTTGTGGAGGTTTGTGGAGGCCAGACGCCGTTCGCCCTGAGTAGCTGCGCAGCAGCGTATCGAAGGGCAGGCGAGGCCGCTGATGCTGGCGCGCTGGCTTCGATACGGCCCTGGCGGGCCTACTCAGCCCGAACGGACTCTGTGAATTGGCCTTAACTGAACGGCATTACGGTTTGCTGTTCCTTTTCTATTCTTGGCACTGCATAGGCGCATCAAACCAGGCCGTCAAACACCACCACCGACACTTCTTCCCCTGCTGCCACATCGCCGCGCTCATGTTCCAGCTCGATGATGCAATTGGCATCAGACATCGAGCGCAGGATGCCCGAGCCCTGGGTGCCGGTGAGCCGGACCGACCATACGCCTTGTGCATCGGGCGCGAGAATGCCGCGCTGGTATTCGGTGCGGCCGGTCTTCTTGCGGATGGCGCCGGCCGATCTCACGCGCAGGCGCGGCAGCGGCGATGCTTCGGCGCCGGCCAGGCGCAGCAGGGCGTCGCGCACGAAGAAATAGAAACTCACTGTCACCGCCACCGGATTGCCTGGCAGGCCGAACAGGTAGGCGTCGCGGCCGTTGGAGGCGATACGGCCGAAGGCCAGCGGGCGGCCGGGACGCATGCCGATTTTCCAGAACAGCATGTCGCCCAGGCTGGCCATGGTCTGCTTGGTGTAGTCCGCGGCGCCGACCGAGACGCCGCCGGAGGTGATGACCGCGTCGGCTTCTTCGCAGGCGCTGCGGAAGGCGGCTTCCAGCGCGGCCGGGTCGTCGCCCACCACGCCCAGGTCGAGGATGTCGCAACCCAGGCGCGTGAGCATGCCGTGCAGGGTGTAGCGGTTGGAGTCGTAGACGCAGCCCGGGTCGAGCGGCTCGCCCACCGAGCGCAATTCATCGCCGGTGGAAAAGAAGGCCACGCGCAGGCGGCGCTGCACCGGCACTTCGGCAATGCCGAGCGAGGCCAACAGGCCGATGTCGGAAGGGCGCAATTGCCGGCCGCGCGGCAGCGCCACGGTGCCGATGGCCAGGTCTTCGCCGCGCAGGCGGCGGTTGTCGCCGGGGCGCACGCGGCCGGCGGGGATGGTGACGCCGTGCCGGTCGGCATCGGCGGTCAATTCCTGCGGGATCACGGTATCGCAACCGGCAGGCATGGGCGCCCCGGTCATGATGCGCACGCATTGGCCGCGCAGCACTTCGCCATCGAAGCTGGCGCCGGCATGCACCGCGCCGGCGATTGCCAGGCGCACCTCATTGCCCGCGGCGATATCTTCGCCGCGCATGGCGTAGCCGTCCATGGCCGAATTGTCGTGGGCGGGCACGTCGATGCGGGAGACGATATCTTGCCCCAGCACGCGGCCAAGGGCGCTGCGGATGGCGACTTTTTCTACCGCGTCGATGGGGCGGATGAAATCATGGATGACGCTTTGCGCTTGCGTCACCGTCATGGCATTGGGATCGTAGCCGCTGATGCAACTGATGATGTCGTCGAGGGAGTGCGGGGAAGTCTGGGTCATCGTTCTTGTTCGAGCCGCTGCAGTTCCAGCCCGGTGTTGATATTGCAGAAGGCGCGTTCGTCGGGGAAGTCAACTTCCACGCATTGCAGCGTGGCGAACCAGAATTCCATCTTGCGTTCGCCGGCGGCGAGGTAGGCGTTGAGCGAGGGCAGGGTCGACTTCCTCAGCAGCGAGCATACCGGATGGGCTTGCCTGCTGCCGTCTTTTCCGGTGACGACGAAGGCGGCATCGGCGCCGCTGGCGATCAGTTCATCGGCCAGCCGCGCCACCAGGTCATAGGGGATGAGCGGAGTATCGCAAGGGGCGGTCGCCAGAAACGGCGTGGCGCAGTGCGAGAGACCGCATTGCAGGCCGGCCAGGGGGCCGGGGAAATCGGGGGCGAGGTCGTGCCAGATCGGATAACCGAAGGCGGCATAGCGCTGCTGTGAGCGGTTGGCGTTGACCGCCAGGGTGCAGACCTGCGGCGCCAGCCGTTCCAGCACATGCTGGGCGAGCGGTTTGCCGTGCAGCTCTTGCAGGCCCTTGTCGACGCCGCCCATGCGCGTGCCGCGCCCGCCGGCCAGGACGAGGCCGGTGATATGGCTGGCAACGATGGCAGGTACGGCGGACATGATGCGGTTGGTTGAAAGGGGGGGGGGGGCGAGGCTTAGCCGCCGATGTACGACATTTCGACCTTGCGCCGCGCGCGCGCGTCTTGCTGCTCGCTGCGCAATTCGGAATAGCGGTCGCCGCGCCGATGCCACAGCCGGGCAATGGCGCCGGCGAGCTCGGCATCGCTGCCGCCGTTGCGCACGATGCCGCGCAGGTCGTGGCCTTCGCTGGCAAACAGGCAGGTGTAGACGCGGCCTTCGGTGGACAGCCGGGCGCGCGAGCAATCCTGGCAGAAGGCGTGGGTAACGCTGGAGATGACGCCGATTTCGCCGCTGCCGTCGGCATAGCGCCAGCGTTCGGCGGTTTCGCCGGTGTAGTTGGGATCGGCTTCGACCAGCGGCAATTCGGCGGCGATGCGGCGCACCACCTCGTCGGATGGCACCACCTGGTCCATGCGCCAGCCGTTGGAACTGCCCACGTCCATGTATTCGATGAAGCGCAGGATGGCGGACGTGCCCTTGAAACGGCGCGCCATCGGCAGGATCTCGTGGTCGTTCAGGCCTTTCTTGACCACCATGTTGATCTTGAGCGGGCCCAGGCCGGCGACATGCGCGGCCTCGATGCCTTCCAGCACGCGCGCTACCGGGAAGTCGACGTCGTTCATGCGGCGGAAGTTTTCATCGTCCAGCGAATCGAGCGAGACGGTCACGCGCTTCAGGCCGGCATCCTTCAAGGCCTGGGCCTTCTGCTTGAGCAAGGTGCCGTTGGTGGTCAGCGTGAGGTCGATCTCGCGTCCCTCGGGCGTGCGCAACGCGGCCAGCATCTCGACCAGGCGTTCGATGTTCTTGCGTAGCAGCGGCTCGCCGCCGGTCAGGCGGATCTTGTGCACGCCATGCGCCACGAACTGGCGCGCCACACGGGTGATTTCCTCGAAGGTGAGCAGGGCGGAATGCGGCAGGAACTGGTATTGCTTGTCGAATACGTCCTTGGGCATGCAATAGACGCAACGGAAGTTGCAGCGATCCGTCACGGAGATGCGCAGATCGTGCAGCGGCCGCCCCAATGCATCGGCCAGCAGGCCGACGGGCTCCGCGGGAACCGGCAACAGGGCCGCCCCCAGGCTCAATGGCACGGCTTGCCGATAATCAACGATGGGAATGACGCGCTTGTTCATACGGGCTGGCTGATACAGATGTGTAACGATAGCACGGCTGGCAACACCGAGTAGATGCACAATTGTGCATATTCGCTATTTCCCGCAGGCATGGGCAGACATGGGGCGGCAGCGCTTCCATGCGGCAAGGGACTTTGCCGGCCGTGGCGGCATGCTGGCGCTTGCCTGGCAGCATGGCGCCGGCGCCACTGTATTTGCCTGACGGGTGCTCAACTGTAACCCGTCGCCTCCGATAAAAGAAAAAGGGAGCCGAAGCTCCCTTTTTCATCACTGCTCAAGCCAATCAGCGGCGCGTCTCAACCTGGACCAAAGGTTCGGTCGACTGGGGCGGCAGCGGCTTGCGTTCGCGCGGCACACGGGGCGGCGTCACGAAGTTGGCCGCGGCTGCCTGTGCGGCTTGCAGCTTGACCGGGTCGGTCGTGGCCAGGGTCAGGCCGGCCTGGGACAGCATCTGGTTCAGCGAATCCCACTGTGCCGGATTGCCTGCGGCTTGCGCCGGGGCTTTCTGGACCGGTGCGGCCACGCTTGCCACGGCTGCATCCGGCAAGCTGATCGGCTGCGGCGCCGGCTGGGCGCTGGCGGGTTCGGCGGCTTGCACCAATTCCAGCGGCGCTTCCGATGCGGCCGGGACGGCAGCGGGAGCCTGGACCGGTTCGAAGGCCGGCGCCGGAGCGAAGCTGGCGTCGATGGATTGCGCCGGCGGCTCGATCGGTTCGCTGTGTGCGAATACCGCTTCGGTCGCTTCGGCTGCTGCCGCGGCGACGGCTTCCACCGAATTCACGCCGCTTTCAACCGTGGCTGCGCTTTCAGCAGGTGCCGCAACCGCAGATGTTTCAACGGCAACGGCAGGCGTTGCAACCGGCGGCGCTGGCGGAACCGGCGATGCTGCAAAGGAGGCTTGCGCGATGGCGGCATCGGCCGCTTCGCCAGCGGCGATGTCGGCTTGGCCGATCACTGCTGCGGCAGAGACGTTGTCGGCGCTCTCAACGGCGTCGGCATTGCCTGCTTCCGAACCTTCTTCAATCACGTTGCCGTTTTCGTCGCGTTCGCGGCGATGACGGTTGCGGCCGCCACGACGGCGGCGACGGCGCGGTTCGGCGCCGCCTTCGGAGGCTTCCGCGCCTTCGCCGGCTTCGACCTGTGTGCCTTCAACCTGGACGGCTTGCTCGTCGGATGCGATCGCTGCCGTTGTGGCGGCGACTGCCACTCCCGCGGTGGCGGCGCCGGCTGCCAGTGCGGCTTCCAGCGGCAGGCCATCTTCGGACTTGGCCTCCTTGTTGCGTTCGCCACGCGGGGCGCGCGGTTCACGCGGCTGGCGCGGTTTGCGTTGCTCACGACCTTCACGGCCTTCGCGGCCTTCACGCGGTTCACGAGCTTCGCGCGGCTCGCGGCGATTTTCCTTGTTTTCCAGGCCTTCACGGGCCAGGGCCTCACGCGGCTCGCGCGGTTCACGGCCTTCGCGCGGCGGACGCGGCGAACGTTGCTGCTTGCCTTCGATGGCGTCGCCGGTCTTGAGCTCCGGAGTAGCCTGGTTGCCGTCACGGTTGCGCGCATTGCGCTCGCCGCCGCGTTCATTGCCACGCTCATTGCCGCGTTCGCTGCGGTTGCGGTTACGGCCGTTACGGTCGCGGTTGTTGCGATCGCCTTCGCGCTTGGCCGGCGCCTTGGCTTCGACCGGGGCCGGAGCGGCGACCGGGGCGACAGGCTTCTTGCGGAAGAAGCTGAAGATCTTGCCCAGCAGGCCTGCTTCCGGCGCCAGTGTCGGCGGCGGCACGGGCGCGGGTTCGGGAGCCTTGCGTTCGACGATCGGGGCAGGCTGGTCCGGGGTGATGCCCTTGACCACGGCTTCCTGGCGCGGCTTGAGGTCTTCCTTCTGGCGCTTGCTGTAGCCGATGTCGGTGTCGGCCTGCTCGGCCATGGCGTAGCTGGCTTGGGCGTCGTCCAGGCGCGGATCGTCGTGCTTGATCCGTTCCATCTTGTAGTGCGGGGTTTCCAGGTGCTTGTTGGGGATCATGATGACCGTCACGCGGTGGCGCGTTTCGATCTTCAGGATTTCGCCGCGCTTCTCGTTCAACAGGAAGGCGGCCACGTCGACCGGCGCCTGCACGTGGATGGCGGCGGAGTTTTCCTTCATCGCCTCTTCCTGGATGATGCGCAGGACTTGCAGGGCGGAGGATTCGGTATCGCGGATGTGGCCGGTGCCGTTGCAGCGCGGGCAGGTCACGTGGCTGCCTTCGGACAGCGACGGGCGCAGGCGCTGGCGCGACAGTTCCATCAGGCCGAAGCGCGAGATCTTGCCCATCTGGACGCGGGCGCGGTCATGGTGCAGGGCGTCTTTGAGGCGGCCTTCGACTTCGCGCTGGTTCTTGCTGTTCTCCATGTCGATGAAGTCGATCACGATCAGGCCGCCCAGGTCGCGCAGGCGCAACTGGCGGGCCACTTCGTCGGCCGCTTCAAGGTTGGTGTTGAACGCGGTGGTCTCGATGTCGCTGCCGCGGGTGGCGCGCGCCGAGTTGACGTCCACCGAGACCAGGGCTTCGGTGTGGTCGATCACGATGGCGCCGCCGGAAGGCAGTGGCACGGTGCGCGAGTAGGCGGTTTCGATCTGGTGTTCGATCTGGAAGCGCGAGAACAGCGGCACGTCGTCGCGGTAGCGCTTGACGCGGTGGATCATGTCCGGCATCACGTGGGCCATGAACTGCTGGGCCTGGTCGTGGATGTCGTCGGTGTCGATCAGGATTTCGCCGATGTCGGGCTGGAAGTAGTCGCGGATGGCGCGGATGACCAGCGAGGATTCCTGGTAGATCAGGAAGGCGCCCGATGTCGATTGGCCGGCGCCTTCGATGGCGCGCCACAGTTGCATCAGGTAGTTCAGGTCCCACTGCAGTTCGTCGACGTTGCGGCCGATGCCTGCGGTGCGGGCGATGACGGACATGCCGCCGGGCAGGTCCAGCTTGTCCATGGTTTCGCGCAGTTCCTGGCGGTCTTCGCCTTCGACCCGGCGCGAGACGCCGCCGCCGCGCGGATTGTTGGGCATGAGCACCAGGTAGCGGCCGGCCAGGGAGATGAACGAGGTCAGGGCCGCGCCCTTGTTGCCGCGCTCTTCCTTTTCGACCTGGACGATGATTTCCTGGCCTTCGCGCAGCGCTTCCTTGATGGTGGCGTTGCGCACATCGACGCCTTCCTTGAAGTAGGTGCGGGCCACTTCCTTGAAAGGCAGGAAACCATGGCGTTCTTCGCCGTAGTTGACGAAGCAGGCTTCCAGCGAGGGTTCGATGCGGGTAATGACACCCTTGTAGATGTTGGACTTGCGCTGTTCGCGTCCGGTCGTTTCGATATCGATGTCGATCAGTTTCTGACCGTCAACGATGGCTACGCGCAGCTCTTCCTGCTGCGTAGCGTTGAACAACATACGTTTCATGTTTTCACTCCGGGATCCGAAGATCCTTCAAATGGCGCCGTCCGGTTGCGGAGTCGGCGCCAAAAGTACAGGGGATGTACGCGAGAACGGAAGTGATCGGGAGAGGGAATTGCCTTACTGTGTGGAGTGCAGTTTATAAAGCACTCAAGCACAACGGGGCGCGGATGCGCTGGACGGGAACGCCGGGCAGCGCCGTATCCGCGCCCGGCGTTCCGCAATAAGCGGTCGCACGGTCTGCTGCGGACGGTAAGCTGGTCTGTGGAGCCAAACGATTCATGTTTATATGGGTTGGCGACGGCGATCGGGTTCAACGCATCAACCGGCAAGCTTCGCGGCGATCCGGTTTTGGTTCGCGGCCCGGCCCGGGCAAAGCGCTGCAAATCGCGGCCGGCCATGTGGGCCAACCGCTTGTTGCGCTGCTTGCTGCCAGCGGGCTGTGCGCTGCGATCCAGAATCCGGGGCACCGGATGCGAGTCTTGCCAGACTTTTATCCTGATGATCCAAACAATTCTGTTCCACTTCCAAGTGCGTTATCCGATTGCAACTGCGGTGCAAACTGGACTCGCGCAGGGAAGATGCGTACTCGTTTCGAGGCCTTGTTAATCTGTCGAGCGGCATTTACGGCTGCTTGATCTGGCTTGATCGAGCCGTCGCAGCGCCGTTTTGGGCGTCTGCAGTGCCGCACGTCGTCATTTTCGGGGCCCCCTTCGTCAATTTTGCAATTCGCGAGGCTGACGAAGTCTCCTCTTGTGTAGAATGTTCCTTTTTATTCTACTGACGCGGTTTTTTGACCAGCGTCGAACGATTATATATTCAAAATGAAGGACTTAGCGAGATTTTCTAGGGGGGCTTCTGAATCCGCCAAAGCGGCGGCGGCTCCCCGGAACGCAGCAGGCTCGCACAGCGTCCCTCAAGTGCAGTTGCTGACCATTTCCGAAGAAGACGCCGGACAGCGGATCGACAATTTCCTGCTGCGGATCTGCAAAGGCGTTCCCAAGAGCCATATCTATCGTGTCCTGCGGTCGGGGGAGGTGCGCGTCAACAAAGGCCGCATCGACCAGACCTACCGCCTGGCCGACGGCGATGTGGTGCGCGTTCCTCCAATACGAGTTGCAGAAAAGCAAGAAATTGCCGTTCCTGGCGCCGAATTCCGGATCTTGCTCGAAGACAGCCATATGCTGGTGATCGACAAGCCGGCCGGCGTGGCGGTGCACGGCGGCTCGGGCGTGAGCTACGGCGTGATCGAGCAGTTGCGCGCGGCGCGTCCGCAGGCCAAGTTCCTGGAGCTGGTGCACCGGCTCGACCGCGACACCTCCGGCGTATTGCTGATTGCCAAGAAGCGCTCGGCCCTGACCAACCTGCACGACCAGATGCGCGACGGCGTGACCGACAAGCGCTACCTGACCCTGGTGCGGGGCGATTGGAAGAATGCGCGCCAGCACATCAAGTTGCCCTTATTCAAATACAGTACGCCCGACGGCGAGCGGCGAGTGCGGGTGCAGGCCGACGGCCAGGCGTCGCATACGGTATTTTCCCTGTTGCAACGTTTCGGCGAATTTGCCCTGCTGGAGGCCGAGCTCAAGACCGGCCGCACGCACCAGATCCGGGTTCACCTGTCGTCCAGCGGCTTCCCGATCGTGGGGGATGACAAGTACGGCGATTTCGCGCTGAACAAGGCGCTGCAGAAGGCAGATGGCAAGCGCATCGCCTTGAAGCGCATGTTCCTGCATGCCTGGCAGATCAGTTTTACCCATCCCGACAGCGGCCAGACCGTGACGCTGAAAGCGGCCTTGCCGGCCGAATGCGAGAATTTCCTGCGCAGCCTGCAGGATGTCGGCAGCGATCCGGTATGGTCCGGCGAGTCTGTCGGAGCCGCAGGCGACTGAAGAGCGGTGCCGTGGCGCGCCGGATATGATACTTTCTGGCCGGCATTGGCAATGATGCATGTCTGCCCGGTGATCGTCACGATACCGGCGGGCTTGCCCAGAATGAACGGAAAACATGGCTAGAAAGCAATTCGACCTGATCGTCTTCGACTGGGACGGTACCCTGATGGACAGCACTTCGACCATCGTGCGCTGCATCCAGGCGGCGGCGCGGGATCTGGGGCTGCCGATTCCCGACAAGAGCGCCGCCTCCTACGTGATTGGCCTGGGCCTGCAGGACGCCATGCAGGCGGCCATCCCCGACGTCGACCCGAAATACTACCCGCGCATCGTCGAGCGCTACCGCCACCATTACCTGGGGCAGGACAAGGATCTCACGCTGTTCGACGGCGTGCCCGAAATGCTGGCCGACCTGTCGCAACAAGGCTATTTCCTGGCCGTGGCCACCGGCAAGAGCCGGGTCGGGCTGAACCGCGCGATGAATACCACCGGCCTGTTGTCGGTGTTCGACGCCACCCGTTGCGCCGACGAGACCTTTTCCAAGCCGCATCCGGCCATGCTGCAGGAGCTCACGCGCGAACTGGGGCAGGACATGGGCCGCACGCTGATGATCGGCGATACCACCCACGACCTGCAGATGGCCATCAACGCCAGTGCCAAAGGCGTTGCGGTGGAGTTCGGCGCGCATCCGGTGGCCCAGCTGGCAGCGCTCAATCCGCTGTTTTCCGCCAAATCGATCCGCGAGCTGCACCAATGGCTCACTGACAACGCCTGAGGCCGCATGCACTTCCGATCGGGTGGCGGCATCGTGCCATCGCCTTCCGCCACTGCCAGACCATTGCCGACGCCATGAGCAGCCATACAGAAATCGACATTTGCGCTTCTTCCGAGATCGAGGAGGGCGGCCGCGGCAAGCGCTTTCCGGTGCTGGTGCGCGGCGACGACGCCAGCGGCTTCGTGGTGCGCTATGGCGGCCAGGTGTATGGCTACCTGAACCGCTGCGCGCATGTGCCGGTGGAGCTGGACTGGGCCGAAGGCGAATTCTTTGAATCCAGCGGCCTGTATCTCATGTGCGCAACACATGGCGCGGTTTACGCGCCCGATACCGGAAAATGTGAAGGCGGCCCTTGTACCGGCGCGCATTTGCGTAAGATCATGACGGTGGAGCGGGATGGCCGGATTTACTGGCGTCCGGACGAACTGGTCAAGGCTGCCGGGGCATGAGCCCCGGGGCAATCCGCGAAGGCGCATGAGAAGCGCCTTTCGTTTTGAGTGAGCATATGAGCAATAACGAATTCGAAAATCCCCAATCGCCGCCGCCGGCCGGCGCTACGCCGGCCCCGGAAGCGGCTGCCACGCCCAAGCCCGGTCGCGACGACAAGAAACATATCGGCTGGGAACGCGACGTGCTGGAAAAGCTGGCGCTGTTCGCGGTCAAGGAACAGCAGGCGCGGCGTCGCTGGAGCATTTTCTTCCGCATTGTGATCCTGATGGCCATCGTGTTCGGCATCTGGATGGCCTTCACCTTCGGCAAGACCGAGAGCGAACCGCTGGGCAGGCACACCGCGCTGGTGGAAATCAAGGGCACCATCGAATCCGAAGGCCAGGGCTCGGCCGGGGTGGTGATCCCGGCGCTGGACAAGGCCTTCGCCGCGACCGATTCGGTCGGCGTGATCCTCAAGATCAACAGCCCCGGCGGCAGCCCGGTGCAGGCCGGCATGATCAACGACGAGATCACCCGCCTGCGCAAGGAATATCCGAAGAAGCCGATCTACGTGGTGGTCGAGGAAATGTGCGCCTCCGGCGGCTATTACATCGCTGCCGCGGCCGACCGCATTTACGTCAACAAGGCCAGCCTGATCGGTTCGGTCGGCGTGCTGATGGACGGGTTCGGCTTCACCGGGCTGATGGACAAGCTGGGCGTCGAGCGCCGCCTGCTGACGGCCGGCGAGAACAAGAGCTTCCTCGACCCGTTCAGCCCGCAAAGCGCCAAGCAGCGCGAATATGCCCAGGCCATGCTGGACGAGATCCACCAGCAGTTCATCGACGTCGTGCGCCAGGGCCGCGGCGCGCGGCTGAAGGAAACTCCCGAAACCTTCTCCGGCCTGGTGTGGACCGGTTCCAAGGCGGTCGAACTGGGCCTGGCCGATGGTTACGGCACGGTCGACAGCGTGGCGCGCGATGAGATCAAGGCTGAGGACGTGGTCGACTACACCCAGGCCGAGAAGCTTTCCGAGCGTGTGCTGAAGAAGTTCGGTGTGGCTTTCGGGGCAGGTGTTGCCAAGACCCTGATGTCTGCATCTCCGCCTGCGTTGCGTTGAGCGCTGAGCGCTGAGCGCCGAGAGCGGAAAATGGAAGGCCGGCTGATATTTCAGCCGGCCTCTGTTTTTTTACTCAAACATCCCGTAATCCCGTAATCCCGGATATCTCAATCGGCCAATAACAAGAACACCGTCGGTTTCTTATGGAAATCCGGTCCCTGGCCAGTCGCCAGCGCGGTTTTCCATTGTCCCGCCGTCTGCGTGCGCACCGACTCCGTCGGCAAGCTCAAGTCGGTCGCCACGCACACCAGCGTGTTGCCCTGGCAATGACTGGCTAATGCCTCCAGCATGGCGGCATTGCGGTAAGGCGTTTCGATCAGCAACTGGGTCTGCTTTTCCTTGCGCGAGCGATCTTCCAACTGGCGGATGCGTTTGCCGCGCGCATCGGCATCGGTGGGCAGGTAGCCATTGAAGGCGAAGCTTTGGCCGTTGAGCCCGCTGGCCATCACCGCCAGCAGCAACGACGACGGGCCGACCAGCGGACGCACCTGGATGCCGTGCCGGTGGGCCAGGCGCACCAGGTTGGCGCCGGGGTCGGCCACTGCCGGCACCCCGGCTTCGGAAATCAGGCCGCCGTCGCGCCCTTCAAGCAGCGGCGCCAGCAAGGCCGGCAAGGCCGAGGCGTCGGTGTTGACGTGCAGTTCGGCAATGTCGATTTCCTGGATCGGCTTGGACAGCGCGTGGCGGCTTCCCAGCAGTTTGAGGAAGGCGCGCGTCGTCTTGGCGTTTTCGGCGACGAAATAATCCAGGCGCGCGGCCGCGACTTGCACTTCGCGCGGGATGATGGCGTCCAGTGGGTGCGGCGCGCCATCTTCCCCGGAAGGCATGTCGACAGGGCCGAGAGTGTTGGGAATCAGATAAAGAATGCCCGGCATCGGAGGAAATTGAATAAATTGTATAAAATAATATTTGCGCCGCCATGCTGCATGCGGCATCGTCATTTTACAGGCCACGCGCGGCTTTGCGGGCGGCGGCCATGGAAAGAGGGCACGGACGATGCGCCGTATGGCGCCTGCGGCGCGCCAAAGTGTCATTAAACTGTCACGTAAGCCGATTATCTTGTCTGCTCGGTCAGGGCCGGTCAAATCGTTTTAAGTATTTTTAAGCATCGTCGGGCGATCGCGCCTGCTCGGAAGGGAATGAATGTTTGCAGCGGTAGATCTCGGTTCCAACAGCTTTCGTTTGCATATCGGAAAATATGAAAATGAAGGCATCCGCGTCATCAAGAGCGCGCGCGATCCTATCCGCCTGGCGGCCGGCATCGACAAGAACGGTTACCTCACCGAGCAGGCCTGCAAGAGCGCGCTCGACTCGCTGACCCGTTTCCGTGCCATTTTGCGCGACTACTCGCTGGACGCGGTGCGCGTGGTGGCGACCAATACCCTGCGTGTGGCCAGGAATGCGCACGAGCTGCTGCCCGAGCTGGAGCGCGCCATCGGTTATCCGGTCGAGATCATCTCCGGCGAGGAGGAAGGGCGCCTGATCTACATGGGCGTGGCCGGTGTGCTGGCCGAGCCCAATGAAGAGCGCATGGTGATCGACATCGGCGGCGGCTCGACCGAGGTCGTCCGCGGCCTGGGCGGGCATATCCGCCATGTCGAATCCTTCGGCATCGGCACCGTCAACCAGAGCCTGGCGTTTTTCCCGGATGGCGCGATTACCGCGGTCGCGTTCGAACGCGCGATCCTGTCGGCGCGCTCATATGTGGAGGATGCGGTACACCTGTTCAGTTTCGATGGCGGCGTCAACATCTATGGCTCGTCCGGCACCATACGTGCCATCGCCGACACGATCGCCCGCAACGGCATGGGCGATGGCCGCGTCACCTTGCCCGGCCTGGAAGACCTGATGCAGCGCCTGATCGATTTCGGCCATGTGAGCCAGATCGAGCTGGATGGCATGAAGCCCGACCGCGCCGGCGTCATCATGGGCGGGCTGGCGGTATTGATCGGTTTCATGCAGGAATTCGGCATCGAGGTCGTCACGCCGGTGGAAGCCGGGTTGCGCATGGGCGTGATGTGGGACCTCCAGCTGCGCGCCACCAAGGCGGACCGGCGCGACATGTCGGTGGACGATTTCTGCCGCCGCTTCCATGTCGACGCGGCGCGCGCCCATGGCGTGGCCGACACGGCGCAGGGGTTTTTCCAGCTGCTCAAGCCGGCCACCGATTCCTATGCGCGTTACCTGCACTGGAGCGCCTTGCTGCACGAGGCGGGGCTGGTGGTGTCGCCCACCGGTTACCACAAGCATTCGTCTTACCTGATCGCCAATGCCGACCTGCCGGGTTTCACCACCCGCGAGCAACGCCTGATGAGCACGCTGATCCTGGGGCAGAAGGGCAACCTGAAGAAGATCAGCGAGATGCTGGCCGATGTCGATTTCGCCAAATCGGTGCTGGCGCTACGGCTGGCGGTGATGTTCCGGCATTCGCATATCACGCTTGACCTGGATAAGGTGAAGGTCAAGTTCAAGAGCAAGATCGAGCTGGAAATCCGGCGCGACTATGTCAAGGAGCATCCCAGCATTTCCTTCTGGATCCAGAAGGAACAGGAGTGGTGGGCCGGCATCGGCGTCGATTTCGCGCTGAAGGTATTGGCCTGAGCTGAGAGCGCGGTTTTCTGCTGTGAATACAATCCCCCTGCCGGTCCACGACGGCAGGGGGATTTCGTTTTGGGAAGAGCGATCGAATGTTTTGGAACATTGCGCAGGCATTCCGATTTGAATGGTAATGGTTCTTATTTGTGTTATAGTCGCCGTCGGTTTCCGATGCGGGCCGGCGCAAGCGCCGCATCAATGCCCATATACCAATAACGAGGCATCGCACGATGCCATTTCGCGGATTGCCTCCCACGCCAAAATGAAGCCCGGATACGCCGCGGCATTCGATCAATTTTTTGGAAAAGGATGGTCCATGTTCTCTCGTCAACTCGTGGTCGGCGCTTTGCTGGCCGGTACCGCACTGTCTTCCGTCGCCCAGGAGAAGGTGATCAACCTCTATTCGGCACGCCACTATCAGACTGACGAAGCGCTCTATGCCGATTTCACCAAGACCACCGGCATCAAGATCAACCGCATCGACGGCGACGACGCCGGCATCGTCGCCCGCCTCAAGAGCGAAGGCGCGTCCAGCCCGGCCGACGTGATCCTGCTGGTGGATGCCGCGCGCCTGTGGAAAGCGCAAAGCGAAGGATTGTTCCAGCCGGTCAAGTCCAAGGTGCTCGATGAACGCATTCCGGCCAACCTGCACAGCAAGGAAGGCAGCGACGGCGCCCAGTGGTTCGGCTTCTCGACCCGCGCCCGCGTGATCGTCTACAACAAGGCCAGCGTCAAGCCGGAAGATGTGGACACCTACGAATCGCTGGCCGATCCGAAGAACAAGGGCAAGCTGTGCACCCGCAGCGGCGCGCACCCATACAACGTCTCGCTGTTCGGTTCCCTGCTGGAGCATAACGGCGCCGCCAAGACCGAGGAAATCCTCAAGGGCATGGTCGCCAACCAGGCGCGCCAGCCGGTGGGCGGCGATACCGACCAGATCAAGGCAGTCGGTTCGGGCGAGTGCGGCGTGGCCATTTCCAACTCCTATTACGTGGCGCGCCTGCTGCGCTCGACCAAGCCTGAAGACGTGGCGCTGATGGAGAAGGTCGGCATCGTCTGGCCCAACCAGAAAAGCTATGGCGCCCACGTGAACATCGCCGGCGCCGGCGTGGCCAAGCATGCGCCGCACAAGGCCGAGGCGGTGCAGTTCCTGGAATACCTGGCCAGCGACAATGCGCAGCGCTATTTCGCCGAAGGCAACAACGAATGGCCGGCGGTCAAGAGCGTCAAGACCGATAACCCGGCATTGCTGAAGATGGGGCCGTTCAAGGCCGAAGTGATCAACGTCGGCGCGGTCGGCGCCAACCAGCAGAAGGTGTTGCAGATGCTGGATCGGGTCGGTTACAAGTAACTCCTGACAACGTCTGAGGTTATGGCAGAAGGCCGGCATTTGCCGGCTTTCTTTTTGGGATGAACCTTACGCGGTGCGAAACGGATTGCGCTCGTTGAGCTCGCTCATGTAGTCGTCGATGCCGCCGCTTTCGCGCTGCAGGAAGTGTTCCACCGCATCGTAGAAGCCGGGATGCGCCAGCCAGTGCGCCGACCAGGTTTTTTGCGGCAGGAAGCCGCGCGCCATCTTGTGCTCGCCCTGGGCGCCGCCTTCGAACCAGGCGATCTTCTCGGCGATGCAAAATTCCAGAGGCTGGTAGTAGGCCGTTTCGAAATGCAGGCAGGGCACATGCTCCAGCGCGCCCCAGTAGCGGCCGTACAGCGTGCTGCGGTCGTACACCGTGAGCGAAGAGGCGATGGGTTTGCCGTCGCGTTGGGACACGGTCAGGAGCAGGTTGTCCGGCATGGCCTGGCCGATGCGCAGGAAAAAATCGAGATTGAGATAGGGCGTGGAGTAATGCGCGGCGTAGGTATGGCGGTAGCAGCGGTGGAAGAAGCGCCAGTGGGCTTCCTCGATTTCCTTGCCGTGCAGGGTGAGAAAGCGCACGCCTTGCTCGGCCACCTTGCGCCGTTCGGCCAGGATGTTCTTGCGTTTCTTGCGGTCCAGCGTGGCGGCGAATTCGTCAAAGCTGGCGTAGCCCTCGTTATGCCAGTGGAACTGCACGCCGCTGCGCAGCAGGAAGCCGGCATCGGCCAGCGCCTGGGCCTGCTCCGGTGGCGGATAGAGGATATGGGTGGAGGAGTGCGCCCCGTCCTGCTGCAAGGCTTGCAGCGCCGCCAGCAACGCCGAGCGCGCCGGTTCGTCGCATGCCAGCAGGCGGCTGCCGCGTACCGGCGTGAACGGAATGGCCGACAGCAGCTTGGGGTAGTACGCCAGGCCGTGGCGTTGGTAGGCCTCGGCCCAGGCCCAGTCGAACACGTATTCGCCGTAGGAGTGCGATTTCAGGTACAGGGGCAGGGCGCCGGCCAATTGCTCTTCATGCCAGACGGTCAGGAAATGCGGTTGCCAGCCGGTTTCGGCGCAGGCTGCGCCACTTTCGTGCAGCGCGTGCAGGAAAGCGTAGGAAAGGAAGGGATTGGCTTCATCCTGGACGGCAACCAGGCCGTCCCATGCCGCTTGGCCGATCTCGGCCAGAGAAGAAACGATTCGCGTGCGATAATCCATTGACTGCAATTGAGGTAGCGTTGCCTGTTTCTTCGGTTGCCATTTGCGCTTGCCGCAGCAAGGCATCGAACAGGCATTCTACGCAAAATGAAAAAACGCGTCGCAGGCGCGGCAAACGGATGCCATCAGGCAGCGGAAAATACGACATGCAAAGCGAATTCTTCAATCTGTACAGCCACGGCTTCGCCCGCGTCGCGGTGGCAGTGCCCCAGTGCAAGGTGGCCGATCCCGGCTACAACGCCGCGCGCACCATCGAGCTGGCCGAGCAGGCCGCCGCCGCAGGGGCGGTGCTGGTTTCCTTCCCGGAGCTTGGGCTGTCGGCCTATAGCTGCGAAGACCTGTTCCAGCAGCGCGCCTTGCTGGACGCCTCGCTGCAGGCCTTGCAATCGGTGCTGGACGCCTCGCTGCGCGTGCCGGCCGTGCTGATTGTGGGCATGCCGCTGAAGGTCGACCACCAGTTGTACAACTGCGCCGTGGTGGTGTCTGCCGGCCGCATCCAGGGCGTGGTGCCCAAGAGTTACCTGCCCAACTACAGCGAATTTTACGAGGCGCGCCAGTTCAGCAGCGCCGATTGCGCCGTTACCCGTCGCGTGTACCTGCTGGGCCAGGACGTCGCATTCGGCAGCCAGTTGCTGTTCGACATCCGCAATATCCCCGATTTCCGCTTCCATATCGAAATCTGCGAAGACGTCTGGGTGCCGATCCCGCCGTCTTCCTTTGCCGCGCTGGCGGGCGCGACGGTGCTGGTGAACCTGTCGGCGTCGAACATCGTGGTCGGCAAGTCCGGCTATCGCCACCAATTGGTTTCGCAGCAGTCGGCGCGTTGCCTGGCGGCTTACCTGTATTCCTCGGCCGGCAACGGCGAATCGACCACCGACCTAGCCTGGGACGGCCAGGCGCTGATTTATGAAAACGGCGAACTGCAGGCCGAGTCCGAGCGGTTTGCCGAGCAGGCCCACGTGATCTATGCCGACATCGACCTGGAACGCCTGTCGCGCGAGCGCTTCCACCAGACCACGTTCGGCCAGTCGGTGCGCCGCCATGCCGATGAAGTGCGCAAGTTCGAGGTGGTCGGTTTCGAGGTTGACGTGCCGCAACAGAAGTCCCTGCCGCTCAAGCGCCGCGTGGCGCGCTTCCCCTACGTGCCGGCCAATAATGCGCAGCGCGACGAGCGTTGCCGCGAGGTCTACAGCATCCAGGTGCAGGCGCTGGTGCAGCGCTTGTCTTCCAGCAATATCAAGAAGGTGGTGATCGGCGTGTCCGGCGGGCTCGACTCCACCCATGCGTTGCTGGTGTGCGCCAAGGCGATGGACAAGCTGGGTCTGCCGCGCACCCATATCCTGGCCTATACCATGCCCGGCTTCGCCACCAGCAGCCGCACGCTGGTGCAGGCGCACAAGCTGATGGAGCAGGTCGGCTGCACGGCGCAGGAAATCGACATCCGCCCCAGTTGCGAACAGATGCTGAAAGACCTGGACCATCCATATTCGCGCGGCGAGCCGGTGTACGACATCACCTTCGAAAACGTGCAGGCGGGCGAGCGCACCAACCACCTGTTCCGGCTGGCCAACCACAATGGCGCCATCGTGATCGGCACCGGCGACCTGTCCGAGCTGGCGCTGGGCTGGTGCACCTATGGCGTGGGCGACCACATGTCGCATTACAACGTCAACGCCAGCGTACCCAAGACCCTGATTACCCATCTGGTGCGCTGGGTGGCCGAATCGGCGTCGTTGGGGTTGACGCACCCGGAAGTGCTGATGCAGATCCTGGAAACCGAGATCAGCCCCGAACTGGTGCCGGGCGCCTCGGCCGGCGAGCCCGGCCAGCGCACCCAGGATTTCATCGGCCCCTATGAGCTGCAGGACTTCAACCTGTACTACATCCTGCGCTACGGTTTCACCCCGGCGAAGGTTGCCTTCCTGGCGCATACGGCCTGGCGGGATCGCGAGGCCGGGCACTGGCCTGACGGGCTGCATGGCGCGCATAACGAATACACGCTGGCGCAGATCAAGAAAAACCTGGGCATCTTCCTGTTCCGGTTCTTCAAGACCAGCCAGTTCAAGCGCTCTTGCGTGCCCAACGCGCCCAAGGTCGGCACCGGCGGCTCGCTCTCGCCGCGCGGCGACTGGCGCGCTCCCAGCGATTCCGAGGCAACGGTCTGGATGGATGGACTGGAGCGGATACCGGACGCGGACGCCTGAGCGCCGGTTGCCGCGCATCGGGGGCGCGAGCGATTTTCAGGCGGCCTCCTGCCACCGGAGGTTGAAAGCCGGATGCTCCTGATTGACAATGCAAATGGATGCTGGCCGCCCGCGGTTGCCGGCAGGATGCATAGGGCAGGCATCGGCCAATTAAGCAGAATGTGCGTGCCGCGCAGGTAAGTGCCGATAAAAGTTAACCATCTACTTATAGTTTTTTAGTTAACAATCGATTTTTTTGGACATGTCAAGAGAGGAAGTTATCATGAAACAAGTGACCGCTATTATCAAACCGTTCAAGCTGGACGAGGTTCGGGAGTCTCTGGCCGAGGTGGGAGTCACGGGGCTGACGGTCACCGAAGTCAAGGGTTTCGGCCGCCAGAAGGGCCATACCGAGCTTTACCGCGGCGCCGAGTACGTGGTGGACTTTCTCCCCAAGGTGAAGATCGAAGTGGTGGTCGACGATGGCGTGGTCGAGCCGGCAGTGGATGCCATCATCAAGGCCGCCCGCACCGGCAAGATCGGCGACGGCAAGATTTTCGTACAGGAAGTCGAGCAGGTGATCCGCATCCGGACCGGGGAAACCGGCGCTGACGCCGTCTGACCGAAACCGGCCGCAGGCCGGTTTTTTCTTGCCTCCCGTTCCGGCATGAGGACTGGCTGCTGATGCAGCGATTCTTGCAATAGGAGGGATCATGCCGGGTGCGGCCATTCATGTTGTCGGCATTGCCATCGCAGCGCTTTGGCGGCGGCCGGCATCCGGGCGCGAGGCTGCGCCGGGGCGCCGCTGGCGCATCCTGCTGCTGTGGCTGGCGGCAGCGGCCTGTTGGCCGGCGCAGGCCGAACCGGGCGTCTATCCAAACCGCATCGTCATTGGCCAATCCATCGGCATGACGGGGCCGTTGTCGTCATTGGCAAGGCAATGTGCGATTGGCGCCAAGGCTTATTTTTCCGAGATCAATGCCCAGGGCGGCATATACGGCCGCAAGATAGAAATGGTGAGCCGCGATGACGGTTACCAGGCTGATGTCGCGCGGGCCAATACCGAACGGCTGCTCAATGTGGATCGGGTGTTTGCGCTGTTCGGCCATGCCGGCTGGCCGGGGATCGACGCTTCCTTGCCGGCGATCACCCGGGCGCGCGTGCCGTTCCTGTTTCCCTGCACCGGCGCTCCTTCCTTGTACCGCAATGTCAATCGCTACGTTTTCACGATGCGGGCCAGTTATACCCGCGAATACCGTTACCTGCTGGAGCGCTTCGGCCGCTTCGGCGTCAAGAGCGTGGCGCTGGTCTACCAGAACAATAGTTTCGGCCGGCAACTGTTGTCCGGGTTGGAAGAAGAGGCCGCAGCGCGCTCGATTGCCCTGTCCCCGATCGAAGGCAGCACCGAGGGAAATTTCCCGGCCCTGATACGGCGCATGATGGCCTTGCGTCCCGATGCCGTGCTGCTGGTCAACGGCGACCCGGCGATCAATTCCGCCGTGGTGCGCGGCATGCAGGAAGCCGGCTACCAAGGCCGTTTCTTCGGCGCATCCATCATTGGGGTGCGGGCGCTGGCCGATGCGCTGGGACCGTTGTCGCGCGGCGTGATCATCGCGCAGGTCGTGCCTTCGCCCTGGCAGGTATCCATGCCGCTGGTGGCCGACTATCGCAAGACGATGCTGGGCAGCGGCGTATCTGAATTCTCTTTCGGCAGTATGGAAGGTTTCATCTCGGCGCGCGTGTTCGTCGAGGCCTTGCGCCGCGCCGGCCGCAATCCGACGCGCGAGAAGCTCATCAATGCGCTGGAAAGCATCAACGAGTACAACTTCGACCACCGCGGTTTTCCGCTCAATTTTTCTCCCAACCGGCACGGCGGATCGGACTATGTCGATACCACCGTCATGGCCGGCGACGCCGTTTTCGTCAATTGAATCCATGTTGAATCAGTCAGGAGTGTTGCAGACTTGTTCCAGATTGGAACAAGTCTGGCACACGGCTGCAACACAGCTGCAACATGCGGCGCAAATGGCGCCACATGCCGCCATGGCGCAGGCCCGATGCCAGGAGGGTTTGGCCGGTGGGCGGGCAATGCCGGCGCTGCGGCATCGCGCTGGCATGCGGTTTGCCCCATGTCCGCTTGAACCCCAGGCTGGACGCTTGTCCGGTCATCCGCGCACCTGCGCGGCAAGCGATCCCGCCCGGGTTTTCATTCCTATAAACCCATGGAGACGACATGAATCTGGCAGACATCAGCAAGCTCGGCGTACGCGACCCGTTCAAGCAACGCTACGACAATTTCATCGGCGGCAAATTCATGCCGCCGGTCAAGGGCGAATACTTCGAGAACATCAGCCCCGTGATTGGCCGCGCCTTCTGTGAAGTGGCGCGCTCCAGCGCGGAAGACATCGAACTGGCGCTGGATGCCGCGCATGCGGCCAGGAAAGCCTGGGGCAAGACTTCGCCCGCCGAGCGCGCCAACCTGCTGCTGAAAATCGCCGACCGCATGGAGGCCAACCTGGAGTTGCTGGCCACGGCCGAGACGATCGACAACGGCAAGCCCATCCGTGAAACCCTGGCCGCCGACATCCCGCTGGCGATCGACCACTTCCGCTACTTCGCCGGCGCCATCCGCGCCCAGGAAGGCGGCATTTCATCCATCGACAACGACACCTACGCCTACCACTTCCATGAGCCGCTGGGCGTGGTCGGGCAGATCATCCCGTGGAATTTCCCGATCCTGATGGCGGTGTGGAAACTGGCGCCGGCGCTGGCTGCCGGCAACTGCGTGGTATTGAAGCCGGCCGAGCAGACGCCGGCCTCGATCATGGTGCTGCTGGAACTGATACAGGACCTGATCCCGCCGGGCGTGCTCAACGTGGTGCAGGGCTTCGGCGTGGAAGCCGGCAAGCCGCTGGCCTCCAACAAGCGCATCGCCAAGATCGCCTTCACCGGCGAAACCACCACCGGCCGCCTGATCATGCAATACGCTTCGCAAAACCTGATCCCGGTGACGCTGGAACTGGGCGGAAAGTCGCCCAATATCTTCTTCGCCGATGTGCTGGACAAGGACGACGCGTTCTTCGACAAGGCGCTGGAAGGTTTCGCCATGTTCGCGTTGAACCAGGGCGAAGTCTGCACCTGCCCCTCGCGCGTGCTGGTGCAGGAGTCGATCTATGAGCGCTTCATCGAACGGGCCCTCAAACGCGTGGCCGCCATCAAGCAGGGCAATCCGCTCGACAAGGGCACCATGATCGGCGCGCAGGCGTCGCAAGAGCAACTGGAGAAGATCCTTTCCTATATCGACATCGGCAAGCAGGAAGGCGCCAAGGTGCTGGCCGGCGGCGGGCGCGAAGAACTGGGCGGGGACCTGGGCGCGGGCTATTACGTCAAGCCCACCGTGTTCCAGGGCCATAACAAGATGCGCATCTTCCAGGAAGAGATCTTCGGCCCGGTGGTGTCGGTGACGACCTTCAAGGACGAGGAGGAGGCGCTGGCGATCGCCAACGACACGCTCTATGGCCTGGGCGCCGGCCTGTGGACGCGCGACGGCACGCGCGCTTTCCGCATGGGCCGCGAGATCCAGGCCGGCCGCGTGTGGACCAACTGCTACCACCTGTATCCGGCGCATGCCGCGTTCGGCGGCTACAAGCAGTCCGGCATCGGCCGCGAGAACCACAAGATGATGCTCGACCATTACCAGCAAACCAAGAACCTGCTGGTGAGCTACAGCCCGAAGGCGCTCGGCTTCTTCTGAGGCTGGCGATATGGGCGACGGCGCCGGGCTGCGGCCGGCGCCGTTTTTCACGGCAGGGACAAGAACATGGAGACGGCCATGCAGGCACCGGAACGCGTGAAGGCGACCGAGGCGGCGATCGGGTTGCTGCGCGACCTGAAGCGACGCCACGGCGAGCTGATTTTCTTCCAGTCCGGCGGCTGCTGCGACGGCAGCGCGCCGATGTGCTACCCCGCCGGCGAGTTCACGCTGGGCGACACCGACGTGCATCTGGGCGAACTCGACGGCGTACCGTTCTACATCGGCGCCGACCAGTACGAATATTGGAAGCACACCCAACTGATCATCGACGTGGTCAACGGCAACGGCGGCATGTTCTCGCTGGACAATGGCAGCGGCAAGCGCTTCCTGACCCGTTCTCGGCTATTTACCGACGAGGAGTTCGACGCCTTGCCGCCGTTGGCCAGCCGTTGACCGATTCAACCTCCGCGCGTCTTGATGCGCCGGTAGATGGTGTTGCGCGAAATGCCCAGCGCCTTGGCCGCGGCGCTGACGTTGCCGGCATGCGCCTGCAGGGCGCGCTCGATGGCCGACCATTCGTTGTCTTGCAATGACAAGGCCGCCGGCGCCGACATGGGCATTGGCGTGGCGCGGCCGGGAAGGGCGCCGGCCTCTTCGAGGAAGTCGTCAGGCAGGTGCTGCAGCGTGACGCATCGTTCGCCGTCTGCCATGGCCAGTGCGGTGCGTATCAGGTTGCTTAATTGGCGCAGGTTGCCCGGCCACCGGTGGGACAGCAGCAGATGCCGCACCTCGGCAGCCAGTTGCGGCGCTTGCCCTGCGGATTCGCGCGCGAGGATATGGTCGACGAGCTGCGCCAGGTCGCTGCGCTCGCGCAAGGCCGGCAACCGCACCTGCAAGCCGTTGATGCGGTAGTACAGGTCTTCGCGGAAGGCATGGCTGGCCGCCATGTCGCGCAAGGGACGGTTGGTGGCGCAGACCAGCGCGAACGCCACCGGAATCAGGCGGTTGCTGCCCAGCGGCATCACCGCGCGTTCCTGCAGCACGCGCAGCAGGCGTGCCTGCAGCGCCAGCGGCATGTCGCCGATCTCATCCAGGAACAGCGTGCCGCCATGCGCCTGCGCGATCTTGCCCACGGCCCCTTTGCGCCGCGCGCCGGTGAAGGCGCCGTCGTCGTAGCCGAACAGCTCGGCCTCGATCAGGTGCTCGGGGATGGCCGAACAGTTCACCGCCACGAAGGGGGCGATGCCCGCATGCGCGCCATGCGCCGGTTGCCGGCGCAGCATTTCCTGGTGGATGGCCTGGGCCAGCCATTCCTTGCCGGTGCCGGTCTGGCCGGTAATGAGGATGGGGATGTCGCGGCCGATCGCCTTGCGCAGCTTGTCGATGACATTGCGCATCTGCGCGTCGCCGGTGTCGAGCGACTGCAAGTCCGGCCCCGGCGCGGCCGGCGTTATCCGTTGCGCAGGCGGCGCGGATGTTGCCGTTCGCGCCGGCTCGGCGAGCGCATCGCGCGCGCTCTGGAAGTGCTGTTCCTGCAGCCGCATCTCGGCGCGCGCATGGATCTGGATGCCGTTGTGCAGATACAGCGCCAACAAGCCCGGCATGGCCTTGCGGTAGTGGTCGGAGAGCATCGACACCGGCACGCCGAACAGCGAGCTGAAGGTATGCGATTGCAACGCCCCCAGCGGCAGCCCGAGCTGGAACAGCGCGCTGCGGTTGGCCGCCAGGAAGCGCCCGCCCAGGGTGAAGCTGGCGATGCCTTCGACCAGCGTGCCGACGAATTCCGGGCGGCTGTGGAAATGCACGGTGATGCAATCGGGGAAGCTGCCGGTCAGCAGGTGGTTTTCGATCATCTGCGCCGACATGCGCACCAGCGCCATGGTGTGCTTGTGGAAGCTGCCGCATTCGCCGGAGACGTCCAGTACGCCCAGCACCTTGCCCTGGTGGTCGAAGATAGGCGCGGCCGAGCAGGTCAGGAAGCGGTTGGCGTCGAGGTAATGCTCTTGCGCATGCACGGTGGTCGGCTTCTGTTCGAACAAGGCGGTGCCGATGGCATTGGTGCCGCGCAACTGTTCCGACCAGCGTCCGCCGGCGCCCAGCGCCACCCGGTCGGCCTTGGCCAGGAAGTCGCTGTCGCCCAGCGTATGAAGGATGGTGCCGCTGGCATCCGAGAGGATCACCATGCTGTGGGTATTGCGGATCTGGTCGTAGAGCGTTTCCATCACCGGCCGCGCATGGCCGAACAGGGTATGGTTGGACTCCAGCGTGAGCGCCAGGTCGGGGCGCGAGAGCGTCTCCAGGTCGGGGCGCTGCTGGCGGGTGATGCCATAAGCGGAACTGCGCTGGTGCGAACGCGCGATGGTTTGCAGGTCGAGCAATTGATTGTCGGCCGCAGGCTGCAGCACAGGGGTATTGCTCAGCAGGGACGTGCCGGCATCCGGCCGGTTTGCCTGGTGTTGCATCGTTGTCTCCTTTGGGACCCGAGGTCCTGATCCTCCCTGTTCGATTTCTTATGGATTGGGAAGCGAGGTGGGCCAAGCATAACCGATTAATTCGCGCTTGCCTCCCCCTTGCGCCGCCGATATGGCCGGCCGGCAAGGGAAAATTGAAACAGGGTTTGCAGGCCGGGATGGCAGGGTGCAAAATACTGTATATAAACACAGTATCTCATGCCTCCATCATGTCCAAATCCTCCAGGTTTCCCAGGTTTCCAGAAGGCATCGCCGCTCCCTTCCCGGAACAACCCCAGGCGCCGGCCGACGACGATCCGACGTTGACGCCCGAGTCCTACATCCATCCCAGCCAGGTTGCGCGCAAGGGCCGCGGCGCCGTGACCAATCTGCGCGGGCGCTATGAATCGGTCAGCCGGGAGGCGTTCGACGATGGCTGGCAGGCGATGGCTCAGGCAAGGGAGCGGGAAGGGGCTGACGATATGGACGACGCGGACGAACCTGCGCCCCTGAAAACCATTGTCACCGAAGAAACGGCGAAGTCCATCATCAGCCGCAACAGCTCGCCCGATTTGCCGTTCAGCCTGTCGCTCAATCCCTATCGCGGCTGCGAGCACGGCTGCATCTATTGCTTCGCGCGGCCGTCGCACAGCTATCTGGGCCTGTCGCCGGGGCTGGACTTCGAAAGCCGCCTGTTTGCCAAGACCAACGCGCCGGAGCTGCTGCTGCGCGAACTGGCGCGGCCATCCTATGTGCCCGACACCATCACGGTCGGCATCAATACCGACGCCTACCAGCCGATCGAGCGTGAACTGAAACTGACCCGGCGCGTGCTGCAGGTGCTGCATGACTGGGGCAATCCGGTGGCGCTGATCACCAAGTCTTCGCTCATCGAGCGCGACATCGATTTACTGGCGGCGATGGCGGCCAAGCGCCAGGCCATCGCCGCCGTCACCATCACCACGCTGGACCCGGCCATCGCGCGCACGCTGGAACCGCGGGCGGCCAGCCCCATGCGGCGCCTGCGGGTGATCCGGACGTTGGCCGAGGCGGGCATTCCGGTCAGCGTCTCGATCGCGCCGGTGATCCCGTTCATTACCGAACCGGACCTTGAACGCGTGATGGAAGCGGCCATCGAGGCCGGCGCCGGGCAGGCCGGCTACATCGTGCTGCGCCTGCCGTGGGAGGTGAGCCCGTTGTTCCGGCAATGGTTGCAGGCGCACTTCCCGGAGCGCGCCGCGCGCGTGATGAACCGTATCCAGGACATGCGCGGCGGCAAGGATTATGACGCCAATTTCGCCACCCGCATGCGCGGAGTCGGCGCCTGGGCCGACCTGCTGCAACAACGTTTCGAGAAAGCCAGCCGGCGGCTGGGTTTGACGCACCGTAACCGCGCCTTCGCCACGCTCGACGCCAGCCAGTTCCGGCGGCCGCTGGTGGCGCCGACGGCGCGGCAGCAGGCCGCTACAGGTTCGGGGCAGTTGGATTTGTTCTAGCGCGCATTTCGCTTCTATTGGCCTATTGGTCCATTGGCTGATTGACCTGGTGATGGCATGCGTTCCAAGGACCTGCATGGCCCAGGGGCCGGGATGTTCGCCGTCCCTGATACACTGCGCGCTTTCTTTTGGCGGGCAGGCGGCATGCATACCCTTGAACAATTACGCAGCGGGGCGCTGGCCGGCATCAAACGGCTTTCGCTGTCTTGCGGGCTGCGCGAATTTCCGCGCGAGATTTTCAATCTCGCCGATACGCTTGAGATTCTCGACCTCAGCGGCAACCAGCTCAGTGCCTTGCCGGACGACTTGCCGCGCTTGCATCAGCTGCGCATCATCTTTTGCTCCGACAATGCGTTCACCGAACTGCCTGCCGTGCTGGGCCGCTGCGCGCGCCTGGAGATGATCGGTTTCAAGGCCAACCGCATCGGCCGCGTGCCGGGAGCGGCGTTGCCCGCGGCGTTGCGCTGGCTGGTGCTGACCGACAATCGCATCGAGGCCTTGCCCCCTGAAATCGGCCATTGCACGCGGCTGCAGAAGTTGATGCTGGCGGGCAATCGCCTGCGTTCTCTGCCATCGGAGATGGCGAACTGCCGCCGCCTTGAACTGCTGCGCCTGGCGGTCAACCGGTTCGAGGCGTTTCCGGAGGTGCTGGCGGCATTGCCGCGATTGAGCTGGCTTGCCGTGGCCGGCAATCCATTTTGCGCGGAGTTTGAGGCCGCCGTGGATGGCGCCGCCCAGGCGCCTCCGGTTGAGTGGCGCGATCTTGAATTGCTGCGCAAGCTGGGCGAAGGGGCTTCCGGCGTGATCCACGAGGCGCGTTGGCGCACCGGGAGCGAGGCGCGCGCGGTTGCCGTGAAACTGTTCAAGGGGGAAGTCACCAGCGATGGTTTGCCCCGGCGAGAGATGGCTGCGGCCATCGCGGCCGGCGATCATCAAGGGCTGATTCCCGTGCTGGGGCGGTTGCGGGGGCATCCGGACAGCGCTCACGGTCTGGTGATGCCATTGATTGCGCCCAGCTTCGTCAATCTTGCCGGCCCGCCCAGCCTCGTATCGTGCACGCGCGACGTGTACGCCGAGGAAACCGTCTTTGAATGGCGCCACGCCTTGGGGGTAGCCCGCGATGTGGCCGCCGCAGTGGCCCATCTGCACCGCCGCGGCGTGGTGCACGGCGACCTGTACGCGCACAACATTTTGCATCGGGCGCCGGGCAGCGCATTGCTGGGCGACTTCGGCGCCGCATCCTTGTGCGACCCGGCCGCTCCTTATGCGGCGGCCTTGCAGGCGATGGAGGCAAGGGCGTTCGGCTGTCTGCTGGAAGAATTGCTGCAGCATTGCGCGCTGCCCGGCCTGGAACCCGTTATTGAGCGGCTGGGCCGCTTGCGCGACCGATGCCGTTCCGAAGCGCCTGGCGATCGGCCGGATTTCGACGGCATCGCACGGGAACTGGCGGCGTCGGTGGCCTCACTCGAGCGCTCCAGCTGCGCGGCTTAGCCGGAGACGCGCTCGCTGGACTTGAGCAGCACCACCAGCGCGCCGGCGCCGCCGTCGGCCGCGCGCGCCTGGCAGAAGGCCATCACTTCATCCTTTTGCGCCAGCCAGTTGCGCACCTTGTGCTTCAGCACCGGCTCCTTGTTGACCGAACCCAGGCCCTTGCCGTGGATCACGCGCACGCAGCGCAGGCCGCGTTTCCTGGATTGGCGCAGGAATTCACCCAGGGCCTCGCGCGCCTGGTCGCGCCGGTAGCCGTGCAGGTCGAGCTGGGCCTGGATCACCCAGTTGCCGCGCCGCAGCTTGCTGAGTACGTCGGGGCCGATGCCGGGACGGGCGAAGCTGAGGTTTTCATCGCTGTCCATCAGGGTGTCGACGGTGAATTCGTCGGACAGCGACTCCATCAGCGCGGCCTGCTCGTCGGCCAGATGCTGGCGTGGAATGGGCGGCGGCAGCTCCGGCAGATGGTGCGCCTTGTCGGCCGCCTTGGCGCGCAGCGGCGCCACCTGGCCGATGCTGTTGCGGAAGATATCGGTGTCTTCCCTGAGTTTAGCCTCGTTGCGCAGGCGTTCTGCCTGCGCTTCGGCGCGCGCCTGCTCCTGGGCCTGCAATTGCTTGCGCAGCCCCTTGAGTGCGGAAAAATCCTTGATTGTTGCCATGATGCAGCCCGGTCAAACTTCCCAGCGGGCTACTTTATCAGAACCTGAACAGGTTCTCGGAACGACACCCGAGGTTCAGCCGCAGGCCAGCTTGATGATGACCTTGCCGGGGTCGGTGTGGATGTTGAGGCGAGCGGGGTTGAAGTCCATGGTGGCGGCGTCGCCGGGACGCAGGACACGCACATCGGATGCGCCCGACTCTTGCATGGCTTGGCGCTCGATATAGCCGCTGACATTCTGGCCGATCAGATAGTCGACCTTGGCGGCATCGCAGCCGGCACTGCTGTCGGCGTCATGCGGCTTGGGCTCCTGGGAGGCGCTGCAGGCAGCCAGCAAGGCGGCCAGCGCGAGCGGGGAAAGCAGGGAAAGCAGGAAAAGCCGGGCGGCACGGGGAAAGGCCATGTTTTTCCTTTCTGTTGATAAAAAGCAAAGCCGGTAGAAGCACTGGGCTCCTACCGGCTTTTGGATGAGCGGCCGCTCCGCTAGTTCAGCGCTGGCGAAAGTTTATTCCAGGCCTTCGAGATAACGCTGGGCATCGAGCGCGGCCATGCAGCCGGTGCCGGCGCTGGTGATGGCCTGGCGATAGACGTGGTCTTGCACGTCGCCGGCGGCGAACACGCCTTCGACGCTGGTGGCGGTGGCAAAGCCTTCGGTGCCGGTGCGGGTCTTGAGGTAGCCGTTATGCATCTCCAGCTGGCCTTCGAAGATGCTGGTGTTGGGCTTGTGGCCGATGGCGATGAACAGGCCGTGCACCGGGATATCGGTGATGGCGCCGTCCTGGGTGGACTTGATCCTGATGCCGGTCACGCCGCTGTCGTCGCCGACCACTTCATCGAGCGTATGGTGCCACTGGATGACGATCTTGCCTTCGGTGACCTTGTGCAGCAGGCGGTCGATCAGGATCGGTTCGGCGCGGAACTTGTCGCGGCGGTGGATGATGGTGACCTTGCTGGCGATGTTGGACAGGTACAGCGCTTCCTCGACCGCGGTATTGCCGCCGCCGACCACGGCCACTTCGCGGCCGCGATAGAAGAAGCCATCGCAGGTGGCGCAGGCGGAAACGCCCTTGCCCATGAACGCCTGTTCGGACGGCAAGCCCAGGTACTGGGCCGAGGCGCCGGTGGCGATGATGAGCGAGTCGCAGGTGTATTCGCCGGAGTCGCCGATCAGGCGGAACGGGCGTTCGGACAGCTTGGTGGTGTGAATGTGGTCGAAGATGATTTCCGTGTTGAAACGTTCGGCGTGCTGCAGCAGGCGCTGCATCAGTTCCGGACCTTGTACGCCCAGCGGGTCGCCCGGCCAGTTCTCGACGTCGGTGGTGGTCATCAGCTGGCCGCCTTGCTCGACCCCGGTGATCATCACCGGATTGAGGTTGGCGCGTGCGGCATACACGGCGGCGCTGTAGCCGGCGGGGCCGGAACCGAGGATCAGGACCTTGGCATGTTTGGGCGTGCTCATAAGATACTCTTTGTCTGTTTAATGGGATCGCTCAACCTAGCTTGAGACGAATTCCGGGATTTCAATTCAGGGCCGCAGGGCGGCGGTGCGAACGCGCGAGCGGGAGGCTCGTCAATACTGCGCTGCAAAACGGGTAAGATTATAGACGAAGGCCCCTGTCCAGCTGATGGAATTACGCTATTCATCCGATAGGCCGCGCGGGCCCGGCCGCACCTGCCGTTTGCCGCGCGGGAACTTGTAGAAACGATAATGCCGCCGCGCCCGGAGTCCTGTGCGCGAGCCCCCAAAAGCGCATGACGCCAATCTAATGCCGTTACAATGACGGCTACGCTTTTTTTGCACGGAAGTTATGTCGAAGACGAGTCAAGCCCATATCCGCAACACCAAAGCGCCGGCCCCGCCGATGCCCAACCGCCTGGTGCGGCTGATTTCCGAAGCGCGCTGGCTGGCGCTGACCGCGCTGCTGGTCTATCTGGTCTTGATCCTCCTGACGTACTCCAAGACCGATCCGGGCTGGTCGGTGGCCAGCTCGGTGCCGCGCGCGGCCAACTGGGGCGGCCGCGTGGGCGCCTGGGTGGCCGACCTGATGCTGTACATCTTCGGCCTGTCGGCCTGGTGGTGGTGCGTGCTCCTGGGGCGCTCGGTCTGGAGCGGCTATCGCCGCCTGTCCAACCGCTTCCTGGTGGAAAAGGAAGCCGAGCCCGAACACCGGCAGGAACCGCTGATCCGCGCTATCGGCTTCGTCTTCATGATGACCGGCAGCCTCGGCATCGAATTCACCCGCATGCATCGCCTGGCGCCCAAGCTGCCGCATTCCCCCGGCGGCGTGCTGGGCGAGATGATCGGCACGGCGGTGCAGCCGACCTTCGGCTTCACCGGCGCCACCTTGCTGCTGCTGTTGCTGTTCGGGCTGGGCTTTTCCCTGTTCTTCCATGTGTCGTGGCTGGCCGCGGTGGAGCGCATCGGCGGCGCCATCGAGGATGGCCTGCTGTGGGTGCGCAATTTCTTTGCCGCGCGGGCCGACCGCAAGGCCGGCGCCGAAGCCGCCGTCAAGCGCGAGGAAGTGGTGGTGCAGGAGCGCGCCAAGATCGTCGAGGCGCCGCCGATCCGTATCGAGCCGCAGATCGTCGAGGTGCAGAAATCGGATCGCGTGCAGAAGGAAAAGCAGACCAGCCTGTTCGACGACAGCAATACCGACCTGCCGCCGCTCTCCCTGCTGGATGAAGCGCCGCCGGCGCAACAGACGGTGTCGGTCGAGACGCTGGAATTCACCAGCCGCCTGATCGAGAAGAAGCTCTCGGACTTTGGCGTCGAGGTCAAGGTGGTCGCGGCCTATCCGGGCCCGGTGATCACCCGCTACGAGATCGAACCGGCCACCGGCGTCAAGGGCAGCCAGATCGTCAACCTGGCGCGCGACCTGGCGCGTTCGCTGTCGCTGACCTCGATTCGCGTGGTGGAAGTCATCCAGGGCAAGAATTACATGGGCCTGGAGCTGCCCAATCCCAAGCGCCAGATCGTGCGCCTGACCGAGATCCTCGGCTCCAAGGTCTACAACGACAGCCACTCCAGCCTGACCGTGGCGCTGGGCAAGGACATCGCCGGCAACCCGGTGGTGGCCGACCTGGCCAAGATGCCGCACTTGCTGGTGGCCGGCACCACCGGCTCGGGCAAGTCGGTGGGCATCAACGCCACCATCCTGTCGCTGCTGTACAAGTCCACGCCCAAGCAGGTGCGCCTGATCCTGATCGACCCCAAGATGCTCGAACTGTCGATCTACGAAGGCATCCCGCACCTGCTGGCGCCGGTGGTGACCGACATGCGCCAGGCCGGCCATGCGCTGAACTGGGCGGTGGAGGAAATGGAGCGCCGCTACAAGAAGATGTCCAAGCTGGGCGTGCGCAACCTGGCCGGCTACAACCAGAAGATCATCGATGCCGACAAGCGCGGCGAGAAGATCCCCAATCCGTTCAGCCTGACCCCGGACGCGCCGGAGCCGCTGGAGCAGCTGGAAACCATCGTCATCATCATCGACGAACTGGCCGACCTGATGATGGTGGTGGGCAAGAAGGTGGAAGAACTGATCGCCCGCATTGCACAGAAGGCGCGCGCGGCCGGCATCCACCTGATCCTGGCCACCCAGCGCCCGTCGGTGGACGTGATCACCGGCCTGATCAAGGCCAACGTGCCGACCCGCATCGCCTTCCAGGTATCGTCCAAGATCGACTCGCGCACCATCCTCGACCAGATGGGCGCGGAAACCCTGCTGGGCATGGGCGACATGCTGTACATGCCGCCCGGCACCGGTTTGCCGGTGCGCGTGCACGGCGCTTTCGTTTCCGACGATGAAGTCCACCGCGTGGTGGATCACCTCAAGGCCCAGGGGGAACCGAATTACATCGAAGGCATCCTAGAGGGCGGCGTGCTGGAAGATGCCGAGGGCGGCAGCGGCGCCGGAGCGGGCGCCGGCGGCGGCGAGAGCGATGAACTCTACGACCAGGCCGTGGCGGTGGTGCTGAAGAACCGCCGCGCCTCGATCTCGCTGGTGCAGCGCCACTTGCGCATCGGCTACAACCGCGCCGCGCGCCTGCTGGAGCAGATGGAGCAAAGCGGCGTGGTATCGACCATGCAGTCCAACGGCAACCGCGAGATCCTGGTGCCGGCGGGCAATGACGCCGACTAAGCGGGGACAAGGCGGCGGGCCAAGAGTGGCCGCCTACCTTGTTGCGCAACTGTATGTAAGAACGGAAACGATATGAACAATCCCAGGCATCCCTTGTTTGAAGGAATCGAACGCCGCGGCCGGGCACCAGCCCGGGCGCGCGCCATCAACCTGCGCCGCATCCTCGTGGCGGTTTCGCTGTCGGCGCTGGCCGTGGCCGGCGCCATCGTCTTTACCGCGCTGACGCCGGGCCGGGCCTCGGCGGCCGCGCTGGAGCAGTTCAAGCAATTCGTCGCCAGCACCCAATCGGCCAAGGGCGATTTCACCCAGCGCCTGGTGCGGAACGACAATGGCGCGGCCAAGGTGGTGAACACGTCCAGCGGCGCTTTCGTGTTCTCGCGCCCGGGGAAATTCATCTGGACTTACCAGAAGCCCTATGAGCAGGTGATCCAGGCCGACGGCGAAAAGCTGTTCATCTACGACAAGGACCTGAACCAGGTCACCACCAAGAAACTGGGCAATGCGCTGGGCTCTTCGCCGGCGGCGATCCTGTTCGGCAGCAACGACCTGGAAAAGAATTTCACCCTGAAGGAATCGGGCGTCAAGGATGGCGTGGAGTGGCTGGAGGCGGTGCCCAAGAGCCGCGACACCACTTTCGACCGCATCGGCATCGGCTTCAGGAACGGCATGCCGGTGGCGATGGAGCTGCACGACTCCTTTGGGCAAGTCTCGGTGCTCAGTTTCGACAGCTTCGAGAAGAATCCGCCGCTGAAGGTCAACAGCTTCACCTTCACCATCCCCAAGGGGGCGGACGTATTCAACAACTGAGCAACGACCGGATTGTCGCAGCTCCATGAAAAAGCCCCGCAAGTGTGAACTTGCGGGGCTTTTCCGTGCATGGCCGGGAGGCTTAGTCGCCGTCGGCCATTTTCAGCAGCGGCAGCTTGTCCTTCACGTCCTTCCACTGCGCGTGGTCGGCCATCGGCGCCTGTACCTTGGTAATGGGCTTCCAGCCGGGATGCTTGGCCAGCCTAGCATTGAGGTCTTCGAAATGCGCCAGCGCCACCGGCAGGTCGGTGGCGTTATAGATGGCGCCGACCGGGCATTCCGGCACGCACATCGAGCAGTCGATGCAGCCATCCGGGTCGATGGCCAGGAAGTTCGGCCCTTCGACGAAGCAGTCCATCGGGCAGACGCTGACGCAATCGGTGTACTTGCACTGGATGCAGGAATCGGTAACGACAAAAGGCATGGGATTCTGGAGCGGGCAGGGTGACAACTTGCGCGGACCGGCCGCGCGGCGAACCGGTATTTTAACCGCTAAGCGGAAACGCGCGCCCGGCGCCTGTCGGGGCCACGTCGCGGTGCGCGTACTTGACTCTGCGTTAGACTACTGCCTTTGGCGGCCGATCTACCTGCCGCCGCACCGACTGATTTCAAGATGAACCTGATCCCCCTGGCCGAGCGCATGCGGCCGCAATCCTTCGATGACGTGATCGGCCAGCAGCATGTGCTGGGGCCGGGCAAGCCCTTGCGCGTGGCGTTCGAATCGGGCGAGCCGCATTCGATGATCCTGTGGGGGCCGCCGGGCGTGGGCAAGACGACGCTGGCGCGGCTCATGGCGGACTCCTTCAACGCCGAATTCATGGCGTTGTCGGCAGTGCTGTCGGGCGTGAAGGACATCCGCGAGGCGGTTGAACGGGCCCAGTTGATCCGCGCCAATTCCGGCCGCCGCACCATCCTCTTCGTCGACGAGGTGCACCGTTTCAACAAGAGCCAGCAGGATGCCTTCCTGCCGCACGTGGAAAGCGGGCTGTTCACCTTCATCGGCGCCACCACCGAGAATCCCTCGTTCGAGGTCAACAGTGCGCTGCTCTCGCGCGCTGCCGTGTACGTGCTCAAGTCGCTGACCGAGGACGACCTCGGCGCCATGGTCGAACGCGCCTGCCACGAGGAGCTGGACGGCTTGCAGTTCCAGCCGGAAGCCAGGGAGATGCTGGTCGCCAGCGCCGATGGCGACGGCCGCAAGCTGCTCAATAATCTGGAAATCGTGGCCCGCTCGGCGCAGGCCAAAGGGCTGGCCACGGTGACCGCCGAAGTCCTGGCCGAATGCCTGGGCGATGCGCTGCGCCGCTTCGACAAGGGCGGCGACGCCTTCTACGACCAGATCTCGGCGTTGCACAAGTCGGTGCGCGGTTCCAACCCCGATGGCGCCTTGTACTGGCTCACGCGCATGCTCGACGGCGGCACCGACCCGCGTTACCTGGCGCGCCGCATCGTGCGCATGGCATGGGAAGACATCGGCCTGGCCGATCCGCGCGCGATGACCATCGCCAATGACGCCGCCGCTACCTATGAGCGCCTGGGCTCGCCCGAAGGCGAACTGGCGCTGGCGCAGGCGGTGATCTATCTGGCGGTGGCGGCCAAGAGCAACGCCGGCTACATGGCCTACAACCAGGCGCGCGCCTTCGTCGCCAAGGACAAGTCGCGCCCGGTGCCGGAACACCTGCGCAACGCGCCGACCAAGCTGATGAAGGAACTGGGCTACGGCAAGCTGTACCGCTACGCCCATGACGAACCGGAAGGCTATGCCGCCGGCGAGACCTACCTGCCGGACGGCATTCGCGAACCCAACTGGTACCAGCCGGTGCCGCGCGGGCTGGAAGCCAAGATCGGCGACAAGCTGGCGTACTTGCGCGAGCTGGATCGCCAGGCGCGCAAGAGTTCCAAGTAAGTCCCTAGGCCGGCTTCCTGTTCCAAACCGGGAAATGGCCTTCGATGGTCGCCATGGCGGAAATGATGGCCTGGTAGGTGGCGTCGTTGTCGAAGCCCGGCAGGCGCGCCTTCATGGCGTCCATCAATGCATCCAGCCCTTCGGCGTCATTGGGGACGATGATGCCCTTGGCGCCTGCGCCGCCGTCGCCGCCGATGATCCATTGCGGCAGCGGCAGGAATTCGTCGCTGATGACGATATCGACCCGGTTGACAGCGCTCCAGGCCACGCCTTCGCGCTTGAGGCCATTGACGGTGGTGCGGATTTCCTCGTCGTCGAACTCCACGCTGATCTTGCGCGCCTGCTGCGCGGCCAGCTTGGCCGGGCTGAGTTCGGCCGCTCCTGGCGCGTGCACTTTCCAGCCGGTCTTGCGCTGTTTCGACGGCGCGACGCGATGCTTGATCTGCTGGCCGAACGCGAAGGCGGCGCCGAACGACAGGCCGGCCAGCAAGCCGTAGAACAGGCTGGCGTCATGCGTCATGTAGTGGATACCGGCCCACAGGGCCAGGCCGAAGGCGGCTACCAGGCCGAGGATGGAAAGCGGCAGGGGCGTGGTTTTGGGGGCGTCGTCGGCGTCGGACATGATCGGAATCGGCAAGAGTGGCGGGAAATGGGGCGAATGGTAACCCGTCCCGGCCGCTGTGCGCCATGCGGCGATGCGCATTTATTCCCGGAAACGTTCGGGGAAGCCCCCGGTAAAGCCGCCTGGCTTGGTACAATCCCGTTTTTGAGCGCCAATCCTTATTTGCTATTTGTTCCCATGATCGACATCCAACTTCTCCGTAAAGACATCGACAATGTGGCTGCCCGTCTGGCGGCACGCAAGTTCGTCCTCGACGTCGCCGGTTTTAACGCGCTGGAGGCCGAGCGCAAGCAGATCCAGACCCGCACTGAAGAATTGCAGGGCAAGCGTAACAGCCTGTCCAAGCAGATCGGCATGTTGAAGGGCAAGGGCGAAGACGCCTCGGCGGTGATGGCGGAAGTCAACGGCATCGGCGACGAACTGAAGGCTTCGGCGGCGCGCCTGGACGAGGTGCAGCAGCAGATGAACGCCTTCTTGCAAGCCGTGCCCAACCTGCCGCACGAGTCGGTGCCGGTGGGCAATGACGAATCCGGCAACGTGGAGGTGCGCAAGGTCGGAACGCCGCGCGCCTTCGACTTCGAGGTCAAGGACCATGTCGATGTCGGCGCGCCGCTGGGCCTGGATTTCGATACCGCGGTCAAGCTGACCGGTTCGCGCTTCTCGGTGATGAAGGGCGGCATCGCGCGCCTGCATCGTGCGCTGGCGCAGTTCATGCTCAACACCCACACCGGCGAGCACGGCTACACCGAGTGCTATACGCCTTACATCGTCAATGCCGATTCGCTGCGCGGCACCGGCCAGTTGCCCAAGTTCGAGGCCGACCTGTTCGCCGTCAAGAAGGGCGGCCAGGAAGGCGAGGCGGAAAACGCCGCGCTGTACCTGATCCCGACCGCCGAAGTGCCGCTGACCAACCTGGTGCGCGAGGAGATCGTGGCCGGCGACACGCTGCCGCTGAAGTTCACCGCGCATTCGCCATGCTTCCGTTCCGAGGCCGGCTCCTACGGCCGCGACACCCGCGGCATGATCCGCCAGCACCAGTTCGACAAGGTGGAAATGGTGCAGATCGTGCATCCGGAGAAGTCGTACGAGGCGCTGGAAGAGATGCTGGGCCATGCCGAGGCCATCCTCAAGAAGCTCGGCCTGCCGTACCGCGTGATCACGCTGTGCACCGGCGACATGGGCTTTGGCGCGGCCAAGACCTATGACATCGAAGTCTGGCTGCCGGCGCAGAATACCTATCGGGAGATCTCGTCGGTGTCGAACTGCGAGGCTTTCCAGGCGCGCCGTATGCAAGCCCGTTTCCGCAATGCCCAGGGCAAGCCTGAGCTGCTGCACACCTTGAACGGCTCCGGCCTGGCGGTCGGCCGTACCCTGGTGGCGGTGCTGGAGAACTACCAGCAAGCCGACGGCAGTGTGGAGATTCCGGAGGCGCTGCAGCCTTACATGGGCGGCATCACCAGGCTGGCGCCGGGCGCCTGACCGGGACTGGTGGGATATCGATGGAGCACGGCCGACCTGTAATGGGTCGGCCGTTTTTACATTGGCGTTGCCGTCATGGCGGGTGCAGGGCCGGTGAAAACGTTCTCGCCGGCGGCGTGGCTAGCCGCCGTCATTGAGTGCCCAGGAGAACGCCATCGGGATGCGGCGTTCGATGAACAGGCTGTTGCCGGGCGTCTTCTTGGCCTGTTTCTTGGCCCGGGTCGCTGCCGAGGCGATCTGGTGCGGCGAGGAGTACTGGGCGGGTTCGATCTTCACCGCCCCCAGGGAAATGCTCACCAGCGGATGCAGCACGCGGTTGCCCTGGCGGTCTTCGCTGAAATAGCCGCCGCGTTCGCGGTCTTCGTCGTAATAGAAGGCGCCGGATTCGGCGGTGAAGTTGTCCAGCATGGCGCGGCAGCGCCTTTCCCAGTCCTCGCTTTGGAACATGATCAGGAAGTCGTCGCCGCCGATATGGCCGATGAAGTCATGCTGCGGGTCGCAGCCTTGCTGCAGGATGCGGCCGGTGAGCTGGATCATGTCGTCGCCCTTGCGATAGCCGTAGACGTCGTTGAAGGGCTTGAAGTGGTCCAGGTCGCAATAGCAGATGCAGAACTCGACCCCGCTTTGCAGCAGGTATTCGATGTGGTCGTTGATCGGCACGTTGCCCGGCAACTGGGTCAGCGGGTTGGCGTGGCGTGCGGCGTCGATCTGCATCTGGGTGATTTCGCGCAGCAGGTCGTGGCCGGTGCCCAGGCCCACGTACTGGCCGCGGTCGGTGATGATGAAGCCGTTGGACAGGTGGTGCGACTCGGCCTGCACCAGCAGGTTGGACAGGTCCTGCAGGCTGGTGTCCTGCTCGGTCAGGATGGGGTTGGGATCCATGAAGAAGGCGCAGGACTTCTTGCCGTAGAGCTCGCGGCCGTACAGGCGGGCGAAGCGCTCGACCATGCTGTAGCGGTTGATCAGGCCGATCGGCAGGCCGTTGCTGACCACCGGCAGCGCCTGCAGTTGCGGATCGTTGACGAACATGTCGTAGGCGTGGTCGTTGGTGATTTCCGGCGTGACGTAGCGGGTTTCGCGCAGCAGCTTGAAGACGGTGGCGCTGCGCTTGCCGGGACCGTATTTGTTGGCCGCCAGCGGCACCTTGTCGCGGCGCAGGGTCTTGGTGACATCTTCCGAGATCGATACCGGCGGCTCGGCCATCGGGCGGGCAATGTGGTAGCCCTGGCCGCAGGCGATGCCGAGGTCGCGGATGGTCAGCAATTCGGCCTGCGACTCGATGCCTTCGGCGATGACGATGGAGCCGGATTTCTCGGCGATCTCCTGGATCGAGCGCACGAATTGCAGCTTCATCGGGTCGTGGTTGATGCCTTGCACGAAGTGCATGTCGATTTTGACGTACTCGGGCTGCAGCTCGGACCACAAGCGCAGGCTGGAGAATCCTTCTCCGAGATCGTCGATGGCGATCTGGAATCCCATGTCGCGGTAATGCATGGCGGCATTGCGCAGCAGGGCGTAGTCATAGGTCGGTTCGTTTTCGGTCAGCTCGATGATGATGCGCTGCGGGTTGACGCCCAGGTTCTCGAGGTAGCGCAGGGTTTCGCCCTGGATCGCCTCGGGCTGCATCAAAGCCCCGGGGGTGACGTTGAGGAACAGGTTGCCGGGCAGGCCGGATTGGGCGAAGCGGGTCAGCACGATATGCCGGCACAGGTATTCCATCTGTACCGAGAGGTTGTGCGTGCGCGCCACCTTGAACAGGGCCAGCGGGGAGTGCAGCGGGGTGTTCGAGGGCCCGCGGATCAGGCCTTCGTAGCCGAGGATCTCGCCATTGCGCATGCGTACGATCGGCTGGAACAAGGCCGTCAGCTTGCGCTGGGCGATGATTTCATGCAGCAGCGACAGCATCTGGTCGTCGGCGTTCGGCGGCAGGCTGCCGGCGGCGCGGGCGATCAGCTCGGCCGCTTCGGCGTCGAGCGGAAAAGAGGCATTGGAAAGAGGCGCCATTTGGCTGATCCCGGTATGAAATTGTTCCTGAGAACCTGTCCGGAACCTCGTCGGCTGCCGCAATGCCCCCTCAGGCGGTTTGCGGCGCCGCAAAGCCGCGCCGTGCCGCCGGCCGGGCTGGGTTTTGCGCCTTGCCCCCCATCCTGACACGGCATCGGTTCGACTTCCGTGAGATCCCGAAAAATTTCTAGTTGTGGAAAATAATTTACGGATGCTAGAAGCGATTTATGACAAGACGATGATATGGAAGCGCAAGGGCAACGTTTTTGCATGAAAAAAACTGAGGCTTGGCGTTTGACGCGGCGCTAGTCCTGCGCGCCGGGAGAAGGTGGGGCGAAAATGACGGAGCGGCAATACGCTGGGGGAAATAATTTTAGAGGGATGTTCCTTTCTTAAAAAACTTCTGCTATAGTTGCGAGCTTTGCTGCTTCACGCAGTAAATCGACCGAAGTTAACCGGAGAGGTGGCAGAGTGGTCGAATGTACCTGACTCGAAATCAGGCGTACGGTTTCCCGTACCGTGGGTTCGAATCCCACCCTCTCCGCCAGTTAGCTTGCAGGTTGGAAGCAAAAGTAAGGCCCTGACATCCTCAGGGCTTTATTTTTATGTGCGCCGGTTGCGCTGTTGCCGCCGTCGGCGCGATGGCATTCCGATATGCCGGTATCGCAGCCCTCAAGGGGGATGGACTGCGGCGCCGGCTTTCAGCATCGCCTCCGGTGCGCCGGCGTCTCGAATCGGGCTCCATGCATCGGCGCCTGCCTGCGATGTGTTTTTATCCCCGCTCATACGATCTTTTGTTTATTGCTTGATCGGCCTTGTTGTATTCCTGAAAAATCGCAAGCCTTTGAAGCAGGCCAAAGAAATGTCCTTGACTCGACTGTTCCGGCTGATCTCCATCGCGTTGCTGATGTTGTTTTTGGCGTTGGCGGTATCGCTGGTATGGATTGAGTGGAACATCTACCGGAGCAGCACCAATACCATCCCGGCCTTGAAGCGGTTTCGTCTGGGCCTGATTGCGATGGAGCAGGTATCGATCGAGCGCGGGCCCTCCAATGCCTTCATGGGCGCACGGGACGACGAGCGCGCGTTGCTTTACCGGCGCCTGCAGGCGGCACGGTCGGCCAGCGATGCGGCCCTGGCCGATCTGCGCACCGCCCTGGAAAAGGATCCGGCGCAACATAATTCCAGCATTCTGAAGAAGATCGGGAGGGTGCAGCAGGCCATGGGCCCGGCCCGCGCCGCAGTCGACCGCATCGGCCGGCAACCGCAGGAAAGGCGCAGCCATCCCGAGATCGTGTCCGCAGTCAAGGGCATGGTGGATGTGATCCCGATGCTGGTGCGGATAACGGGGGAACTGGTCGATACCGTCGACCTGGCCGATCCCGATTTGCGCGACGGCCTGTCGGGGGTACGCGCGGCAGCCAGCTTGCGCGAATATGCCGGGCAGGTGGGGTCTTGTTTCACTGCTGCGCTGATCACCCATCGCAGGCTCAACCCGGATGAGGTCATCGAGATCGGCCGGCTTTACGGGCGGATCGAATTGCTGCGTTCGCTGCTGGGCGCGCGGCTGGCTTCTTATTCGTCGCAGCCGCAATTCGTGCAGGGACTGGCCAATCTGGACAGGCAATATTTCGACGACGGCTTCCAGTTCATCGACCACCTTTTGCAGGTGGGCCTGAAGTCCGGGGATTACGGCATTACGCCGGCCGAACTGGCGGCGCGCTACGTGCCGCGGATGAAGGCCATCTTCGATTTGCGCGATATCATCCTGGACGACCTGATGGCCCGGGCCGAGCACCGCAACCTGCAAGCGCGTAATTTGCTGGCCCTGGTCATCGGATTGACCATCGTTGCCTGCCTGTTCTTCCAGTTATTGATGTACATGATCCGCAAGCGCGTGGTGAGCCCGTTGGTCGCTGCCACCGACCTGGTGGTGGGGCTGGCCGATGGCAAGCTGGGGCTGGAGATTCCCGCTGCCAGGCATGATGACGAGATCGGCGGCATGATGCGGGCATTGCGCGTGCTGAAAGAACGTATTCTTGAGCGCAACAGCCTGGCGCGCGAACGCGAAGCGCTGATCAGCCAGTTGCAGACGTCATCCAACACCGATTTCTTGACCGGTCTGTTGAACCGGCGCGCCTTTTTTTCCGATGGCGAGCAGCAGATGCGCGCGGCGCAACGTTATCGGCGCAACTTGTCGGTGGTGCTGTTCGATATCGACCATTTCAAGCGCATCAACGACAGCTACGGTCATTTGTCCGGCGACGCCGTCTTGCGTGGTGTGGCGCAAATCGCCGCGCAATTGCTGCGCAAGGTGGATGTGCTGGCGCGTTATGGCGGAGAAGAGTTCATCGTGCTGTTGCCGGAGGCGGATATCGGCAAGGCTGAAACGGTGGCGCAGAAGTTGCGCGCGGCGCTGGAGGCGAAGGAGTTCGATCTCGATGGCGGCCAGCGCATCAGCATCAGCGCCAGTTTCGGCGTGGCGGCATTGGGTGCGGGACATAGCCTGGAGCAATTGATCAAGCTGGCCGATACCGCGCTGTATTTGGCCAAGGAGCGCGGCCGCAACCGGGTGGAAGTCAGTATTTGATGGCGGACCGGGACGCGGGCGGCCACGGGCGCTGATCTCACGAGGGGCGCAAAATATTTGGCGGGCCGGAGTTGACTCCGGTTTTTTTTGCGGCATATTATGTTCGCGTGAACATTGATTTTGGACGGCAGGGCGCAAGCATTCAAGAAAACCCCGCCGCGGCGGGTAGAACACGATTCCGATCAAAGGAGACAGCCATGATCACGCTAGGGCAGGTTTCGCAATATCAGGACGAAGGTTGGCTGGTGGTGCCCGGCCTTCTCAACGACATCATGCGGCAGCGGATGAAGGATGCGCTGGCGCAGTGGGTGGAGCAATCGCGCAAGGTCAGCGACCATACCGACGTATTCGATCTGGAGCGTGGCCATACCGCCGCCGATCCGCGTTTGCGCCGCATCAAGCAGCCGCACAAGAACCATCCGGTGTTTGAGGAGTTCATCCGTTCCAAGCCGGTGCTGGAAGTGCTGGAAGCCTTGTTGGGGCCGGCTTTCCGGCTGCAAAACTCCAAGCTCAACCTGAAGTCGCCGCGTTTTGGCTCGCCGGTGGAGTGGCATCAGGACTGGGCTTTTTATCCGGCCACCAACGATGACATCCTGGCCGTGGGCGTGATGCTGGACGATACCTCGCTGGAAAACGGCGCCATGTTGGTGGTGCCGGGGTCGCACAAGGGGCCGACCTACGACCACCATGATGCCGATGGCCGTTTCTGCGGCGCGCTCGACCCTAACCAACCCGGGCTGAATCTCGACCGGGCGGTGCCTATCGTCGGCAAGGCGGGTTCGGTCTCTTTCCACCATGTGCGGGCGATACACGGTTCGGCGCAGAATCGTTCGTCCATGTCGCGCAATTTCCTGCTCTATGAAGTTTGCGCGGCCGATGCCTTTCCGCTGATGGGCGTGCCCGATTTCGACGATTTCAACAGCCGGCTGCTGCAGGGCGAGCCGACCATCGTGCCGCGCTTTCGCGATGTGCCGGTGCGCATGCCGTTGCCGCCGGCACTGAACCAGGGGTCGATCTACGAAAACCAGTCGGCCAGCGGCAAGCGTTTCTTCGAACAGGTGGAGGTGCCGCAGCAGGCGGCCGGTACCTGAACCGGCCCTTGCGTTTCATTCCGGGGCGGCACATCGTCCCGGCACGAACCTGGCGCAGCCGATCCAAGCCGGCTGCGCCGGAGGGACGAACTTTTTTGCAGAGGCAAACACCCATGCAAACGTTTCGCGTGTACCAATCGTTATGGGCCATGGAGCGCCGTCGCCCGGATGGGCAGGAATGGACGCTGGAACAAAAGCTGTCCATGATCCGCGACGCCGGTTTCGACGGCGCCGGCGTGCGCTTTGCTGATATCCAATACGCCCGCACCGTCACCGCGTTCCTGCGCGAACATGGCATGAGCTGGCAGGCCCAATGCTATCCGCGCACGGTCGATGAATTGAAGCCCATCATCGAACATGTGCAGGAGCTGGGCGCCGACCACATCAACCTGCAGGCCGATGTGCGGCCCTACACGCTGCAGGAATGCATTCCCTACATCGAAGGCTGGCGCCGGCTGGCCGAGGACGCCGGTATCGCGCTGCATATCGAGACGCACCGCGACCGCATGACCACCGACCTGCTGTTCACCCTGCATCTGCTGGACCGCTTCCCGGACCTGCGGTTGACGGCGGATCTTTCCCACTATGTGGTGGGGCGCGAGTTCGCCTGGCCGATTTCCGCGGAAAACCATGCGCTGATGCACCGGATCATCGATAACGCCTGGGGCTTCCACGGCCGCGTCGCCAGCCGCGAGCAAATCCAGTTGCAGCTGGAATTCAAGCAGCACCGGCAATGGCTGGAGTTGTTCATGGGCTGGTGGGAATACGGTTTCAGGAGCTGGATGGCGCGCGCCGGCGACGACGCGGTACTGACCTTCCTGTGCGAACTCGGCCCGCCCGAATATGCGATGACCGGCGCCGACGGCTATGAGCTGTCGGACCGTTGGGAAGAGGCGCAATTGATGATGCGCATGGTGCGCGAACGATGGGCGCGCTGCGTTTCGGAGCAGGCCAGCGCGCCAGCCATGAACATGCGCAGGCGCGCCTGACGCGCCACTGAGCAAAGCGAATTTACCCAGGAAGCAGCAGGAAGGAGCAACGACGGCGCAGTACATCCCATCGCAGGAAAGACAGGGCCAGTGCCGGACACACGATAAAACAGCCGGCCGGCGCGTCAAGCGCCGCATGCGCCCGTCACCCAACAGGAGACAGACACATGAATACAATCGCAGGTACCCGGGCGCACCCGGTGAACCCCGGCCATGCGCAGGCGCCCGGCCAGGCCTCGACATCGGCGGAGAACCTGAGCGCGGCAGAGATCCGGCAACGCAAGATGGCGCTGCGTTCGTCGGTCATCGGCACCGCGCTCGAGTGGTACGACTTTTTCCTTTACGGCACGGCGGCGGCGATCGTCTTCAATGTGCTGTTTTTCACCAAGCTGGATCCGATGATCGGCACGCTGGCCGCTTTCGGCTCTTACGCGCTGGGGTTCGTGGTGCGCCCGCTGGGCGGATTCGTGTTCGGCCACATCGGCGACAAGATAGGACGCAAGAACGTATTGGTGGTCACGCTCATGATGATGGGCTTGTCCACCACGCTCATCGGCATCCTGCCGACCTATGCCAGCATCGGCATCGCCGCGCCGATTCTGCTGACCTTGCTGCGGCTGGTGCAGGGCTTCGCCGCAGGCGCCGAGTTCGGCGGGGCGGTGACCATGTCGGCCGAATATGCCCCGCCCGACAAGCGCGGCTATTACGCCAGCTGGCCGGGCGTCGGCGTGGCGCTGGGCGTGGTGCTCTCGGCGGGTGCCTTCGCGCTGGTGCGCATGATGCCGGAGGCCGACTTCATGAGCTACGGATGGCGCATTCCTTTCCTGCTTTCCGCGGTCGGCCTGGCGGTGGGGATCTATATCCGCCTGTTCGTGCAGGAGTCGCCCACCTTCGAAAAGATGAAGCAGCGCAAGGCGGTGGCGAAGGCGCCCATCAAGGCGGTCTGGCAGGAGCAGAAGCGCAGCCTGCTGATTGCCATCGGCGCGCGCTTTTCGGAGAACACGGCGGGCTATATCTTCCAGGTGTGGGCCTTGTCGTATCTCACCGCCCAGCTCAAGGTCGAGGCCAGCGTCGGCCTGATGGCGGTGCTGATCGGCGCGGGCATCGGAGCCTTGCTCAATCCGTTTTGGGGAGCGCTGTCGGACCGTGTCGGCCGGCGACCAGTGTATATCCTCGGTATCCTCGTGATGATACTGGGCGCCTTCCCGTTTTTCTGGATGCTGGAGACGCGGGAAACCCCGATGATCATCGGCGCTTTCGTGATGATGATCGTGTTCGGGCTGTATCCGATGTTTTCGGTGCAGGCGGCTTTCTTCGCCGAGTTGTTCCCGCCGCGCATGCGCATGAGCGGCATCTGCTGCGCGCGCGAGCTGTCTTCGGTCATCACCGGCGGCATGGCGCCGGTGATCGCCACGGGCCTGCTGGCGTATTACGGCGGCAGCTATTACCCGATCATCGGCTACATCATGTTCATGGGCGGGGTGGCGCTGGTGGCCTTGCTGGTCGCGCCGGAGACGCGCGGCATCGTGTATGACGAGGAGCAATAGCGCGCGCAAACCGGCAGGGCAATGGAAGCGGCCGGTGCGGTCAAACGTTGGCCGCACCGGCCGTTTTGCCTGAATGGCAATGGCACTGGCAGTGGATCAGGCGCTTTCGCGTTCGACGATGGAATAGCCCAGATCGCATATCGGCTGGGCTACGCCCTGGCCGTTCAAGCGCGCCAGCAGCATTTGTCCTGTGGTCAGGCCGATCTGGTGGCCGCTGATTTGTACCGTAGTCAGCGCCGGCGTGACTTCGGGGGCGATCTCAAGATTGGCGAAGCCGGCCAGCGCAATCTGCCCGGGCACCTGGATGCCGCGCCGGATGCATTCCATCGCGGCGCCGGCGGCGATGACGTCGTTGCTGAAGAAGACAGCATCGACATCGGGGTGCTCCCTCAGCAGCAAGCCGATCGCTTCGCGCCCGGCATGGAGGAAGGAGCCCAGCGGGATCTTGATATGTATCGGCTCCTGCGCGCCCTGCGCCAGCACGGCCTCGCGCATTCCCGAAAAGCGCGCCATGCCGCGCGGATCTTCGCCGCCGATGAAGGCCATGCGGCGGTATCCCTTGCCGGTGAGGTAGTCGCCCATGGCGCGCCCGGCGGCATGGTTGTCGAAGCCGACCAGCATGTCGATGGGGCGTTTGGTCAGGTCCCAGGTTTCCACTACCGGGATGCCGGCTGCCTTCAGGCGCTGGCGCGTACGGGCGGTATGCTGCACACCGGTCAGCACCAGGCCGTCGACGCGGCGGCCGATGAAGGCTTCCACCAGGGCCGTCTCGGCCGTTTCAGAATAATTGGTCTGCCCCAGCAGCAACTGGTAACCCTGTTCGCTGAGCTTTTCCGACAGTCCGCGCACGGTCTCCGCGAAGATCGAGTGGCTGATGGTGGGGACGATGGCGGCGACGATGCGGGTGCGGCGCGAGGCCAGTCCGCCGGCCAGCATGTTGGGGATGTAGCCCATGCTGGCGATGAAGGATTCGACCTTGGCGCGAGTCTCGGGAGAAACCTTTTCCGGCGTATTGATCACGCGCGATACCGTGATGTGCGACACGCCGGCGGCGCGGGCAACGTCTTCCTTGGTGATGGCGCGCACTGGCGCGGGGGCGGCTGTCTCGGTATTCGGTTTTCTTGTCATTGGCTGGATTCGATTGCAGATCCGGATGGCGGGATATCACGCCTCTTTACACACCTTGTTGTCACGCCTATTTGTCGCGTCTGTCTTGCGCCTATCGATGAAACGGATTCCAGCATAACAGCATGGCTTGCCGGAATCAGTTGCGGAAAACCGCAGTTTGCCGCCAGCCGCAATGTCAGTCGCGGTCGTTGAAGGCCGAGATGTGCGACACCTGGAACACGCCGGACAGCGATTGCAGTTCGTTGCGGTGCAACTGCGCCAGCCGTTGCAGGTATTGCTCTCCCAGGTCGGTCAGGCGCACCTGCACCAGGCGTTTGTCGCGGTCATCCGGCGCGCGCGTGACCAGGCCGGCTTTCACGCAACGGGTCACCAGCGCCACCACGCCATGATGCTGGGCCTGCAACCGTTCTGCCAGCTCGCTGATGCTGGCCCATTCGCGGCCGGGGAATCCTTTGATGTGCAGCAGCAGCAGGTATTGCAGCGGCGTGAGGCCTTCGCTTTGGGCGGCATCTTCGGAAAATCGCAGGAAGCGGCGCAATTGGTAGCGGAAGTCGGAGAGCGCTTCGAAGTCTTCCTTCTGCAGGCGGGATGCGCTTTTCATCGGCGGCGCCCATGTCCTGCGGGCATGGAGTCTGTGGTGCGCATGCGCGGCAAGGTAGCCGCATGGCAGGTAGGATCAGACATAAATATCATCTTATGATGTAATTGCGGTTTGGCTGCGCTTCGCCGGTGCGCCGCCGTTGAATGTATGAAAAGACAAAAGACGCCGAAAATCAGATATGCCCGATTCTATCTTGCTGTGGCTTAAAAGTTTCATTCCTCCCAGAAACAACGTTGACCGCTTCGAACGCATGCGCTCCTGCGCGGGGAGCCTGTTCGGCATCCTGCTGGTGGGCTTGGCGAGTTATGCCATCCTGCCGCATGAAGCGCGGACCATTTGGCTGATCGCGCCCATGGGGGCATCGGCGGTGCTGCTGTTTGCGGTGCCATCCAGCCCGCTGGCGCAGCCGTGGTCCATCATCGGCGGCAATCTCAGCGCCGCGCTCATTGGGATCAGTTGCGCCAAATTGGTCCAGGAGCCGGCATTGGCTGCAGCGCTGGCCATTTCGTTGGCCATCGGCGCGATGTTTTTGTTGCGCTGCCTGCATCCGCCCAGCGGCGCCGTCGCCCTGACTGCGGTGCTGGGCGGGCCGGTGGTGCACGAGATGGGCTATCAGTTCGTATTGGCGCCGGTCGGTTTGAATTCGGTGCTGCTGTTGCTGGCGGCATTGTTCTTCAACAACGCCAGCGGCCGCCGCTATCCGCATGCCCAGCAGAGTGCCGCGCCGCATCCGCACCAGACCAGGGACGAATTGCCGATCACCCGGCTGGGTTTTTCGCATGAGGACCTGGACGAGGTGCTCAAGAGCTATAACCAGGTGATCGACATCGGCCGCGACGACCTGGAAGAGATTTTCATGCAAACCGAGATGCGCGCCTATCACCGCCGTTTCGGCGAGACGCGCTGCGCGGCGGTGATGTCGCGCGATGTCGTGGCGGTGGAGTTCGCCACCAGCCTGGACAACGCCTGGCGACTGTTGCAGAAGCATCGTCTGCGGGCGTTGCCCGTGATCGACCGGGGGCGGCATGTGATCGGCATCGTCAGCCGCAGCGATTTTCTTGAGCACGCCGGCGCGCAAGTGCATACCGGCCTGGCTGAGCAATTGCGCAAGCTGTTGCATCGCGTGCCGTTTTCCCATTCGGACAAGCCGGAAGTGGTCGGCCAGATCATGAGCCGGCCGGTGATTTCCGCCGGGGTGGATACGCCGCTGCTGGAGCTGGTGCCGCGCATGGCCGATGGCTTGCACCAGATCCCGGTGCTCGACGCCGAAGGCAAGCTGGCGGGCATGCTGACCCAGTCCGACATGATCGCCGCGTTGTATGAGAAGAATCTGGCGGCCGCGCGTGCGGCATCTGCCGGCGCCGGCTTGCGCAGTGCGGCTTGACAGGGTGGCCGGGGAGGGCGATTCTGCCCGGAACGGTTCCCAGCGATGCGTTGTTGTCGATGCGATATTCTTGAGGGAGGTGTGGTGAGAAAGTGTGCTTTGGCGGTTGCTATCGCCACGATGCTGGTTCTATCCGCTTGCGAGCGTAAGGGGGTTAATCCGCCCAAGCCGACGACATCGGCGTACGTCATGCCTGTGACGGCCTGAAAGGCGCGCCTGGCGGGAGTTATTGGAAAGGTGAATATCTGCTATTGCCACAATAAAGCAGACTCGACGGTGGCGCATCGCTATAGTTGCACCTGTCTCCTCCAATCTCCTCCTTAAGAAATTGGATTCAAGCCCGCAGCCGATTGGTTCGCGGGCTTTTTTTTGCCCGTTTCCCTTGGCGCGGACAGGCGATTTGATGGCGTCCGCGGCGAGCGGGCGCTTCTTGGTAAGATGGCGGCTGTTGCGCGGTCAGTCTGACGCGCTGCGCGCCGACCGGCTGCGCCTTGTGTTTTTCGTTTCAGAACCGTCCAATGTCCCCAACATCTCCGTCTTCCCCGCTTCCTGAGCGGCCCGATACGCCTTGTGTGGCGGTCTGTTCCACCACCTTTGACGACGTCTGCCGCGGTTGCGGGCGCACGGTCGATGAGGTGGCGCAATGGGTTTTCATGAATCCCGAGGAGCGCGAAGTGGTGTGGCAACGCATCCTGGCGCAGGGATATCCGCGCCGCAATTATTAAGTTGCCGGATTGAGTGCCGCGGGGTGGCCGAAAAAGCCGACGCCGGCCTGGCGCAGCATGTCGGTCAGCGCGATCAGCGGCAGCCCGGTAAGGGCGGTGGGGTCGTCGCTTTGTATGCTTTGCAGGATGGCAATGCCCAGGCCTTCGTTTTTTGCGCTGCCGGCGCAATCGTAGGGTTGCTCGATGCGCAGGTAGGCGTCGAGTTCGGCGTCCGGCAAGTCGCGGAATGTCACCAGGGTTTGCACGTTGCGTACTTGCGCGGCGGAGGCGGCATCGGATTGGCGGCCATCCCACAGGCACAATGCGGTGTGGAAGATGACCTGGCGGCCGCGCATTTTCTGCAGTTGTTTCAGTGCGTTGGCATGGTTGCCGGGCTTGCCGATCTGTTCGCCGTCCAGGGTCGCCACCTGGTCCGACCCGATCACCAGCGCCGCGCCGGCCCTGGCCGCGACCGCCGCCGCTTTTTCACGCGCCAGGCGCAAGGCGGTGGCATCGGGCGTTTCACCGGGATGCGGCGTTTCGTCGATATCCGGCACCATGGTGTCGAAGGGCAGGCCGAGGCGGCTGAGCAATTCTTTGCGATAGATCGAGCTGGATCCGAGGATCAGGCGTGTCGGTGTGGCGATAGGGGTGTCTTGCGGCATGGCGGCGGTGTTGTTGTGCGGATATTGATGTGGTCGGAAAGGCAAGATTGCCATCCAAATCCGGCCGAAAAGACGTTGCGCGGCGACAGCCAGGCGACAAATTCGCAGAAAGCGCGCTAACGCTTTGACTGGTAAGGAAATTTTCTGTTATTATCGCAGGTTTTCCGGATTGCAGCTTTGGATATGAATGCACTTGTGATCGACGCGTTCGAGTTTTGCCGGCTGAAACAGCAGGCCCAGGGCGAGATTCCGGTGGCTGAATTAGGTCGTCTGGCGCAAGAGACGGTTGACCGTTCCGGCACGATAAAGTGGGCTCTGGCCGGCGATATCGACAAGCTGGGACAGGCTCGACTTAGTCTGGCAGTGTCGGGTGCGGTTAATCTGATCTGTCAGCGTTGCCTGACGGCATTGCATTTCGAGATTGATTCGAAGTCGCTGCTGGTACTGGCAAAAGATGAGGCACAGGCCGACGCGATCGAGGAACTGGTCGACGATGACGAGATTGATGTCATCGTCGGTTCGGCAACCTTCGACGTAGCCAACCTGGTCGAGGATGAGGCGTTGCTTGCGCTGCCTGTGGCGCCCAAGCACGATGCCTGTCCCGGGGATGGTGTGGCGGCTGAAGCCAAAGGTACTGAGCGGGCCTCCCCGTTTGCAGTGCTGAAGAAGTTGAAGCAGTAATTGTTAGGGGATGTCCGGCAGGTGCCGGGCAGCAGCAGCCGGGTTGATGGAAACCTGAACCCGGTGTGTTAAAATTTTCAATCTTAAGGTTTAGGAGTAATCATGGCCGTTCAACAGAACAAAAAGACCCCGTCCAAGCGCGGTATGCATCGTGCACACGACTTTCTGACTGCACCCCCGCTGGCTGTCGAGCCGACGACTGGTGAAACCCACCTGCGTCACCACATCAGCCCGAACGGTTTCTACCGCGGTCGCAAAGTGCTGAAGACCAAGAACGACGAGTAATCTCATTTATTGAGCTTGCTGTTTTTGGAGAAAAGCGGCGCAATGAGCTTCCATTCCAGGAGGTTCATTTTGCGCCGCTTTTTTATGCCTGCGGCATTCGTGTTTGCGGGCAGGCCTGCCTGCTTGCCGGTACGTCAATTGCGTCCTGGCTTATGCGCGCCATTTTGAATGGTGCCCGATCTTGCCTCATAATGTGGGCTGGCAAGGCTCAGAATCAAATCGATGACCATCAAAATTTCAATTGACTGCATGGGTGGCGATCATGGCCCGTCAGTCACTCTCCCAGCCGCTGCCTCTTTCATCCGTCGTCAATCCGATGCGGAATTGATCCTGGTTGGCCAGGAAAGCGTACTGCAACCGCTGTTGAAAAAGTACAAGCTGGCCGGTGAGCCGCGCGTACAAATCCGCAATGCTTCCGAGGTGGTCACGATGGAAGACCCGATCGAAGTGGCTTTGCGCCGCAAAAAGGATTCTTCCATGCGCGTGGCAGTGACCCTGGTCAAGGAAGGCCAGGCGCATGCCGCGGTGTCGGCCGGCAATACCGGCGCGCTGATGGCGGTATCCCGCTACGTACTCAAAACCCTGCCGGGCGTGGACCGGCCCGCCATCTGCACCATCCTGCCGAACCAGAAGGATGGCCCTACCTACATGCTCGACCTGGGCGCCAACGTCGATTGCGAGCCCCAGCATTTACATCAATTTGCCTTGATGGGTTCGGCCCTGGTGTCGGTGATGGAGGGCAAGCCCAAGCCGACGATCGGCTTGCTCAATGTCGGCGAAGAGGACATCAAGGGCAATGAACTGGTCAAGGAAACCGCAGGATTGCTGCGGGCGGATCATGAGAAGGGTATCCTCAACTTCTACGGCAACGTGGAAGGCAATGACATTTTCGAAGGCACGACCGACCTGGTCGTCTGCGACGGTTTCGTCGGCAACGTCACGCTGAAGGCTTCGGAAGGCCTGGGGCGTTTCGTCAAGTCCGTGCTGACATCTGAATTCAAGAAGGGCCTGATCAACAAGCTCGGCGCGCTTATCGCCTATGGCGCGATCAAGGCGCTGTCGCGCCGCCTCAATCCTTCCCGTTACAATGGCGCCAGCCTGCTGGGACTGAGGGGGCTGGTGTTCAAGAGTCATGGCGGCGCCGACGTGTATGCCTTTGAATGGGCCATCCGCCGCGCGTATGATGCCGCCAAGTACGACGTGCTCTCGCGCATCGGCGCGAGCATGGCGGAATTGATGCCCCAGGGACAGGGGCTCCCGGCCGGGACGGCCGTCGCGGCTGCGGAGCCCGCGGTGGTGCAGGCCTCGCTGCAACAACCGAACTAACAGAGCAAAAAACGGTATGACTATTTATAGCAAAATCGTCGGGACAGGAAGTTACCTGCCGGCCAAGCGCGTGACCAACAACGAACTGGCCGCGCAACTGGCGCAGCAGGGCATCGAGACTTCGGATGAATGGATCGTCACGCGCAGCGGCATTTCCGCGCGCCACTATGCGGAGCCAACCCAGCTTTCCAGCGACCTTGCGCTGGCGGCGGCGCAGCGTGCGCTGGAAGCGGCCGGCATGCAGGCCAACGACATCGACCTGATCATCCTGGCGACATCGACGCCGGACCACCTGGGCGGTTTCCCCAGCACGGCCTGTGTGGTGCAGCACAAGCTCGGCATCACCAACGGCTCGCCGGCGATGGACGTGCAGGCGGTGTGCAGCGGCTTCGTCTACGCGATGTCGGTGGCCGACAGCTTCATCAAGTCCGGCGCGCACAAGAACGTGCTGGTGATCGGCACGGAAGTGTTTTCGCGCATCCTCGACTTCAAGGACCGCACCACCTGCGTGCTGTTCGGCGACGGCGCCGGCGCGGTGGTGATGAGCGCATCGGGCGAGCCGGGCGTGCTGGCATCCAAGTTGCATGCCGATGGCAGCCATGGCCACATCCTGTGCGTGCCGGGCAGCGTCGACAATGGCGCCGTGGCCGGCAGCGCTTACCTGTACATGGACGGCCCGGCGGTGTTCAAGCTGGCGGTGTCGGTGCTGGACAAGGTCGCCCGCGAGACGCTGGCGGCTGCCAAGGTCGATGCTTCCGAGATCGACTGGCTGATTCCGCACCAGGCCAATATCCGCATCATGCAAGGCACCGCCAAGAAACTGGGGCTGCCGCTTGAGAAGATGGTGGTCACCGTCGGCGAGCACGGGAACACCTCGGCCGCTTCGATCCCGCTGGCGCTGGACCAGGCGGTGCGCGATGGCCGCATCAAGCCGGGCCATACCGTCATGATGGAAGGCGTGGGCGGCGGTTTCACCTGGGGCGCCGTGCTTGCCCGAATGTAAGGCGGAAGCGCTGCCCGGGCCGTCGCATGGCGGTTTCATGGGTGGCGTTTCGTTTTCTGTTTCATCCAACCTCAATCAAATCCAAGCATGACAAAATTTGCTTTTGTTTTCCCGGGGCAAGGTTCTCAGGCGATCGGGATGCTCAATGGTTTCGCCGATAACGAAGCCGTTCGCCAGACCGTGGCCGAAGCGTCCGATGCATTGCAGTTCGACCTGGGCAAGCTGATCGCCGAAGGTCCCAAGGAAGACCTCGACCTGACCACCAATACGCAGCCGGTCATGCTGACCGCCGCCGTGGCGTTCTACCGCGCCTGGCTGGCCGCCGGCGGCCAGGCCCCGGCGCTGGTGGCCGGCCACAGCCTGGGCGAATACTCCGCGCTGGTAGCCGCTGGCGTGATCCAGTTCAAGGATGCGGTGCCGCTGGTGCGCTTTCGCGCCCAGGCCATGCAGGAAGCCGTGCCGGTCGGGCAGGGCGGCATGGCGGCCATCCTCGGCTTGTCCGACGACGACGTGCGCGCCGCCTGTGCGGAAGCGGCGCAGTCGGAGGTGGTCGAGGCCGTCAACTTCAACGCGCCGGCGCAAGTCGTGATCGCCGGCCACAAGGGCGCTGTCGAGCGCGCCTGTGAGATTGCCAAGGCCAAAGGCGCCAAGCGTGCGCTGGCGTTGCCGGTGTCGGCGCCGTTCCACTCGTCGCTGCTCAAGCCGGCATCGGATCGGCTGCAGGCCTACCTGGCCAATGTGGCATTCGCCGCGCCGCAGATTCCGGTCATCAACAACGTCGACGTGGCGGTGCTCAATGAGCCCACCGCCATCAAGGATGCGCTGGTGCGCCAGGCGGCCAGTGCGGTGCGCTGGGTCGAGACCATCCAGAAGATGGGCTCCGACGGCATCACCCATGTCATCGAATGCGGTCCGGGCAAGGTGCTGACCGGCCTGACCAAGCGTATCAACGGCGAACTGATCGGCGAAGCCATCGTCGACCAGGCGTCCCTCGAAAAAGTATTGGAGCTGCTCAAGTGAGTGCACAGAATCTGCAAGGACAAGTCGCGCTGGTCACCGGCGCATCGCGCGGCATCGGCCGCGCCATCGCGGTGGAGTTGGCACGGCAGGGCGCCAAGGTGGTGGGTACCGCCACGTCGGAAGCCGGCGCTGCGGCCATCAGCGAATATCTCAACGCCCTGCAGCCGGAGTGCGGCAAGGGTTTGGTGCTCAATGTCAACGATGCCGCCGCTTGTACCGCCATCGTCGAGCAGGTGCAGAAGGATTACGGTTCGCTGTCGATCCTGGTCAACAACGCCGGCATTACCCAGGACCAGTTGGCCATGCGCATGAAAGACGAGGAGTGGGACAGCGTGATCGCCACCAACCTGACCGCCGTGGGCCGCCTGTCGCGCGCGGTGCTGCGCGGTATGATGAAGGCCAGGCACGGCCGCATCATCAGCATCACTTCGGTGGTGGGCGAGGCCGGCAACCCCGGCCAGATGAATTATGCCGCCGCCAAGGCCGGCGTGGCGGGCATGAGCCGTGCATTGGCGCGCGAGATCGGCAGTCGTAACATCACCGTCAACTGCGTGGCGCCCGGTTTTATCGATACCGACATGACCAAGGCGCTGAACGAGCAGCAATCGGCCGCGATCCTGCAGCAGATCCCGCTGGGCCGCCTGGGCGCTGCCGAAGAAGTGGCGGCGGCGGTGGCCTTCCTGGCTTCGCCGCAGGCTGGCTACATCACCGGCAGCACGCTGAATGTGAATGGCGGCATGTACATGGGTTAATCCTGTGCCAAGGGATTGATCTGAATCCTTTTGGCGCATTTTGTTTGAAGTTAAGCTGGACTTGGCGCAATCTTGCCGAGAATAGTTAAAAGTAAATTTTCCCCGCGCAAACCTGCTAAAATGCGCGCACTTTTGTAACCTATCTATCCCTCTGGAGGAACAATATGTCCGATATCGAACAACGCGTTAAGAAGATCGTCGCTGAGCAACTGGGCGTCGCTGAAGCCGACATCAAGAACGAATCGTCGTTCGTTGACGACCTGGGCGCCGACTCCCTCGACACCGTCGAGCTGGTCATGGCCCTGGAAGATGAGTTCGAAATGGAAATCCCTGACGAGCAGGCAGAGAAGATCACCACCGTGCAACAGGCGATCGACTACGCCAAGTCGCAAGTCAAGGCCTGATAAGGGCTTTGGACCCAGTTTGTAGGAGAATTGCTTGAGCCGCACTCGTGAACGTCGTGTAGTCATTACCGGCCTGGGGTGCATTTCACCTGTCGGCAACAATATCGCCGATACGTGGAGTGCCATCAAGGAAGGCAAGTCCGGCATCGCCACCATCACCAAGTTCGACGCTTCGCCATTCACCACGCACTTTGCGGGTGAGGTGAAGGGCTTCAATATCGAGGATTACATCCCCGCCAAAGAAGCGCGTCACATGGATACATTCATCCATTATGGGATGGCAGCCGGTATCCAGGCCATTGAAAACAGTGGTTTGACGGTAACGGACGAGAATGCCGAGCGTATCGGCGTCATGATCGGTTCCGGTATCGGTGGCCTGCCCCTGATCGAAGAAACCCATGCGGAGCTGACTAACCGCGGCCCGCGCCGCATCAGCCCGTTCTTCATCCCGGCCTCGATCATCAACATGATCTCCGGCAACCTGTCGATCAAGTACGGCATGAAGGGCCCCAACCTGGCCATCGTGACCGCTTGCACCACCGGTTTGCATTGCATCGGCGCATCCGCGCGCATGATCATGTACGGCGATGCCGACGTGATGATCGCCGGCGGCGCCGAGTCCAGCGTTTCGCCGCTGGGCATCGGCGGCTTTGCCTCGGCGCGCGCGCTGTCGACCCGCAACGATGATCCCGCCACCGCGTCCCGTCCGTGGGACAAGGACCGCGACGGCTTCGTGCTGGGCGAAGGCGCCGGCGTGATGGTGCTCGAAGAGTATGAGCATGCCAAGGCACGCGGCGCGACGATCTATGCCGAGCTGCTGGGCTTCGGCATGAGCGGCGACGCCTACCATATGACCGCGCCGAACCTGGATGGCCCGCGCCGTTGCGTGCTCAACGCGCTGCGCGACGCCGGCGTCAATCCGGATGAGGTGCAGTACCTGAATGCGCACGGTACCTCGACCCCGCTGGGCGACAAGAATGAAACCGAGGCGATCAAGGCCGCGTTCGGTGACCACGCCTACAAGATGGTGGTCAATTCGACCAAGTCGATGACCGGCCACCTGCTGGGCGGCGCCGGCGGCCTGGAAACGGTGCTGACGGTCTTGGCTGTGCATCACCAGATCTCGCCGCCGACGATGAACATCGTCAATCAGGATCCGGAGTGCGATCTTGATTATTGTGCGAATCAGGCGCGTGATCTGAAAATCGATATTGCCGTAAAGAACTCTTTCGGCTTCGGTGGCACCAACGGTACACTGGTTATCGGCAAGATGTAAAATGCTGTGCCCGGCTTTCAGGTGAAAGCCGGGTTTGTCATTTTGATGGCGTCTTATGTCGACCATAGCAGTCTCTGCGGATATCAAACCTTCCCGTTTGCTTTTGCTGGTCATGGCCTTCGCCTGCCTGTGCGTGGCGTTGATCGGCGTTGCGGTGTGCCTGTTGCTGCCGGGACAATTTTCCTGGCCGCTGCGCGGCATGCTGGCGGCAGTTTGTCTTATCGCTGCGGCCGTTGCACTGTATCTTGTCTTGCGTGGCCGCAAGACCATCTGGCTGCATATATCCGCTACCGGCCAGATCCGCGTTGTGGAGCATCTCATCAGCAGCAGTAGCGCCCGGGCCAAGCCGCAGGTAATGAAGGCCGGCCTGGCCCAGCTGCTGGCTGGCACCACGGTTTGGCCTGGCATGCTGTTTTTGCGCCTGCGCCTGGAAAATGGCAAGACCCGCACCATCCCGATCTTGTCGGACTCTGTCTCCGAGGATACATTCAGGGCGCTGTCCGTGGCATGTCGCTGGTTGATCAGCCACAATATGGCCAAAGCCCAGATGCTGGAAAAATAGGTCGATAAAGCTTGAAAATTGCCAAATCGGAATCATCTGGTTGAGGGCAATAGCCACAGAAAAACAAGGCGATAAAAGAACAAGGAATCCGGTTTGACGACAGAACGCGAAATAGACCAGCTGCTTGTTGAGCGCGTCCAGCGTGGCGACAAGAAGGCGTTCGAGCTATTGGTGGTCAAGTATCAACGCAAGCTGATGCGCCTGGTGTCGCGGCTCGTGCGCGACCAGGCGGAGGCCGAGGACGTAGTGCAGGAAGCTTTTATCAAGGCTTACCGCGCGCTGCCGCAATTTCGCGGCGACTCGGCCTTTTATACCTGGCTTTATCGCATCGGCATCAATACCGCGAAAAATTATCTCGTCACTTTGGGAAGGCGAGCTCCAACTTCTACGGAAGCGGACGCTGAAGAAGCGGAAACTTTTGACGATGGAGATCACCTAAGGGACATCAACACTCCTGAGTCGATGTTGGCCACCAAGCAGATTGCGCAGACGGTCAACGTGGCGATGGAGGCATTGCCGGAAGAATTACGTACTGCCATCACGTTGCGCGAGATCGAGGGGTTGAGCTACGACGAGATTGCAGATGCGATGAATTGTCCGATCGGCACCGTGCGCAGCCGGATTTTCCGTGCGCGCGAGGCAATCGCCGAGAAGTTGCGTCCGTTGCTGGATACGGCAGCAGACAAGCGCTGGTGACGCTGCTGGCAATGTTGTTGATAAGAAGCAAAATAATAAAGCGGGTATGGAACTAAGATTTTTGCCGGGTGACTGCTTATGGATGCCAAAGTAACAACCAGAGAACAGATCTCTACGCTTGCCGATGGCGAGCTGAGTTCTGAAGAGATGACTATTGCCCTCGCGGCTTTGCGTTCGTCGCAAGATGGACGTGAAGCCTGGGAGGTCTACCACCAGATCGGGGATGTCCTGCGCTCCGAAGAAATGGACATCTCGTTGAGTGCCGGCTTTTCGGCCAAAATGAGCGCTTTGCTGGACGCGGAACCTGCGATCGTGGCGCCCCAGGCGTCTGCGGACGTGACGAGGGCGGTTGCTGCCGTGTCGTCCGTGGCTGCCAACGGCGATCACCAGGCGGTGCGCCCGCGTGGCCGGAACCGCTTTTTCCTGCCGGGCGCCGCCGCGGCTGCCGCTGTCGTGGCTGCCGTATTCGTGGCGATGCCGCAGCAGGCTGTCGTGACTGCCGATTCCGGGGCTTCCCCGGTGCAGGTCGCCGTCGCGCCGGTCATCGTGCCGTCGGCGCTTTCGACTGTGTCGGCTGGCGGCGCGGCGGGAGACGGTGCACAAAACGTCACCCAGTTGAGCACGCTGGCCCAGCAAGGTGAAGTCAAGCGCGATCCGCGCATTGACGATTACCTCTTCGCCCACCAGCGCTTCTCGCCATCGTACAGTTCGGCGCAATATGCACGTTCTGCCGCCTTCTCGGTTGGCGCCGATAAATAATATGCGGCGAACAGGGCGTTTGCTCAGGCTACTTCCATTCCTCTCCGCCTTACTCGTACTGTCCGCCCAAGCTGCGGACAGTACGCCACCACCGGCCACGGCGCCATCGGCCTCCTCGGAGGCAGCCCGGGTACAGCTGAAGAAGATCCAGTCCGCGGCGCAGCGCCTCAGCTACTCGGGGACTTTCGTCTATCAGCAAGCCAGCCAGATGCGTACTTCACGCATTACGCACATCCTGGCCGGCAAGAGCGAACTGGAAAAGCTCGAAGTGCTGGACGGCAAGCCGCGTGAATATCTCCGCAACAACGATGATGTCGCCTGCTACATTCCGGACGCCAAGACGGTCCTGGTCGAAAAACGCGTCACGCGCGATGTTTTTCCCGCCATTTTGGGTGCCAATCCGGAAGACCTGGTCAACCATTACAATCTGAGCATGGGCGGGGATGAGCGGGTGGCCGGCCGGGATTGCCAGGCGATCGTGCTGGAGCCCAAGGACAAGCTGCGTTATGGTTACCGCTTCTGGGCCGACAAGAGTTCCGGCCTGTTGCTGCGGGCGCAGACGCTGGACGGCAAGGGGGACGTCGTCGAGCAGATTTCCTTTACCCAGATTGAAATCGGCCCGATCGACCGTGCGCGGATACGTCCCAGCTATGCCGATACGCGTGGCTGGCGCATTGAGAAGGCTGCGATGAGTTCGGTTGACCTGTCGGGCTGGAACGTCACGCCGCCGCCGGGATTTCGCAAGATCCAGGAAGTGCGCAGGCTGATTTCCGATACGGCTGGCGAGGCTGCGTCGCCGGCCCAGAGCCGGGCGGCCGAGCGTGAAGTATCGCAGATTGTGTTTTCCGACGGACTGGCAGCCATTTCGGTGTTTATCGAAGCTGGCGGCCAGAATCGTAATGAGGGGGCAATCCAGCAAGGAGCGCTGAATATCGTCGGCCGGCGCCAAGGCGATTACTGGCTGACTGTGGTGGGGGAAGTACCTGCTGCCGCGATCCGCCAGGTTTCTGATTCGATCGAGCTAAAAACCAAATAGAAGAGAACGTTGCAATGACATCACTGAAGAAAACCATCGTCGGTTGCTCACTGCTGGCAGCCTCTGTTTTTGTGGCCGTTCCCGCAATATCCGCGCCGCCGGCCGTGGTGGCGCCAAGCGTTGCGGCGTTGCCCGATTTTGCCGATATCGTCGACCGCACCGGTCCAGGCGTGGTCAACATTCGCACCACCGAACGTGTGCGTAATGGCGGCCAGGCGCAAGGGGGCATCGACGACCCCGAGATGCAGGAATTTTTCCGCCGTTTCTTCGGCATTCCCATTCCGCGCCAGCAGCAACCGGGCACACCCCGCGGCAATGGCAGGCAGGGTGGCCAAGGCCAGCAGGAAGAGGTGCCGCGTGGCGTAGGATCCGGTTTCATCATTTCGGCGGACGGTTTTATCCTGACCAACGCCCACGTAGTGGATGGCGCCAGCGACGTTTATGTGACGCTGACCGACAAGCGTGAATTCAAGGCCAAGATCGTTGGCGCCGATACCCGCACCGACGTTGCCGTGCTGAAGATCGACGGCAGCAACCTGCCGCGCCTGGCGATGGGCGACTCCGACAAGATCCGCGCCGGCGAGTGGGTGCTGGCGATCGGTTCGCCGTTCGGCCTGGAAAACACCGTGACGGCCGGCATCGTTTCGGCCAAGGCGCGCGATACCGGCGATTACCTGCCGCTGATCCAGACCGACGTGGCGGTCAATCCCGGCAACTCGGGCGGCCCGTTGATCAACCTCAAGGGCGAGGTGATCGGCATCAATTCGCAGATCTACAGCCGCTCGGGCGGCTTCATGGGCATCTCGTTCGCGGTGCCCATCGATGAGGCGCTGCGTGTGGCCGAGCAATTGAAATCCAGCGGCCGCGTCACGCGAGGACGCATCGGCGTGCAGATTGGCGAAGTCACCAAGGATGTGGCCGAGTCGCTCGGCCTGGCGCGTGCGCAAGGCGCGCTGGTGCAGCGCGTCGAGCCGGATGGCCCGGCCGCGAAGGCCGGCCTGGAAGCCGGCGATATCATCCTGAAATACAACGGCGCCGCCATCGAGCGGCCGAGCGACCTGCCGCGCATGGTCGGCGCCACCAAGCCGGGCGCCAAGGCGACCGTGAATATCTGGCGCAAGGGCAGCGCGCGCGACGTCAGCGTGACCGTGGTGGAGCTGGAGGCCGACAAGCCGGCCAAGTCGGCTGACGAGAAGAAGGCCAAGCCGGACAACACCCCGAATGCGCTGGGTCTGGTCGTCAGCGATCTCTCCGAGGCGCAGAAGAAGGAACTCAAGGCGGACAACGGCGTGCTGGTTGAAGCGGCAAGCGGCGCCGCCGCTGCTGCGGGTATCCGTCCCGGCGATGTCGTGCAGCGCCTCAACGACGTCGATATCAGGGACGCCAAGCAATTCAACCAATTGGTGGCCAAGCTGGATCCCAAGAAGCGCGCGGCGGTATTGATCCGCCGTGGAGATTCATCGCAATTCGTGCCGCTGCGGCCTAGCGGCGGCAACTAAGGCCGACAGGCAAAAGCGCGCCGTCGGCGCAAGGGCTGCACAGCGTGGTTTGCAGCCCTTTTTTATTGTCTGAACCGGGTGGGCAAGAGGCAAGATGGCCGATACGCTTCGTTTCGTGATTTATTCCCGCAGTTATTGCCATCTGTGCGATGACTTGCGCCAAGCCTTGCAGGCCAGGCTTGGCGGCCGTGCGGCCGATATCGAGATGGTGGATGTCGATGCGGATGCTGGCTTGGTGGCGCGCTATGACGAACTGGTGCCGGTGCTGATGGCGCAGCAGCGTGATGGCCAATGGTTGCAACTTTGCCATTATTTTCTGGATGAATCTCGCTTGCAGGCCTTTATCGATGGTTTCGACGCCCCAGGCGCCGATGCGCGATAGGATTTTTCATCCGCGAAGAGCACAGGCAGCGCTGGCGGGAATGTCCGGGGCGACAGGAAAGACGCGATTCTCCCTCTGAAATCCGGTAAAATGCCGGGTCGAACAAGCTGTTGCAAAGGCGCTCGGCTGGGACTGCTCCCGCTACAGAGCGCCTTTTTTTATCGTTACCTGTCTGTTAATGAACAATATTCGTAATTTCTCGATCATCGCCCACATCGACCACGGCAAATCCACCTTGGCCGATCGCATCATCCAGCTGTGTGGAGGCCTCTCCAACCGTGAAATGGAAGCGCAGGTGCTGGACTCGATGGATATCGAGCGCGAGCGCGGCATCACCATCAAGGCGCAGACCGCCGCATTGTCGTACAAGGCCAAGGATGGGCAGGTCTACAACCTCAACCTGATCGATACCCCGGGACACGTCGACTTCAGCTACGAAGTCAGCCGTTCGCTGTCCGCCTGCGAGGGCGCGTTGCTGGTGGTGGATGCCTCGCAGGGCGTGGAAGCGCAGACGGTTGCCAACTGCTACACCGCGCTGGATCTCGGCGTGGAAGTGGTGCCGGTGTTGAACAAGATCGACCTGCCGTCGGCCGATCCGGACAACGCCAAGAGCGAGATCGAGGAAGTCATCGGCATCGACGCTTCCGACGCCACGCCGTGCTCGGCCAAGACCGGCCTGGGCGTGGAAGACGTGCTCGAAGCCATCGTCGCCAAGGTGCCGGCGCCCAAGGGCGACGCCGATGCGCCGTTGCAGGCCTTGATCATCGATTCCTGGTTCGACAATTACGTCGGTGTGGTGATGCTGGTGCGCATCGTCAACGGCACCTTGCGTCCCAAGGACAAGATCCTGTTCATGGCCACCGGCGCCCAGCACCTGACCGAAAGCATCGGCGTGTTCACGCCCAAGTCGCAATCGCGCGATGCGCTCACAGCAGGGCAGGTGGGCTTCGTCATCGCCGGCATCAAGGAACTCAAGTCGGCCAAGGTGGGCGATACCGTGACCCTGGCAGGCAAGCCGGCCGCGGCGCCGTTGCCTGGCTTCAAGGAAGTGCAGCCGCAGGTGTTCGCCGGCCTGTTCCCGGTCGAGGCCAACCAATACGACGCGCTGCGCGACTCGCTGGAAAAGTTGAAGCTCAACGACGCCGCCCTGATGTACGAGCCGGAAGTTTCGCAGGCGCTCGGCTTCGGTTTCCGCTGCGGCTTCCTGGGCTTGCTGCACATGGAAATCGTGCAGGAGCGCCTGGAGCGCGAATTCGACATGGACCTGATCACCACCGCGCCGACCGTGGTGTACGAGGTGCAGCAGCGCGACGGCACTTTGCTGATGGTGGACAACCCGTCGAAGATGCCGGAAGTCTCCAAGATCGAGGAAGTGCGCGAGCCGATCGTCACGGTCAACCTGTACATGCCGCAGGAGTATGTCGGCTCGGTCATCACGCTATGCACGCAAAAGCGCGGCGTCCAGACCAACATGAGCTACCACGGCAAGCAGGTGCAGCTGACCTATGAAATGCCGATGGCCGAGATCGTGCTCGACTTCTTCGACCGCCTCAAGTCGACTTCGCGCGGCTACGCCTCGATGGACTACGAGTTCAAGGAATACCGCGCGGCCGATGTGGTCAAGGTCGACATGCTGATCAACAGCGAGAAGGTCGATGCGCTGGCCATCATCGTGCACCGCGCCGCCGCCCAGCACCGCGGCCGCCAAGTGGCGGCCAAGATGCGCGAGCTGATTCCGCGCCAGATGTTCGATGTGGCGATCCAGGCCGCCATCGGCGCCACCATCATCTCGCGCGAGAACGTCAAGGCGATGCGCAAGAACGTGCTGGCCAAGTGCTACGGCGGCGACATCTCGCGCAAGCGCAAGCTGCTGGAAAAGCAGAAGGCCGGCAAGAAGCGGATGAAGCAAGTCGGCTCGGTGGAAATTCCGCAGGAAGCGTTCCTGGCAATCTTACAAGTGGATGAGAAATAACATGCAGGCATTGTTGGGTAACTTCGCACTGATTCTGTTCGTCTTGATGTTGGTGACCGGCGTGGTCTGGTTTGCCGACGTGTTCTTCCTTTCCAAGCAGCGCCGCGCCCGCGCCGATGCCGCATTGGCCGAGTTCGACGCCCGCGTGGCGCGCGACAACGCCGAAGGCATCAAGCGCGAAGGCAATGTGGCCAGCGGCCGCGCCGACCTCCAGGCCAAGCTGCTCAAGCAGCCGGCATGGATCGAATATTCCGGCAGCTTCTTCCCGGTGATCGCACTGGTGTTTTGCCTGCGCTCGTTCCTGTACGAGCCGTTCAAGATTCCATCCAGCTCGATGGTGCCGACGCTGCTGGTGGGCGACCTGATCCTGGTGAACAAATACACCTACGGCATCCGCCTGCCGATCATCAACAAAAAGATCATCGAGATCAACGATCCCCAGCGCGGCGACGTCATGGTCTTTAAATATCCGAAGGACACAACGGTCGATTACATCAAACGTGTTGTAGGCGTGCCTGGTGACAAAATAGTCTATAAAAACAAGCGCTTAACGGTGAATGGTGAAGAAATTTCTTATAAACCGCTGCCGGATTATCTGGATGAAGAAAATCTGACGTACTATAAGCAGTGGCAGGAAAACCTGACCGGCGTGGAGCACAAGATCCTGACGGATGAGCGTGCCCCGAATTTCGTACCCAACCCGGATGCCTTCCCGCATCACGAGCTGTGCACCTATAACGCCGAAGGCTTTGCCTGCACGGTGCCGCAGGGCGAATACTTCATGATGGGCGACAACCGGGACAACAGCCTGGACAGCCGTTACTGGGGATTTGTCCCCGACCGGAACATTGTCGGAAAAGCATTCTTCGTCTGGATGAATCTGGGCGACTTAAAGCGGATCGGCAGCTTCAAGTAAGGCGCGCCGCATCCTGGTAAGAACCTGCTCGCTCTCCCAAGTGGAGAGCGGGCAGGTTCTAAGCAGTTTCCATTGGGCATTTTTGCATTGTGGAGGCAGACCGGAGCAGTTTTCAGCTTTGCTTTGAACCGATCCCGCTGACTAATCAGGCTGGGCCGATGTGCGCAGCGCCTTGCGCGCCACACGGACGGCGAGCCTGAATGACGGATGAGAAAATGGATCCTCAACTCTTGCAACATCGGCTAGGCCACAACTTCAAGGACGCTTCTTTGCTGCAGCAGGCCTTGACGCACCGTAGCCATAGCGCTTTGCATAATGAGCGGCTGGAATTCCTTGGCGATTCGGTGCTGAACTGCGTGGTGGCCTCACTGTTGTTCGATCGTTATGAAAAGATCGACGAAGGCGATCTGTCGCGCTTGCGCGCCAACCTGGTCAAGCAGCAATCCCTCTATGAAATCGCCCAGCGGCTTGAGCTGTCGCAGTTCCTGCGCCTGGGCGAGGGCGAGCTCAAATCGGGCGGTTTCCGCCGCCCGTCGATTTTGGCCGACACGCTGGAAGCGCTGTTCGGCGCGATCTTCCTTGATTCCGGTTTCGACGCGGCATGCGCGGTGATCCGCGCACTGTACCTGCCGGTACTGGAACACGTCGACCCGCGAACCCTGGGCAAGGATGCCAAGACCCTGCTGCAGGAGTTCTTGCAAGGCAAGAAGATCCCGCTGCCGCAATACAACGTCATCGCCACCCACGGTGCGGCCCATAACCAGGAGTTCGAGATCGAATGCCTGGTGCCCAAGCTGGAGATCCAGGTCTTCGGCACCGGCGGCAGCCGCCGTGCTGGCGAACAGGCCGCCGCCAAGCTGGCGCTGGAAGCGGTCCAGCAGGCATTGGTCAAGACTCCGTCGGCCAGCCGCAAGCCGCGCGCGCGCACGACCCAGCTCAAGCTGGCCGGCATCGCCACCATCCAGCCGGATGCCCCGGAGCGGGCTGAACCGCCGGCCAAGGGCCAGCGCCCGGATGCCGCCGAGCGCGGCGCCAGCGCCAAGCCGCTCAAGGGCGACCTGCTCGACAAGGCCGAGCGCCCGGAGAAACCGGAAAGGGTCGAGAAAGCCGAAAAGGCAGACAAGGCGGACAAAGGCGAGAAACAGGACAAGGCCGCGAAAGAGCCGAAAGATGCCAAGGAGGCCCGTCATCTGGCCGCCAGAGGCGACGGCAAGACCGGCGGCGACCGCAACGAAGCGGTGGCAGAACCCATATCGGCAGCCCCGGCTGCCACGCAATCCAAGACAGCATGACAGACACTCCAATGCCCGGCACTGAGCCGGCACCGGCGCCGGGCGATTACCGCTGCGGCTATATCGCCATCGTGGGCCGTCCCAACGTCGGGAAATCGACCCTGATGAACGTCCTGGTCGGCGCCAAGGTCAGCATTACCTCGCGCAAGGCCCAGACCACACGCCATCGCATCACCGGCATCCAGACCATCGGCGATACCCAATACGTCTACGTCGATACGCCGGGCTTCCAGACCCGCCACAGCAATGCGCTGAACAAGACGCTCAACCGCACCGTCACCAACACGCTGACGGCGGCCGATGTGATCCTGTTCGTGATCGAGGCCGGCACGTTCGGCCCGGCCGACAAGCAGGTGCTGGATCTGCTGCCGGCCAATGTGCCGTGCATCCTGGTACTGAACAAGTCGGACCGCAGCAAGGACAAGGCCACGCTGATGCCGTTCGCGCAGGAAGTCGCCTCCCATCGCGATTTCGCCGCCGTGGTGCCGGTCTCGGCCAAGCAGCGTTTCCAGCTGGATCGCCTGCAGGAAGAGATCCGCAAGCTGCTGCCGCACAATCCGCCGATGTTCGACGAAGACGACATCACCGACCGCAGCGAGAAATTCCTGGCCTCCGAGATCGTGCGCGAGAAGGTATTCCGCTTCGTCGGGGAAGAGCTGCCCTACACCAGCACCGTGCTGGTCGAGAAGTTCGAGCAGGAAGGCAACCTGCGCCGCGTGTTCGCCGCCATCCTGGTCGAGCGCGACACCCACAAGGCCATGGTGATCGGCCAGAAGGGCGCGCGCCTGAAGGAAATCTCGACCCAGGCCCGGCTCGACATGGAGCGCCTGTTCGGCGGCCCGGTCTATCTGGAAATCTGGGTCAAGGTCAAATCCGGCTGGGCCGACAACGAAGCCGGTTTGCGCGCCTACGGCTACGAGTGACCTGGCCGGCAGGCGCAGCAGCGCATTCAATGGCATACCGCCGCCCAGCTTGACGCGGCACAACGCATTCAGGACGGATATTTGATGACTACCGTGCTTTCCGAATCCCAGCTTGCCGCCCAGGTTGACGGCGTCGCCGAACAGGCGCTCCATGTTGCGCCGGCCAGGGCCGAAGCCAAAAAGCCCGCGCGCGCACCGGCGCGCAGCCGCGCCGTGCCGGAGAAGGAGCACCGGATCCAGGCGCAGCCGGGCTTCATCCTGCACAGCTACCCCTATAAGGAAACCAGCCTGATCGTCGACGTGTTTTCACGCGACCATGGCCGGGTGGCGCTGGTGGCCAAGGGCGCCAAGCGCCCGCATTCCAAGCTGCGCGGCGCGCTGCAGACGTTCCAGCCGCTCTCGCTGTCGTGGAGCGGCAAGTCCGAAGTGCGCACGCTGACCGACGCGGAATGGGTAGGCGGCCTGCTGCCGCTGGAGAAGTCGGCGCTGCTGTGCGGCTTCTACCTCAACGAATTGCTGGTCAAGCTGCTGGCGCGCGAAGATGCGCACCCGGCGCTGTTCGACCATTACGTGGCCACCCTGAACAAGCTGGCACATGGCGAGAATGCCCCCATCGTGCTGCGCCAGTTCGAACGCTTCCTCCTCAAGCAAACCGGCGTGGCCGGCAACTGGAGCCTGTGCACCGTCAGCTGCAAGACGGTACGGCCGGATGGCGTCTATGTGGTCGATCCGGAGCAGGGCACCCGCCCCGAGCGCCTGTCCGACCGGGCGCCCAAGGTGTCCGGCAAGACCCTGCTGGACATGGAGCGCGAAGACTACAGCGACCCGACTACCCAACTGCAAAGCAAATTCCTGATGCGCTACCTGCTGGCCCACCATCTCGGCGGCGCCCAGCTCAATACGCGCCAGATCCTGATTGACCTGATGCAGCTTTGATTCGGCTGGCACAGGCAAGCCGTTCGCATCCCGGATTGGCGCATGGTTTGATGCGGCCCCACCGGGCATGCGCCGATATGGATAAAATCACCGGTTTCCCGGCGCCGTGCAGGCGCCACTTTGACAGAACCAAGCACACACGATTCCAGACGCCATGAGTTTCCTGCAGCCGGCCGGCCCATCCATTGAACTGGGCATCAATATCGACCACGTCGCCACCTTGCGCAATGCCCGCGGCACGGCCTATCCCGATCCGCTCAAGGCCGCGCTGGAAGCGGAAGAAGCCGGCGCCGACGCCATCACGCTGCACCTGCGCGAAGACCGCCGCCACATCCGCGACGCCGACGTCAAGGCGATCCGTCCGCTGCTGACGACTCGCATGAACCTGGAAGCGGCGGTGACGCGCGAGATGATCGATTTCGCCTGCGTCATCAAGCCGCAGGACGTCTGCCTGGTGCCGGAAAAACGCACCGAGGTGACTACCGAAGGCGGCCTCGACGTGATCGGCCATTTTGCCGAGGTGCAGGCGGCGATCCGCCAGTTGCAACAGGAGGGCGTGCGCGTTTCCCTGTTCATCGATCCCGATCCGCAGCAGATCAGGGCCGCGGCCGAAGCAGGCGCGCCGGTCATCGAACTGCATACCGGCCGCTATGCCGACGCCGCCAGCCAGAAGGAACAGCAGGACGAGCTGGAGCGTATCCAGAGCAGCGTGCTGGAAGGCATCAAGCTGGGCCTGAAGGTCAATGCCGGGCACGGCTTGCATTACACCAACGTGCAGGCGATCGCCGCCATCCCGCAAATCGCCGAGCTCAATATCGGCCATGCGGTGGTGGCGCATGCGGTGTTCGCCGGCTGGCGCAATGCCGTCTCCGAGATGAAGGCGATCATGGTCAAGGCGCGCCTGGCCGCCATCGGCAAGGCCTGAAGGCGGCGCACGCATGATTTACGGCATCGGTACCGACATCCTGCAGATCTCGCGCGTGCAGGCCGCATTGGGCCGCCACGGCGACCGCTTCGCCGAGAAGATCCTGGGGCCGGAAGAAATGCAGAAATACCTGCGCCGCAAGGCCAAGGTCGAAGCGCGCGGCATCCGTTTCCTCGCCACGCGCTTTGCCGCCAAGGAAGCCTTTTCCAAGGCGATTGGCATGGGCATGCGCATGCCCATGACCTGGCGCGCCATGCAGGTGCTGAACGCGCCCAGCGGCAAACCGGTAGCGGTATGCAGCGGCGCCCTGAAGGCGTGGATGGAGCAGCAGGGCCTGTCCGCCCAGGTATCGATTACCGACGAGGCGGAATACGCCGTCGCATTTGTCATTGTGGAGAAGTCATGAGTAAAGCAGGCAAGGCCCTGGGGCCGGTCATGCTGGATGTGGTCGGCACGCGCCTGGAGGCGGACGATATCAAGCGCCTCCAGCACCCGCTGACCGGCGGCGTGATCCTGTTCACCCGCAATTATGAGAATCGCGCCCAATTGGTCGAATTGACCGCGGCCATCCGCCGCGCGCGTCCCGGCATACTGATCGCGGTCGACCATGAGGGCGGCCGCGTGCAGCGCTTCCGCACCGACGGTTTCACCGTGCTGCCGGCCATGGGCAAGCTGGGCCAGGCCTGGGACCGGGACGTGCTGCATGCCGCCAAGCTGGCCACGGCCACCGGCTTCGTGCTGGCCTCCGAACTGCGCGCCTGCGGCATCGACCTGTCGTTCACGCCGGTACTGGACCTCGATTATGGCGAGTCCACGGTCATCGGCGCGCGCGCTTTCCACCGCGACCCGCGTGTGGTCACGCTGCTGGCCAAGAGCCTGAACCACGGCCTGGCGCTAGCGGGCATGGCCAATTGCGGCAAGCATTTCCCCGGCCATGGCTTTGTCGCGGCCGATTCGCATGTGGCTATTCCCGTGGACCAGCGCGAGCTCGACGCTATCCTCGGCGAAGATGCGATGCCCTACGACTGGTTGGGCATGAGCCTGGCGGCAGTGATGCCGGCGCACGTGATCTACCCCAAGGTGGACAAGCATCCCGCCGGTTTTTCGAAGAAGTGGCTGGGCCTGCTGCGCCAGCGTTTCGCCTTCCAGGGCGCCATCTTCAGCGACGACCTCAGCATGCACGGCGCCAGCGTCGCCGGCAGCGCGCTCGATGCGGCGCAGGCCGCCATCGACGCCGGCTGCGATGTCGCGCTGATCTGCAATTCGCCGGACAAGGCCTGGCAGATCCTCAACGGCCTCAAGGGCGGCGCCGATGCCGCCTCGGCGGCGCGCCGCGCGGCGCTGGCGCCGACCTCCGCCGCATTGGACTGGGATGCATTGCAGGCCGATGCGCGCTACCGGGCCGCGCGCGAGCTGGTGCTGTCGCTGTAGTCGCGCCATACGTTTCGCCGTCCAGCCGCCATGCCAGAATCCACCGTTACCCCGCCCGATCCGCGCGAACTCGTGCTGGAGACGGTCGCCCGGCTGCCGCACCTGCCGGGCGTCTACCGCTATTTCGATGCGCAGGACAACGTGCTGTACGTCGGCAAGGCGCGCGACCTGAAGAAGCGCGTTTCCAGCTACTTCCAGAAGACCCTGACCAGTCCGCGCATCGCCATGATGGTCGAGCGCATCGCGCGCCTCGAGACCACCGTCACGCGCAGCGAAGCCGAGGCGCTGCTGCTGGAAAACAACCTGATCAAGACCTTGCGTCCGCGCTTCAACATCCTGTTTCGCGACGACAAGTCCTACCCCTACCTGAAACTCACCGGCCATGCTTACCCCCGCATGGCCTACTACCGCGGCGCGGTCGACAAGCGCAACCAGTACTTCGGACCTTTTCCCAACGCCGGCGCGGTGAAGGAGTCGATCCAGATCCTGCAGAAGGTATTCTTGCTGCGCACCTGTGAAGACACCGTGTTCGCCAACCGCACACGGCCCTGCCTGCTGCACCAGATCCACCGTTGCAGCGGGCCGTGCGTGAAGCTGATCAGCGCCGAGGACTACGCCATCGATGTCGAGAACGCCGCCAAATTCCTGCGCGGACGCCAGGGCGAGGTAATGGAAGCGCTGGAGCAAAAGATGCACGCCTTCGCGGCAGACCTCAAGTTCGAACAGGCGGCCGCGGTGCGCGACCAGATCTCGTCGCTGTCGTCCGTGTTGCACCAGCAGAGCATGGAGACGGTGAGCGACGCCGACATCGACATCATCGCCGTGGTGGTGCAGGGCGGGCGCGCCTGCGTCAACCTGGCGATGGTGCGCGGCGGGCGCCATCTGGGCGACCGCGCCTATTTCCCGACGCAGGTGGACGATGCGCTGGCCACCGGCGAAGAGAGCATCGAAGTGGAAGTGCTCAAGGCCTTCCTGGCGCAGCATTACATCGACAAGTTCATTCCCGCCTCGCTGATCGTCAGCGCCGAGTTCGACGATCCGGCACTGATGGTGGCGCTGATGGAGCAATGCGGCCATCGCATCGCGCTGACCTTCCAGCCCCAGGGCCAGCGTCGCCAATGGCTGGAGATGGCGATCAAGGGCGCGGAGCTGTCGCTGGCGCGGCTGCTGTCGGAGCAGGGCTCGCAGCAAGCGCGCACGCGCGCGCTGGCCGAAGTGCTGGGACTGGAAGGCGAAGACCTGGAAAACCTGCGCGCCGAATGCTTCGACATCAGCCACACCCAGGGCGAAGCGACCCAGGCATCGTGCGTGGTGTTCCACCACCATGCGATGCAGAACGGCGAATACCGCCGCTACAACATCAACGACATCACGCCCGGCGACGACTACGCGGCCATGCGCCAGGTATTGATGCGCCGCTACGAGAAGGTCGCCAACGGCGAAGGCGTGATGCCGGATATCGTCCTTATCGATGGCGGCCGCGGCCAGGTGGAAATGGCGCGCCAGGTGCTGACCGAACTCGGCCTGAACATCAGCCTGATCGTCGGGGTGGCCAAGGGGGAAGGGCGCCGCGTCGGCCTGGAAACGCTGGTGTTCGCCGATGGCCGTCCCTCCCGGGAACTGGGCAAGGAATCGGCTGCGCTGATGCTCATTGCGCAAATCCGCGATGAAGCCCACCGCTTCGCCATCACCGGCATGCGCGCCAAACGCGCCAAGGCGCGCCAGACTTCGCGCCTGGAAGAAATCGAAGGCATCGGCGCCAAGCGGCGGCAGCGTTTGCTGGCGCGCTTCGGCGGCTTGCGCGGCGTGGCCGATGCCAGCGTGGATGAGTTGGCGTCGGTGGAGGGCATCTCGCGCCAGCTGGCCGAAGAGATCTACCGCCAGCTGCATTGAGCTTGCCAAGCGAGGCTTTGCATTGCCCCATGCGCCGCGGACGGGGCGACTCTGCTACTATTCGGTAAAATTTTTTGTGTACGCCGACCCAACACCAACAAGACGTATGCCTTTCAATATTCCCATTTTGCTGACCTGGCTGCGGGTTGCGCTGATTCCGCTGGTCGTCGGCGTGTTCTACCTGCCGGAAATCGGCCTGAACCGCTTTGAGCAAGGCATCGCCTCCACCATCGTGTTCATCGTTGCCGCGCTGACCGACTGGTTCGATGGTTTTCTCGCGCGCCGCTGGAACCAGACTTCGGCGTTCGGCGCCTTCCTCGATCCGGTGGCCGACAAGCTGATGGTGACCGGCGCCTTGCTGGTGCTGGTGCATCTGGGCCGGGTCCATCCCATCATCGCTTTCATCATCATCGGCCGCGAGATCGCGATTTCGGCGCTGCGCGAATGGATGGCCCAGATCGGCGCCTCCAAGTCGGTGGCGGTGAGTTCGCTGGGCAAGATCAAGACCACCGCGCAGATGCTCGCCATCCCCATGCTGCTCTACTACGATACGCTGCTGGGGGTGGTCGACACGCGGCTGTGGGGCGCCATCCTGCTGTTCATCGCGGCGGTGCTGACGGTGTGGTCGATGCTCTACTATTTGCGCAAGGCGATGCCGCTCATCAAGAAGGTGCATGAAAATAGTAATTGATAGTTGACAATTTCAGAGCGCGTCCTATAATAGCGTTCTGTTGTCGATGCGGGAGTAGCTCAGTTGGTAGAGCGATACCTTGCCAAGGTATAGGTCGAGAGTTCGAGACTCTTCTCCCGCTCCAGGTTACTTGGAAAAAAGGAAGCCTAAAAAAGCTTCCTTTTTTTATTGTACGAGGCGCGCACGCATCAGCGATGTGGTCGCAATGAAGGTTGGATCAGTCGATAAGATGTTTGCAAAGAAGTCGTTTGCAAACAACGCGCGTTTTAGGTAGTATGCGTGTCCCCAAGGCGGGGTAGCAAAGTGGTTATGCAGCGGCCTGCAAAGCCGTCTACGCCGGTTCGATCCCGACCCCCGCCTCCAAAACTCCATGCGGGAGTAGCTCAGTTGGTAGAGCGATACCTTGCCAAGGTATAGGTCGAGAGTTCGAGACTCTTCTCCCGCTCCAGATTTCAAGGAGGAAGCCCGCTTCCTCTGGTTGTGCAAACGCAGTACGGTTCCATGCGGGAGTAGCTCAGTTGGTAGAGCGATACCTTGCCAAGGTATAGGTCGAGAGTTCGAGACTCTTCTCCCGCTCCAAATTGTAAAAGAGGAAGCCTGATGGCTTCCTCTTTTCACATCTGCTTCCGGAGTTTCCGGTTTCATCCCCCAGGTTGTCACGCATCCATGCCGCCCCGTCCAGCGGCAGAAAATTGTTTATAGGAAATGTCACGTCGCATAGCATCATTTTTTGAGTGCGGACAACGAAAAGCAACATATCCCCTCCTGCGCGGATGCCCCGGATTGCCAGCGCAGGGTTTCCCATCTACATTGGCAAGTTCAGGCTTGTTGCCTGTCTATCCATATCATTCGGGGGAAACATGGACAGTTTTCAAAAAGAGATTGATGAAAGAACCAATCTCACTGCATCCAACAAGTTCGAGCTTCTGCTGTTCCGTTTGGGGTCGGATGCCTATGGGGAGCGTTCCGAACTGTTCGGCATCAATGTGTTCAAGATCCGCGAAATCGTTCCGATGCCGCCTGTCACCACGGCGGCGGGGACGCAATCGCCGATGCTGGGGATGGTCAACATACGCGGCCAGATCATATCGGTGATCGACCTGCCGGCCGTGGTCGGCTGTGTGCCCAAGACCGGCCTCAACATCCTGCTGGTGACCGAATACGCGCGCAGCACGCAAGCCTTCGCGGTGGAGTCGGTGGATGAGATCGTGCGCCTGGAATGGAGCCAGGTGCTGTCGGCCGAATCCAAGACCGGCGGCAACTTCGTCACCAGCATCGCACGCCTGGACGCCGATAAAGACGCCGGCAGGCTGGCCCAGGTGCTCGATGTCGAACAGATCCTGCACGAGATCATGCCGACCGACCGCAACATGAAAATGGAAAACCTGGGCAAGGGCAGCAAGCATGGCATAAAGGCCGGCACCGTTGCCATCGCCGCGGACGATTCCAAGGTCGCGCGTTCTTTGATCGAGCAGGGGCTGCGCGCCATGGAGATCCCTTTCGAGATGCACATTACCGGCGCCGAGGCCTGGGCCAAGATACAGAAGATGGCGCAGGAAGCGCGCAGCGAAGGGCGGCCGATCACGGACAAGATTTCCTTCGTGCTGACCGATCTGGAAATGCCGGAGATGGACGGCTTTACCTTGACCCGCAACATCAAGCGCGACGAATTCCTGAAAAGTCTTCCTGTGATCATCCATTCTTCGCTGTCGGGTTCGACCAATGAAGACCACGTCAAGAGCGTGGGCGCGGATGCGTATGTCGGCAAGTTCGAGGCCAATGAACTGGCCGCCACGATTTTCGGTGTGCTGGAGCGCGCGTCGGGCTGAGCGGCGAACCTCGCCGGAGGCCGCGGCGGCCATCCAAGGGAGCCCGGGATGGGCTCTTTTGCCAGATGGGAGCGATGTCTTGCCGGCCGCCGCCAGGCGGGCAGGTTGTCCGGCCGGCCGCTGAAAGGGGCCGGCAACGATTGGCCGGGCGCCGGCAATCCTCGCCGGCCGTTGCTCCACCGAATCGAGCCGATCTCTTATACTGTCGCTCTTTCGACTACGCCATGTCGCGCAGCAAGCCGCGACAGGCCCCGCATCCCATGCAGATTCCCGCCATTCCATCGATCCACGATCCCGAGTTGGCGGCGCGGCTCGACCATCGTATCGACGACAAGACCAAGCCGCAAGGCAGCCTGGGCGTGCTGGAGCGGTTGGCGCGCCAGATCGGGCTGATCCAGCGCAGTGAGCGTCCGGCGCTCGCTAGGCCGGCCATCGTGGTTTGCGCCGGCGACCATGGCGTGACTGCGGAAGGAATTTCCGCCTATCCCCAAAGCGTGACCTGGCAGATGGTCGAGAATTTCCTGGCCGGCGGCGCGGCTATCAACGTGTTCGCTCGGCAGAATGACTGCGCATTGCATATCGTCGATGCCGGGGTGAACCATGACTTTGGCGAGCGCCTCGGCCTGGTTGACTGCAAGGTGGCGCCTGGCACCAGAAATTTCTGCGAACAAGCGGCGATGAGCGATCAGGATTGTGCACGCGCGCTGCAGGCCGGCATGCGCTTCGTCGACGGCCTGGACTGCGACGCGCTCGGGTTCGGCGAGATGGGCATCGGCAATACCACCTCGGCGGCGGCGTTGATGGCTGCCTTCACGGGGATTGCGGCCGCCGATTGCGTGGGCGCCGGTACCGGCTTGGATGCCAAGGGCATCGCGCACAAGCGCGACGTCGTCGAGCGCGCCCTGCGCCGGCATGCCGATGCCAGGGCGCCATTGGAGGTGCTGGCGGCATTGGGCGGCTTTGAAATCGCCTTCATTGCCGGCGCCATGCTGCGTGGCGCGCAAAGGCGCATGGTATTGCTGGTCGATGGCTTCATCGTCACCTCGGCCCTGCTGGCCGCGGCGGCTTTGCAGCCCGCGGTGCTGGACTATTGCGTGTTTTCGCATTGCTCCGGCGAAGCCGGCCATCGCCGTATGCTGGACTACCTCAAGGCCCGACCGCTGATGCAACTCGACCTGCGCCTGGGCGAGGGTACCGGCAGCGCGCTGGCATTGCCGCTGTTGCGCGCTGCGGTGAATTTCCTGGAAAGCATGGCGACCTTTTCCGCGGCCGGCGTCAATGGCAAAAATGGCTGAGCATCCGCTGTCCGGGCAACCATATCCTGCGCCCGCCAGCCGTGGCCTGGCGCATCAGCTGCGGCTGTTTTTCATCGCGCTGCAGTTTTTCACGCGCTTGCCGATCCCGCGCTGGGTCGGTTTCCATCCGGACTGGCTGCAGCGCTGCACGCGTTATTTCCCGCTGGTCGGCTGGATCGTCGCCTGGGTGACGGCACTGGTATATGTGCTGGCGGCCCAGTTCTGGCCGCAGGCGGTGGCGGTGCTTTTATCTGTCGCGGCGGGCATCTGGCTGACCGGCGCTTTCCATGAGGACGGCTTTGCCGATGTCTGCGACGGCCTGGGCGGCGGCATCAGCCGGGAGCGTGCGCTGGACATCATGCGCGATTCGCGCGTGGGCGCCTATGGCGCGATCGGCATCGCCATGCTGCTGGCATTGAAGCTGGTGGCGCTGAACGCCATGCTGCCGTTGCAGCTGTTGGCCGCGCTGGGCATCGCCCATCCGCTGTCGCGCTGGTTGGCGACTTGCCTGATCTGGCGGATGGATTACGTGCGCGAAGAGGGCAAGGCCAAGCCGCTGGCGCAGCACATGAAGGGCGGCGAATTCCTGCTCGCGACCGTGTTCGCCGCGTTGCCGGTGATCGGCGTGGCGTATTGGGGACTGATGTCCTGGCAGCGCATCGCCGCCGGCCTCATCTTGGCCGTGGTCGCTACGGCGTGGCTGGCGCGCAAGTTCAGCCGGCGCCTGGGCGGATATACCGGCGACTGCCTGGGCGCCGTCCAGCAATTGAGCGAGACCGCTTTCTACCTGGGTGCGCTGGCCGTGGCTCCCGGCTTTATCGGGAACTGAGCCATGCAACTCCATCTGGTCCGCCATCCGGCGCCCATCCTCGACAAAAGTTATTGCTACGGCAGCAGCGACGTCGCCGTGGCGCCCGACACGCTGGCATCGTGCTGTGAACGCGTCAGCCTGTTGCTGCCTCGCGCAGCGCCGATTATCTCCAGCCCCTTGCAGCGCTGCGCCGACCTGGCGCTGGCCCTGGCGCAGGCGCTGGATATCGAGAGCATCACCCTCGATCGCGGCTTGCAGGAAATGCATTTCGGCACGTGGGAGCTGCGCGCCTGGGACGATATCGCCTGGGCCGAAGTCGAGGCCTGGAACCGCGATCTGCTGCACCATGCGCCCGGCGGCGGCGAGACGCTGCTGGCGGTGGCCCGGCGCGTATGGGATGTTTTCGATGCGCTGCGTCGCGCTGGCGATGCACAAGCCATCGCGGTATGCCACGGCGGTTCGATCCGCATGCTGCGCGCCTGCGCGGCATGGCATGCCGAACACGGCGCCGATGCCGCGCCCGATGCCGGCGCGATGGAGGCGATCGCCCTGCGGGCCGCGGCTGACAAGCGCGATATCGGATTCGGCGAACTGATTACGCTCGAGATCGACGCCTTGGCGCCGGGCTGATTCCGGCCGCCGCCGATCTCAGATATTTCCTTCTCAGATCTTTCCTTCCAGCCGCAGCGACTCCACCGCGAACTTGATCAGTTCGGCCTGGCCGTCGATGTTCAGCTTGCGCTTGATGTTGAGCCGGTGGGTTTCGACGGTGCGCACGCTCAGGTCGAGTTCGCGCGCGATCTGCTTGTTGGATTCGCCGTTGGCGATGTGCTTGAGCACCTCGCGCTCGCGCAGCGTCAACAGGTCGCGTTCCGGCAGCGGTTGGGTCAGCTGGCGCAGCAGTGCGGCGCTGTAATAGATCCCGCCCGATTTCACGGTTTCGATGGCTTGCACGATATCCTGGCTGGGGGCGTCCTTGAGCACGTAGCCGCGGGCGCCGGCCTGGATCGACTGCATCACGTATTCGCCCTTGTCATGCATACTCAGGATCAGCACCGCAATCTCCGGATGGCGGGCGTGGAACTGCGCCGTCAGTTCGATGCCGTTGGTGCCGCGCATGTTGATGTCCATCAGCGCGAGGTCGATATTGCACTGGGCCGCGGCCGCCAGCGCTTCTTCCGCATTGCCGGCTTCGGCCACTACCGCCAGGCCGGGCACCGCTTCCAGCCGGGCGCGCAAGCCGTCGCGCACCAGCGGGTGGTCATCGATCAGCATCACGCGGGTGGGGGCGCAAGGAGCGGGCGCTTGGATGTCAGGCATGGGAGCGTTCAAAAGGAGAGTGGCGGGGAACCAGGGCGGTGACCTGCGTGCCGGCCGGGGATGAGTCCAGGGCGAGTTCGCCGCCCACGGCTTCCATGCGTTCCTGCATGTTGCGCAGGCCGATGCCGCGCCGTGGGTGGTCGTCGACCTGGTCGACATTGAAGCCGGCGCCGTTGTCGCGCACCTGCAGCATCACGAAGGTTTTCCCGCCGTGCAGGCGCACCGTGATCTCGGTGGCGCCGGCATGGCGCGCGATATTGGTCAACGCTTCCTGCGTCACGCGAAACAGCACGGTATTGACGACGTCCGGCAGCGGGCCGATGTCGCCCTCGGCGTCGAAATGGATCGTCGTGCCGGCATCGACGCCGGTGGTTCCGCGCCATTCCCCGCACAGGTGTTCCAGCGCGGCCGCCAGCCCCAGGTCGTCCAGGATGGCCGGGCGCAGGTCGTGCGAGATGCGCCGCACTTCGGCCAGCACGCCGTTGATTTGCCCGGCGGTTTTTTCAAACGCCCCGCGCGCGGCCAGCACCTGTTCCGGCGTGCCGTTGAGGCGGATCAGCGCGGCTTCGATCTGCAGCTTGATCGATACCAGCCACTGGCTGATGCCGTCATGCAGGTCGCGCGAGAGGCGCGCGCGCTCGTCTTCCTGGGAACGCACCACCCGTTGCGCCAGTTGCCGCAGCTTGGCATCGGCGACGCGGTGTTCGCTGATGTTGAGCAGCAGTCCCGACAAGGCCACCGCCAGCGCGCTCAAGACCGCGATGATGGCGATCATCAGCATAGTCTGGTGGACGTGGCCGGAAATCTGGTTGTCGATCTCCGACAGCGCCGCGTCGACATCGTCGAGATAGATGCCCGTGCCGATCACCCAGCCCCAGCGCGGCAAGCCCGCCACGTAACCGAGCTTGGGCGCGACGTTCTTGCTCGATGGTTTTTGCCACAGGTAGCGTTCGTAGCCGCCGCCCTGGTTGGCGCGCTCGATGAGGTGCTGGATGGTCGGGCTGCCCGAGGCGTCGTGCCAGTCCCACATCGCGGTGCCGACCAATTCAGGTTGGCGCGGGTGCATCACGTTGCGGCCGTTCTGGTCGTAGACGAAAAAATAGCCATCGTCGCTGAACTCCAGGTCGGCCAGGATGCGCTTGGCTTCGTTGCGGATCGCCTCATCGCTGCGGCCGGTGCTGTAAAGGTGGCTGACCGCGTGGATGGCCAGATCCACATAGTGCTTGAGTTCTGCATTCTTGCTGGCCAGATAGGCGGCTTCGATCGAAGCGCGCTGCTGGCGCCCCAGTTCCACTGCCTGGTGCCGCACCACCAGTGCGATGGCGGCAATGGCCAGGCACAGCGGGACAATGGCGAGGAAGATGATTTTCTGGCGCAGTTTCATGACGCGATTCTACCGAATGCTTTTTCACATTCGTCGAAAAGAAGGTGCATTTGCAACGCCGGAGCGGCCCCGGCGCCACGTTTTCCACAGGAACGGAAGGCGATTCGATGCCGTTCTCGGTAATTCTACGTAGAGGCTCTGCGTAGTCCTGCGCTTGTGGGGCCGGCCATCGATATCGAATACTACTGCCCGTTTCTCGAATATTTTTTACGCCGCAGAACGAGGACAAAACGGTGGCATCCACCGCGTTCCCGCCGGTGCGAGAAACGCCCGTTCGAGGACGGGACGCGCCAAGGCAAACACACAATAAAACATTCCTATCACCAAGATCCCCTTCGCGGGAGGAGAACAATGAACCGGACTATTTCCAGGCTGGGCTGGCTCGCGCTGGCCCTGGCAGGCGCATGTGCATGCGCCTACGTCGCGTTGCAGCGCGGCGAATCGATCAACGCGGTATGGCTGGTGGTGGCCTCGGTGTGCGTCTACCTGATCGCCTACCGCTTCTACAGCAAGTTCATCGCCGAGCGGGTACTCGGGCTGGACGGCCAGCGCATGACGCCGGCCTACAAGTTCAACGACGGCCTGGATTACGTGCCGACCAACAAATACGTGCTGTTCGGCCATCATTTCGCCGCCATTGCCGGCGCCGGGCCGCTGGTGGGGCCGGTGCTGGCCGCACAGATGGGTTACTTGCCGGGCATGCTGTGGATTTTGGCCGGCGTGGTGTTCGCCGGCGCGGTGCAGGATTTCATGGTGCTGTTCATCTCCAGCCGCCGCGACGGCCGCTCGCTGGGCGACCTGATCAAGTCCGAGCTGGGCCAGGTGCCGGGCGTGATCGCGCTGTTCGGCGCCTTCATGATCATGGTGATCATCCTGGCGGTGCTGGCGCTGATCGTCGTCAAGGCGCTGGCCGAGTCGCCCTGGGGCACCTTCACCGTGGCGGCGACCATTCCCATCGCGCTGTTCATGGGCGTGTACTCGCGCTACATCCGTCCGGGCCGCATCGGCGAGGTGTCGTGGATCGGCTTCGTGCTGCTGATGCTGGCCATCGTCGGCGGCCAGTATGTGCAGGAGCATCCGGCGCTGGGCCACATGTTCACCTTCGACGGCAAGCAACTGACCTGGATGCTGATCGGCTACGGCTTCGTCGCCTCGGTGCTGCCGGTGTGGCTGCTGCTGGCGCCGCGCGATTATCTCTCGACCTTCCTCAAGATCGGCACCATCGCGGCGCTGGCGCTGGGCATCGTGTTCATCGCCCCGCACCTGAAGATGCACGCGGTCACGCGCTTCATCGATGGCAGCGGCCCGGTGTGGTCGGGCTCGCTGTTCCCGTTCCTGTTCATCACCATCGCCTGCGGCGCCGTCTCCGGTTTCCATGCGCTGATCTCCTCGGGCACCACGCCCAAGTTGCTGGAAAATGAAAAGCACGCGCGCTTCATCGGTTACGGCGCGATGCTGATGGAATCCTTCGTCGCCATCATGGCGCTGATCGCCGCTTCCTGCATCGAGCCGGGCATCTACTTCGCCATGAACAGCCCGGCCGCGCTGATCGGCACCACGCCGGAGAATGTGGCCCAGGTGATTTCGCAATGGGGCTTCCACATCACGCCCGAGATGCTGACCCACACCGCGCAGGCGGTCGGCGAGCACACTATCATCTCGCGCGCCGGCGGCGCGCCGACGCTGGCGGTCGGCATGGCGCAGATCCTCTCCGGCGTGACCGGCGAGGCGATGATGGCGTTCTGGTACCACTTCGCCATCCTGTTCGAAGCGCTGTTCATCCTGACCGCGGTGGATGCGGGCACGCGCGCCGGCCGCTTCATGCTGCAGGACCTGCTGGGCGCCTTCATCCCGCCGATGAAGCGCACCGACTCGTGGGCCGCCAGCCTGATCGCCACCGGCCTGTGCGTGGCCGGCTGGGGTTACTTCCTGTACCAGGGCGTGGTCGATCCGCTGGGCGGCATCAATACCCTGTGGCCGCTGTTCGGCATCTCGAACCAGATGCTGGCAGGCATCGCGCTGGTCCTGGCCACCTGCGTGCTGTTCAAGATGAAGCGCGACCGCTTCGCCTGGGTGACGGTGGCGCCGACCGTGTGGCTGCTGGCATGCACCCTGACGGCCGGCTGGCAGAAGGTGTTCGACGACAATCCGCGCGTCGGTTTCCTGGCGCATGCCGCCAAGTACCAGGCCGCGCTGGACGAAGGCAAGCTGCTGGCGCCGGCCAAGTCGATCGAACAGATGCGCCAGGTGATCTTCAACGATTACATCGATGCCGGCCTGGCGGCGATGTTCATGCTGGTGATGGTGAGCGTGCTGGTGTTCGGCATCCGTACCGTGCTCAAGGCGCGTGCGGCCAGTCAGCCCAGCGTGCGGGAAGCGCCGTATGAATCCCTGCCGGCAGCTGCCGTGCAACCGTGACAGGAGCCCGGCCATGAAAATCTCGGGAGCGCTCGCGCAACTGCTGGCCTGGCGCCGCCAGGCCGGTCGCACGCTGAACCTGATGGTCGGCATGCCGGAGTACGACAATTACGTTGCCCACATGAAGCATGCCCATCCCGACCAACGCGCGATGAGTTATGAGGAGTTCTTCCGCGAAAGGCAGGAAGCGCGCTACGGCGGGAAAGGGCGGGTGGGGCGCTGCTGCTGACCAGGCGCGCATCTGGCCGCACAAGCAAGGAGGCTTCGGGCCTCCTTTTTTGTGGGCCGGCGCCGACGCTTGCGCCATGCCGCGCCGAGGAGAGGGGGCTGGCATGACAAAATGGCATCTTTTGCGGCGCCGCAGTTTTATCCGCCGGCGTGTCCAAATTACGGGCAAATTATTGGAAACCCTTGCCGTGAAAGGATGTCCGATACCCGATAACTGCTTGTCCACAGACTTGTTCACAGCTTCTGTGAGTAACTTTTCATCCGGGGGACAGGCCCGCTCAGGATCGGCGCGCATTTGCGTATAATGCCGGGCTGCCGCAGGCCTGTTGATAGCCTGGCATGATTCCTTTCCAACAACGAAACGATGCGACGATTGCTGTTACTGCTGCTGACCTTCCTGCTCCCGCTGCAATTGCTGGCGGCGACGGTTGGCGACCTGCCGCCGGCAATTGCCGGCGGGCAGGAGCAACGTTGCGCGTGGGAACCGGGGGCGGCGGCATTGCTCGGCTCCCACGGTTCCTCCGGTTCTATTGCGGACGGCATCGCCCCGGCGGCCGATGCGGCACAGGACATGCTCGCCGTTGCCATGGGCGCCGTGCTGGCGGCGGAATTGCCGCAACCGGCTGTCTCCGTCTCTGCCGCCGACCAGCCGGGCCTCGGCGACGAGGACGGCGATTTCCCCGCCCCCCAGGCGGAGAGCGAAGACCATACCATGCCGGCGCGCATTGCCACGCCGGACGCCTCCTGGCAACCGTTCCCCCATCTCTTCACGGCCCCGTCGGGCTGGCTGTCCTTCCTGCGCGACCAGTTGCGTCCGCCCCCATTAGCCTGATTTCATTTTTCGTGCGCTGACGGCGTGCGCGGCGGCTGTGCCGCCGGCGCGCCTGCGCATGGTTTCGTCTGCCGCCCATTCCGCACGGGAGCGGGCGCATCATCATTCAATCGGGAAAAACCATGAAACGCATCATCCTGTTCCTCGTCACCAACCTTGCCGTGATGCTGGTGTTGAGCTTTACCGCCAGCCTGCTCGGCATCAATCGCTACCTGACCGCCAATGGCATGAATTTCGGCATGCTGCTGGCGTTCTGTGCGCTGATCGGCTTTGGCGGCTCCTTTATCTCGCTGCTCATGTCCAAGACGATCGCCAAGTGGTCGACCGGCGCGCGCGTGATCGAGCAGCCGCAAAATTCCACTGAACTGTGGCTGGTCAATACCGTCCAAAGCCTGGCCACTCGCGCCCGGTTGCCGATGCCGGAAGTCGCTGTCTATGACGGCCCGCCGAATGCCTTCGCCACCGGCGCCAGCAAAAGCAATTCGCTGGTGGCGGTGTCCAGCGGCCTGCTGCAGGGGATGACCAAGGAGGAGGTCGAGGCGGTGCTGGCGCACGAAGTGGCGCACATCGCCAATGGCGACATGGTCACGCTCACGCTGATCCAGGGCGTGGTCAATACCTTCGTCATGTTCATCGCCCGCGCGGTCGGGTATTTCGTCGACTCGGCCTTGCGCCGCAACAGCGAGCAGTCCGGACCGGGCATCGGCTACATGGTGACCGTGATCGTCTGCGAGATTGTGTTCGGCATCCTGGCCAGCGTCATCGTCATGTATTTTTCGCGCCAGCGCGAATTCCGCGCCGACGCCGGCGCCGCTGCCCTGATGGGTTCCAATGCGCCGATGATCAATGCCTTGCGCCGCCTGGGCGGCATGCAGCCTGACGGCTTGCCGCAGAACCTGCAGGCATCCGGCATTTCCGGCCGCGAGTCGTGGCTGGGCCTGTTCTCCAGCCACCCGCCGCTGGCATCGCGCATCGCCGCGTTGCAGGCGCGCCGTTGATCGGCGCTGCCGTCCGCACGGCGTCGCGCCATGCGCCGTGCGGACGGCCGGAGGCGTCCGTGATAGTCTTTAGGCCGTCGCCGGTGCAGTCTCTGCCGTCTTTTGTGCTGCCGTTCCAAAAAACAATTCAAATCATCCACCTCGAAAGGACCATTGACTGATGCCTCATCACACCCCGCTGATCGCCACCATTGTCGGTGGCCTGGTGCTGGCGTTCATTTTCGGCACCCTGGCCAATCGTTTCAAGATGCCGCCGCTGATCGGCTACCTGGTCGCCGGTATCGCGATCGGCCCGTTCACGCCGGGTTTCGTCGGCGATGCCGACCTGGCGCAGGAGCTGGCCGAGATCGGCGTGATCCTGCTGATGTTCGGCGTCGGCCTGCATTTTTCGCTCAAGGACCTGCTCTCGGTAAAGAACATCGCCATTCCTGGCGCCGTGGCGCAGATCGCCATCGCCACCTTGCTTGGCATGGGGTTGGGATGGGCGCTGGGATGGCCGGTCGGGGAGGGATTCCTGTTCGGCCTGGCCTTGTCGGTGGCCAGCACGGTGGTGTTGCTGACGGCGCTACAGGAGCGGCGCCTGGTGGAAACCAAGCGCGGGCGCATTGCCGTGGGCTGGCTGATCGTGGAAGACATCGCGATGGTGCTGGCGCTGGTGCTGATCCCGGCGTTGAGCGGCATCCTCGGCGGCAAGGGCGAGGCCATGAGCGGCAATGCCTTGCTGCTGACGCTGGGTATGACGCTGGGCAAGGTGGTGGCCTTCGTGGCAGTGATGCTGATCGTGGGGCGCCGGGTGATTCCGTGGGTTCTGGAGCGGATTGCCGATACCGGTTCGCGTGAGCTGTTTCGCCTGGCGGTGCTGGCGATCGCGCTCGGGTTCGCATTGGGTTCGGCGTATGTGTTCGGGGTATCGTTCGCCCTGGGCGCTTTCTTCGCCGGCATGATCTTGTCGGAGTCCGAACTCAGCCACCGCGCCGCGGAAGAGTCATTGCCGTTGCGCGACGCTTTCGCGGTGCTGTTCTTCGTCTCGGTGGGCATGCTGTTCGACCCGTCGATATTGCTGCGCGAACCGTTGCTGGTGTTGGCCACCGTGCTGATCATCGTGGTCGGCAAATCGCTGGCGGCATTGCTGATCGTGCGTATTTTCGGCCACCCGATGTCGACTGCGCTGACCATCTCCGCCAGTCTGGCGCAGATCGGCGAATTCTCCTTCATCCTGGCGACGCTGGGCATTTCGCTGGACCTGCTGTCGCCAATGGCACGCGACCTGATCCTGGGCGGCGCGATTCTTTCCATCCTCATCAACCCGCTGCTGTTTTCGCTGCTGGACCGCCTCAAGGCGCGTCTGGAAGCCCGCGAAGGCGTCGAGGCGCCGGCCGAAGCGGCACAGCAGGCAGTCGATCTCGAAGGCCATGTGGTGCTGGTCGGTTACGGCCGCGTCGGACGTGGCATTGGCGAGCAATTGCGGGCCCAGGGCAGGCCCTTCGTGGTGATCGAGGCGCAGATCGAGAATGTCGAAGCCTTGCGCGCCGAAGGCATCCCGGTGTTGTATGGCAATGGCGCGCAGGCCGATCTGCTGGAGCCGGCCGCCATCGAACGCGCGCGCTGGCTGCTGGTAGCCATTCCCGATGCATTCGAAGCCGGCCAGTTGATCGAGCATGCGCGTGCCGCCAATCCTAACCTGCAGGTGGTGGCGCGGGCCCATTCCGATGCCGAAATCGAGCATCTTGAGAAGCACGGCGCCAACCAGGTAATCATGGGCGAGCGCGAGATTGCCCGCGGCATGCTGGGGGCGCTGGGGCAGGGCGCCTGAGTCCGGCGGACTGGCGGGCGCGCAGGAGCCGGTGGCCAAGATCCATGGCGCTCTGCAGCATTCGCCAGGCCATGATAAAGTCCCGTTTGCCGCGCCGATGGGGTTTGCGCCCGAGGCGCGGCAACAAGTTCTCGGGGCGGGGTGCAATTCCCCACCGGCGGTGATCATGCAGCGCCTGTACGGCGCTGGCATGTAGCCCGCGAGCGCCCGGCATGCCGATTCCTTTCGGCGCCGGGGTCAGCAGACCTGGTGCGATCCCGGGGCCGACGGTCACAGTCCGGATGAAAGAGAACGGGATGCGCGATACCGCGCACGCGCGTAGCGCGTGCGGCCGCGCATTCCCACGCCCTGTTTATTCATCGAACAGGAGTCCTGAACCGTGTCTCAAGCCACATCTCAAGCCGCACCTCAAGCAGTATCGCAAACCGCGTCCCACGCCATCTCCCATCCGCGTTTTTCTGCCGGCCATGCCGACCACGGCAAGCGCATCGCCTTTGTCCAGGCCAGCTGGCACAAGGAGATCGTCGACCAGTGCCGCATTGCCTTCACCGAGGAAATCGCCAGGCTGGGCTGGCCCGCCGACAGCATCGATTTCTTCGAGCTGCCGGGAGCTTTTGAAATCCCGTTGCATGCCAAGGTCCTGGCCAAGAGCGGGAAGTATGCCGGCGTGGTTGCCAGCGCCCTGGTCGTCGACGGCGGTATTTATCGCCATGATTTCGTCGCCCAGTCGGTGGTCTCGGCGCTGATGCAAGTCCAGCTGGAAACCGAAGTGCCGGTTTTCTCGGCCGTATTGACGCCGCATCATTTCCATTCGCATGGCGAGCATCAAACCTTCTTCCATGAGCATTTCTTGGTCAAGGGACGCGAAGCGGCCCATGCCTGCGCGACGACTGTCGCCAAACTGGCAGGAATCAGGGCTGCCGAAGGCGCCAAGCCGTCGTTGAACGCGGCCTGATTGGGCCACGATCCGGCGCGCAGCGGTCAACCAGCCTGTTGCGCGCCGGATCGGATTGCCTGGTGTTAATTTTCCTGATGCTTGTGAAGCATTTGCTTACAAACATTACGCCTTTTCTCTAGCGGGGCATCGCGCCGGAGCATATATTCTGGATACGTATTTCAGAATGGATAAAGGAGCTATCGTGAAAAAGTCGATTCCCATGATTGCCGGCATGTTTGCCATCGCGGCAGTGGCCGGCCTGTCCGCCGCGCCGGCCATGGCCGGGCATGTCTCGATCGGCGTGAATATCGGCGTTCCGGGCGCCTATTACGCAGCTCCGCAGCCGGTATATGTCCAGCCCGCGCCGGTGTATGTCGCGCCGCCGCCGGTGTATGTCCGGCCGGCCCCGGTCTACTATGTGAACCCGGCGCCGGTGTATGTCGAGCGCGACTACTATCGCCGCCATCGCCATTGGCACCGTCCGCCGCCGCCTCCGTACTGGCATCGTTGATGTGCGGCAGGACGGCTGGGTCTGCAATGATCCAGCCTATCAAAAATGGCGGCCCGGGCCGCCATTTTTATTGTCTTCATCACCTGATTTCACCGATGCCGGCCGCCTGAGAGCGGCTATTTTTTCGGTTGCGCTTGATCGTCTTCTTCGGTATCGACCAGCAGGTAACGCTCGGCCGCACTGAAGAAACGGTCATAGAAATCCGGGGAGCGAATGGTTTCGCTGGAGACCCGCACCAGGGAATCGTCGCTGGAGCCGAAAGGCATCGAGACCGACCCTAGCACGCCCACGCCAAGACTGGCGGAGGTGTTGCTCTTCTTTAAGGCGAACCCATCCTGGGTGGCGCTGACGAACATGGTCGAGCTTTTGCCGTTGCCATTGGAGGCGCACACGACATGGAACGCGATTTCCATATGTTTGTCGCTGGCCGGCTGGAAGCTCTTGTTGCCATCCATGGTGTTTTCGGTGGTCTTGCTGATGACATAGCCCTGGCCCAGCAACGCCCGGCGGGCGGCTTCGCAGACCGCCTTTTCGGTGCCGGGGAAACTGCGCGAGAAGGCGCTGGTGTCGCTGAATTCTTCCTGGTGGTAGAACGCGGCCTTGTCGGTGGAACAGGCCGACAGGCCCAAAGAGAACACGGCAATCAGGAGCAGGGGATAAGGAAAGCGCGGGCGGGGCATGCAACAAATCTCCGACAACAGGTGGCCTGAATTGTAAGGGATTCGATGCGCGATGGGTTCGAAGAGTTCGTAAATATCGGTAACGGAGCCGTAAGCGCCAGAAACGATGGCGATCTGCCGTGCATGTGCGCGCTTTCCACTTGTTTGCAGCGTTTTGCCGCCGCGCCGGATGCTGCGATTGCGCGCCAGGCCTGCTATCCTGTTTGGCATCATGTCTGTCGGCGCGCCGGATAAGCGCTTCTCAAGCGCTTTTTCTGCAGAGCTCGCCAAACAATCCTCGGGCGCATCCTATGAATTCATTGCAAACTCTCTTCGGCATCGAACATCCATTGATCCAGGCGCCGATGGCCGGCGTTCAACTGCATGGGCTGGCGGCGGCCGTATCCAACGCCGGCGCGCTCGGCTCCCTGCCTGGCGCCATGCTGGCGCCAGCGGCGCTGGCCGAGGAGCTCGGCAAGCTGGGCGCGGCCACGGATAAGCCCTACAACGTCAATTTTTTCGCCCATACCAATCCTGAGCCCGATGCCGTCCACGAGGAGCGTTGGCGCAGGGCCTTGTCTCCATATTATGAAGAGTTCGGCATCGATGCCTCGTCCATTGCCGCAGGCCCTGGCCGCCAGCCGTTCAGTCCTGAGGTGGCCGATTTGCTGGAGGCATTCAAGCCCAAGGTGGTCAGTTTCCATTTCGGGCTGCCGGCGCCGGAGCTGATGCAGCGGCTGCGCAGCTGGGGCGCGCGCATCATCGCTTCGGCCACCACGGTGGAAGAGGCGAAGTGGCTGGCCGAACGCGGCGTCGATGCCATCATTGCCCAAGGCGTGGAGGCAGGCGGCCATCGCGGCATTTTCCTTTCCGACGACCTGACGACCCAGGTCGGGACATTTTGCCTGGTGCCGCAGATCGCCCGCGCCGTGAAACTGCCCGTGATTGCCGCCGGCGGCATTGCTGACGCTAACGGCGTGGCGGCGGCCATGGCGCTGGGCGCGGCCGGCGTGCAAGTCGGCACAGCCTACATGCTGTGTCCGGAAGCGATTACCGGCGCACTGCATCGCGCCGCGTTGAAGAGCGAACGCGCGCGCCATACGGCCTTGACCAATTTGTTTACCGGACGTCCCGCGCGCGGCATCGTCAATCGTGCGATGCGCGAGCTGGGGCCGATCAGTGCGGAAGCGCCGGCATTCCCGTTGGCGACGTCGGGCATCGCTCCTTTGCGCGCCAAGGCCGAGGCTGCCGGGCGCGACGATTTCACTTCGATGTGGGCGGGACAGAACGCAGACGGATGTAAAGAGATCCCGGCAGCAGAGCTGACGCGAGAGCTGGTGGCGGGGCTGCGAACGGCAGGGCATTGATGTGTTCCGGCGCTGCATTTTAGGCATCGGAGGCGCACGGAAATCAGAACGCATCTAATGCCTGTTGTTGCAATGAGTTCTGCCATTTGGCGGGAATGTCGAAATGCCTCGCCAAATTCCGGCTTGCATGCGTAAAATCGCTTATGAAATTACCGTGCTGTTAGTAAGGCCTAATAATTCAATGGTATCGTTTTCCATCAGAACTATCGTGAATCTGCCCGCGACCCGGACGGATTCGAATAACTTCCTTGTTAAAGATAGCAATGGATAAAAATCAGAAAGTGGAATTGGAGCGCATCCAGAAGGAATTGATTGATGCGCACAACAAGGCTGCCTGGCAAATGGCAGCCACCATCATCAAGGCATCCCTTGTCAAGAACGGCATGGATCAGCCACCTACGGCGGCCGAGCTGGCCGCCCTCAATGCCACCATTACCAATTTGCGCAGCGTGGCCGAAGATGCGCTGGAATTGCTCAAGCGCTGACGGGCGTGTCTCCATGATTCCGGATAACCGGGTTCTTCATCGGTTACCTCTTTCTTGATCGTCCTGCTCGCTTCGCCTCGCATCCGGCGGCCAAGCCGGTGTCAGGCAGCCATCTTTGCCGACGGGCGGTTTTATTCGTGGTTCGGCAAAACAATCGGCGGAACTGCGGCGACTCGCTGCTATAATGCGATCCTTTTTCGGCGGCCAGCGCCGTTTCCACACGCCTGAGTGGTGAAATTGGTAGACACAGCGGACTTAAAATCCGCCGCTTACCCGCGAGGGGGCGTACCGGTTCGATTCCGGTCTCAGGCACCAACTGAAGATTTAAAGAAGTCCAACGATGTTTTTAAGCCCGCGTGTCTGCTGACACAGCGGGCTTTTTGTTGTCCAAGTTTGTCCACGACAGTAGCATTACATCCAAGATTAATACCGTCATTTTTGACGGTATCTCCCTCCCCACCAATTCCAGATACCGTCAAACACGCTATGTCCCTGACTGATACCTTTGTGAAGCAAGTAAAGCCCATTAAATCCAATGGCGACAAATACGCAGATGGCGGTGGCATGTATCTTCTCGTGAAGGCGACAGGGAAATACTGGCGCTTGGACTATCGTCACTTGAACAAACGCAAGACCTTGGCTTTAGGCGTCTATCCCGAAGTTTCTCTTGCCAAGGCTAGAAAGCGCCGGGAGGAAGCTCGCGAACTGCTGGCAGAAGGCATTGATCCCGCCCAAAGCAAGCGAGACATGAAGCAGGCTCAAATCATCGCATCAGGAAACACCTTTGAGATTGTCGCCCGCCAATGGCTTTCCAAGACGGCAGCAAATCGCGCTGCCACCACACAAGAGAAAATCACGAACTGGCTGGAAAGCAACGTGTTCCCGGTCATCGGCAAACAGGCCATTTCAACCATCGGGCCGCGTGACGTTCTCGCCGCCGTCCGCAGAATGGAAGCAAGAGGCGCTATCGACTCCGCGCATCGAGTTAAGCAGATATGCGGCCAGGTTTTCAGGTTTGCAGTGGCTGAAGGAGCAGCCGAACGCGACGTAACCACAGACCTGCGCGGCGCGTTGGCCGCCGTCCCCAAGGGGCACTTTGCAGCCATCACGGAACCCAAGCAGGTAGCGGAACTGCTGCGCGCTATCTACGGATATACCGGCCACCCATACACCGTAGCGGCGCTCAAGCTGTCTCCAATGGTTTTCGTCCGACCGGGCGAGCTACGCGCTGCCGAGTGGTCAGAGTTTGACCTTGATACTGCCGAATGGCGTATTCCTGCCACCAAGATGAAGATGGGGGTAGAGCATCTAGTTCCTCTGCCTACTCAAGCGATAGATGTGCTGCGCGGCCTCCATGCCCTTAGCGGACATGGGCGTTACGTCTTCCCCAGTATCCGAACGGGCGAACGCTGCATGAGCGAGAACACCGTCAATGCAGCCTTGCGGGGCATGGGCTACACCAAAGAAGTGATGACTGCTCATGGCTTCCGGGCGATGGCTCGCACCATTCTGGATGAAGTTCTTGGAGAACGGCCCGATCTCATTGAGCACCAATTGGCTCACGCGATCCGCGATCCTAACGGGCGAGCCTATAACCGGACGTCTCATCTACCCGAACGCAAGCGGATGATGCAGCGATGGGCGGATTACCTAGACACCTTACGTAAAGGTGTAGAGTGATTCAACTGACGCCCTGCCATATTCAATAGCAAACAATTTTAGAGTCCTGGGGGAGATGTACGATTTTGAAGGTGCAGCATCCGTTCGGATAATAGAGGCAAAATGGATACACAGCTGTGTATCCACATGCTACCATTTAAAAATGTCAATTAAAGACTGCGGAATGCGTATCCGGGTGGAAAAGGAGCTGCGCGAAGCATTTGTGCAGGCTTGTCGTGCGCAAAAACGACCGGCTGCCGATGTGCTAAGAGACTTCATGCGCGCATTCACCGAGAAGCAGCAGCAAGGCCAGGTTGACCTGTTCGCCTCCGCCGAACGAAAACAACCCTGATCGTGCGAAATGAATATTTCGCATATTAAACATGTTCTCCGATTTGCAGCACGCGACTCGGAATGTAAGTCATGCGAATTTAAAAGGAAAAAATGAGTTCAAACACCAGCAGTGCAGAGTTGGTCAGAAATGAAAATAGTAAGTTATTAACCTCTGCCACCACAAGCAATCGATATAGCTTTATGACTGGCGCCCAGCATGTCGCTGGACTGATCCAAGGCGATTCAGCCGCCTCTCTTCGACAGCTACCGGCCGACACTTTCAACGTAGCGGTTACCTCGCCCCCTTACTATTGGGTTCGTGACTATGGATATGAAGGTCAACTGGGTCACGAAGAATCCGTCGACGCCTATATAGAAAAACTCATGGTGGTATTCGATGAAGTTAAACGGACACTTCACCCTGAGGGTATGTTTTTCCTAAATATTGGCGATACCTATTATTCCGGTAACGGCCAGCCTCACGGCAGCGATCCCAAATGCTCATCACGTAATTTTTTTCGGACTAAGGTACGACCGGTTGATATGTCTGGCTGGGATATTCCCAAGAAAAGTATGATCGGAATTCCTTGGAAAGTTGCATTTGCCATGCAAGAGCGCGGTTGGACTCTGCGAAGCTCTATTATCTGGAATCGTTGCAACGCGTTTGTCGAACCCACAGCAAGGGATCGACCGCATCGACAATATGAATTTGTATTCATGTTCACCAAGAGTCGTTTTTATAGCTTTGACCGATCAATGCTGGTTGAAGAGGACGTCTGGAACATTCCAATTGAACGGAGTCGCAGAGCAAATCACAATGCGGCATTTCCAACGGAGCTAGTTCGTCGCTGCATTCAAGTAGGCAGCCCAGTTGGTGGGCACGTGCTTGATCCGTTCGTTGGGAGTGGAACAACTATCTTCACCGCTTTAGCAAATGATCGAAATGTTGTTGGAATTGACATGAGTACGGATTATGTTGACTATATCCAATCAGCTCTCGAAGCAGACGGACACGAATCCGCTTCTTGGAAATATTTGCAAGAGCGTCTAAATCAACCATCACCAGCTTGGGGAAGTTGGGTTGGAAATAGAAAAAACTTCCGAAAACCAGGCAAATCAAAAGTGGAGTAACCATTGCGCTATTTTGATATACCAACGATCCAGCAAGCGATCGAAAGACTACAAAACTATAGCGCCAACTGGCTTCTCCCCGCATTCGTATTTGCCGCAAATGATGTTGGCACCGACGCCCTTGTTGACATGTCTAAAAAATTGGGAACCGACCAATTTTTAGATCGGTACTTTAACGGGAGCCGCCTCGACCTCCCCCCCATGTCCCGTGGGAATAACCTGCTAAGGCCCAGACTAAAGGGCATAGCTTGGGACAGGGGGGAGTTCGCTGGCGATTACATCATCCGCCAAGACACCAAAATGTGGGGAAATTTATTCTCCTCACGTGGCTATAGGGAAATGCGACTTCAGGGCCTGATCGAGGGAGAAAAGGCCATCACGATGTTGACGGATGCGTTTCAACCTCGATTTGAACAAGAATTACCTGAAACATTTAGATTTGAAGACTTCTTAATATGGCTATTCGCTTTTGAAGGAATTCCAGATGAAGTTAATGATTGGCCAGCTCTTCTGCGTCATTTATTACAAAATGAACTGGAATTAGCTGACTTCAAGCCAGCGTATAAAGGAAGGTTCAAACTAACAACCCCTGCTGTTCCTTGGCCAGTCCTGCTCAGAGAGCGGCCAACGAATGATCAATTTTTGCAACAACTTGCCCCAAAACTGGTAGCGTTCTTAGCAAATCCTGTACCCATTGCAACGGAAGAAGCTGTCGTTGAGAATAGTGCTGGGCTGAGCCCAGATGATCCTGTATTTGCCACTGTAATGGCGGCCATCCAAGCACAAGAAAGCCTTGCATTTCTGCTCGCTGGGCCTCCGGGCACCGGCAAGACGAGGTACGCCAGACAGTTGGCATTGAGCCTCACAGAAAACGATAATAAGAGAACTTTGTTTCTGCAGTTTCACCCTGCCATCGGATACGATGATTTTGTTGAAGGTTTCCGTCCTATACCAGCAACAGACGGTACTGGAATTCGGTATGAATTAGCTTCTAGGTTATTTTTAAACTTCTGCGAACTAGCGGCTGACAATCCTGAAAAAATGTTTGTTGCCGTTATTGATGAGTTGAATCGTGGGGACGTGGCCCGAATATTTGGTGAGGTACTTACGTATTTGGAAGTTGACTATCGAGATATTGAATTTACATTGCCATTTTCTGGTAAATGCGCAGTGATACCCAAAAATCTTGTTGTCATTGCTACGGCCAACCCCTACGACCGTTCAGTGACGGATTTGGATGATGCGTTGCTCCGCAGATTTTGGGTTATAGAAGTGGATCCTGATGGCGCAGTTCTGAAAAATCACTTACAAAGCGAAGGAGTTCCTCAAGGGACTATTAATCGCACGGTGCATGTTTTCAATATTTTGAATCAGGCTTTCCCAAATGGTTTTGGGCACACAAGCTTTCTTAAAATCCGTTCTCTCGATGACCTAGCACAGGTTTGGAGTGGTCGCGTTCGCTTAGCGCTGAGGCGAGCCTACATGCACGATCGACCAACGTTCGAAGCAACCTCTACAGAGATTGAAGCGTTACTGAAAACGCAAGATGATGCTGGCGAAATGGGCGATCTTCCTCAAACAGGGCAAGAGGCATAGCATTGGCAACAGTGCAAATCGCACGCGCACGAGTCATCGACCTGCATGAGAGGGAAGCGCGAATATTCCCTCGCAGCGACTTGGTTGACTCTCACGGACAGTCACGGCTACTACCTGAGACTCGACAGTTGTCTGCGGTAGAGCTTCGTGAAGTGGTAACCGGCATAGAGCTCAAGGCATTGGGCTTAATTGGCTATTTGCCTCTAACTGCTGAAATAGTACTAAATCTTCGGCCGAAGTTCCCGCTTGAGAACCTGTGGGCAATGCTGACAATTAGCGATGAAACATATGATCGGTTACTTCCAGTTCTGCGTTCATACCAAACATCGAACGTCTCGGCACCACACTTATTGCTTGCAAAAGCGTTCTGCCACTACCTTGAAAAAATTTTGACGGTTGGTGCAGCGCGCGGCTATTACCAAGAGCCCTATCGGGGACATTTCAAACCGAAAGTAAATTTCGGTAGAACAGTTACGAATTTCCTTTCCCGTGGAGATGATGTAAACGTAGTATCTGATACCTTCACGTTCTCGTCGAATCTCCTTGCTAATAGGCTTGTTAAATCGGCGTGCGTCACATTTCTACGCCTCATTCCTCGAAACGCTAGTTGGGATAAAGAGCGTCGATTAATACTTGATGCGCTGCGCACCTTAAACAACATAAATTCTCAGCCAATGCAGTTGGGCGATGAAGCATCGTCGCAGTCACTGCCAATGTGGGTCAGAGATGCCTATGACGGTGCGCTTACAGTGTATGGTGTCATGTCCGGCTTTACTAAAATTGGATTTTCATACGATGCCCAAGGGAGCGAGATGCCTTCGTTCCTTTTTTCACTAGATAGAATTTTTGAGAGCTTTGTCAGAAATACCTTCCGCTCATCGTTGCGAGAAAATTCAATCGCCGTTCTGGATGGCAACGCATCTAGCAATCAGCACCCTCTCTTTGTTGACAATAAACGCTTCCCTATCAAACCGGATTTGATATTTAAAAAAGGTAGAACAGTGCTTGGGATTGGGGAGGTGAAATATAAGCCAAAGATTGAAGAAACGGATAGATACCAAGTCATCAGTCATGTCATTGCGATCGGCGCGCCAGTTGGCATTTGGATTTCTCCCGCCACTAATGGAAATGTGGGACTTGAATACGTCGGTTCAGTTGGCGCCGGCGCTAAGTTTTATCACTATCGATTGGATATCGGTGGAAACATGGCATTGAATTGCGCGAACATGATTCGTGAGGTTTTAGCTCTGTTCCTGTAACGACTCTTGTATAAAGAGAAAGCAAGGGAGCAGTATTTCGCGGCTATAGCATCGCTTTGACCGGAGGTGGCTTGCCCGTGTGCTCCAGGGCTTGACGCTTCTTATGGCCATAGTAATCCAGCTCACCATCCCTTCAGTTGCAATACTTATCCGGGGCATGGTCGCAGCCATGCGCAAACCTGCGCCCTAGTTCCTGCTCACCCCCATACGTGCAATATTAGGCGCTCATCTCGCATGATGAGGCCAATGGCTTTTTCTCGAAGTAGTTCTTCGGCAAGATGAAGGCTAATCAGATTCTGGGGGAGAGTTGTTCTCCCATCTAGCTGCGAGGCACCTTGATCGCGGTCAGCCATACAAATCCCAAAATAGCCATTTACAGGAGGCGCAAGATTTCGCCATCGTCAATGGTAACAACGCAAAGCAAGCGGGTGCCAGTGGCGGCGCCCTGTAAGCCAGCAAAGCAAATTTTTTCAGACATATATCACTAGACTGAGCATTTCCCAAGAACACCTGAGAAGCAGCTCTCCTGAAACTTTGTCTAGGCTGATATATGCATAACTCAATCCATTGTCCGCGCTGCGGTTCGCAGCGCCTTCTTTCCCGCAATTTTGGTCGCAAGGTGGGAAGTACTCTTGGCGCTACTGCTGGTGCCGTAGGGAGTGCCATCGCTGCATTAGGCGGCGCTGAAACTGGTGCTGTGTTGGGGATGGTCGCTGGCCCAGTCGGTTCCGCGCTAGGTGGATTGATGGGCGCGCTGATGGGCGCATTACTGGGTGGCACGGCTGGTTGTGTGGCTGGTGCGGCTGCTGGCAAAGCCATCGATAACAACATACTCAACAACCACGAGTGCCAGGAATGTGGTCACGCCTTTAGCAAGTCCTAAACGCGTGCGTCGCAATTTAAATTCCTACAGTCCTTACGGGGCTGTAGGCATTTTTTGTTGTCAATTTCTCTAGAGGAAAGATCGCATTCAATAATAGCCCTACAAACCCGCATCGATTAGTAAATCAGAAGGTTTGCAATCCATGGCCTTGGCAATTCGAACAATATTCAAAAATGTGACATTTCGTTCGCCGCGTTCAATCTTTCCCATATGGGATCGATCTATCTCAGCAAAATCCGCAAGCGCTTCTTGAGAAAGAGCAGACGCCAGTCTGCGTGCGCGTACTGCCTCGCCGAAATGCACGAGCAGATGATCTTTGTCCTGTTTTGCCGAAACTCTTGCCATGCGTTGAATCGTCGCGCTATGATGCTAAAACGGCCACGGCTTTTACGACCCATTGGAGAAATCAAGGCCAGAATTTTCATTATTCGATTAATAACTTTTAGGAGAAAAAATGCGCCCGTACAACCATGTTTGCGAGGATTGCGGTCATGAATGGGAAGCAGGCCATGAAAATGACCGGCAGGCAGATGCTGCCACTTGTCCGAAATGCGGTTCTGAAGACACTCAAGCAAATCGAGCCGGCTAATCATTGAATACGGTGCTCACGTCTTCTGCCGACTGACCAACGACTAGGCATCAGCTTCCAACCTTTCCCCCACTAACGCCGTCCTAGTGATGGCGTTTTTTTTCTTAAGATGCGCCCACCTCGACTAAGGATGGTTATCAATGGATTTTCTAAATTTCAAAAACAGTCTCGATGAATACCGGTTCTCCTTTGGCTTCGGAGAAAAAGCAAAATCAGCCGCCAAAATCGCAGGTGTTGCAGCCGCCAATACGATTATCTTGACTGGCAAAGTTGTCACAGGGATTGCCGGTCGAAAGGATCGCACAGAGCAACGATTCAAGAATCGTCAAAAATAGACCTGATTATTTTTTGGCCACTCACAAGGAACCACTATGAAATCAACAACCCTGAGTATTCTGCTTTGCATGTTCTGCCTTCCTGCTCTAGCTGTCCAAGGACGCTGGACGGAAGGCTTTGGCCAGGGCAACCTAGAATATTTCGTTGATACCCAAGGGTATCGTCTTTATATCGGCTGCCCTACTCAGGACGGTAGCGCTAATGCTTACGCTTCGGTAGCGCTGAATCAACTCAAGAATAATGCGTCTATCAAGCAATTCACCATCAGTGTAAATGGACATACCTTCAATGGCCCCTTTGACGCCGATAGCCGCGTAGGGACGCAGAATTTCGTCACACTTATCGACGATCTGCGCAAGGCTGACGCCGTGGTTGAATTTTCAGGAAAGAGCATCACCCTCCCCAAGAGCGATGCTGCGAAAGTCCTCCCCGTACAGAAGAAGCTGGAGTGCAACCTCTTTTGAGATATGAAACAGATGGTAGACCCTGATCCACCATCTGTCGTCATGGGTCGAGTATTTCAATCCTAATAGCCGTCAGGTCAGTCAAGGCACCACAAACCCTGACAAATCAAGTTCCGACTTTCTTGGACGACCAACCCTTTTTTTGTTGATAGGCCCCATTTCACTGCGGCCTATCGTGCGGCACTTTTTACTTCGCTTTGCCATTACGTACTGATCCTTCTTCGTCAGATAGGAAATTGCCGTGAGTAGATCACGGATTTTCTTGGAATCGGTGTGGAGAATCATGCCAATCCCGCAGTTCCAATACTGACGTTTATCACGATTGCAGTTGTGATACGCCCCTTTGCCGGGGACGATCTTCTCAGCCCAGTATTTGCCAATTTGGTCTGCCAACCAATCTCCGCTGCGCCGCTCCTGACCATTGAAGAAGAACATCAGATGAAAATGATTTCCTCTATGCTGGCCGTATTCAAGCTTCCAGATCACGCCGATGCTGTTGTTAAATAAACTGTTATTGCGCATGTTATTAAACAAGTGCAGGCGGTCTTTAACCGCCTGCTCGGCAGTAACTCCTTTGGTGTGTGCTTTCGTATAGTAGAGATCAATGCGTAGCACCAAGACCTTGGAACAGTCTCCAATCAACCTCAATGCAAACTTGCTATTGCTGGCGAAATTTCGCTTCGCATTAGCAGAGCGTGATTTAAGCTGACGCTGAAACGCTTCATCGCGATATGCCTTACGGATTTTGTCAATGATTACATTGAATACTTCCGCCGCAATCATTTTTTCTCCGGGACAATAAAATCTTGGTCCCGGCAAGACATCAAAGCGGGTTAGCCCTATCGCCTTCATCGCATCAAAGAACAATTCAACGTAGGGGCTATACACCAGCTTGTCCGAATAGACTTCAATGAAGCTACCCAGCAAGCGAAAGTAATCACGTCCCAAGGTCAATTCACGGACGTAAATCTTCCCATCCTTTTTATTGATCTCGAACCCGTCCTTATCGCACTCGCCGACTGCACGGACAAAATTATCAATACGTTTTAACGTACCCTCCAGCTCGTTCTGTACAACACCATACTCAGAGCGATCTGTTTCCACCAATGCATCCCAGTTATGATCGTTGTCGATTGCCCGATACAGGCAATTAGGTTCAACATCATGAAACTGAAAAAGGGAAGGACGTTTCCAGCATCCTTCCTTTACATCTGACGCAAGAGGCTTGCGGCCTTCCTGCTGGTCGTGGTGAGGGCGCTTGTCATAGCTGATAGAACATCTCCTTTGGTGCGCCATGGAGTACATGCGCATAATCAGATGGCATCAATACACTGATGCCGTACTGTTAGATGGTTTATATAAATAAAGCTATTTATATAGCTTTAATAACCTTGACCTGACCTGAAAAAACTGGTCCGACTTGAAATTTCATATGCTATTGAAAAGGAGAGTCAGACCATGCCGAAAAAGCGATTCACATCCGAAG
>NZ_VIUO01000008.1:0-162796 GCF_007828355.1 Herbaspirillum sp. SJZ099 | reverse complement strand
GCCTTCTTTTGCTTACTTTTCTTGGCGAGACAAGAAAAGTGAGCGGCTGCCGGGCCGCCCCCGGCGCTCCGCTGCGACCGGAGAAAGATAAGCATAGAGCCAGTACATCTGCACGCAGCAAGACCAGACTACCCAGCCCCCCCCCCTCAAAAAAACGCATAAGCATCCACAGAAATATTCGTGTCTCCAGAAAAGCCGCCTTCCTATACTGGAATCCCCAAAATCCACCAGAACAAAAAATGAAGAAATTCCTGAAGACCCTGGCAATCTCAGCCACGCTGCTGGCAGCGACCAACGCACTGGCCCAATCGAAAGAGGTCGTCATCGCCTACCAGGACATGGTGGTGCCATGGCGCTATGCCCAGGATGCGCAGGCGCTGGAAAAGAAGACCGGCTACAAGGTGAGCTTCCGCAAGCTGGCCAGCGGCGCCGACGTCATCCGCGCGCTGGCTTCGGGTTCGGTGCAGATTGGCGAGGCCGGTTCGGCGCCGATCGCTTCCGGCTTGTCGCAAGGGCTGGATATCCAGCTGTTCTGGATCCTCGACAACATCAACGACGCCGAGGCGCTGGTGGCGCGCAACGGCAGCGGCGTCAATTCGCTGGCCGATCTGAAGGGCAAGCGCCTGGCGGTGCCGTTCGTGTCGACCTCGCACTTTCACACCTTGCTGGCGCTGGAAAACGCCAAGGTCGATCCGCGCGGCGTGAAGATCGTCAACCTGCGTCCGCCCGAGATCGCGGCGGCTTGGGAACGCGGCGACATCGACGCCACCTTCATCTGGGATCCGGTGCTGGCCAAGGCCAAGAAGAATGGCGCCGTGCTGACCACCTCCGGCAAGATTGCCCGTGAAACCGGCAAGGCCACCTTCGACGGCATCGTCGTCTCCAGGGCATTCGCCAAGGACAACGACGCTTTCCTGACCGAACTGGTCAAGGTGCTGGCCGAGACCGACGACAACTACCGCAAGAACAAGGCTGCCTGGAGCGCCGACTCGCAGCAGGTGAAGGCTGTCGCCAAGTGGTCCGGCGCGGAAGCCGCCGAAGTGCCGGCCAGCCTGGCGCTGTATGAATTCCCGACCTTGCAGCAGCAGGCGTCGGCCGAGTGGCTGGGCGGCGGCGCGGCCAAGTCGCTGGCGGCTACCGCGGCGTTCCTGAAGGGCCAGGGCACGATCCAGAACGTGTTGCCGGATTATTCGGCTGGCGTCAATGCCACATGGGTACGCAAGGCGGCGCAGTGAGCCATTGCGCTCCCTTGAACGCCGGCCAACCCGCCGGCGGACGGATCGAAGCGCACCGCTTGTCGGTGCGTTTTGCGTCTGCGCGGGCGGACGATCCGCTGGCGTTGGCCGGTGTCGACTTGTCCATCGCGCCGGGCGAATTCGTGGTGGCGCTGGGGCCGTCCGGCTGCGGCAAGACCACCTTGCTCAATTGCCTGGCCGGCTTCATCGGGCCTTCGCAGGGCGAGGTGCTGCTGGATGGCGTCCCGGTTACCGGGCCGGGCCCGGCGCTGGGCGTGGTGTTCCAGAAGCATGCGCTGATGCCGTGGCTGAATGTGGCGGATAACGTCGCGCTGGGTTTGCGCTTTCGCGGCCTGGGGCGCGCCCAGCGGCTGGCGGTGGCGCACGAGAAGCTGAAGCTGGTCGGGCTGGAGCGCCATGCGGCGTCGCCGGTGTACCAGCTCTCGGGCGGCATGCAGCAGCGCGTGGGCATCGTCCGCGCATTGGCCAACGATGCGCGCGTGCTGCTGATGGACGAGCCGATGGGCGCGCTCGATGCGCTCACCCGCGAATCGGTGCAGGAGTTGTTGGCGCAGTTGTGGGCGCGGACCGGCAAGACGGTTTTTTTCATCACCCACAGCGTCGAAGAGGCGCTGTTCCTCGGCAGCCGCGTGATCGTGATGTCGCCGCGGCCGGGCCGCATCGAACATGATTTCGCATTGCCTTTCCTGCGCCGCTATGTCGAGAGCGGCGACGCGCGCGCGGTCAAGTCGTCGCCGGAGTTCATCGCCTGGCGCGAGCGGCTGCTGCAACTGGTCCAGGGAGGCAAGCCATGAGCAATGCCAATATTGTCGCCCGGGATATCGCCGTCGCGGACGATAGCCGGCAGGCCATCCCCGCGGCATTGCCGCCGGCGCGCACCTATCCGCGCCCCGGCAGCGGGCCGACGACTGCGATCACCGCGGTTACCGTGATCGCATTGCTGCTGGGCTGGTGGGGTGTGACGGCCGCCGGCCTGATCGCACCGCTGTTCCTGCCGCCGCCGTCGGCGGTGTGGCAGGCGGCGGTGCAGGCATGGGAAGGCAACGTGCAGGGCGGTTTGCCGCTGCTGCAGCATATTGCCTGGAGCTTGTGGCGGGTGTTCGGCGCCTTCCTGCTGGCGGCCGTGACGGCGGTGCCGGTGGGCTTGCTGATGGGCAGCAGCCGGGTGGCGCGCGGCATCGTCGATCCCTTGCTGGAGTTCTACCGGCCGCTGCCGCCGCTGGCTTACCTGCCGCTGATCGTGATCTGGTTCGGCATCGACGAGACCGCCAAGCTGCTGCTGATCTACCTGGCCTGCTTCGCCCCCATCGCGGTCTCCACCCGCGCCGGCGTGGCCGGGGTGCCGGGCGAGCAATTGCATGCCGCGCTGTCGATGGGGGCCAGCCGCTGGCAACTGCTGCGCCACGTGATCCTGCCGGCGGCATTGCCGGACATCCTGACCGGCTTGCGCATTGCCATCGGTTTCGGTTGGACCACGCTGGTGGCGGCAGAGATGGTGGCGGCCACGGCGGGCCTGGGCCAACTGGTGCTCAATGCGTCGAACTTCCTGCGCACCGACGTGGTGGTGATGGGGATCGTGCTGATCGGTTTGATCGCCTACCTGTTCGACCTGGCGATGCGGCGCTTGTCGGATGCGCTTACCCCGTGGCGGCAGCACCGCTGAGCCACTTGGCGAACAGTTGCGCTTCGGCGCCGGCCTGCTGGCTGATGCCGAGATAATAGGGCGCCAGCGGCATGCGCATCTCCGGCAGCGGGCAGACCAGCCGTCCGGAGCGCAGGTCGTTGTCGGCCAGCGAGAGCGGCGACAGCGCCAGCCCCAGGCCATCCACCGCCGCCTGCAACACGAAGTGCAGATGGTCGAAATGCAGCATGGCCTGCGCGCGCGAGCGCTTCAGGCCGGCATGCTTTTTCCAGTCGTCCCAGTCGCGGCTCCTGCTGCGCGAGAGCAGCAGCGTATGGCCGGCGATGGCGCGCACGTCGGGCAGCGGGGCGTTCTTCAGCAACGCGGGCGAGGCCACCAGCAGCAGTTCGTCTTCGAGGAAGCGTTGCATCTTCAGCGTTTCCGGCCAGTTGGTCTCGCCGCGCCGGATGGCGATGTCGAACGGCGAAGGCGCGCGGCTTACGGCGGCCACGCTGGTGACCACCTGCGGTTCGATGCCGGGATAGCGTTCGACGAAGCCCGAGAGGTGCGGGATCAGCCAGCGCACCGCGAAGGAGGGGCGCACGTTGATGCTCACCGAGCGCGTCGGCGCATCTCGCATCACGCGGCGCGCGGCGGTGGCCAGCATCTCCAGCGCCGGGCTGGCTTCTTCGAAGAACTGGCGGCCGCGCTCGGTCAGCGCCACCTGGCGGATGCGGCGTTCGAACAGCGGCATGCCGAGGTAGTCTTCGAGGTTCTTGATCTGGCGGCTGACGGCGCCGTGGGTGACGTTGAGTTCCTGCGCCGCCAGCGTGAAGCTCTGGTGGCGCGCGGCCGAGAGGAAGGCGCGGATGGCGTTGAGCGGGAGGGTGAGGTCGGCCATGCGTCAGATTTTATCACGCATGGATGGAATTAATATCGTTTGTCAGGCTGCCGTCGCGCCCCGCATGATGGCGTCCATGACTTCTCCCGAACTTCGCCAGGCCGACCTCGATTCGCGCCATGCTGCGTTCTCGCTGTCGGCCGCCTTGCCCTGCGATATCGTGCTCTACCTGCTGCTGCCGATGTATGCGGAGCAGTTCCATGTAACGCTGGCCGAAGTCGGGTTGCTGCTGGCGGCCAACCGCCTGGTGCGCATCGCCGGCTATCGCTGGGTGGCGCGTTTCTATGCCCAACGCGGCGACCGGCCGACCTGCACGCTGGCGGTGTGCGCCGCCATCCTGTGCGCATTCGGTTACACCGTGGCCAGCGGCTTTTGGGCCTTGCTGCCGCTGCGCCTGTTGTGGGGCATGGCGTTCGCCGGGCTCAACCTGTCGACCCAGGCCATGTCGACCGCCAACCCGATCGGCGCGGCGCGCCGTTCCGGCCGTTCGCGCGGCGTCATCGCCATCGGCCCGATGCTGTGGCTGCCGCTGGCGGCGCTGCTGGCCAGCCATTACGGACCGCGCATGGTGTTCGCGCTGGTGGCGCTGACCGCCACGCTTGGCTTGCTGGCCGCGCGCCGCCTGCCGGCCCACGCCTATCCGGAACCGCCGGCGCGGCGCTGGAAGCTGCCCAATGCGCTGGACTGGTGGTCTTTCCTCGAAGGCTTGACGCTGGACGGCTTGTTCATCGTCGGCCTGTCCTACATGAGCAAGCAATCGTTTTCCGAACATGCCGAGCTGATCGCCGGCGTGCTGATGGCCTTGCGCTATTTCGGCGAGATCGTGTTGAGCCCGCTGGGCGGCTGGCTGGCCGAACGCTTCGGCGCGGTGCGGGTGCTGGTGGCGCTGTCGCTGGCGACTTGCGCGGCGCTGGTCGGTTTCGGCGGCGGTGCGCTGTGGCTGTTCGCCGGGCTGATCGTGGTGCTGCGCGCCTTGCAGTTGCCGCTGCTGCCGCCCATCGTCGCGGCGCGCACGCCGCCGGCCGAGCGGGTCCATGCATTGGCCGGCCGGGCCATCTGGCGCGATATCGGCGCCGGGCTGGGGCCGATCCTGGCCGGCCTGCTGCTGCCTGTGATGTCGTCGCTGTGGATCTACAGCCTGGCGGCATCCGCGCTGGCGCTGGCGGCCTTGGCTTGCGCCCGCGAACCGGCGCCGGCCAAGGCGCAGGTCGCTACCGAATAGTCGGGTCTGATACGCAGGTGTTATACGCACGGCGGATATGCATGTGCGGATTGCTTCGTTCCGGCCGGAGCGGGGCTTGGCTAGGATGGCGCACATAGCCTGCCGCATTCCTGTTCCCATTCCCCGGCGGCGGGCCCCACGACATCCGGAGCCAGCATGACCGACCATTACCTTCACCAGGAACTCGGCCCTATCGCCATCGAACCGCTGCAGCCGACCGAGCGGAAGCTTATCGGCGCGGTCTTCTTCCTCGGGCTGGCATTGCTGGGCGGCCTGTTCTTCCTGCAGCGCTGCTTGCCGCTGGCCGGCTGAGCGCCGGCCGCGATTGTATTTTTACAGTTTGCTGCACTCGCTGAGCATTTCCGCCTGCGAGACATTGCTGCCCGGCGGCACGCTGTGCGTGAGCCAGACATTGCCGCCGATGACCGAGCCCCGGCCGATGGTGATGCGGCCCAGCACGGTGGCGCCGGCATACACCACCACATCGTCCTCGACGATGGGATGGCGCGGGATGCCCTTTACCAGGGAGCCGTCGGGCTCCGACGGGAAGCGCTTGGCGCCCAGCGTGACAGCCTGGTACAGGCGCACGTTGCGGCCGATGATGGTGGTCTCGCCGATCACCACGCCGGTGCCGTGGTCGATGAAGAAACTGGGGCCGATCTGCGCGGCCGGGTGGATGTCGATGCCGGTCGCCGAATGCGCGATGTCGGCCACCAGGCGCGCCAGCAGCGGCGCGCCCAGCTGGTGCAGCGCATGCGCCAGGCGGTGGTAGATGATGGCGGTGGTGCCGGGATAGCACAGCAGGATTTCCGAAATGCTGGAGGCGGCCGGGTCGCCATGGTAGGCGGCCTGGATGTCGCTGACCAAAAGGTCGCGGATGGCCGGCAGCTGGTGCGCGAAATCGCGCGTGATGACGGCCGCGCGGCTGCGCAGCTCGGCTTCATCCTGCGGCTCGTCGGAGGCGAAATAGAGTCCGCGGCGCACCTGTTCCTTCAAGACACACAGCGCGGCATTGAGCTGGCTGCCGACGAAATAGTCGATGGTCTCGTCGGACAGGTCGGTGTGGCCGTAATGCGTGGGGAACAGCGCCGCCTGCAGGTTCTGCAGCAGCTTTTGCATCGCTTCGCGCGAAGGCAGTTCGCGGATTTCGCCGCGGTAGCGGATCTTGTTGGTGACTTCGCGCGAAGTGCGCAGGCCGGCGACGACAGCCGACAGGCCCAGCCCCGCGGTATCGGCCAGGGCGCTCAGTTCGGGGGTGTTCGAGGTATCCATGCCGGCATGCTATCAAAAATGCGCAAGCAGTGTCGGCGGCCGCAAAAAAACCGCCGGCAATGGAGGGCGGGAGCGGGGCGCAGGGGGCAAGGGAAGATGGGGAGCGATTCGCGGCGCCCAGTCCTATCTGGAAAGTGGCGCCGCTCTGTGAATCAACTCTGGGACGACTATACCGGGTAGCGCAAAGTTACGCCAATGCCATTTGGAAATATCCATATGCGGCCGATGTTTTTGCCCTGACAACTTCCCCCTGGCGGTTTCGATGCCTGCCTGACAAGGGCGCGGAAATTATCGCCCCGATCGCGTTTGCGCCCTCTGTTCGTTCGCGATTTTTGCGCCGTATAATGCAAGGTCGCGAAAGTTGCCCATGGAAAACAAGAAAATACATTCGCTTACCTACGCCGCGCAGTATCGGGATTTCGATATCAGTATCGTTGGCCTCCAACTGGCCGACGGCTGGCGCTTGTCCGTGCAGATCAATAAATGGGGGCGCCCGCCGATGGCGCTCTGGCGCGACCGCGACAATGTCTATCCCGATTTCAATTGCGCACGCACCGCGGGCCTGCAGTGGTCCAAGGAATTCATCGACGGCAGCATGCGCTGAACGCGGGGATCGGTCATCGACCGTGTCCCTCCCGCTCAGAATCCCAGCAGTTTTTCCCTTACCGACTCTTCTTCGGCATGTGCGCTGCTGGCGCGCGCCAGGTCCGACAGCGAGAGGATGCCGACCAGTTTCATGTGCTTGCGGTCGGCCACCACCGGCAGGCGTCCGACCCGCAGGCGGGCCATCGCGCCGGCAGCGGTGCGCGCGCTCATTTGCGGCAGCAGGAACGGTTCGCCGGCGGTTGCCGGCGGCGCCAGCAGTTCGCGGCAAGGTTGTGCCGGGTCGGCCTGTTCCAGGACGCGCAAGGCCAGCATGCCGGCCAGCCGGCCCTTGTCGATAACCGGGTAGTAGCGGTGCGCATGGCCGCCGCTGCGGCACAGCGCCAGCGCATCGGCTGCGTTCATGCCGATGTCGATGCCTTGCGGCGCGCGCGTCATCAGGTCATCCACATGCTGGCGTTCGAGCGGATCGATGCCGTATTCGCGGTGCACGTGCAGGCCGCGGCGCGCGATCTTCTCGGTCATGATGGAGCGCTTCATCAGCAGCACGTTCACGCCGTAGGCGACGGCCACGGTGGTCATCAGCGGCAGCAGCGCTTCGCCGGCATGCGTGAGGCCGAAGGCGAACACGATGGCCGTCAGCGGCGCGCCCAGCACGCTGCCCAGCACGCCGGCCATGCATACCAGGGCCCACAGCTCGGGCGAGCCTCCCGGCAGCCAGGGGGAGAGCACCAGGCCGAGGCCGGCGCCCATCATCAGCAACGGCGCCAGCACGCCGCCGGAGGTGCCCGAGCCGAGCGCGATGAGCCAGATGACGGCTTTGACCGCCAGCAGCGCCAGGGCGGCCGACAGCAGCATATGGTGGTGCAGCAGGTCGGCGATCACGTCATAGCCGACGCCCAGCGCGCGCGGCTGCAGCCAGCCGCCGATGCCGACTGCCGCGCCGCCGATGGCCGGCCACCACATCCAGTGCAGCGTGAGCCGGTGGAACCAGTCTTCCACCCGATACAAGGCCAGCGTCAGCGCCGCGGCCAGCACGCCGCTGGCCAGCCCGGCGGCGATGCAGGAGGCGAAGGCGAGGGCGCCCGGCGCGGCGACCTGCATGGCGAACAGCGGGCCGGCATCGAGCGCCAGCGGCCGCAGGAAACCGGCCACCGCGCAGGCCAGCGCCACCGGCAGCAGGCTGCGCGGCTTGAGTTCGAACAGCAGCAACTCGACCGCCAGCAGGACCGCCGCCACCGGCGTGCCGAAGATGGCCGTCATGCCGGCGCAGGCGCCAGCCACCAGCAGGGTTTTGCGTTCGGCCGCGGTCAGGTGCAGGAACTGCGCCAGCAGCGAGCCGATCGAGCCGCCGGTCATGATGATCGGCCCTTCGGCGCCGAACGGGCCGCCGCTGCCGATGACGATGCCGGAAGACAGCGGTTTCAATACGGCGACCCTGGGCGACATGAGGCTCTTGCCGAACAGGATGGCCTCGATCGCTTCGGGGATGCCGTGGCCGCGGATCTTTTCGCTGCCGTAGCGCGCCATCAGGCCGACGATCAGGCCGCCGGCGATCGGCAGGAAAATGGCGGCCCAGCCCAGCGTATGCATGGCCGGAGAGGCGCCGACGAAGGAGAAACGCTGGAAGTAGAACAGGTTGGTGAACAGCGCGATCAGCTTGAGCAGCATCCATGCCGCGCCGGTGCTGAGCGCGCCGATGCACAGCGCGATCGCGGAAATATAGAGCAGGCGGTTATCCGCCGTGTAGTCGCGTTTGTGTTTCATGGCGGGTTGGGGGGCTTGCCCATTCATTTTTCAAATGGGTAGCCTGTGGATTGGGATAAACGGAGAATATATCATAATGTGATATAAATTGAGAGGCGCCAGGATGCAGGTGTTGCGCGAAGCCGCGCCAGCCAGGTTTGGGCCAGGGCAATGAAAAACGCCGCCGCGATATTCTCGGGGCGGCGTTTTTCATGGAGGCGGCGTATCGATCAGGACTTGAACTGCAGCGCGTTGGTCAGGTCGCCTATGGGTTTCTGGCCGCGCGCGATCATGGCGTCGTCGCGCTGTTTCAGCCCATCCAGTCTTTCCAGGCCGAAGGTGCGGGTGATCAGGCGCAGGATGGAGGCGGTGTCGTACACGGTATGGTCGACGCTGCCCTTGCGGGCGAACGGCGACACCACCAGCGCCGGCACGCGCGTGCCGGGACCCCAGCGGTCGCCCTTGGGCGGCGCCACGTGATCCCACCAGCCGCCGTTTTCATCGACGGTGATGACCACCACCATGTTTTTCCATTGCGGGCTGGCTTGCAGGCTCTTGACGATGTGCGCGATGTGGCGGTCGCCGGAGGCGACGTCGGCATAGCCGGCGTGCATATTGAGGTTGCCCTGCGGCTTGTAGAAGGTCACCGGTGGCAGGCGGCCGGCTTCGGCGTCGGCCAGGAAGCGGTTGGTGCGCGCTTCGTCGCCCAGGCCGCCGTCGCGCAGGCGCTTGTTGCGTTCGGCCGGGTTTTCCGGGCCCAGGTTCTTGAAGTAGTTGAACGGCTGGTGGTGGTACTGGAAGTTGGGGATCTTGGGAATGCCCTTGGAGTCCTTGAACTCATCCAGCGTGGCCTGCCAGGCGCCGGCGTACCAGGCCCAGTCGATGCCTTTCTTGCTGAGCTTGTCGCCGATGTGTTCGTGCGTCTGCGGCACCAGCACGCTGGGCTGGTTGGGTTCGGCGTAGGCCGGGTTGTTGCGGTCGCGGGTCCAGGTCGGCCAGTACGGCGGGGCCATGGTGTTGACCGCGTAGCCGTCGGGCGTGAGCGCGCTCGGGCCGAACTTGGGAGCGCCTTGCAGGGCGCTGGCCGGGCTGCCTTCGGCGGGCGCCAGCTCGGTGCCCAGCGGATCGTTGTTGACGGTCTTGGCCACCTGGGTGCGTGCGACCGAGCTCATCACATTCGGATAGTAAGGGGCGGTCGCGGCGATCAGGTAGTGGTGGTTCAGGAAGGAGCCGCCGAAGGCGCCCTGGAAGAAGTTGTCGCACAGCACGAATTCGCGCGCGATATCCCACAGGCGCAGGTTGTATCTGGTGTCGGCGTAATGGCCCATCACCAGGCCGCCGGAGTCGGCCCAGGCGGCGAAGCCGTCGTTCTTGCCGCCGTTGATCTGCATCTGGTTCTGATAGAACACATGCCACAGGTCGCGCGTGACCAAGCCCAGCGGCAACGCTTCGCCTTGCGGCCCCTTGAGCGCGAAGGGCGCGTTGGGCAGGTTTTCCTGGTACTGCTTGCCGGCTGCATAGGTCACGCCTTCGACGACCTGCTCCTGGGCCAGCACGCCGTTCCAGACCGGCGGCAACTGCTTCAATATGCTGCCGTCGCGGTCGCGCTGGGTATAGTCGGCGGGCTTGAGGCCGGATAAGGGCCTTTCGACGCCGGGGAAGTCGCCGAACAGGTTGTTGAAGCTGCGGTTTTCGGCGTAGATCACGACGATGGTCCTGACGTTGTCGCGCAGGGCCCGGTCCAGCGCGGCGGTGTCGGCCGGATTGCCGTTCGGGTATGGCGCGCCGCCGCTTTGGCCATCGGTGGCGCAGGCGCCCAGGGCGCCGCCGGCGCCGAGGGCGGCCATACCGCCCATGCTGCCCAGGAAGCGGCGGCGGCTGTTGTTTGGCGGGGTGGTGGATGCCGTGGCGGCGTCCTGCTGTTCGGGAATGGGCGGATTGCTGCCGCCACGGGCGGACTCGTCGTGGATGCTCATGGGTGCTTCCTATTGGATATTGTTGTGGATGATGGCGCGGAACGGGAGGAGGATAGCGCGGCCGTATGACAGGAATGTGTCTTTTCAGGGCCGCGCCTTGGGAGACCTCGGGCGGGACGGCGGGGAGGGGCTCTGGGAGGGCGGCGCCAAGGCGCGCGGAGCCGAAGAAAAAAAAGGTAAATACGGCGGCGTTGCCATCATTTGATGGGACAGGGCAATTACAATCGCCCCACTTGCATAGGCATTAACGGACGCCGATTGGACAAGGCCGCGTGGGAATGCAGTCTTGTTGCGTGAGCCGCCCGGCTCGCGCTTGCGCCGCCGCTACTGATGGCAAGCATCGATTTCAAGGAGAATCCATGCTGCTCAAGACTTTTCAATATATCGTCATTGCCGCCGGTTTCGGCGCCTGCATGCTGTTCATGCTGCTGCTGGCGCTGACCGAACCGCTGGTCTGAGCGCCGGCCGGGCTTTCTTCATTTGCGCAGGAAGGCCGGCTTGCCGGAACGGTTGACCACGATGAACAAGGCCATCAACGCCAGGAACCCTGCGAACAGCAGGCTGGAGTTGAGGATCACGCGCGGGTATCCCAAGGTATTGACGTTGATGAAGGGATAGGGATAAAAGCCCGACAGGGCGCCGCGCCACAGCGTGATGAGCAGGTAGCCCAACGGATAGGCCAGCCACAGCAGGGATTTCTTCAGCGAAGCCTGGAACACCGGCACAAAGAAAATCCAATAGACGATCGCCAGCAGCGGCACCACCGTGTGCAGGCTTTCGTTGACCAGCGAGCGGAACCCGGTGGGTGCCCATAGCTGGCGCAGCAGCAGGTTATAGGCGATGCCGACGAAGGTCAGGTAGGCCACCACGGCCGAGATCACCGAGGGCTGGCGAAAGAAGCGGCTGATGGGCGTCTTCAGCGACAGCGCCAGCGAGGTGAAGCACAGCGCCCCCAGCAGGATGGTGAGGTTGGTCAGGTACATGGTGAGCCGGTCCAGCCCGTCGAGCACCCCGCCGCCGTGCGCCAGCAGGCGGCCGAAGGTGATGTCGGTCTGCGCTACGAAGGCGAACCAGCTGATGGCGGCGATGACCGCCGCCAGGACGCGGGCGGCATTGGAGGTGCCTGCGGCGGGGAAGATGTTGGAGCCGAAGGAGTCCAGCGACTCCTGCGATTGCTGCGATTGCTGCGAGTGCTGCGAAGGGATCTGGCGATGGTTCATGGCATGGTCCGGGAGATGGCGTTGGCGTTGCGGTGCAGCCGATGCCGGGCAAATGGCGGTGGCACGATCGCTGCATCATAAAGCGGTTTGGCCGCGCGCGCAGGCCGCATGACATTCATTTTCATCGCTTACAACGTGTCACAGAATCCGGTGCGCCCGGTCTTGCTCCACGGCCGGCGGCCGGCATGCAAATCGCGCCGCAGGGATATCTTCGGCCATGCCGGATCGAAGCCAGTTTTTTGGGGCGCGCAGATGCCGCGGGCCCGGCCGGGGATTGCCGCCCGCATGCGCCGCCGGAGAAACCCGGATCGTCCGCAACGCCGCTGGAGATGCGTGTCCGCAGGCATGGCGTGTCGCCTGCAGGCGACGGTTTTTCCCTTCAACTGTTACATCTTTTTTAGTTACAAGCGACGCGGAAATATAAATAATTTGCGGTGCGCCCATCGCGCAGATTTCGGCAGTGTCGCCTTCGTGAAGCGTCTGGACTTCACTCCATTTCTTACCTTCCCGTTCATCGTGCGACACCGGCGAGGATGGCGTTCGCGATGCGCTTCTGCGCGAATGTGGAACAGCGTTTTGCTGTTACAAAATTCTCGTGAACTTTCGAAAAGGTACTTTGCCGAACCGCACAGGTTTCTTGCATGGCAAGCATTTCCGGCATACCGCCGGCGCCCTGCAAATTCATGAACCTGTTTGTGCCGCGACGCGCATCTGTTATCCGGACCCGGGCAGAAGGTCTTTCGAATCCGCACGGCATCTGCATGCGAACCACTCGATCCACATGCGCGCCGCCTTGTTTCTTTCGTGCTTCCCGTTTTGCACGCTCTTTCAATTTCAGGAGATCACATGCTTCGCTCAGAATCCCTCTTCGGCAAACGTGAAACCAATTCGACCAATTCCCCTTTCAGCAATGCCGGCAGCACCGTCTCCCATCCTTCGGGCAGCGCCGTCTCCAGCGTGCAAAAACCTGGCCAATATCCTGCCTCGGCCAGCACCGCGGCGCCCGCCGGCGAAGAAGCCGGCAGCAAGCTTACCGTCGGCCCCAACATCAAGGTCAAGGGCGAGATCGAAGACTGCGACACGCTGGTCGTCGAGGGCCGCGTGCAGGCCACCATCAATTGCCGCGTGGTGCAAATCGCCGAGCGCGGCGCCTTCAAGGGCTCGGCCGAAATCGACCTGGCCGAGATCCGCGGCGAATTCGATGGCGACCTGACGGTGCGCCAGAAGCTGGTGATCTACGCCAGCGGCAAGGTCACCGGCAAGATCCGCTATGGCAAGCTGGTCATCGAAGAGGGCGGCCAGCTGTCGGGCGACCTCCAGGTCGGCGGCCAGGAACAGAAGGAATTGCTGCAGGCGGCCGTCAAGACTGCCTGAGCGCGCCAGTTGGTGCTGGGCTGAGCGCTTTTGCCGGCGCGAGGCCGGGCGTCGCCCAGGCGGCGTCATTTTTGTTTCCTGTTTGAAATATTTGGCGCGAATGGCCCGGGAAACCGGGGCATTCGCCCTTGCATTGCCATAAAAGAGGGTGGAATTTTGTCTGTATGGGCTCGCCATGCGACAATAGCGCCTTTCGTCTTTTTGCCGGCAAAGGAAGCGCCGGCAGCGGCTTGCCGGATCATCCGCGCGGCTGGACGTTGGCGTCTTTCAGTTCATTCTCATGGCTCACCCGGAATACATCCTCACCCTGTCCTGCCTGGACCAGCGCGGCATCGTGCATCGCGTCTCGGGCTTTTTGGCCGACCACGGCTGCAACATCATCGACTCCGCCCAGTTCGGCGACGGCCAGTCCAAGCTGTTTTTCATGCGCGTGCATTTCGCATCGGAAGACGCGGCGATGAGCGATGCCCAGCTGCGCACCGATTTCGGCGTGCTGGGCGACGCCTTGCAGATGAACTGGCAACTGCACGACGCCGCCAAGAAACCGCGCGTCATGCTGATGGTGTCCAAGATCGGCCATTGCCTCAACGACCTGCTGTTCCGCTACAAGAGCGGCCTGCTGCCGGTGGAGATCCCGGCCATCGTGTCCAACCACACCGATTTCTACCAGCTGGCCGCCAGCTACAACATTCCCTTCCACCACCTGCCGCTGGCCACCGGCGCCTCGGCGCAGGCCAAGCGCGCGCAGGAAGAGCGCATCATGGAAATCGTCAACGCCAACCAGATCGACCTGGTGGTGCTGGCGCGTTACATGCAGATCCTGTCGCCCGAGATGTGCGAAGCCCTGCGCGGCCGCGCCATCAACATCCACCATTCCTTCCTGCCCAGCTTCAAGGGCGCCAAGCCGTATTACCAGGCGCATGACCGCGGCGTGAAGCTGATCGGCGCCACTGCCCACTTCGTCACCAGCGACCTGGACGAAGGCCCGATCATCGAGCAGGGCGTCGAGCGCGTGGACCATTCCATGGGCCCGGACACGCTGACGGCGATCGGCCGCGATATCGAGTCGGTGGTGCTGGCGCGCGCGGTGAAGTGGTTCACCGAACATCGCATCCTGTTGAACGGGCATAAGACGGTGATCTTCAACTGATCGCCTGAACCGTCTTGCCACGCAAAAACGCCGTCCGGCCCGCAAGCCGAACGGCGTTTTTATTTGCGGCTATTTTCTCCGTCGTCCTGACGAAAGTCAGGACCCAGCGTGGTTCAACCGCCGTCGCGGCATCACAAACGCCGCTGGATCCCGGGCTTCGCCGGGATGACGCATTCAGGAAGCAGGATATTGTTCCCGCATCGCCCGCTTGTTGAGCTTGCCCACGCTGGTGCGTGCCAATTCCGTAACGAACTGCACCCGGTCCGGCACTCCGTAGCGCGAAATCTGGCCGCTGTCGGCGGCGGCCAGCACGTGGTTGCGGATGTCGTCGGCCGTCACCTTGCCGGCCGCCTCCGGCTTGAGCACCACCAGCGCCACCGGGCGCTCGCCCCATTTGCCGTCCTGGATGCCGATCACCGCGGTTTCCGCCACGCCCGGATGGCGCGCGATGATCTCTTCGATCTGCAATGACGACACCCATTCGCCGCCGGTCTTGATCTCGTCCTTGATGCGGTCGGTCACCTGCAGGTAGCCGCGCCGGTCGATGTGGCCGATGTCCTGCGTGTGCAGCCAGCCGCCGCGCCACAGCTCTTCTGAGGCTTCCGGCTGGTGCAGGTAGCCTTGCGTGAGCCAGGGCGCGCGCACCACCACTTCGCCGGTGCTGCGGCCATCGCGCGGGCAGTCGCGCATGTCTTCGTCGACCGTGCGGATCGCCACCAGCGGCAGCGGCCGGCCGGTCTTGACGCGCAACGCGGCATCGGTCTCGCCGCCGAGCTCATCGGTGGGCACATGGGCCAGCGTCAGGATCGGGCAGGTTTCCGACATGCCGTAGCCGGTGAAGACATCGATGCCGCGCTCGCGCGCGGCCTGGGCCAGGCTGCTGGTCATGGCCGAACCGCCGATGATCATCTTCCAGCCGGACAGGTCGGCTTCCTGCGCCGCCTCGCAGCCCAGCACCATCTGCAGGATGGTCGGCACGCAGTGCGAGAAGGTGACTTTCTCGCGCACGATCAGGCGGCAGATGGTGTCGGGCACATAACGGCCCGGATAGACCTGCTTGAGCCCGGCCATGGTCGCCACGTAGGGCAGGCCCCAGGCATGCACGTGGAACATCGGCGTCAGCGGCATGTAGACGTCGTCGCGGTGCAGGCGGCCCTGCTGCGGCGCCAGCGCCAGGCCGGCGGTCGCGCCCAGCGTGTGCAGCACCAGCTGGCGGTGGCTGAAGTAGACGCCCTTGGGCAGGCCGGTGGTGCCGGTGGTGTAGAAGGTGGTGGCGCGCGCGTTCTCGTCGAAGTCCGGGAAATCGTAGGCGGCTTCGGCTTGCGCCAGCAACGCCTCGTATTCGCCGGCGAAGCCCGGGCCATTGGGCGGCGGGGCGCCGTCGTCGGTGATCAGCACGCAGCGGGTAAGCGTGTTGAGTTCGCCGCGGATCTGCTTCAACACCGGCATGAAGTCGGAATTGACCAGCAGCACGTCGGCCTGGGCGTGGTTGAGCGTATAGGCGATCTGCTCCGGCGACAGGCGCACGTTCACCGTCTGCAGCACGCAGCCCATCATGGGGATGGCGAAGAAGCATTCCAGGTAGCGGTGGCTGTCCCAGTCCATGACGGCCACGGTATCGCCCGGTTGCAGGCCGATTTCCTTCAAGGCATTGGCCAGGCGCTGCACGCGGCGGTAGAACTCGGCATAGCTGTGGCGGCGCTCGCCGTACACGATTTCCTGGTCGGCGGCGGTAGCCAATGCGCTGTGCAGCAATTGCTTGATCAGCAGCGGATAGCCGTAGGCCGATGGGGTGGTGCCGATGGGGTGGGTCATGCCGTTCTCCTTTGGTTTCCCTGGCGCCGGGCCGGGACCTGTTCTTGGAATATAAGCGTCAGATGATAACGCCAACGGCAGCCCCGGATTGTCAGGCCGGCGACGAAATTTGCGGGCGGCAACGGTTCCCGGCCCGGCCGGGAACCGTTGCCGCGGGTCATTCCCGCGGCGCCAGCGAGGTCACGGTCAGCGCGCCATCCACGCGCTGCGCGGTGAAGTTGACCTTGTCCCCTTCGCGGGCCTTGGCCAGCAGTTCCGGCGCGGCGCGAAACACCATGGTCATCGGCGGCATCTCCAGGTTGGGAATCTCGGCGTGGCGGATGGTCAGCTTGCCGGCGCCGGCGTCGACCTTGCGGATCTCGCCCTGCACTTGCGGCGCGGCGTCCTGCGCCAGGGCGCCAAACGCGGGCAGCGCGAGCGCCGCGGCCAGCAGCAGGCGGGAGATGGTGGGGATAGCGGTAGGCATGGGATCCTTTCGTTGATATCCGGACGATCAGCCGGGGATGGCTGGGTAACGGCGATAGGTGGATGTCGAGCCGTCGGCGGCCACCAGCAGCACGTCATACGCGGCGCGCGCCTGCGGGTTGCGCGGGTCTTCCATGCCGGGCGAGCCGGCCGGCATGCCCGCCACGGCCAGGCCGGTGGCGCGCGGCTGGTCCTTGAGCAGGCGCAGGATGTCGGCGGCCGGCACATGGCCTTCGATCGCATAGCCTGCCACCTGCGCGCTGTGGCAGGAAGCCAGCCTATCGGGCATGCCGAAACGGCGGCGGTAGACGCCGGTATCGTCGACGTCGTGGCTGGCGACATCGAAGCCGGATGCCTGCAGGTGCGCCACCCACTGGCTGCAGCAACCGCAGTTGGCGTCCTTGTAGACGGCGATGCGCGGCCGGGATTGCTGCGCATGCGCCAGGGCGGGCAGCGCCAGGGCCGCCAGTGCGGCCAGGTTGAAGTGTCGTCGTTGCATGTGGTTCTCCTTTGGATTGGGGGGATTAGGGCCTGTTAACATTTAATTTGCGAGAACAGGCCCTAGTGCTGGCGGGCAGCGGCAACCGTCACGCTGCCTTTCATGCCGGCATCGTAATGGCCGGGTTGCAGGCAGCCGAATGGCACGGCGCCGGCACGGTCGAACTGCCATACAAGCTCGCCGCGCTGGCCGCCGTCCAGCGTGACCTGGTTGGCGTCGGCATGCTCCATGTCGGGGTTCTTCAGCATCGCCGCGTAATGGGCCTTGAGGTCGTCGGCGCTTCCCAGCACCAGTTCGTGCCGCAGCTTGCCGCTGTTGGTGACCACGAAGCGGATGGTTTCGCCTTGTTTCACCTGCACGCTGGCAGGCGAGAAGCGCATGCCGTCGGTCATGTCGACCTTGACGGTGCGCGCGGCGGCGCCGGGCTTGCCGGGGCGGCCGATGGCGGCATCCCCGGCCTCATGCCGGTGCGGGGCGTGCTCCATACCTTGCATGCCGGCGGCCAGCGAGGGCAGGGTTGCCGTTGCCAGCAGGGTTGCGGCCAGCAGGCGAGTGGTGGGGGTCAGGCGTTTCATCATGTTTCCTTTCTGTGATTATCGGTTCAATGCATGTCATGGGGAGGCATTCAGTGCCCGTGGCCGGGTTTCGTTGCCGGCGCGTGGTCTGGCGCGTGATGCGGAGGCGGCGCGCCGCCTTTCCATTCGTAAGCCACGCTGCCGGCCGGCGCCCGGTACCAGCCGGGATCGCGGTAATCGCCGCGCGCCAGGTTCTTGCGTACCTTGACAGTGCTGAACATGCCGCCCATCTCGATGGCGCCGTAGGGGCCGTTGCCGGCCATCATCGGCAGCGTGTTGTCGGGCAGCGGCATTTCCATGCCATCCATCGAGCCGCCCTTGTCGCCCATGGTCATGTAGTCGGGGATCAGCTTGGCTATCCTGGCGGCGAGTCCGGACTGGTCGACCCCGATCATGGTCGGCACGCCGTGGCCCATGGCGTTCATCGTGTGGTGCGCCTTGTGGCAATGCAAGGCCCAGTCGCCTTCCTCGGTGGCGTCGAACTCGATGGCGCGCATCTGGCCCACCGCGATGTCGGCCGACACCTCCGGCCAGCGCGCGGCCGGCGGCGTCCAGCCGCCGTCGGTGCCGGTGACGGTGAACTCGTGGCCGTGCAGGTGGATCGGGTGGTTGGTCATGGTCAGGTTGCCCACGCGGATGCGCACGCGGTCATTTTGCCGCACCACCAGCGGGTCGATGCCGGGGAAGGCGCGGCTGTTCCAGGTCCACAGGTTGAAGTCGAGCATGGTGCTGACCTTGGGCGTGGCCGCGCCCGGCTCGATGTCGTAGGCGTTGAGCAGGAACACGAAGTCGCGGTCCACGCGCATGAAGTCGGGATCCTTCGGATGCGTGACCCAGAAGCCCATCATGCCCATGGCCATCTGCACCATCTCATCGGCGTGCGGGTGGTACATGAAGGTGCCGGCGCGGCGCGCGGTGAACTCATAGACGAAGGTCTTGCCCGGCGGGATGCCGGGCTGGGTCAGGCCGGACACGCCATCCATGCCGTTGGGCAGGCGCTGGCCGTGCCAGTGCACCGAGGTCGCCTCGGGCAGCTTGTTGGTGACGAAGATGCGCACCCGGTCGCCCTCGACCACTTCGATGGTGGGGCCGGGGCTCTGGCCGTTGTAGCCCCACAGGTTGGCCTTCATGCCGGGGGCGATCTCGCGCACCACCGGCTCGGCCACCAGGTGGAATTCCTTGACGCCGTTCTTCATGCGCCAGGGCAGGCTCCAGCCGTTCAGGGTCACCACCGGCTGGTAGGGGCGGCCGCCGGTGGGCGCCAGCGGCGGCTGGGTCTGCGCGCTTTGTTGCAGCGGCGCTTCGGGCAGGCTGGCCGCGCCGGCGCGGCTGACGGCCGATGCCGTCACCGCCAGGGCCGAGCCTTGCAGGAAGGCGCGGCGGCTGATGTTGGTATCGTTCATGGTTGCTTTCCTTGTTGTGGAGCGGCGGTAGCGGCGGGGCCGCCCAGCGCCAGTTGCAGGCCGGCGTCGGCGATCCAGAAATCGCGCTCGGCCTCGATGGCGGCATTGACCGTGGCGGCCTGTTCGCGGGCATCGGCCAGCAGCTCGAACACGCTGATGAGCATGCCGTTGTAGCGCAGCAGGGTTTCATCGGAGACCTGGCGGCGCAGCGGCACGATGGCGTCGCGGTAACGGCGCGCCAGCGCGAAGGCATCCTGCCGTTCGCGCCAGGCCAGGCGCACCTGCGAGCGGGCGTCGAGCGCGGCGGCGGCCAGCTTGTGGGCGCTTTGCATATAGATCGCCTCGGCCCGGGCCACGCGCGCCTGGCCCCAGTCGAACAGCGGAATCTCGATATCGACCTGGTAGCCGATCTCGGGCGCCTTGCCGCTCTCCGAGGTGCGCAGTGCGCCCAGGTCGAGCACGTTGATGAAGCGGGTGGCGCGCGTCAGTCCCAGCGAATCCTGCAGGCCGGCCACTTCCAGCCGGGCGGCCTGCACATCGAGACGCTGTTCCATGGCCCGGCGTTCGATATCGGCCGCCGTCTCGATCTGCGCAGGCAAGTCGGGCAGCCGCTGCGGCAACGCGAAAGCGGGGGCGATGCCCAACAGGCGCGCCAGCGCTTCCTTGTCCTGCAGCGCCTCGCGCCGCGTGCGCGCCAGGCGGGTCTGGGCGTCGGCGTAGAACAACTGCTCGCGCGCGGCATCGAGCTTGCTGAGATTGCCGCGTCCGGCCATCCTGGCGGCCAGCTCATGTGCGGCTTCGGCGGCCTGGTTGACTTGCTCCTGATAGGCCAGGCCCTGTTGCGCAGCCAGCGCCCGGTAATAGGCCTGGCGCGTTTGCGCGGCGGTACGCAGCAGCTTGTCGGCCAGCAGCAGGCGCACCTGGTCGAAGCGGCGCGCCTCGATGCGGGAGGCGGCCGGCATGGTGAAGAGCTTCATCAGCGCCAGCGACAGGCTGCGTTCGATCTTGATGTCGCCGCCGGCATGCGTGCGGGCGAACGAGAAGCCCGGATTGGGCAGGCGTCCGGCTTGCACCAGGTCGGCTTCGGCGATGCCGAGTTCGGCGAAGGCGGCCTGCAGGTCGGGGTTGTTGATGAGCGCGATCTGCACCGCGTCGTCGGCGCTGGCCAATTGCCCGGCTTGCAATAGCCGGGCGATGCGCGTTTCGCTGCGCCGGGTATCGTCGTCCGTGCGGTTCCAGGCGGGCGTGGCGCCGAGCTTTTGCGCGGCGATGTCCTGCACCCGGCCGAAGCCGCCGTCCGGAGACAATTGCGCACAGCCGGCCAGCAGCGCGCACGCCGCCAGCACACCCGTGCGCAGGGGGAAGGAAACCAAGGGGATCATGTAATCCTCGTCTGATGATGAACGTCATCCGCCGCGCGGCGGGCGCGGCGGGCGCGGCGGGGCAGGCGTACCCGCGGGCACGCGTTCAGCGATCAGATCGAAGCAGGAGGGCGGTCGGGATTTTCCGGCAGGTAGCCGACGAAGCCGGTGGCCGGCAGCGCGATGAATTCGCGCGAGGGAAGATCGGGGGCGGGCGGCGCGTCCAGCGCCAGCGGCAGTACCGCGCCGGTGGTGCAGGCGGCGCAGTAGCTGCAGGAAGCGTTCTTGTGCTGGGCGTGGGGCGCGTCGTGCGCGGGCGCCGTATTGGCGACTGCATCGGCAACCGCATCGACAACCAGCTCGGCTTGCGCATGCTGGCCATGCCGGTGCGCCGTCGCCTGCGCATGCTCGCCCTGTTTCATGGCGTGCGCCGCATGCGCGCCGTGCCCGGCGGCAGCCGTTTGCAGCATGACCGGCGCGCAGGCTTGCAGCACGGCGGCGAACCCCTGGACGGGGATCGCCAGCGCCAGCAGCCACAGCAGGAAGATTTTCGCGCGCAGGATCATGGCGGCAAGTATAGCACCGGGCGCTTACGCGACCCGCGACGGCACCCCGCGCACCAGCCGCAGGCCGTTGAACACCACGATCAGGCTGGCGCCCATGTCGGCGAACACCGCCATCCACAGCGAGCTCATGCCGGCCAGCGCGAGCGCCAGGAACACCGCCTTGATGCCCAGCGCGATGGCGATGTTCTGCACCAGTACCGCATGCGCCTTGTTGCTCAAGCGGATGAAGTCGGGGATCTTGCGCAGGTCGTCGTCCATCAGCGCGACATCGGCGGTTTCCAGCGCCGTGTCGGTGCCGGCCGCGCCCATGGCGAAACCGATCCGGGCGCGCGCCAGCGCCGGCGCATCGTTGATGCCGTCGCCTACCATGCCGACCTCGCCATATTGCGTATCCAGCGCTTCGACAGCCTTGAGCTTGTCATCCGGCAGTTGGTCGCCGCGGGCGTCGTCGATGCCGGTCTGGGCGGCGATGGCTTGCGCGGTATGCGGGTTGTCGCCGGTCAGCATGACCACGTGCACGCCCAGTTGCTGCAGGTCGGCGACCGCCTCGCGGCTGCTCGGGCGTACCGTGTCGGCCACCGCCACCAGCAGTTGGGGCTTGGCGCCACGGCACAGCAGGGTGGTGGTCTTGCCCTGCTTCTCGAAGGCTTGCAGGCGCGCTTCCAGTGCCGGGCTGCACATGCCCAGTTCATGCACCAGGCGATGGTTGCCAAGATGGTAGAGCTCGCCGCCGATGCGCCCCCGTACGCCGCGTCCGGCCAGCGCTTCGAAGTCGCTTACCTCCAGCGCGGCGGCGCCTTCCCGGGCGGCGATGGCGCGCGAGACCGGATGGTCTGAGCGCGCGGCCAGCGAGACGGCCAGTTGCAGCAGCGCGTCCTGGTCGGCGGAAGGGGCGAGCGACACCACGTCGGTCACCGCCGGCTTGCCGAAGGTGATGGTGCCGGTCTTGTCCAGCGCCAGCGCGCGCAGCTTGCGGCCCTGTTCCAGATAGACCCCGCCCTTGACCAGGATGCCGTGGCGCGCCGCCGCCGCCAGCCCGCTGACGATGGTGACCGGGGTCGAGATCACCAGCGCGCAGGGGCAGGCGATTACCAGCAGCACCAGTGCCTTGTACAGCCAGGGATGGAAGTCGGCGCCCAGCAGCAGCGGCGGCAGTACCGCCACCAGCACCGCCATGGCGACCACGGCCGGGATATAGACTTGCGCGAAGCGGTCGACGAAGCGCTGGGTCGGCGCGCGCTGGCCTTGCGCCTGCTGCACGCTCTTGACGATGCGCGACAGCGTGGAATCGCCCTGGGCGGCGGTGACGCGCAGTACGAACGCGCCGTGCTCGTTGATGGTGCCGGCGAACACCGTGTCGCCCGGCTGCTTGGCGACCGGGATGCTTTCGCCGGTGATCGGCGCCTGGTTGATGCTGGTTGCGCCTTCGGTGATTACGCCATCGAGCGGCACGCGTTCGCCCGGCGCCACGCGCACGATGGCATCTATCGCCACCTCGCGCGCCGGCGCGCTGGCCCAGCTGCCGTCGGCGCCGCGCACGGTGGCGAGGTCGGGCGACATCGCCATCAGGCCGGCGATGGCGTTGCGCGCGCGCTCCAGCGACAGCGCCTCGATCATCTCGGCCAGCGTGAACAGCACGATCACCACCGCCGCCTCCGGCCACTGGCCGATCACGGCCGCGCCGATGACCGCCAGCGACATCAGGAAATTCATGTTGAGCGAGAAGTTGCGCAAGGCGATCCAGCCCTTCTTCAGCGTACCCAGCCCGCCCAGCGCAATGCCCAGCAGGGCCAGCGCGATCACCGGCAGCGAACGTTCGTCGCCGCTGGTCCAGGCCACGATCTCGGAACCCAGCGCGGCGATGCCGGCCAGCCCCAGCAGGACCCAGCGGCGCGCCGGGATGCGGTAGGCCGCGGCCTGCTCGATGGCGCCGGCCTGCGCGGCGGAGGCGTCCAGCGAGTCGGACTTGACCGCCGGCAGCATGTCCAATGCCTTCAGGGTGGCGACGATGGGCGCAATGGACGGCAACTGGTGCTGCACCGTCAGTTCGCGCTGGATCAGGTTGAATTCCAGCGCGCCGACGCCGTTCATCTGCCCCAGCCGCTCGCGGATCAGCTTTTCCTCGGTGGGGCAGTCCATCTTCTGGATGAAGAACACTGCCTCTTCGGTGCCGCCCGCCAGGCGCCGGGCCGCCGGCATTGCCGTTTGCAGCGCCGCGTGCGCGTGGCCGCCGCAACAGCTGCCGCCATCGGCATGCGCCTGGCTTGGCCGGGCATCATGGGAATGCTGGTCGTGGGCATGGCTGTGGTCATGATGCGCGTGATCATGGTCATGACTGTGGCGGTGTCCATGCTGGTGTGCGGCCATCGGGTTTTCCTTTTCTCCAGTGCAGCGGATTGGTTGACGGGTTATATTAGAAACCCTGGAGTAACTACAAGGTCAAGCGCACCATGGATACACTGAAAATTGGCGAACTGGCAACGCTGGCCGATTGCCCGGTCGACACCATCCGCTATTACGAGAAGGAAACCCTGCTGCCCGAGCCGACCCGCTCGCAGGCCAATTACCGGTTGTATGGCGCGCGCCATGTGGAGCGGCTGCAATTCATCCGCCACTGCCGTTCGCTGGACATGACGCTGGATGAGGTGCGCGAGCTGCTGCGCCTGCGCGATGCGCCCGAGCAGAATTGCGGCGAGGTCAATGCCTTGCTGGACAAGCACATCGGCCACGTGGCCCAGCGCATCGAACAATTGAAAGCCTTGCAGGGGCAATTGCACATGTTGCGCGCGCAATGCGACGCCGACCAGCCGGCGCGCGACTGCGGCATCCTGCAGGGATTGGCGAATCTGCCCGACGATGTGAAGCCGGCCAATCTCGGCAGCCACGGCGGCGGCTGCCACTGACCGGCGGGCATGGCGGGCCGGGGGCGGCGTTGCGCCTGCTTGCCGTACCTTGGTACTGTCTGCGTCAGCGCGCCAGCCAGGCCATCACTTCCGCGATCACTTCGTCCGGCTTTTCCCGCTGCGGAAAATGGCCGGCGCCATCGATCACCACGCGGCGATAACCGTTCCCGAACAGCTTGTCCTTGCCTTCCGAGGTCGAGGGATGGTTGGCGCCATCCTCGCCGCCATGCAGCATCAGGGTCGGCACCATGATCACGGGTGTTTGCGCCAGCGCGGCCTCCAGCCCGGCATAGGCCGGATCGCCTTCAGCGAAGCCCCAGCGGTGGCGGTAGGAGTGCAGGCAGATATCGGCCCAGTCGGGATTGTCGAAAGAAGCCGCAGTGTTGGCGAACTCGCTGTCGGCGAACGACCACGACGGCGACCAGGTCGTCCACATGAAGCGGGTGAAGGCGCGGCGGTCCTGTTTCAGTTCGTCGGCCCCGCGCGGCGTGGCGAAGAACCAGTGGTACCAGTAGTTGCGCGACTGTTGCAGCGACAGTTTCTGGCCGGCGGTATTGGTGCCCCAGCCGACCGAGAGGGTGATGCAATGGCTGATGCGCTCCGGCGTCTGCGACGCGGCAATGTAGGCGGCGCGTGCGCCCCAGTCGTGGCCGATCAGCGCGTAGCGCTGCAGCCCCAGGGCGTCGGCGAAGGCCATCAGGTCGGCGCCCAGCGCGGCCAGCTGGCCGCTGCGCGGAGTGGCGTCGGACAGGAAGCGGGTCGGCCCATAGCCGCGCAGGAACGGACGGATCACCCGATAGCCCGCCGCGCGCAAGGGGTGCAGGAGGTGGTCCCAGGTGCGCACATCGTCCGGCCAGCCATGCACCAGCACCACGGCGGGCGCATCGGCCGGGCCGCTCTCTTCAAAGGCGATGCGCAATGTGTCGGTGTCGATGAAACTCAGGTGATTGCTTTGCGGCATGGCAGGCGTTCTCCGATGGATGCAGCGATATTCGCTGTAGTGGCCGAGGATCTCAGGTAAATCATCGCAGCAGTGCCGCACCGGGACAATGTAAAAAAACCGGGCCAGGATGAAATTTCCTCATGCCAGGCGCGGCATGTCAGTCATTGCCGTCAGCCTGCAATCTTGCCCAGGATGCGATCCATCATCCATGCCGTCTGTGCGGCGCTGTCGCCGCAGGAAGGATGGCGCGCGCCGCCGGCGAGGTGCGCGCGCATGTTGGCGACGTGGTGCAACTGGATGTTTTCCGGATGGGGGATCTCCAGGCGTTCGATGCCGTCGGCAGTGGTCAATTGCAGCGCCTGCTCTTCAAATACCGAGAACGCGATCTTGCCCGCGCTGCCGGTGATTTCCACCCGGTCGGCGCGCTCGAAGCTGCCGAAGTGCCAGCTCCCGCTGCCGGTCACCCCCGACGCGTAGCGCCAGCTGGCGACGACGGCATCGCATGCGCTGTACAGGCCCTGCTGGTTGGCGCTGTTGCCGCAAGCCTGTGCGACTTCGCCGAAGAAGTGGGAAAACAGGTTCAGGCCGTGGCTGGCCAGGTCGTCGAAATAACCGCCGGGCGCAATGCGCGCGTCGGTGCGCCAGCGGTAAGTGCGGTTGAGGTCGTCCGCGGCCGGGGGCCGCGCCAGTTGCCAGTGGAGATGGCGCGGCGTGCCGATGCGGCCATCTGCAAGCCATTTCCGGACCTGTTCGAAGCGCGGCAGCGAGCGCCGGTAGTAGGCCACGAACAACGGCAATCCGGCCTGCCCGAATGCCTCGACCATGGCCAGGCATTCGGCGTGGCTGGGCGCCATCGGCTTTTCGACGCAACAGGGTTTGCCGGCGGCGGCCACCTTCAGCGCGTAATGCAAATGCGTGTCGGGCGGCGTGGCGATGTAGACGGCATCGATATCGGCATCGGCGATCAGCGCATCGGCGTCGTCGAACCAGCGCGGCACGCCGTGGCGGCGCGCATAGTCGGCCGCCAGCGCCGCGTCGCGCCGCATGACTGCGGCCAGTTCGAAGCCGGCTGTCTTCTGGTAGGCCGGGCCGCTCTTGCGTTCGGTGACGGCGCCGCAGCCGATGATGCCCCAGCGTAGCGGCTTCATGCGGCGGCCTTGGGCGCGTGTGCGCAGGAGCCGTCCCCGGCGCCCAGCGCATCGAGGATGGGGCAGTCGGGCCGGTGGTCGCCGTGGCAATTGCGCGCCAGCGTTTCCAGTGTCGATTTCATCGCCTGCAGTTCGCGGATGCGCTGGTCGAGTTCGCCGATATGCGCCTCGGCCAGTTGCTTGACCTTGCGGCTGGAACGCGACTGGTCCAGCCACAGGCCGATCAGGTCGGCGATCTGCTTCATCGAAAAGCCGAGCAGGCGCGACTGGCGGATGAAGCGCAGCAGGTGCACGTCGCGCTCGCGGTAGACGCGGTAGCCGGCATCGGTGCGCCCGGCCTTGGGGATCAGGCCGGTCTCTTCGTAATGGCGGATCATCTTGGCGCTCACGCCCGAGGCGTTGGCGGCTTCTCCGATATTCATGATGTCATTCCTGATGAGGTTTCCAGCGGCGCAGCAGCAGCGCGTTGCTCACCACGCTGACGCTGGAGAAGGCCATGGCAGCGCCGGCCAGCATCGGGTTGAGCAGCCCGAAGGCCGCCAGCGGGATGCCGACCAGGTTGTAGATGAAGGCCCAGAACAGGTTCTGGCGGATCTTGCCGTAGGTGCGGCGCGAGATGTCGATGGCGTCGGCCGCCAGGCCGGGGTCGCCGTGCATCAGCGTGATGCCGGCCGCCTGCATGGCGACATCGGTGCCGGTGGACATGGCGATGCCGACATCGGCCGCCGCCAGCGCCGGGGCGTCGTTGATGCCGTCGCCGACCATCGCCACCACGGCGGGCTTGCCGCCGATGCAGTGTTGCGCGCGCAGCGCGTCGACGGCCTGCGCCTTGTCGGCCGGGAGTACCTCGGCGCGGAAGTCGTCGATGCCGACCTGCGCCGCCACTTGCTGCGCGGCGCCGCGGTTGTCGCCGCTCAGCATGACGGTGGCGATGCCCAGTTGCTGCAAGGCGTGTACGGCGGCGGCCGCCCCCGGCTTGATCTCGTCGCCGAAGGCCAGCAGGCCGAGTACCTCGGCGCGGTCGCCATCCTTGCGCGCCAGCCAGGACAGCGTGCGGCCTTGCTGCTGGAGCGCGTCGGCGCGTGCTTGCAGCGCTTGCGTGGAGACCTGCAGTTCCTGCATCCAGCGGCTGCTGCCCAGGTAATAGGGCACGCCATCGATGTTGCCTTCGATGCCGCGTCCGGCCACGCTGCGCACTTCGGCCGCCTGCAGATGCGGCAGGCCGGGTTGCGCCGCCGCAGCGTCGACGACTGCGCGGCCCAGCGGGTGCTCGCTGCCGGACTGCAGCGCCGCCGCCAGCGCCAGCAGTTGCGCATCGTCCTGCAGCGCCTGCCATTCGGTCAGGCGCGGGCGGCCCACGGTCAGCGTGCCGGTCTTGTCGAAGGCGACGACATTGATGCGGTGCGCGATCTCCAGCGCCTGCGCATCCTTGATCAGGATGCCGTGGCGCGCGGCCACGCCGGTGCCGGCCATGATCGCGGTCGGCGTAGCCAGACCGAGCGCGCAGGGGCAGGCGATTACCAGCACCGCCACGGCATTGAGCAGCGCCTGTTCCCAGTCGCCGCCATACAGGCCCCAGCCGATCAATGTGATCAATGCCAGCACCAGCACGGCCGGCACGAAGACGGCGCTGACCCGATCCACCAGCCGCTGGATCGGCGCCTTGGCCGCCTGCGCTTGTTCCACCATGCGCACGATCTGCGCCAGCACGGTCTCGGCGCCGATGGCGCTGGTCTCGACCAGCAGCAGGCCATCGGCATTGATGGCGCCGGCCGATACCTTGTCGCCGGGTTGCTTGTCTTGCGGGCGGCTTTCGCCGGTCAGCATGGATTCATCCAGGTGGCTGCGGCCTTCGCGTACCACGCCATCGACCGGCACGCGCTCGCCGGCGCGCAGCACCACCAGGTCGCCGACCCGTACTTCGGCCAGCGGCACGTCGACATCGCGTCCGTCGCGGCGCACGCGGGCACTGTCCGGGCGCAAGGCGTTCAGGGCGGCGATGGCGTCGGCGGTCTGGCGCTTGGCGCGGGTTTCCAGCCATTTGCCCAGCAGCACCAGCGTGATCACCACCGCCGCGCTTTCGAAGTAGAGATGGGGCGCGGCCATCGCGTGGCCGGGCATGGCTTGCGCGCCCAGCCATTGGTACAGCGACAGGCCGTAGGCGGCGCTGGTGCCCAGCGCCACCAGCAGGTCCATGTTGCCCGTGAACGCGCGCAGCGCGCCCCAGCCGGCGCGGTAGAAGCGCCAGCCCAGCCAGAACTGCACCGGCGTGGCCAGCAGCCATTGCCACAGCGGCGGCAGTTCCAGCCGGATGCCGAACGGCATCAGCAGCATCGGCAGCACCAGCGGCAGCGACAGGGCGGCCGACAGCGCCACCGGCCACCAGGAGGGCAGGGCGGCCTTGGGAGCGGGTTGTGTACTTGCGGCGCCGGCCGGTGCATGGGCCTTGGCCTGGTAGCCGGCTTTTTCGACGGCGGCGATCAGGGCCGGCAGCGCGACCGCGCCCAGCGTGGCGACGCTGGCGCGCTCGGTGGCCAGGTTGACGCTGACCCCGGCCACGCCCGGTACTTTCTTCAAGGCCTTTTCCACACGCGTGACGCAGGAAGCGCAGCTCATGCCGCCGATCTCGAGCTCGGCATGGCCGGCCTTGACGCGGTAGCCGGCCTTTTCGACCGCCGCCGCCAGTTGGGCCGCATCGACATCCGTAGTGGCTTGCGCGGTGGCGCGTTCGGTGGCCAGGTTGACGGCGGCATCGGTCACGCCGGGGACGGCGCGCAGGGCTTTCTCGACGCGGTTGACGCAGGAAGCGCAGCTCATGCCTTCGATGTCGAGGCTGAACTCGCGGGCAGGGGCGGTGGTGCTTGTCATGGCGAAGGCTCCGGAAGGATGGTGGTCATGACGCCATCATCATCCTTCCCATGATGGGAAGGTCAAGCGGGATTGTCGCACGGATGCGAAAATCGGTGCTTGACCTTGCCATGGCGGGAAGGTTTAAGCTTGTGGACATACCATCCACCGATTGAAAGGAGTTCGCCATGAGTACCGTTTTCACCGTCAACGACATGACCTGCAACCACTGCGCGAGTGTCATTACCAAGGCCGTCAAGGATGTCGATGCCAACGCCAGGATCGACATCGCCGTGGCAGAAAAGCGCGTGGCCATCGACAGCGCGCTGCCGGCGCAGGAGTTTGCGGAAGCGATTGCGGAGGCGGGCTATACGCCGGTTGCTGCTTGATTGCAGTTGGCGGGAAGAGACATTTTGCTTAAACAAGCCGTCATCCCGGCGCAGGCCGGGATCCAGCGGCGTTTGCCGTATTTCTCCAGCCATTGGCACGACACTGGATCCTGACTTTCGTCAGGATGACGGCGCGAGAGGGATTGAGGTCGGCGGATACGACAGAGCTTACTTGCTCAACAACCGCATCGCCCGCTCCAGCCCGTCGATGGTGAGCGGGAACATGCGCTCGTTCATCAACTGGCGGATCAGTGTAATCGACTGCCGGTATTGCCATAGCCCTTCCGGTTCCGGATTGAGCCAGGCGAAGTGCGGGAAGGTGGCCGTGAAGCGTTGCAGCCAGACCGCTCCCGCCTCGGCGTTGTTGTATTCCACCGAGCCGCCGGGTTGCGCCACTTCGTAAGGGCTCATGGTGGCGTCGCCGACGAAAATCAGCTTGGTATCCGGCGTGTACTTGCGCAGCACGTCCCAGGTCGGGAAGCGTTCGGCGTGGCGGCGCCGGTTGTTCTTCCACAGGTAGTCGTAGACGCAGTTGTGGAAGTAGAAGAACTCCATGTTCTTGAACTCGGCGCGCGCGGCCGAGAACAGTTCCTCGGTACGCGCGATGTGGTCGTCCATCGAGCCGCCGACGTCGAACAGCATCAGCACCTTGATGTTGTTCTTGCGCTCGGGCTGCATGCGGATGTCGAGATAGCCGGCATTGCTGGCGGTGGCGCGGATGGTGTCGTCCAGCGCCAGTTCTTCTTCCAGCCCTTCGCGGGCGAACTTGCGCAGGCGGCGCAAGGCCACCTTGATGTTGCGCGTGCCCAGTTCGCGTTCGCCGTCGTAGTCCTTGTACTCGCGCGCATCCCATACCTTGACCGCGCTGCGGTTCTTGCCGACCCCGCCGATGCGGATGCCTTCCGGGTTGTAGCCGCCATGGCCGAAGGGCGAGACGCCGCCGGTGCCGATCCACTTGCTGCCGCCTTCGTGGCGCTCCTTCTGTTCATCCAGCAATTGCTTCAGGCGTTCCATCAGCTTGTCGTAGCCGAACTTCTCGATGGCCGCTTTCTGTTCCGGCGTCAGTTCGCGCTCCAGTTTTTTGAGCAGCCATTCCAGCGGGATCTCGGGCTTCTTCTCGAACAGGGTTTCGACGCCCTTGAAGTAGGCGCCGAAGGCGCGGTCGAACTTGTCGAAGTTGGCTTCGTCCTTGACCAGGGTGAGGCGGGAAAGATAGTAGAACTCATCCATCGACGGCGCGATGACCTGCTTGTCCATCGCTTCGAGCAGGGTGAGGAATTCCTTGATCGAAGCCGGCACGCCGGCGTCTTTCACGGTAAAGAAGAAATCGATCAGCATCGACGTCGGCCGCGGGCGTTCAGCGCCCCAGCTTGTACTGCAAGTGGCGCCGCACGGAGGGCCACTCGGATTCGATGATGGAAAACACCACGGTATCGCGCAGCGAGCCATCCGGCATGCGCATGTGGTTGCGCAAGATGCCGTCCTGCTTGGCCCCCAGGCGGGCGATGGCGGCGCGCGACTGCTGGTTCATCCAGTGGGTGCGGAATTCGACGGCGATGCAGTGCATGTCTTCGAAGGCGTGCGTGAGCATCATCAGCTTGCATTCGGTATTGATGCCGGTGCGCTGGGCGCTGGCGGCGTACCAGGTGGAGCCGATTTCGACGCGGCGGTTGGCGGCGTCCGCATTCATGTAGGTGGTCATGCCGCACAGCGCGCCGGTGTCGTTGCGCCGGATCACGAAGGGCAGCATGCTGCCTTGCTGCTGCAGGAGCAGGCGGCGCTCGATCTCGGCGCGCATGTTTTCCGGCTTGGGGACGGAGGTGTACCAGAGCTTCCACAGCTTGCCGTCGGAGACCGCGGCGATCAGGGCGTCGTGGTGTTCGAGGGAAAGCGGTTCGACATTGGCGAAATGGCCTTTGAGCGTGATCGGCGAGAGGAATTGCATGGCGTCTCCGGGGCGGGTGGCAAGCTAGCGGTTGTTGCGCGACATGAACACCAGGCGCTCGAACAGGTGGACGTCCTGTTCGTTCTTGAGCAGCGCGCCGTGCAGCGGCGGCACGGCGGCCTTGCCATCCTGGCTGTGCAGCGCCTCGGGCGGGATATCTTCTGCCATCAGCAGCTTGAGCCAGTCGATCAGTTCCGAGGTCGACGGCTTCTTCTTCAGGCCGGGCACGTCGCGCACTTCATAGAAGCTCTGCAGCGCCTGCGCCAGCAACTCGCGCTTGAGGTGCGGGAAGTGCACGTCGACGATCTGCTGCATGGTGTCCTTGTCGGGGAACTTGATGTAGTGAAAAAAGCAGCGGCGCAGGAAGGCGTCGGGCAATTCCTTCTCGTTGTTGGAGGTGATCACCACCAGCGGCCGGTGCCTGGCCTTGACCATTTCGCGCGTTTCGTAGACGTAGAACTCCATCCGGTCGATTTCGCGCAGCAGGTCGTTGGGGAACTCTATGTCGGCTTTGTCGATCTCGTCGATGAGCAGCACCACCGGTTCCGGCGAAGTGAACGCCTGCCACAGCACGCCCTTGACGATGTAGTTGTGGATGTCCTTGACCCGTTCGTCGCCCAGTTGCGAATCGCGCAGGCGCGAGACCGCGTCGTATTCATACAAGCCTTGCTGCGCCTTGGTGGTGGACTTGATGTGCCATTGCAGCAGCGGGCGATCCAGCGCCGCCGCCACTTCCTCGGCCAGCATGGTCTTGCCGGTGCCGGGTTCGCCCTTGATGAGCAGCGGGCGCTGCAGCGTCAGCGCGGCATTGACGGCCAGCTTGAGGTCGTCGGTGGCGACGTAGGTGGCGGAGCCGGCAAAGCGTTGCGGGCGTGCGGAATGGTCGTGCATGGGCGCGGTCCTTGGCGAGGTCTCGATTGTCGGGCAGCGCCGTCCTGTGCATGATGGGATGCAGGCAGGCGGCGCGATGATGTGGTTCTGTGCGGCCAATTTCCTGCACAGGGTGCTGCAGCGCAAGACATCGGCTTGTCAATTTGAACGAGTATAAGGGAAAACCCCGCTTGGCTTCGCGGGTTGAAATTTGCGGATTCGCCCTTATTTATGGGTTCCGCATGCATAACGCTGACAAGACACATGAAATTCCTGTTCTTCAAAATGCTGGTGGTGTGGAGACGCCTGCGGCACGGCATGCAGGCACGCTACATGGCCCGCCATGATGCCGGGTTGCAACTCGACAGCTTGATGCGCCGCGCCGATCCCGCATCGGCCTGGCATGAGCGCGCCAACTGGCTGATCGATGTTGCCGAGTGGCTGCGCCACCGGCCCGCGGTGTCGCTGCTGGATCGCCAGGCCTGGAGCCAGGTCCGCAGCCAGCGGCTGGCCTTCATGCTGGACTGGCTCGACCAGCACCGCGAGGTGCGCCGCAACGTGCAGAATGCGATGCAAAAGACCCTGCGCGAGGCCAACGGGCCGGAGCTGTTTTCCACCACCGGCCTGCCGCATGAGCCAGGCTTCTTCGGCGAACTGGCCGAACGGCTGGCGCGCATGGTACTGCCGCGCCATCTGTCCCCGACCGACCTGTCTTCGCTTTTCACCGCGCTGTTTCCCGATCCGGACGATGCCAACTGGCTGCTGGAACTGGACAATGAACTGCTGGTGCGGCTATGGAAGCTGCTTGCCGACGACGGCATTTCGCACATGTACTGGCAGCAGATCGAAGAGGCCATTACCTACCTGACCACGACGGTGATCGCCGATGGCATCAGCCCGGCCTTCCGCCAGCGCCTGGAACCCAAGATGCCGATGCGCGCCACGCCTTTCCTGGCGCTGCGGCGCGAGATCGAGGCATGGCTGCGCGCCAACCCCTACGACCCGGCCGCGCTGCGCAGCGTGCGCATGCTGGTGGCGGTGTGCCATGCGCAGACCGACCGCATCTATGCCCACCTGGACGAATACGGCGTCTCGGTCAGCCTGGTGTACCGCATCGAGCGCATGCGCGCGCACCTGCAGCGCATCGGCCGCCTCATCGATGTGCGCGCGGCCGTGCCCGGCGAACCGGGGGCGGGGCGCGTGCAGCTGTTGCTGGCCGACCTGATTTCGGCGCACCACAACCGCGGTTCGGTGCGCGGCCTGATGCGCCGCAGTTTCGCGCTGCTGGCGCGCAAGATGGTCGAGCGCAACGCCAACCACGGCGAACATGCCATCGCGCGCGACGCTGCCGGCTACCGCAAGGTGCTCAGGGGCGGCCTGCTGGGCGGCGCGGTATTGGCCGGCACGGCGCTGCTGCAGATCGGGGTAGCCAGGCTGGGCACCGCGCATTTCTTCGAGGGCGCGCTGGCGTCGCTCAACTACGCGGTGAGCTTCCTGCTGATTGCCGCCGCAGGCGGTGTGCTGGCTACGCGCCAGCCGGCCGTGACGGCGCCGGCGCTGGCCTCGCGCATGGGCGAACTGGATGCCGATGGCATGCGTAGCCTGATCGCCGAAGCGGGCTTGCTGCTGCGTTCGCAATCGGCGGCCATCTTCGGCAACCTGTTGGCGGTGGCGCCGGTGGCGGCCCTGGTTTGCGCGGCCGGCTGGTTCCTGTTCGGCGTGGTGCCGATGAGAACCGGGCAGGCGCATGCCGAGCTGGCTTCCCTGTCGCTGGTCGGCCCCACGCCGCTCTATGCCGCGCTGACCGGCGTGCTGCTGTGGCTGTCGAGCCTGGCGGCGGGGTTTGCCGACAACTGGTTCGCCTTGCGCCGCGTGCGCGAAATCATGTCCCACCAGCGCCGCCTGGTGCATGCGCTCGGCCACTTGCGCGCCGAGCGTTGCGCGGCCTGGCTGGAACGCAATGTCGCCACCATTTCCGGCAGCGTGGTGCTGGGTTTGCTGCTGGGAATGACGCCGGTGCTGGCGGAATTCTTCGGCCTGCCGCTGGAGGTGCGCCAGGTGACGCTGGCCGCCGGCACCTTGGCGGCGGCGGCATTCAGCCTCGGCTGGCAAGCGTTGGTCACGCCGGAATTCTGGCTGGCCGCCGGCGGTGTGGCCATCAGTGCGTTCTTGAGCGTGGGCGTGGCGTTTGGCTGCGCATTGGCGCTGGCCTTGCGCGCGCGCGACGTGCCGCGCCGCATGCGGCGTTTGGTCCAGAGGGCGGTGTTGCGCCGCTTCGTCACTGCGCCGGCATTCTTCATCTTTCCCGAACGCGCCGGGGCGGGCGCCGATGCGGCGGTGCACGATGAGGAAGACAGTGGCGAGGATGAGGATGGAAGCAACGGTGCAGACGATGGCGGCGGGGCCACGGCCGATATCGCCGACGGCGCGCAAACACTGGCCGAATGGCCTGGCGAGAGCGCTCGCGACAGCGAACGCAGCGTCCATCCCGAGGGGTTGCGGCGGCACGGATGAGTATTGATTGATTGCCAAGAATATACCCGTCATATTGCAGTGCATATATTGGGGTATTTCCTGCAAGTCCGCTCCAGGCGGGCTGTTGCGCCGATTTGCAGGGCGCCCGGGCGACGCCTATTGATGAAATGAGTTCTAGGTTAGAATCGAACGGTTTTTTGCGTAAGCAGGGGGAGTGGAGAGACACGCTTAAGCCGAAAGAACGGTTGAGCCACAGTAAAACAGCCAAACCTGCCGAACCAGTGTGCAAATGAACCTGTAAGACAAATTGCCGCCGGTTGCAAAAGATTCGTTTCGGAACCAGCTCTAAGTCCAATTTACTTACCCTGCGAACATGAAAAAACACCTCGTGCTTCTTGCCTTCCTTGGCGTTGTCGGCAGTGCGTCTGCGGCGGACATCGTCGGTAATGCCAAGGCTGCTGAAAATAAAGTGTCCATGTGTATCGGATGCCACGGCATCCCCGGCTACAAAGCCTCCTTCCCCGAGGTCTACCAGGTGCCCATGCTGGGCGGCCAATCCCCCAAATACATCGAAAACGCGCTGCGCGCCTACCAGAAGGGCGAACGCAGGCATCCATCGATGCAAGGCATTGCCGGCAGCCTGTCGGACCAGGATATTGCCGACCTGGCCGCCTATTATTCGCAGCAGAAGTGAGGGGGACGCACAAGATGAAAAACATTCTTACCCAGATGGCTGCGGCGTTGGCCGTATTGTCCGCCGTTGCCTTGCCGGCCCGGGCCGCCGACCTTGTTGCCGGCCGCGCGCTGGTCGAGAAGTACAACTGCGCTTCTTGCCACGGCAAGGACTACAACTCGCCGATCGATCCTTCCTATCCGAAGCTGGCCGGCCAGCATGAGGATTACCTCAAGCATGCGCTGATGGCGTACCGCCGCGGCGACACCGCCATGAACGGACGCACCAACGCCATCATGGCGGCGCAGGCCAAGCCGCTGACCGATCGGGATATCCAGAATATCGCCGCCTACCTGCATAGCCTGCCGGGTACGCTGGTGCTGCGCAAGTAAGCGGGCAATTGCCGGCGCCCCATGAAAAAGCCACGCGATACAGCGTGGCTTTTTCGTCTGATGGCGATGGCGCCGGCAGTCAAGTCAGGTTTGCGCGCGGCGCCTGATGCTGTCGATATAGGCTGCGCCATCGGGAGGCAGGCCGTTGCGCTGGGAATTCCAGATCATCTGGCCCAGGCATTCCATGATCTCGTGATGCGCCTCATGTTCGGAACCGCGGCGCTGCGCCAGCATCTGGAAGGCGGCGCGGATGCCGGGCGGCTGGTCGATGGAAATCTGTTCGGTAATCGAGAGATGCATCGACAGGTGCAGGAAAGGGTTGGACTGGCCGCGCTCGACCGAATAGTCGGTGGCGATGGCCTGTTCGACGTCGCCCAGCGCCTCTTCATATTCCGGATGCTGGATGATCCAGTCGCGTGCGATCGCTTCGAGCGGGGTCAGGACTTCGTGGCTGCGGTGCTTGCGGTAAGCGTCGCAGAAAAAGCGGCGGACATCGTGCTGGGAGGGGGTGAACATGATGCGGGGAAACGAAAATTCAAACCTCTATTTTACGCCGCATCGCGCCGGGCTTCAGGATCGCCATGCGCAGGCGGGCGCATGAGGCGATCATCGCCGGCCACCACGGCGGGATTGTCTTGAAGTAATATTGTTGCCGGGAACCAAAAGAGCGCATTGCGCCAAACATCGCGGGCATCAACGCCCCATGCTTCATCGGTGAAATGCGTCCTGCTTGTCAGCAGAACCCGGCCGGCTGGGCCGGGCACAAAGAGGGGAAATCGCATGCGTCCTGCAGGCAGTTTTTTACCGTACCTCCGTTTTCCGGGCCGTTTTCATTTTCGTCGTGTCGCGCTTGTCGTGCTGGTTGCGGCAGGGGCATTGGCCGCAGGCGCCGGGCAGGCCAAGCCGGCCGCGGCAAAGAAGGCCGCTGAGCAGCGCGAGGCGCCGGCGGCAACGGCGCAAGCCGCCGACGACGAGGGCGCGATACTGCCGGTCGGCTTTGCCGGGCCGTTGTCGGGCCCATCCGCGGGCGTGGGCAAAAGCATGCTCAACGCGGTGCGGCTGGCGCTGGACGAGGCCAACCGCCGCGGCGTGCGCATCGCCGGCAAGAATTACCGTTTCAAGCTGTTGGCGCAGGACGACCGCGCCGATGCCGCCACCGCCGAATACGTCGCGCGTTATCTGGTGAGCCAGCATGTGGTGGGCGTGGTCGGCCACTGGAACAGCGGCGCCAGCCTGGCGGCGGCGCCGGTATACCACGCGGCGGGCGTGGCCCAGATATCGCCCGCGACCATGAGCCGCAAGTTCACGGCCCAGGCCTATCCGGGCGTGTTCCGCACGATTGCCAACAACGACGCGGTGGGCCGGTTCTCCGCCGAATACGCGGTGCAAAAGCTGGGGGTGAAGACGCTGGCCACCATCGACGACCGCACGCCGTTCGGCCAGGGGCTGGCCGAACAGGTCGCCCGGACTGCGCGCGACCTGGGCATCAAGGTGATCGGCAGCTATTCGGTGAGCGACAAGACCTCGGATTTCAACGCGCCGCTGATCGAAATGCGCAAGCGCAATCCCGACCTGATCTTCTTCGGCGGCCTGGACTGGCAGGCCGGGCTACTGGCCAAGGCCATCAAGCGCCTGAAGATCGATAGCCGGCTCATGGCCTCGGCCGGCACGGTAGGCCTGCCTTTCCTGATGCAGGCCGGCGCCGATGGCAATGGCGTGCTGGTGCTGGAGCCGGGGTCGTCGCTGGAGAAGATGCCGGGCTGGAAATCGTTCCGCCAGCGCTACGGGCAGAACTTCGATACCGATATCGACCTGTATGCCACCTTCGCCTATGACGCCGCGCAGGCGCTGGTCAATGCCATCGGCCAGGCCGGCAGCGCCGAGCCGTCCGCCATCGTGCAAGCGCTGCATAAGCTGCGCTTCAATGGCGTGAGCGGCGCCATCGCCTTCAACGAGGAAGGCGACCTGCTCAACCCGATATTGACCATGTATGAGGTGCGGGAGATGCGCTGGGTGCCGGTGCTGCAGATCAATGGCGAGGCGGCGCGCTGAGGCGCGGCATTTGTCCGCCGCGCCTGATATGGCGGCCTATACGCCCTTTTGCGGCAGCGGCGTCTTCTGCTTGAACTCGCACAGGTCGGCGATCACGCAGTTCCAGCATTGCGGCTTGCGCGCGATGCAGGTGTAGCGGCCATGCAGGATCAGCCAGTGGTGGGCATCCTGCAGGAACTCCGGCGCCACGAACTTCATCAATTTGCGTTCCACCTCATCCACATCCTTGCCCGGCGCCAGGCCGGTGCGGTTGGAGACGCGGAAGATATGCGTATCGACCGCAATGGTCGGATGGCCGAAGGCGGTGTTCAAGACCACATTAGCGGTTTTGCGGCCTACGCCCGGCAAGGCTTCCAGCTCCTCGCGCGTTTGCGGCACCGCGCCGCCGTGCTGCTCGATCAGGATGCGGCAGGTTTCGATCACGTTCTTGGCCTTGGTGCGGAACAGGCCGATGGTCTGGATATAGGGGATCAGCTTGTCCACGCCAAGCTTGTAGATTTTCTGGGGCGTGTTGGCCACCGGGTAGAGCTTGCGCGTGGCCTTGTTGACCGAGACATCGGTGGCCTGGGCCGACAGCAGTACCGCGATCAGCAGCTCGAACGGTGTGGTGTATTCCAGCTCGGTGGTCGGCGTCGGATTGGCCAGGCGCAGGCGTTCGAAGATTTCGCGGCGTTTGCTCGGGTTCATGGATGTCGTTTTTCTTGTGGCGTTGGTCGGCGGTAAAAAACGGGAAAAGGGAAAGCGAGCCGCAAGGGCTCAGGACTTGCCTGCCTGCTCCTGTTCGGCTTGCAGTTTTTTCAGGCGGGCGCGCTCCAGCGCCGCCTGGATGATGGCCTTTTTGCGCGCCTGCTCGGCTTGCTGTTCGGGCGTGCCGGTTTCGGCGGCTGCCACTTCCTTGAGTTTGGCGGCGGCCTTGGCTGCGAGGCGGGCGTCATTCTCTGCCTTGTCGCGCTCGAGACGGATGCCGCGCCAATCGTGGCGCGCGCGTGCGGCGTTCGCCTGCGCTTGCGTCCAGGCCTGCCAGCCGGTGCGCCCCGGTGTGGCCTCTTCCATGACGATGCAGTCGACCGGACAGGGCGCCACGCACAGTTCGCAGCCGCTGCAGAGGTCGTCGACCACGGTATGCATCTGCTTGGCGGCGCCGACGATGGCATCTACCGGGCAGGCCTGGATGCACAGCGTGCAGCCGATGCAGGCCTGCTCATCGATCACCGCCAGCAAGCGCGGCTGTTCCCGGCCATTGGCCGGATTCAGCGGGAGGAGCGGTTGGTCCAGCAATTGCGCCAGCCGGGCAATGCCCTCGGCGCCGCCGGGCGGGCACTGGTTATAGGCGGCGCGGCCATCGGCGATCGCTTCGGCGTAGGGGCGGCAGGCCGGATAGCCGCACTTGGTGCACTGGGTTTGCGGCAGCAGGTCTTCGATCCGGTCGGCAAGATCGGGCAGGGCAGGCGGTGTGGTGGCGGATGGCGGCACGGCGAGGCAGTTTGGCAAACAACGCAAAGGCCACATTATCCGGGGAAACCGGCGTGAAGTCATGCCGTCCGACAGTCGTTTCCTGTGCCGCAGCAATCCATTTGCCCGACAAGCCGTTTTGCCGCCTTGCAGGAGGGGAAGGCGAAATGCCTTGCAGGCGCCCGCGGCTCTTAGAACGGCTTGTTATTAGGGCGAATTTCGGCTGAACTTCGACGCGCCGCAGGTATCCATTTTCCGTACCCGGATGCGCGGCACGGCATCCGTTCTCCAACCACATCGGCATGGCCGGCCAGAGCGCATCATGATCAGGTTCCCACATCCGACGGCAGGCGGACGCTCCCTCGAAGTCGACTTCTTCCGCGGCGTGGTGCTGCTGATGATCGTGGTGGACCACATTTCGGGCAGCATGCTGGGCCAGTTCACCTTGCAGCGCTTCGCCATCTTCGATGCCACCGAGGTATTCGTCTTCCTGGCCGGCTACGCCACTGCCGCCGCCTATACCGCCATCGCCGCCGAGAAGGGCGATGGGGCCGCGCGCTGGCGCTTCCTGCGGCGCGGCTGGCAGCTCTACCGTTCCTTCCTGCTGACGGTGGCGCTGATGCTGGCCATGGGCCTGCTGTTCACCGCCTTGCGGCTGCATGCGCCCACGGTCGAGTACACCGATATCGGCACCTTCATCGACGAACCGCTGCAGATCGGCATGGAGATGATCCGGCTGGCGCGCCAGCCTTACCTGTCGAGCATCCTGCCGATGTACATGCTGTTTGCGCTGGCTTCCCCGGTGATCGTGCCGTCGGTGCGCCGCCGGCCCTGGCTGGCGGTGGCGGCCAGCCTGGCGTTGTGGGGCGTGGCGCCGCTGCTGGCGCCATTGCTGCCGGCGGTGTCGCCCACCGGCTGGACGTTCAATCCCTTCGCCTGGCAATTGCTGTTCGTGATCGGCACGGTATGCCGCCTGCATCCGCTGAAGAGCTACCAGCGCGAAGATGCCGACGCCGTGCTGCGCCGGCGCAAGCTGACCCGGATTGCCGCGGCGGTGGCGGTGGTTTTCCTGTGCGTGCGCATGTTCGTGGAGTTCGATCCGGGGCCGGTCTTCAAGCAGAACCTGTCGTCGCTGCGCGTGGGCAGTTTCATGGCGGTGCTGTGGCTGGTGGCGATGATGGTGCGCCAGGGCTGGATCCTGCAATTGGCCCAGCGCCTGCCGCTGGTGGTCACGGTCGGCCGCAACGGGCTGGCGTGCTTTGTCTCGGGGACGATGGTTTCGCTGCTGGCCGATATCCTCCTGTATCTCGCCACCGGCGGCCAGCCGGGTAATTGGTCGGGACTGATGGCCGATCTGGCGGCCATCGCCGCGATGCTGGCCATCGGCGTGCTGGCGCAGGCCTGGAAGGATTACCGCCGCGCCAGGCAACGCCGAGCGCATGGCCTGCACGCGCATTGAAGCGGGTGTGCAAGAAAAGAGCCGGCGCCGCCATGACAGCGGAGGCCGGCTCTTTTGCCGTACTTGCGGATCTGCCGGATCAGGCCTTGCTGCGGATGAACTCGGCGATCTTGGGACAGACGATTTCGCGCCAGCGGCGGCCCGAGAAAATCCCGTAGTGGCCGGCCTTGGGCACGGTGAAGTGCTGCTTGCTGGCCTTGGGGATGCCGCTGCACAGTTCGTGCGCCACTTCGGTCTGGCCGGAGCCGGAGATGTCGTCCAGCTCGCCCTCGATGGTAAACAGGGCCACCGACTTGATGTCCTGCGGCCGCACCGACTTGCCTTCGATCTTCCAGGCGCCGCGCGCCAGGTCGAAATCCTGGAACACGATCTTGATGGTTTCGAGGTAGAACTCGGCCGGCATGTCCAGCACGGCGTTGTACTCGTCATAGAACTTGCGGTGCTCCTCGGCCGAGGCGTCGTCGCCGTCGCGCAGGTGCATATAGAAGTCCCAGTGGCTTTGGGCGTGGCGGCGCGGGTTCATCGCCACGAAGCCGGCATGCTGCAGGAAGCCCGGATAGACCTTGCGGCCGAAACCGGGGTAGTTGGCCGGCACACTGTAGATGACGGTGTTTTCAAACCACGCATAGGGCTTTTCGGTGGCCAGGTCGTTGACGGCGGTAGGCGATTTGCGGGCATCGATCGGGCCGCCCATCATGGTCATGCTCTTGGGCAGCTTGGGATCGTTGTCGCTGGCCATGAGCGCAATGGCCGCCAGCACCGGCACGGTCGGCTGGCACACCGAGATCACGTGCACGTCCGGGCCCAGCAGGCGGATGAAGTCCTGCACATAGTAGACGTAGTCGTGCAGGTGGAAGTCGCCTTGTTCGACCGGGACCATGCGGGCGTCGGTCCAGTCGGTGATGTAGACGTCATGCTGCTGCAGCAGTGCGCGCACGGTTTCGCGCAGCAGGGTGGCATGGTGGCCGGACAGCGGCGCCACCAGCAGCACGGTCGGCTGCTTGAGCGCGGCGATCTGGCGTGCGCCCAGATCCTTCCTGAAATGGATCAGGCGGCAGAAAGGCTTGGTCTCGACCACTTCCTCGACGATGCCGGTGGGCTTGCCGTTGACTTCCACTTCATGGATGTTGAACTGCGGTTTTTCGTATTCCTTGGACAGGCGGTACAGCAGCTCGTAGCCGGCGGCGATGCGCTGCGAGAAGGGCGTGTGGGCGAGCGGGGAAACCGGATCGGAAAACAGTTTTGCAGAGGTTTCCGCCCATTGCATCATCGGGTTCAGAAACGCGCGGTTGAATTCATGCAATTGATAAAGCATAGCTGACCTTTATACAAGCGCTGGCTGGCCTCGCCGCCCGGCAGACGGAGCGCATGGCGCCCCTGGTGGCGGATTGGCGCGGGAGCAAGCATGTGCAACAAACGTTTGGCGATGGTTTTGCGATGACGAAATGCATGAGATTGCATTTTGTCAACATTGTCCATGTTGCGACGCAGTAGCATAGCACGCTTTATTCAGGGGTCTTTATGCTGGTAAGACCAAATACAGAAAACCCGAATGAAAGTCTGGCGGGCAGTGAAAGATTCGCGGCGCGGAAATGAAAAAAGCCCCCGCATGGCGGGGGCTTGGGAGGTTCCTTGCCCTGGACAACGATCGGAAAGGCCTGGCGCGGCCGCTCCGGTTCAGTCGAATACCGGGGTTTCCACGCCCAGGATCTTGTGCAGCTTGGGCGAGGTGGTGGTGTACTGCATGTGGATCTTCTTTTCCGGGAAGATGTAGGGCGCGGCGCCGAAGGCGGCCAGCGCGGCTTCGTGGAAGCCCGACAGGATCAGCTTCTTCTTGCCCGGATAGGTGTTGATGTCGCCCACGGCGAAGATGCCCGGCACGTTGGTCTCGAACTTCTCGGTATCGACTACCTTCAACTGCTTGCGCTCGATGTCCAGGCCCCACTCGGCGATCGGGCCCAGCTTGGGCGACAGGCCGAAGAACACCAGCAGCATGTCCAGCGGCAGGCGGCGGGTGACGCCGTCGGCGCCGGTGACCTTGACCTCGGCCAGCTTGCCGTCCTTGATCTCGGTGCCGGTGACCTGGCCGACCAGGAACTGCATCTCATACTGTTCGCACAGTTCCTTCATCTTGGCCACCGATGCCGGCGCGGCGCGGAATTCTTCGCGACGGTGCAGCAGGATCACCGACTCGGCCTTGCCGACGAAGTTCAGCGCCCAGTCCAGCGCGGAGTCGCCGCCGCCGCAGATGACGATGTTCTTGCCTTCGAACTTCGCGGGGTCCTTGACGCGGTAGAACACCTGCGAGCCCTCGAACTGCTCGATGCCTTCGACCTTCAGCGTGCGCGGCTGGAACGAGCCGACGCCGGCGGCGATGAAGATGGTCTTGGTGATGAATCGGGTGCCGGTGGAGGTCTCGACGTCGAAACGGCCGTCTTCGCGCTTTTGCACCACGGTCACTTCCTGGCCCAGGTGGAAGGTCGGCTCGAACGGTTCGATCTGCTTCAACAGGTTGTCGGTCAGTTCCTGGCCGGTGCAAACGGGCACGGCCGGGATGTCATAGATCGGCTTGTCCGGATACAGCTCAACGCACTGGCCGCCCACCACCGGCAGCGAATCGATCACATGCGCCTTGATTTCCAGCAAACCGAGTTCGAACACCTGAAAGAGGCCGACAGGGCCGGCGCCGATGATGATGGCATCGGTTTCGATGGGGCCTTGGGCAACCGCACCCTTGACGTTGTTTTCCATGATTTTCCTGATATTCCTGTTCAATTATCTGAAAGCAAAATGCAAGCGGTTGCGCATCTGGCTGGCGGTGAAGAGCCTGGCTGGATGCGCAACCGCATGCTGGAGCTACTAAAGGCGCTGCTGTTCTATCCTGAAGCGTCGCGAACGATCAGCGTTGCAGGTATTGCAGCTTGTCGGTCTTGTCCTTCCATTCCTCGGCCTCGGCCAGCGGGGCCTTGGTCTTGGTGATGGACGGCCAGTTGCGGGAGAGGTCGGCGTTGAGCGCGATGAATTGCTGCTGGTCGGCGGGCACGTCTTCTTCCGCGTAAATCGCGTTGACCGGGCATTCTGCGACGCATACCGCGCAGTCGATGCATTCGTCCGGATCAATCGCGAGGAAATTGGGGCCTTCGCGGAAGCAATCCACCGGGCAAACATCCACGCAATCCGTGTAGCGGCAACGGATGCAGGAATCGGTGACAACGTGGGTCATAACTGTCCTATCTGTAAATATTCTTAAAACCGATGGCTAACTGCGCCGCAATTGATGGCAATATGGCACGGTTAAAATCATTCTGCGGCTGGTTGGCGCCATACCGGTCCTCGCTGTTTCCGATGCCGTTTCCGGCGGCCGAAAATCCCGTGCACAGCCTGCTGCAAAGCCTTGTATTTTAAGGTAATTCGATTTTTCCCACAAATGAGGCTTATACAGATTACGTATAAGTAAATAAACAATGCAGCGATAGCAAAAGCCGCCGCCAATGCCGGTCGCACGCCGCCGTAAGCAGGTTCCCGGGCCGTTTTGGCCGGGTTGCCGGAGGGTGCGGGCAGGGCGGGGCAGCACGCTGATGAACCGCCCGATTCAAGAAAAGGATGTCCCGGCGTGAACGCTGAACAGCCCAAACAAGCATATCGTTTCCGATTTTCCTCCCGGCTGGCCGGCCTGGCCGCGGCCGTCGCCTTGCTCCTGGCCCCGGCCGCAGGCGCCGCCGAGGCTATCCGCATTGGCGAAATCAACAGCCACAACAGCCTGTCGCCGGTCGGCCAGGCCTACCGCAACGGCCTGGCGCTGGCGCTGGAAGAAATCAATGCCGGCGGCGGCGTGCTCGGCCGGCCGCTGGAACTGGTGGCGCGCGACGACGACGGCGATGCCGACCAGGCCGCCCGCAACGCCCGCGAGCTGGCGCGCGACCAGCATGTCGCGGTGCTGACCGGCACCATGCTGTCCAATGTCGCGCTGGCGGTCGCGCGCGAGGCCGCGCGCAGCAAGACCGTGCTGGTGGTCGGCGATGCCTTGTCGGACGCCATCACGCTCGACAAGGGCAATCGTTACACCTTCCGGGTACGGCCTTCCACCTACATGCAGGCCGCCATGCTGGCCGAACAGGCGGCGCGCCTGCCGGGCCGCCGCTGGGCGGTGGTGGCGCCCAACTATGAATACGGCCAAAGCGCCGTGGCCAGCTTCAAGCTGTTGCTCAAGCAGGCGCGCCCGGATGTCGAGTTCGTCAACGACCAGTGGCCGGCGCTGGGCAAGATCAAGGCCGACGATGTGGTGCGGGCGATCCGCCAGGCCCGGCCGGACGCCATCTTCAACGCCACTTTCGGCGACGACCTGCAAAAGTTCGTCCAGGCCGGCAACCGCCAGCAGTTGTTTGCCGGCACGCGCGTGGTCTCCATGATGTCGGCCGGCGCCCAGAGCCTGGATCCGGCGCAAAGCGAAGCCATCCGCGACTGGATCGCCATCGGCTATCCCTGGGACCAGATCGCCACGCCCGAGCACCAGCGCTTCCTCGAGGCTTACCTGAAGAAGTTCAACCAGCGTCCGCAACTGTCGTCGGTGTTCGGCTACACCACCATGATGGCCATCGCCGCCGGCCTGAAGAAGTCCGGCGCCGCCGACGGCGATGCGCTGGTCGATGCGCTGCGCGGCCTGCAGCTGGAGTCGCCGCTGGGGCCGATCGCCTTCCGCGCGCTCGACCAGCAGGCCACGATGGGCGCCTTCGTCGGCCAGGTATCCCAGAAGGACGGCCGCGGCAGCATGAGCAACTGGCGCTATCTCGATGGCGCCGCCTACATGCCCAATGCCGTCTATGTGCGCAGCCGCCGTCCCGGCGCGGCCATGAAATAGGATTCGGGCAGGCAGGATCCGGGCAGGCAAAAGCCCCCATGCGCTGCGGGGATTCGGTTCTTTCGATCCGGGTTAAGATAGCGGCCACGGCGCAATCCGGCCCATGCAGGGTTGGAAACCTGTCCAGGTTCCGCCGGTCATCAACACATCAGCATGCGGCCGCGGCCGCATCGGAATTTCATGATCATCACTTCCTTACTCGATACCGATCTGTACAAATTCACGATGATGCAGGTGGTGCTGCATCATTTTCCCGGCGCCCAGGTCGAGTACCGTTTCAAGTGCCGCAACGAAGGCATCGACCTGACCCCCTACGTCGACGAGATCCGCGCCGAGATTGCCGCCATGTGCCGGCTGCGTTTCAAGGAAGAGGAACTGAACTACCTGCGCAGCCTGCGCTTCATCAAGAGCGACTTCGTCGATTTCCTCGACCTGTTCCACCTCAACGAGAAATACATCACGGTGCAGCCGGCCGCGTCCGGCAACGGCGAGATCGAGATCAGCGTCAAGGGGCCGTGGCTGCACACCATCATGTTCGAAGTGCCGGTGCTGGCCATTGTCAACGAAGTCTATTTCCGCGATACCCAGCGCTCGCCCGACCTGGCCGAAGGCCGCGAGCGGCTGCGCAAGAAGATCGCGCTGATCACCGGCGACAGCGAACTGGCCGGCTGCAACATCGCCGACTACGGCACGCGCCGCCGCTTCTCGCGCAGCTGGCATGCCGAAGTCATCGCTGAGATGAAGCAGACCATGGGCGCCCACTTCGCCGGCACCTCCAACGTCATGTTCGCCATGCAGCACGACCTGACGCCGCTGGGCACCATGGCGCATGAATACCTGCAAGCCTGCCAGGCGCTGGGCCCGCGCCTGCGCGACTCGCAGACCTTCGCCTTCGAGATATGGGCGCGCGAATACCGCGGCGACCTCGGCATCACGCTGTCCGACGTGTATGGCATGGACGCCTTCCTGCGCGACTATGACATGTATTTCTGCAAGCTCTTCGACGGCGCCCGCCACGACTCGGGCGACCCGTTCGAATGGGGCGAGCGCCTGATCCAGCACTACCGCGACAACCGCGTCGACCCCGCCGGCAAGGTGCTGGTGTTTTCCGACAGCCTGGATTTCGACAAGGTGCGCGCGCTCTACCTGCGCTTCAAGGACCGCGCGCGCGTGGCCTTCGGCGTCGGCACCAACCTCACCAACGACCTCGGTTACACGCCGCTGCAGGTGGTCATGAAAATGGTCCGCTGCAACGGCCAGCCGGTGGCCAAGCTGTCCGATACGCCTTCCAAGAACATGTGCGACGACCTGGCCTATGTGAATTACCTGCGGCAGGTGTTCGAGATCAAGGGCTGAAACCGGGGCAGGGCATCCGCCCCGCGGCAACCACACTTGAAAGTTTTTTGATCCAGCCCCGGTTCGCCCGCGGCCATCGGTTCGGCTGCTATAGTGTGGCTCCGCCGGTCGCGGTCGAATCCGTCCGTCCCGGCGCCAGAACCTGTTCACTACACTGCCGGGACGACATTTGCAGACCAGAGCCTTTGCGATCGCCGCTGCCGCTTTCGCCACGCCATCGTTGACGTTCGCCGCCGACCTCGACGGCGCCGCCTTGTCCGTCGCCTGGGCATTGCCGTTTGCCGGCGTGCTGCTGTCGATCGCATTGCTGCCGCTGTTGGCGCCGGCATTGTGGCACCACCATTTCGGCAAGATCGCGGCCGGCTGGGCGCTGGCCTTCTTGCTGCCTTTTGCCGCCGCGGCGGGCGCGCATGCGGCGCTGGCGGTGACAATGCATGCGCTGCTGGCCGAGTATCTTCCCTTCATCATCCTGTTGACCGCCTTGTTCACCGTGGCCGGCGGCATCTGCGTGCGCGGCAACCTGCGCGGCACTCCCGCGCTCAATACCGGGCTGCTGGCCTTGGGCACGCTGCTGGCCAGCGTGATGGGCACCACCGGCGCCGCGATGCTGCTGATCCGGCCGTTGATCCGCGCCAATGACAATCGCAGGCATGTGGTGCATGTGATCGTATTTTTCATCTTCCTGGTGGCCAATGCCGGCGGTTCGCTCACGCCGCTGGGCGACCCGCCGCTGTTCCTGGGTTTCCTCAAGGGTGTCGATTTCTTCTGGACCGCGCGCCATGTTTTCCCGCACATGGTGTTGCTGTGCGTGGCGCTGCTGGTTATCTTTTACTTCCTTGACCGCCATTACTTCCTGAACCGGGAAGAATGCAAGCCGGCCGACGCCGATCCGACGCCGGATTCGCCGATCCGTTTCGAAGGCAAGTTCAATTTCGTGCTGCTAGCCGTTATCGTGGCGCTGGTGCTGATGAGCGGAATCTGGGCGCCGGGCGTGGCCTTCGAGGTGCTGGGCACGCCGCTGGAATGGCAGAACCTGGCGCGCGACGCGGCGCTGGTCGGGGTGATCTTGCTGTCGCTGAAACTGACGCCGGCGGCGGCCCGCGCCGGCAACGAATTCAGCTGGGGGCCGATGCTGGAGGTGGCCAAGCTGTTCGCCGCCATCTTCCTGACCATCGTGCCGGTCATCGCCATGCTGCGCGCCGGCGAGCAGGGCGCCTTCGCGGCGGTGGTGCGCGCGGTGACCGGCCCCGACGGCCGGCCCAACGACGCCATGTATTTCTGGATGACGGGCCTGCTCTCGTCCTTCCTCGACAACGCGCCGACCTACCTGGTGTTCTTCAACACCGCCTCCGGCGATGCGCGCGAGCTGATGGGGGCGATGGCGTCGACGCTGGCGGCGATTTCCGCCGGAGCCGTCTTCATGGGCGCCAACAGCTACATCGGCAATGCGCCCAACATGATGGTCAAGGCCATCGCCGAAGAGCGCGGCATCCGCATGCCGTCCTTCTTCGGCTACATGGCGTGGTCTTGCGGCATCCTGGTGCCGTTGTTTATCGTCATGACCTTTATCTTTTTCATTTAGGGCCCGGCATGCCATCCGCAGCGGGCTGAACCACCACGAACAAGCAGGGAGACTGCCATGAAACAAAAGATTTTCGTATCCCGCGCCATTTCCCCCGAAGTCCTGGCGCGCCTGGAGCAGCATTTCGATGTCGAATCGAACCAGGAAGACCGCATCTTCGGCGCCGACGAACTGCTGGCCAAGGCCAAGGGCAAAGATGGCTTGTTCACCACGCCCAGCGAGCCGGTGACGGCCGCGCTGTTCGCCGCCAATCCGCAGTTGAAGGCCGTGTGCAACATGGCGGTGGGCTACAACAACATCGACATCGCTGCCGCCACCCAGGCCGGCGTGATGGCGACCAATACCCCCGACGTGCTCAATGAAACCACCGCCGACTTCGGCTGGGCGCTGATGATGGCGACCGCGCGCCGCATTACCGAGTCCGAGCATTTCCTGCGTGCCGGGCAATGGAAGAAGTGGAGCTATGACAGCTTCGTCGGCCCCGATGTGCATGGCGCGACGCTGGGCATCATCGGCATGGGCCGCATCGGCCAGGCCATCGCGCGCCGCTCGCTGGGATTCGACATGCAGGTGCTGTACCACAACCGTTCGCGCCTGAAGCCCGAGCAGGAAGCGCATGCCAACAACGCGCAATATGTCGGCAAGGAGGAACTGTTGAAACGCGCCGACCATGTGGTGCTGGTGCTGCCGTATTCCAGGGAAACCCACCACACCATCGGCGCGGCGGAGCTGGCGCTGATGAAGCCCACCGCGACCCTGACCAATATCGCCCGCGGCGGCATCGTCGACGATGCGGCGCTGATCGAGGCGCTGCGCGCCGGGCGCATCGCCGCCGCCGGCGTCGACGTGTTCGAGAACGAACCGGCCTTCAAGCCGGAATTCCTGTCGCTGACCAACGTGGTGCTCACGCCCCATATCGCCAGCGCATCGACGCCGACCCGCCTGGCCATGGCCAATTGCGCGGCGGATAACCTGATCGCCGCCTTGTCGGGCCGCACGCCGCCCAACCTGCTCAATCCTGATGTCGCCAAGTCCTGATACGCATTGAATCGGACCGGCATGGAAAACGGGCGCGCTTGCATGACAGGCGCGCCCGTTTCGTTTGCTTCGCTTTACGCACTCCGGCCGTGATGGCGGGACTGCGGAAATCAACCCTTCAAGTCATTGAACAGGTCGATGTATTGCTGTTGCGCATCGGCTTGCGCGGTGCCCTTGAGCGCGGCCCACGCATCGTATTTGGCGCGCGCCACGAAGTCGGTCATGCCGGGGCGTTCGCCGCTCACATCGCCGTTGCTGCCTTGCTTGTACAGGCCGTACATCTTCAGCAGCGTCATGTTGTCGGGACGTTCGGGCAGGCTCTTGGACTGCGCGACCGCGGCTTCGAATTGCTCTTGCAGGGTGCTCATCGCCGTCTCCTCCGGGCCGTTCAGACGGCCAGCAGTTCGACTTCGAAGATCAGCGTGGCGTTGGGCGGAATCACGCCGCCCGCGCCGCGCGCGCCATAGCCCAGCTCGGCCGGGATGATCAGCTTGCGCACGCCGCCGACCTTCATGCCTTGCACGCCTTCGTCCCAGCCCTTGATCACGTGGCCGGCGCCCAGCGGGAACGCGAACGGGTCGTTGCGATCCTTGCTGGAGTCGAATTTGCTGCCGGCGCTGCCGTCGGCGTTTTGCAGCCAACCGGTGTAGTGCACGGTGACGTGGCTGCCGGCCTTGGCTTCATCGCCCGAACCGGCGGTGATTTCTTCGTATTGCAGCCCGGAAGCTGTGGTGACTGTAGACATCGTGTTCCTTTCTGGATGGAGGGGATTGCGGTCGATTCGGTCGCAGCGGGCAGCCCTTTTTCCTTGGTCTGGTGGGGGCTGCCAGCCGCTCCGGCTGCGGGAGTCGACCGGAACGGCAGGCAGTGTAAACCAAAACCGGGATTTTTTTCAGAATGCGTCAGCCCGCTGTCAGCCGGATCGTATTTGCATGCGTTAAGGTGGCTGGACGTGCCTTCCGCACGATGAGATCAGGCTTTTTTGTGTAAAGTTCGTCATGTTGCGTCGATTTAGTCAACTTTTTTCTGTTTTTCTCCGCGCAGCATGCCTTTCGGCCATCCTGGCGGCTTCCGCCCAGGCGAACGTGGTCGTGGTGCTCAATTCCGGCGATGCTTCGGTTTCGCTGCTGGATCAGACGACTCACAAGGAAATCTCCACCTTCTCGGTCGGCAAGGAGCCGCACCACCTGATGGCCACGCCGGACAACAAGTCCCTGATCGTCGCCAGCGCCACCGGCAACCAGTTGCTGTTCCTCGATCCCAGGACCGGCGAAGTCCAGCGCCGCCTGCGCAATATCGTCGATCCTTACCAGATCGGTTTCTCGCCCGACCAGAAATGGTTCGTCGCCACCGGCCTGCGCCTGGATCGCGTCGACGTCTACAGCTATGACGGCACCGACCTCAAGCTGTCCAGGCGCATCCCGCTGGCCAGGACGCCCAGCCACATCGCCTTCGACAGCGGCAGCACCACCGCCTTCATCACCCAGCAGGGCAGCGACCAGGTCAGCGCCATCGACCTGGCCACCCAGCAGGTGAAATGGACCCTCCCGGTCGGCAAGCTGCCGGCCGGCATCATGATGACGCCCGACAACAAATACCTGCTGGTGGGCATCATGGGCAGCGATTATGTGCAGGTGATCGACTGGCGCACCCAGAAACTGGTCAAGCAGATCAAGACCGGCGCCGGCGCCCACAACTTCCGCGCCCAGGGCGACAAGCGCTTTGTCTATGTCTCCAACCGCGTCGCCAACAGCATCAATGTGATCGACATGCAGACGCTGGAAAACGTCGGCGTCATCAAGGTGCCGGGCGGCCCCGACTGCATGGAAGTGACCGACGACGGCAAGACCATGTGGGTTACCCTGCGCTGGATCAAGAAGGTGGCGGTGATCGACCTGGCCAGCCGTTCGGTCACCAAGGTGATCCCGGTCGGACGCTCGCCGCATGGCATCTACCTGTATAACCGTGCGCCGGATGTCTGAGCGCATGGCCTGAGTGTGACGGCCCGATGAAATATTCTTTTTCCCAAAGACAACTCAACGGCCTGGTCCTGGGCGCCATCCTGGCGGCCGGCCAGGCCTTTGCACAAGCGCAGCAAGCGACCCAGGCACCGGCCACGGCCGCCGCTTGCAAAGGCACGATTTACCTGACCTTCGATACCGGCAGCCAGTCGCAGGCCGAACTGATCGAGCAGACGCTGCTGCGCCACCATATCAAGGCCACCTTTTTCCTGGCCAACGAGAAGACCATCCGCGGCGACTATTCCCTGGATCCCGGCTGGCAACCGCTCTGGAAGCGCCTGGCCGAAGAGGGGCATGCTTTCGGCACGCATACCTTCGACCATGTTTATGTAGTACGCGACTTGCCGGGCGGTAAAATCGAAGTGCGCCCGCAGTTCGGCGCCCAGGCAGGCCGCAAAGAGCAGTGGACGCCGGCGCAGTACTGTGAAGAAATGCAGCGCGTGGACAAGCGCTTCGAGGCGCTGACCGGCCGCAAGCTTGATCCGCTGTGGCGGGCGCCGGGCGGCAAGCTCACGCCGAATTTGCTCAAGGCCGGCCAGGCTTGCGGCTATGCGCACGTGGCATGGGCGCCGGCCGGTTTTTCCGGCGATGAACTGCCCAGCGACAAGTTTCCCAATGAGATGCTGCTGAAGAAGGCGCTCAACGGGCTGAAGGATGGCGATATCTTCCTGGCGCACATGGGCATCTGGTCGCGCCGGGATGCCTGGGCGCCGGCCGTGCTGGAGCCGCTGGTCACGGGGCTGGAGCAGAAGGGGTTTTGCTTTGCCACGCTGCGCGACCATCCGGCTTACCGGCATTTGTTTGCCGGGGCAGGGAACGCGCCACGGCGTCCCTGATCGAAACGGGGCCGCAGGATACGATACCTATCGGATAAGACAGATTCATGATCCAGACCATTGCAGACCTCTTTGCCGCCGTCCAGGGCTGGCTGTTCGAAACCATCGTGCAGCCGCTGGTGTTTTTCATCGGCATGGGGGAGTTCGTCGAAGACGCCTTTGCCGGCACCGAGTGGGTGCTGGTGGGCATCTGCGAACTGGTGATCCTCTTTCTCATCCTGCGTCCGCTGGAATCGATGATCCCGGTGCACAAGATCACCGATCCCTACGCGCGCTGGAACGATTTCATCTACACCGTGCTGCAGCGCCTGGGCGTGATCCCCATCCTCGCCTTCCTGCTGCTCGACCCGACGCTGTCGTACGCGGCCGAGATGCTGCACCTGGAGGGCTGGGGCACCTTCAACCTCGACCAGATCTGGCCGGGCGTGACCGACCGCGCGCTGGTCAGCTTCCTGCTTTATCTGGTGGCGCTGGACCTGTGCGAATACGCGTATCACTGGGCCCAGCACAACGTACGCTGGATGTGGGCGCTGCATAGCCTGCACCACAGCCAGCAGAACATGAACCTGTGGAGCGACGACCGCAACCACGTGCTGGACGACCTGGTGCATGACATCTTCCTCGGCCTGGTGGCGCTGCTGATCGGCGTCGAACCTTCGCAATACATCCTGCTGGTGTCGCTGTCGCGCATGCTGCAAAGCCTGCAGCATGCCAACGTGCGCATCCATTTCGGCCGCATCGGCGACCGCCTGCTGGTGTCGCCGCGGTTTCACCGGCTGCACCACGCCATCGGCATCGGCCACGAAAGCCGCGGCCGCAACTCGCTGGGCGGGCATAATTTCGCCGTGCTGTTTCCGGTGTGGGACATGTTGTTTCGCACCGCGCATTTCGGCGAGGGCTTTGCCCATACCGGCGTGCGCGACCAGTTGCCGCCGCCCGCCGGGAAAGGCTGCGACTACGGACGCGGCTTCTGGATGCAGCAATGGCTGGGCATCAAGCGCCTGGTCGAATTCTCGCGCAGGAAGGCGCGCTGATGCGGCTGCTGCTGTCCTCCTTCGGGCGCGCGCTGCTGTCGCAGCTGCACATCCGCATGCTGCTGCTGACGGTGCTGCCGTTCGTGTTCTCGGTTTGCATCTGGGCGGTCGGCCTGTGGCTGGCGCTGCAGCCGATGATCGACTGGCTGCAGGACTACTTCGTGGTCCACAGCATGTTCGGCATCGCCGGCTCCGTGCTGAGCTGGTTCGGCATGGGCGCCCTCAAGACGGTGATCGTGCCCATGCTGGCGATGTGGGCGCTGCTGCCGCTGATGATCCTGACGGCGCTGGTCTTCGTCGGCCTGTTCACCATTCCCGCCATCGCCCGCCATATCGGCTCCCGTCATTACCCGCAGCTGGAAATGCGCCGGGGCGGCAGCTGGTGGGGCAGCCTGTGGACTTCGCTGTGGTGCTTCGCGGTGTTCGTGGTCGGCTGGCTGGTGACGTTGCCGGTGTCGCTGATCCCGCCGCTGGCCTTCGTCATCCATCCTTTGCTGTGGGGCTGGCTGACCTATCGCGTGATGGCTTACGACACGCTGGCCGACTATGCCAGCGCCGACGAGCGCCGCACGGTGTTGCGCCTGCATCGCTGGCCGTTGCTGGTGATCGGCACCATCGCCGGCGCCATGGGCGCCGCGCCCACGCTGCTGTGGCTGGGCGGGGCGTTGTCGGTGATCTTCTTTCCGCTGCTGGCCGCCGGCGCGATCTGGCTGTACGTGCTGGTGTTCGTGTTCACCGGGCTGTGGTTCCAGTACTACTGCCTGGAAGCATTGCAGCGTTATCGCAGCGGCCAGCCGCCGGACGATCCGGCCGGCGGCGGACGTCATCGATGCCGGGCCGCGCTGAGCGGCGCATCCTTGTCCCGATGCCCGTCCCCGTCGGCGTGCATCGGGGGAATCGGGCATAATCCCCGGAGTTTGATCAACCCCACTGGCAGAGCGGACTCATGGCATTCGGACTCATCATCATCGGCGACGAAATCCTTTCCGGCCGCCGCATCGACAAGCATTTCCCCAAGGTGCTCGAACTGTTGTCCGAGCGCGGCCTGCAATTGGGCTGGGCGGAATACGTGGGCGACGAACCGGAGCGCATCACGGCCACCCTGAAGCGCACGCTTGCCACCCGCGACATCGTGTTTTGCACCGGCGGCATCGGCGCTACGCCGGACGACCATACGCGCCAATGCGTGGCGGCGGCCCTGGGCGTGCCGCTGTCCCTGCATCCGGAGGCCAAGGAAAAGATCCAGGAGCGCATCGCCGACATGTCGCGTGAAACCGGCATCGCGCCCGACTACGACGCGCCGGAAAACCTGCACCGCCTGAAGATGGGAGAATTCCCGCAGGGCGCCTCCATCATTCCCAATCCTTACAACAAGATCCCGGGATTCTCGGTGCGCAACACCAGCGGCGAAGGGGCGCATTATTTTGCCCCCGGCTTCCCGGTGATGGCCTGGCCGATGTTCGAATGGGTGCTGGAGAGCAATTACGCCGACCTGTTCCACCGCCGCGCCTGGGCCGAACGGTCGATGCTGGTGTTCGAGTCGGCCGAATCGACGCTGACGCCGCTGATGGAACTGATCGAGGCGCAATTCCCGCTGGTCAAGGTGTTCAGCCTGCCGCACGTGGGCGACGAGAAGACGCGCCGCCACATCGACCTTGGCGTCAAGGGCGACCCGCAACAGGTTGAACCGGCGTTTGAGAAGATGCAAGAAGGCTTGCGCCAGTTGAAGGCGGAATTCCAGTTGAACAGCTAAACACTTGTCCACGCCCTCATTCGGGGGCGTTCAATTGCCAGGCCCGGTTGGCAGGAAGGCGGGGCCGATTCATCTCCCGGCCGCGGTTTGGCATGGGCGCTCATCCCGCACCACGGATAAAAAAATGCCCCGGCGGCGCCGAGGCATTTAACGGTATCGTAGGAGGAATCGGATACCGAGGAGACAATCTTTTCACGCCGGCCCGGCGCGGTTTGCCATGCGGGCCATTCACTGCCGCCGGTTGGCGCATGCACGCGGAATCGACTGGTTTGTCGTATCGGCCATTCCCTAGCCACGGCGCGCAGTTTTTCTCGCAGGCGATGAACCTGGGAGGCAACTGCGCAAATCGGGTAAAAGAACTAAAAAGCGAACCGGCCAAGCTTCATCATAGACAAAAACTTCTTGTTCGGCTCGCGTTTTTGGCGCGCCGGCTCGCAGGGCTTATTTCCTGGTGGCCTTGGTTGCTTTGGTGGTGGCCTGCGACAGTTGGTCTACGGCATTGGCGACGTTGGCTTCGACCACTTCGGCGGCCTGCTTGGCGCTTTTGGTGAACTGTTCGTAACCGGCATTGAGATTGCCGATCGTCGATTTCAGCAGGGAAATGGCTTGTTCGGAGCCGGCCGGCGCGTTCTTGGCAGCCTCGTCGATCAGCGAGATGACTTTGCGGTTGACTTCGGCGATCTGGGCCTCGGCGGTCTTGGTCAGCTCGGCCTGGGTGCTGGAGAAGATGCTGCTCAGGTGGCGGCCGTAGGCGACGGATTTTTCGACCGCCGGCTGGGCCTGGGCGGAAGACAACGAGAAGAACTCCTGCGGATCCTTGGCGGCAAACAGTTTCTGCGCGGTGGCCTGGCCTTCTTCCAGCGAAGATTTTGCCGCTTTCAGGTTCAGATCAACCAGTTTTTCCACGCCTTCAAAGGTCTTGCTCGCCAATTGGCTGAACAGCGCGATCTGTGCTTCGACATTGGCCTTGGCTGCGGCAGAAAATTGCTCGGTGTAGGTGGTCATGTTGGTACATCCTTTGGTTTGATGGGTTGATGAAAAGGGCTGTGACGAAAGGACTCTGACTACAGTGATTGCTTACGGACCGATCTGAACTGGGGGGAAGGGTTCTCCGATGTAATTTCTTATTTGAATATGATGCGTTGCACAAAACGATTCTAGTTTAAAAGGACGCAAAGTCAATGATTTTCATGTCGTGGGAAACATGATTGTTGGCATGTGATGACTCACGTTTCTTCAGTGGTGTTACCAGTGAGGAAGAGCTCAAAAAAATTAGATTCCGGCGCCGAATATTTGAGTGGCCGGAATCCATCTTTTGCTCGACTTGGAGGCATTTGCTCATCGGTGGAGGTGCTACCATCCTGCATCGCATCATTGGCGCATCCGGGGCTTCGCTTCCTTGGCATTGCTTGCGCCTTTGTTTTTCTGCCTAACTGTTTTCCTGGAAATCCGGTTTGAAAGCTTTCTACAGCGACCACTTCGTCCTGCCATTGCCGCCCGGCCACCGCTTCCCCATGATCAAGTACCGCATGATCCGCGAAGGCGCGGCGCGGGCGGTGCCGGGGCTCGAGTTTCATGAAGCCATGCCGGCTTCCGACGGCGAACTGGCGTTGGCGCACCATCCCGATTACGTCGCGCGCGCCAGCCGCGGCGAGCTGAGCGCCGCCGAGCAGCGCGATATCGGTTTTCCCTGGACGCCGCAGATGGTGGAGCGCTCGCGTCGTTCGTCGGGCGCCACCATCGCCGCTTGCCGCGCCGCCTTCAGCGAGGGCATTGCGGTCAACCTGGCCGGCGGCACCCACCATGCCTATGCCGACCGCGGCGCCGGCTTTTGCGTGTTCAACGACTCGGCCATCGCCGCACGGCTGATGCAGGCCGAACGGCGCGCTGCGCGGGTGGCCATCGTCGATCTCGATGTGCACCAGGGCAACGGCACGGCATCGATCCTGGCGCGTGACGATTCGGTATTTACGCTGTCCCTGCACGGGGAAAACAACTACCCCTTCGAGAAGGAGCGCAGCGACCTCGACGTGGCCTTGCCGGACGGGGTGGGGGATGACGACTATCTGGCCGCGCTGGCGACGGCGCTGCACAGGCTGCAGGCGGAGTTCGCGCCGCAGTTGCTGATCTACCTGGCCGGGGCCGATCCCCATGAGGGCGACCGGCTGGGCAAGATGAAGTTGAGCATGGCCGGCTTGGCGGCGCGCGACCGGGCGGTGTTTTCGTTCGCCCGCCAGCACAAAATCCCGGTTGCGGTTACGATGGCGGGCGGTTACGGCCGAGACATAGAACAGACAGTGGCCGTCCACATACAAACGATAAAACTCGCCAAGCTCCATGCCATTGACTGGAACAATGGACGCGGCGACTGAGACCGCGCACAGGCGCGGCCGATCCTGGAAGAAGAAATGACGCACTCCGCCGCCGGCAGCAGCCGGCAGAAGCAGGTCTTGCTGAGCCTGGTCCCCCTGGTGTTCGTATTGATCTGGAGCACCGGCTTCATCGTGGCCAAATTCGGCTTGCCATACGCGCCGCCGCTGACTTTCCTGCTGCTGCGTTTTGTCGGCGTGCTGGCGGTGCTGTTGCCGCTGGTGTGGTTGTTCCGCGCGCCCTGGCCGCACGGCCGCATCCGCCATGTGGCGGTGGCGGGCGTGCTGCTGCAGGCAGGCTACCTGGCGGGAGTGTGGTGCGCGATCAAGATCGGCATGCCGGCGGGATTGTCGGCCCTCATCGTCGGGCTGCAACCGATCCTCACCGCGTTCGCCGCGCCCTTGCTGGGCGAGTCGGTGCGCAAGCGGCAATGGCTGGGCCTGCTGCTGGGCCTGTGCGGGGTCGGGCTGGTGGTCGCCAACAAGATTTCGCTGATCGGGCTGTCGGGCGCCAGCATCGCGCTGTGCGTATTCGCGCTGGTCTGTATCACGGCGGGCACCTTGTACCAGAAACGCTACTGTTCCCATTTCGATCTGCGTACCGGCACCGCGATCCAGTTCCTGGCCTCGGCGCTGGTGGTGCTGCCGTTCGCCGTTGCCGTCGAAGGGCTGGACTGGCGGCTTAGCCAGGTGTCGTGGACGCCGCAATTCGTCGGCGCCTTGCTGTGGTCGATATTGGCGCTGTCGATCGGCGCCATCTTCCTGCTGTTCGCGCTGATCCGCCGCAGCGCCGCCACCAGCGTCACCAGCCTGCTGTACCTGACGCCGCCGACCACCGCCGTGATGGCCTGGCTGATGTTCGGCGAAGCCTTCAGCCTGGTCGGCGCGCTGGGCATGCTGATCGGCGTGATTGGGGTTGCCTTCGTGGTGCGCAAGTAGGGCAGTCAGTCGGCGCCGGCGCTGTCTGTCATCAGCGGCATCAGCGTCACCAGTTTCAGGTCCGGCCGGTTGGCCACGCGGAAGTTGACCTGGCGATAGCTCAGTTCGCCCAGTTGCGGATGGTGGAAGCGGCGTTCTCCGCCTTCGCGTTCGACCACGTCCTGCAGGCGCCAGGCGCGCTTGAAAAGCGCATTGTGCGCCGACAGTTCTTCCACCATCGCCGCCACTTGCGGGTCGTCCAGCAACTGCGCGCAATCGGCGCGGAATTCGGCCACCACGCGGCGCGCGCGTTGTTCCCAGTCGGCGGTCAACTGGCGCGCCTGTTCCGTGCAGAACATGAAGTGCAGCAGGTTGCGGTTGCCCGCGCGGGTATCTAGCCAGCCGGTGAACAGCTTGCGCGCCGCCGGGTTCCAGGCGACCGCGTTCCAGTAACGGTCCATCAGATAAGCGGGCGCGCGGACATTGCGCACCACCTCAAGTATTTCGGGGGCGATCACCGATTCGTCGCCATGCTCCGGCAAGACCGGATCCTTTTTTCCCGCCAGTTCGAACAGGTAGGCGCGCTTGGCGCGCGGCAGGTGCAGCGCTTCGGCCAGGCGCGACAGCGCCTGCGGCGACACCGAGTCGGTGCGGCCCTGTTCGATCCAGGTGTACCAGGTCACGCTGATGCCGCACAACTGGGCCACTTCCTCGCGCCGCAGGCCGGGCGTGCGGCGCCGTCCGCCCAGCGAGATTTGCGGCAGGCCGGCTTGCGCAGGCAGCGTCTGTTCGCGTTGGGTCTTGATGAATTCGCCAAGGGCGCGGCGTCTGGCGAGGTCGTTATCCATGCGGGTTTACGGTCGATGAAGGCGTGGAAGGATTGTTGCGCAGCGGCGAAACTATTGCTTTGGGTAATAGTATAAATGCCTAACTTGTAACAGGATAAAAAAAGTTTAGACTGGCTCATCTCATCCCACCACCGCAACAACAGGAGCCAAAGCAAATGCGTAGCCATCAGGAAGTCGTGACAGAACAATTCGGATCCACCGCCGCCGCCTATCTCACCAGCGCGGTCCACGCGCAGGGCGCAGACCTGCAGGAGCTGGCGCAGATCGCCGCCGCCATTCCTGATGCGCGCGTGCTGGACCTGGGCTGCGGCGGCGGCCACGCGAGCTTCGCGGTGGCGCCGGTGGTGCAAAAGGTGATTGCCTACGACTTGTCGGCGCAAATGCTGGACGTGGTCGCCTCGGCCGCGCAAGAGCGCGGGCTGGACAATCTGGCCGTGCGCCAGGGCAGCGCCGACAAGCTCGATTTTCCCGACGCCAGCTTCGATCTCGTGTGTACCCGCTTCAGCGTGCATCACTGGCGCAACGTGCCGCAGGCCCTGCGCGAGGTGCTGCGCGTGCTCAAGCCGGGCGGCCGCTTCATCGTCATCGATACGGCCGCGCCGGCCGACGTGCTGGCCGATACCTATGTGCAGGCCATCGAGCTGCTGCGCGACACTTCGCACGTGCGCAACATCAGCCTGAATTCGTGGCGCAAACTGCTCGGGCAGGCGGGTTTTGCGATTGCCTCGGACAAGACCTGGAAGCTGCGCCTGGAATTCGACAGCTGGGTGGCGCGCATGCGCACGCCGGCCGGCAATGTGGCCGCCATCAAGGCGCTGTGGGACAGCGCGCCGCAAGAGGTGAAAGACTATTTCGCGCTGGATGGCGCCTATTCGTTTTCCATCGATGTCGCCATGCTGCAGGCGCGCAAGCCCTGATCGCCATCCGGCGCGGGTTTTTCCTGGGCTGCTCGTCAACGGCGCAGCCCATTTTGCCGTTATTGATCTGCCTTTTTGATGGGGATAGCGGTGCCCGGCAAAGTTTTACGCTGGTATGATGTCTCGGTTTTGGTACCGGTGCTGGCAAGCCTGCGAGTCAAAGGGGCGCAAAGAATCGTTGTAAATTCGCCGTAACCATCAGAAAAACATGGGGCTGCTCAGGGGAGAGGAGCCAGGCGACAAGTAGAAAGTCGTTTAATTATCGACGCTAACTACTTAATTCTCTTGCGGAATTTCTGCTTTTTGCTACACTGCCAACGTTTCTCTTATGTATTATCCGGGTTAATTTGGGGGGAGATCCACCTATGTTCAAATCAGCGCTGGCCGTTCTTACAACCTTATTATTCATCCACGCTGGTCTGGCTCCCGCCCATGCCCAGACAACCTCCGCCGCCAAAAAAACCGTCGTCAAGAAGGCCGCCGCCAAAAAAGTGGCCGCCAAACGCACGGTAACGCCCACCAAGACTGTCAAAACCGTCGCCCGAGGCTCGCTGAACAACCGCGAGAAACTGGTGCGGAAGGTCTCCACGGTCAAAGGCCGTCGCCATGTGAGCTACCAGCGCGTATCGGCTGCGCCGTCGATCCCGGCCGTGCCGCCGGTGATGACCGCGGGCGACCTGGCTGGACTGAACATGACGCAGGACCCGCTGGCGCTGCGTTCCAACGTCGCGCTGGTGATCGACCAGGCCAGTTCGCAGGTTCTGTTTGAAAAGAATTCCAACGTGGCGCTGCCGATCGCTTCGGTCACCAAGCTGATGACCGCATTGGTCGTGGTGGAAGCGCACATGAACATGGAAGAAGTGCTCACCGTCACCGACGACGATGTCGACCGCGAAAAGCACAGCAGCTCGCGCTTGCGCGTAGGCGCGCAACTGAGCCGCGACGACATGCTGCACATCGCCCTGATGAGTTCGGAAAACCGCGCCGCTTCCGCGCTTGGCCGCAACTACCCGGGCGGCCTGCCGGCCTTCGTGGCGGCGATGAACGCCAAGGCCCGTTCGCTGGGCATGCAGGATACGCACTATGTCGATTCGACCGGCCTGTCCAGCCAGAACGTCGCCAGCGCGCGCGACCTGGCCAAGCTGGTCGTGGCGGCCTACCAATATCCGGTGATCCGCCAGTATTCGACCGATTCCAAATACATGGTCGAGCCGAGCGGCCACGCGCTGCAGTACAACAGCTCCAACCGGCTGACGTCGAACAAGGACTGGGACATCGGCCTGCAAAAGACCGGCTTCATCAACGAAGCGGGCCATTGCCTGGTGATGCTGACTCGTATCGAAGGCCGTCCTATCGTGATGGTGTTCCTCGATTCCAAGGGGCGCCTGTCGCACGTGGGCGACGCCACCCGCATGCGCAAGTGGCTGGTGGAAGATGCGCCGAAGAACCTGACTCGCGTGAAGATGGTGCGTGCCGACCAGGGTTGATGCCCCCAGGTCTTGCCGCCGGCGCCCGGGCGCCAATAAAAAAGCGAACCGTATTAAATGGTTCGCTTTTTTTATGCCCGCGTTTATACCCGCACGATGGAGGAGGGAAGCGGCGAAAGGATTGTTTCCCTCAGGCCCGGCCCCGACTGCTGTCGAATCCCAGCGCCGCGGAAATCTGGTTGGCGGTGCTGACCAGGTCTTCCACCCATTCCTCCTGCAGGCGATCGGCCGGGGCCGAAATCGACAGTCCCGCCACCAGCTTGCCGGAGTCGTCGCAGATGCCGGCCGCCATGCAGCGCACCCCCAGTTCCAACTCCTCGTTGTCGCGCGCATAGCCGAGCGCGCGCACCATGGACAATTCGCGCTCCAGCTTGGAGAGGTCGGTAATCGAATTCTTGTTGTGGCCGGCCAGCCCGGTGCGGGTCGCATAGGCGCGCACCGCCTTGGGGTCGTCCACCGACAGGAACAGCTTGCCGGTCGAGGTCAGGTGCAGCGGCGCGCGGCCACCGATGGCGCGCACCACCTGCATGCCGGAGCGCTCGGAGAAGGAACGGTCGATGTAGACGATCTCGTCGCTCTGGCGTACCGACAGGTTGATGGTCTGGTGGGTCTTGCGATGCAGGGCGCGCATGAAGTCGAGCGCGGCTTCGCGCACCGACAGGCGGCTCTTGACGATATTGCCCAGCTCCAGCAGGCGCATGCCCAGGCGGTAGGTGCCCGGTTCCACGCGGTCGACGAAACGCTTGACCACCAGGTCGTTGAGGATGCGGTGGGCCGTCGATGGATGCAGCTTGGTGGCGGCGGACAGCTCCTTGAGGCTGACCGGGTCGGGATAGGCCGCCAGCGCGTCGAGCAGCGATACCATGCGCTCGATGACCTGGATGGAAATGTTGTCCGTCTCGCCTGCCGCTTCTTTTTTCATGGTGCAGTCTGATGCGTTGCAATAGGACAGTTATACCACATTGTGAAAACAACAAAAAGTTCGGTCGTGCTTTTATAGGGGCGATTCACTCACCTGCCCCCGTGCAGGAGACATCTACGCTGGGCCAAGCCGGTCCGGCACCACCGTTCGCTCGCTCTCCGCTTTGACCTGGCCATCCGTTGCCCGTCGATGGGGGGGGCATCAAACGCCGCAACGGCGAAGTGTTTTCAGCCTGACATCATCATCGTCAGCGCTTGCTATCCGATTTGATATAAAGACGCCGCTCTTTATTCGGCGCTCCTGATCTTGCATATCTGTTTTTTGCATAACTAGAGAAGAAAGTATTCGTTCTTTTTTGGGAGGGCGCTCATTAACCTGTGCTCTCCAAACAAAAACGCATGAAGACAACACTCATTGGGAACGGATATGAAGCTCAAGAACATCATCAAGACGATTGCGGCCGCACTGGTGCTGGCGCAGGTTGCACATGTGGCCCAGGCGGCCGACATCTCGTTGCTCAACGTCTCTTACGACCCGACGCGCGAACTCTATGCCGACTACAACAAGGCCTTTTCCAAATACTGGAAGGAAAAGAGCGGCGACAACGTAACCATCAAGGCTTCGCACGGCGGTTCCGGCAAGCAGGGACGTTCGGTGATCGACGGCATCGATGCCGACGTGGTGACCCTGGCGCTGGCCTACGACATCGATGAAATCTCGGAAAAGGCCAAGCTGCTGCCGGCCGACTGGCAAAAGCGCCTGCCGCACAACAGCTCGCCCTATACCTCGACCATCGTGTTTCTGGTGCGCAAGGGCAACCCCAAGCAGATCAAGGACTGGGACGACCTGGTCAAGCCGGGCGTCTCCGTCATCACGCCCAATCCCAAGACCTCCGGCGGCGCGCGCTGGAACTACCTGGCGGCCTGGGCCTACGGCCAGAAGAAGGGGGGCAATGAAGCCGCTGCGCGCGACTATATCTCCAAGTTGTTCAAGAACGTGCCGGTGCTGGATTCCGGCGCGCGCGGCGCCACCATCACCTTCGTCGAGCGCGGCATCGGCGACGTCCTGCTGGCGTGGGAAAACGAGGCGCTGATCTCGCTCAAGGAGTGGGGCCCGGACAAGTTCGACATCGTCGTGCCCTCGGTTTCGATCCTGGCCGAACCGCCGGTGGCCCTGGTCGACAAGGTGGCGGACCGTCGCGGCACCCGCAAGGTGGCTGAAGAATACCTGAAGCACCTGTACTCGGAAGAAGGCCAGGAAATCATCGCCAAGAACTACTACCGTCCGATCGACCCGAAGATCGCCGCCAAGTATGCGTCGCAGTTCCCCAAGCTGAACCTGGTCACCATCGACAAGGATTTCGGCGGCTGGCAGAAGGCCCAGAAGGCGCACTTCGCCGATGGCGGCACCTTCGACCAGTTGTACGTGCCGAGCAAGAAGTGATTTGAGCGCAAGCACATGCAGGCCGGCTGAGCCGGCCTGCCTGCCGAAGCAAGAAAGCAAAGCAAGCAAAGCAAAGCAAAGCAAATAAAGCAGACCGACATGACCATCCTGTTGCTGGCCGGCAGCCCCTCGGCACCATCCCGTTCCACCCGCCTGTTGAACCACGTCGGCGATAAGCTGGTGCAGCTCGGCCATCGGTATGCGCGCCTGGAAGTGCGCGACCTGCCGGGCCAGGCCATCCTGCGCGCCGACTGGAACGACGCCCAGATCAAGGCCGCGCTGTCGACGGTGGAAGAGGCTTCCGCGGTCGTGATCGCCACGCCGGTCTACAAGGCCGCCTACAGCGGCATCCTGAAAGCCTTTCTCGACCTGCTGCCGCAGTTCGGCCTGACCGACAAGCTGGTGCTGCCGCTGGCCACCGGCGGCAGCCAGTCGCACATGCTGGCGCTGGACTATGCGTTGCGCCCGGTGCTGTCCTCGCTCAATCCCAAGCACGTGTTGCCCAGCATTTACGCCACCGAAGCCCAGGTCACCTGGAGCGAGGAAAGCGGACTGGCCCTCGACGCTCCCATCGCCGCGCGCGTGGAAGAAGGCGTGGCGCAGCTCTCGGCCAGCCTCCTGGCGCTGCACAAGGCGGCGCCGCAAGAATTCCGCGAAGTCCCGTTCTCGCAAGTGCGATGTAGCATTTGAGCGGCGCCCGAGGCGCGCCAACAGCAGGCGGCGAAGCAGCCGCACCGCAATCTCTTGACCCGATCAAACAACCGGCTGGTGTGGCGGAAGGCCGCCTGCACGCCCAAGCACTGGAGAGCACCCTTGAAAGCCTATAGCGACAAGAACACATCCCAACAACGCCGCGCCGCCCTGGCGCGTTTGTCGGCCGCCGCGTTGGGGGCGCTGGCGATTGCCGCCGGCGCCGTGACGAGCGCGCAGGCGCAGGAAGCCAAAGTGCTGCGCATCGGCTACCAGAAGGCCGCCAATACGTTGGTGCTGTTGAAGACGCACGGCACGCTGGAAAAACGCCTGCAGCCGCTGGGGGTGGAAGTGAAATGGGCTGAATTCGCCGCCGGCCCGCAACTGCTGGAAGCCTTGAATGTCGGCTCGGTCGACTTCGGCTATGTCGGCGAAGCGCCGCCGGTGTTCGCGCAAGCTGCCGGCGCCGATTTTGTCTACACCGCGTATGAGATCCCGACGCCTGACGCCGAGGGCTTGCTGGTGCCCAAGAATTCGCCGCTCAAGAGCGTGGCCGAGCTCAAGGGCAAGAAAGTCGCCTTCAACAAGGGTTCCGACGTGCACTGGCTGGTGGTGGCGTTGTTGAAGAAGGCCGGCCTGGCGTATAGCGACATCCAGCCGGTCTACCTGGCGCCGGCCGATGCCCGCGCCGCCTTCGAGAAAGGCGCGGTCGATGCCTGGGCCATCTGGGATCCGTTCCAGGCCGCCGCCGAGAAGCAAGTGGGCGCGCGTCGCCTGGCCACCGGCGTGGGCGCGGTGAACCACCACCAGTTCTTCCTGAGCGCGCGCGCCTTCGCCGCGAAGAATGCGCAGATAGAAAAAATCCTGCTGGAAGAAATTACCCGCGAAGGCCAGTGGGTGCGCGCCAATACCGCCCAGGCCGCGGCCCAGCTGGCGCCGATCCAGGGCCTGGATGCCGACATCATCGAAACCGGCCTGAAGCGCTACGCCCACATCTACAAGCCGGTCGATGCCGGCGTGCTGGCCGAGCAGCAGAAGATCGCCGATGCCTTCTTCGAACTCAAGCTGATCCCCAAGCCGCTCAAGGTCAGCGACGCCGTACTGAAATAAACGCAATCAATGAAATAAACAACGCGAGGCGGCGCAGGTCCGTCTCACAGGAGTCCCGCATGAACGTATTCTGGTTTATTCCCACCCACGGCGACAGCCGCTACCTCGGCATCTCCGAGGGCGCGCGTCCGGTCAGCCACGACTACATGAAACAGGTCGCGGTGGCGGCCGACACGCTGGGTTACGACGGCGTGCTGCTGCCTACCGGACGTTCCTGCGAGGACGCCTGGGTGGCGGCCGCCAGCCTGATCGACGCGACCCGCCGCCTCAAATTCCTGGTCGCGGTGCGCCCCGGCCTGACCGCGCCGACGCTGTCGGCGCGCATGGCCGCCACCTTCGACCGCCTGTCCAACGGCCGCCTGCTGATCAACGTCGTCACCGGCGGCGATCCGGTCGAGCAGGAGAGCGATGGCGTGTTCGGCAGCCATGCCGAGCGCTATGAAATCTCCGACGAGTTCCTGAAGATCTGGCGCGATGTGCTGGCCAAGACGCATACCGGCGGCGCCACCGATTTCGACGGCAAGCACCTTAAAGTCAAAGGCGCCAAGGCGCTTTATCCGCCGCTGCAAACACCTTATCCGCCACTGTATTTCGGCGGATCTTCCGATGAGGCGATCGACCTCGCGGCGGAACAGGTGGATGTCTACCTGACCTGGGGCGAGCCGCCGGCGGCGGTGGCCGAGAAGATCGCCCGCGTGCGCGCACGCGCTGCCAGGGCGGGCCGCACATTGCGCTTCGGCATCCGCCTGCATGTGATCGTGCGCGAGACCAACGAAGCCGCATGGCAGGCCGCCGATGAGCTGATCAGCCGCCTCGACGATGAAACGATTGCCAAGGCGCAGGCCAACTTCGCGCGCATGGACTCCGAAGGGCAGCGCCGCATGGCGGCCCTGCACGGCGGCCGCCGCGACCAGCTGGAAGTCAGCCCCAACCTGTGGGCCGGCGTCGGCCTGGTGCGCGGCGGCGCCGGCACCGCACTGGTGGGCGACGGGGCGACCGTGGCGGCGCGCATGAAGGAATACGCCGACCTTGGCATCGATACCTTCATCCTGTCCGGTTATCCGCACCTGGAAGAGTCTTACCGGTTTGCCGAACTGGTGTTCCCGCTGCTGCCGCGCAACCAGCGCGCAGGGCTGCCGGGATTCAACCTGACCGGCCCCTTCGGCGAGATCGTCGGCAATACCGAAGTACCCAAGTCCGCGCCGGTGCGCGTGTCGGCCAGCTGAGGCAGCCATGACGAGCGCAACCTCCAATTCCGTGGTCGATGTCTCCGGCGTGCCGGCCGAACGCGCGGGCAAATCCAAGGGCCAGGCCAGCAGAGGCCAGGGCTGGCAGAACGCTGGCTGGATAGGCTGGCTGCTGCCGCTGGCGCTGGTGATCTGGTGGGAAATCGCGGCCCAGGCCGGCTGGCTGTCGAGCCGCATCCTGCCCGAACCGTGGGCGGTGCTCAAGGCGGTCTGGAACCTGTCGGCGTCCGGCGAACTGTGGCGCCACCTGGCCGTGAGCAGCGGCCGCGCGGCTTCCGGCTTTGCCGTGGGCGCCGGGCTGGGCCTGGTGTTGGGGCTGCTGTCCGGCAGCCTGCGCTGGGCCGAACTGCTGCTCGACACTACCTTGCAGATGGTGCGCAACATACCGGCGCTGGCGCTGATCCCGCTGGTGATCCTGTGGTTCGGCATCGACGAGACGGCCAAGCTGTTCCTGGTGTCGGTGGGCGTGTTCTTCCCGGTCTACCTCAATACCTTCCACGGCATCCGTTCGGTCGACAAGGGGCTCATCGAGATGGCCAGGAGCTACGGCCTGTCGGGCTGGGCGCTGTACCGCGACGTGATCCTGCCGGGCGCCTTGCCGTCCATCCTGGTCGGGCTGCGCTTCGCGCTGGGGCTGGTGTGGGTGCTGCTGATCGTGGCCGAGACCATTTCCGCCCAGGCCGGCATCGGCTACATGACCATGAATGCCCGGGAATTCCTGCAGACCGACGTGGTGCTGGTGGGCATCCTGCTGTATGCCTTGCTGGGCAAGCTGGCCGACAGTGCGGCGCGTGCGCTGGAACGTTTCTGGCTGCGCTGGCATCCGGGCTATCAATCAACCTAGGCCCGGCAGTCGACCGCTTGCCATTTTCTGAGGATGAGCATGAAAACAATCTTTGGCAGTATCAATACAGTTAATACAGTTCTCTCCGGTGGTGAGAGCGCTATGCATGCGCCGCGTCGTCGCGCCTTGCCTGGCACGCCGATCACGGCGCCGGCGAATCCATTCAACTGCCGGATCTAGGTTGAACCCACAGGAGAACCCGATGCATATCCATGCGCAGGAAAATCAAGCAGTCAGCCGCACCGCCGCCGGCAACCGGGGCATCGGCATCCGCCTGCAGGCCTTGTCGAAGTCGTTCGGCGGACGCGAAGTCCTGCACGGCATCGACCTGTCGATCGAGCCGGGCGAGTTCGTCGCCATCGTCGGCCGCAGCGGCTGCGGCAAGAGCACGCTGTTGCGCCTGGTGGCGCAACTGGACGCCGCCAGCCAGGGCGAGGTGATCTACGGGCAAGGCCAGGGCGATCCGGAGATCCGCATCATGTTCCAGGACTCGCGCCTGTTGCCGTGGAAGCGGGTGCTGGCCAACGTGGCCCTGGGCTTGCCCAGGCAGGCCGCGCCGCAAGCCCTGCAGTCGCTGCGCCAGGTCGGTCTGGAGCAGCGCGCCGGCGAATGGCCGGCGGTGCTCTCGGGCGGGCAACGGCAGCGCGTAGCACTGGCGCGCGCCCTGGTGCACGATCCACAACTGCTGCTGCTGGACGAGCCATTGGGCGCGCTGGATGCCTTGACCCGCATCGAGATGCAGCAACTGATCGAATCGATCTGGCAGGAGCGCGGCTTCACCGCCTTGCTGGTCACGCACGATGTGCAGGAAGCGATTGCCCTGGCCGACCGCGTGCTGCTGATCGAAGACGGCCATGTCGCGCTGGACCAGCGCATCGAACTGGCGCGTCCGCGTTCGCGCGGCCAGGCGCAGTTCGCGCTGCTGGAAGAAGCCATTCTGGCGCGTGTGCTGCGCCATCCCGGCAGCGAGCAGCCGGCCGCCGGGCAAGAGTTGGAACTGTTCGCGCCGCGCGGCGTGCAGCAGGTGCAATGGGCAGTGTAAGCGTTATCTGATCAACCGCATATCAAGCGAATATCAAGCGAATTTCAACCATCGCGGCGAGGCAGGTGCCGGCGCCGCATCATCCACCAAGGAGCACAGCATGACCATCCAAGCCATCAACGTACGCAACCAGTTCAAGGGCAAAGTCAAAGCCATCATCGAAGGTTCGGTCGTGTCCGAAGTCGATGTCGAAACCCCGGCCGGCATCGTCACCTCGGTCATCACCACCCGTTCGGTGAAAGACCTGGGCCTGACCATCGGCAGCGAAGTCGTCGCCCTGGTGAAGGCGACCGAAGTCTCGATCGCCAAGCTGTAAGAGGTTCTCAGGTTCAACGGCGGCCGGCAGCCGCCGCATGCCGCTCCTTTGGCGGGGGCGGCGCATCTTTTCATGGAGCTGCCCGGATGACATCTCAGGCACTGGACGCTTATCTGGAGCGCCTCAACAAGGCGTCGCACACCGCGTCGAACGTATGGCTGGACGAGCAGCAGCGCGCGGTCGGACGCTATTTCAACACCTCGCTGACGTCGGCCTTCCAGCCGGTGCGGGCATTCGGCGACGGCGGCATCATCGCGTACGAGGCTTTCGCGCGCAGTTATTCCGGGTTCGATGACGGGCTGCATCTGTGGAAGCTGCTCGACCACGCCGCCAGCGATGACGAATCGGTGGAGCTGGACCGGCTGTGCCGCATGCTGCATGCGATCAATTATTACCGCCAGGCCAGTCCGGGCGGCGCTGCGCCCGAGCTGCACCTGTCGGTGCACGCGCGCCTGCTGGCGGCGGTCAACAGCAACCACGGCGTCGCCTACCGGCGCATCCTGTCGGTGCTGGAGCTGCCGCATGAGCGCATCGTGCTGCAACTGCCGGTGGTCACCCCCAACCAGCGCTGGTTGCTCAACTATGTGCTGGACAACTACCGCCGCAACGGTTTTCGTCTCGGGGTCTCGGCCAACAGCCCGCTGGAGGCGCTGGGGCTGCTGGACAAGGTGCGGCCCGACCTGATCAAGGTCGATGCCCGCGAATTGCCCGATCCCGACAGCGTCGGCCTGCTGTTGTTGCGCGCGGCGGAGCAGGGCGTGCGCGTCTTCTTCAAGCGCGTTGAAAACCGTGAGGTGTTCGACAAGCTGGAGCAATATGGCAGTGCGCTGGCCCAATCCATCCATGCGCAAGGCTACCTGTGGGATACCCCGGGAGCGCGCCTGCTGCCGCCGGGGGAAGGCGCACAGGCGGCCTGACCCAGGTTGCGGCTGTGGCATAGTGGACAGCCGCACTTCCATGTCCGCGACCCTTGCGCGAGGATTCCATGAACACATCGTTTTCCCGGCCCGCCACAGCTCCCGCCCCCGCCCATTTGGCGCGGCTGGCCGATTATCGCGTGCTGGTGGCGCCCGGCCTGCACGGCAGCGGGCCGGAGCACTGGCAATCGCGCTGGCAGCGGCTTTACCCAAACTTCGAGCGCGTCGAGCAAACCGACTGGAGCCAACCCGACCTGCCGCGCTGGTCGCAGCGACTGGGCGAGGTGCTGGCGCAATCCGGGCGGCCGGCGGTGATCGTGGCGCACAGTTTCGGCTGCCTGGCCACGGTGCATCGCGCCGCCGCCTTGCAGGCGGAAGCCGGCTCCGCCTTTCCCATCGCGGCAGCGCTGCTGGTGGCGCCTGCCGACCCCGGCAAGTTCGAGGTCGGCGACGAGGTCAGCTATCGCCTGAGGTTTCCCGCCCTGGTGGTCGGCAGCGAAAACGATCCGTGGATGAGTGCGCCGCGGGCCCGGCAATGGGCCAAGACCTGGGGCGCGTCTTTCCATCAGGCCGGGGCCCTGGGGCATATCAATGCCGAATCGGGGCTGGACGACTGGCTGGCGGGGCAGGAGCTGCTGCTGGGCTTGCTGGAGCAGGTAAGGCCGTCAGGCTGGTGATCTGCGCCGATATTCCGGCATCATCGTTTCCTTGCGGCAACTGCAATTCTCCTCGCGCATTCCTTTGTTCTTCCCCTTTGTCTTTATGCGGTTTTCGTCTAAAGGAATGCGAAAAATTTCGTTCTCTTTATAACTATCGGGTGCGATTATCGGCTCCCTATAGTCGCATTTGTAATAAAAAGAGAACGTCCCCATGACCGCTTCAACTGTACCCATTCCGGCGCCGCAGGCTGTTGGCGGGGCTTTCAAGCCCGCCCGGCCCACCCGCGTACTACCGGGATTTCGCCTGTCGCTGGGTTTCACCATCTTCTACTTGGCGCTGATCGTCCTGATCCCGCTGTCCGCGATTTTCCTCAAGACCTTCACCCTCACCTGGGACGGCTTCGTGCAAGCGGTGACATCGCCGCGCGTGATGGCTTCCTACCGCCTGACCTTTGGCGCCTCGCTGCTGGGCGCGGTGCTCAACGTGATATTCGGCGGCATCGTGGCCTGGGTGCTGGTGCGTTACCGCTTTCCGGGCAAGCGCATCATCGACGCCCTGGTCGACCTGCCGTTCGCGCTGCCGACCGCCGTGGCCGGCATCGCGCTGACCACGCTGTATGCGCCGAACGGCTGGCTGGGCAGCCTGCTGGCGCCGCTGGGCATCAAGGTGGCGTTCACGCCGCTGGGCGTGCTGGTGGCGCTGACCTTCATCGGTTTGCCGTTCGTGGTGCGCACCGTACAGCCGGTGCTGGAAGAGGCCGAGCGCGAGCTGGAAGAAGCCGCCGCCAGCCTGGGCGCCAACCGCTGGCAGACCTTCACGCGGGTGATCTTCCCGACGGTGCTGCCGGCGCTGTTGACCGGCTTCGCGCTGGCTTTTGCGCGCGCCACCGGCGAATACGGTTCGGTGGTCTTCATCGCCGGCAACATGCCGATGGTGTCGGAGATCACGCCGCTGTTCATCGTGACCAAGCTGGAGCAGTACGACTACGCCGGCGCCACGGCCATCGCGATGGTGATGCTGATCGTGTCGTTCCTGCTGCTGCTGACCATCAACCTGTTGCAAGCCTGGACCCGCAAGCGCGGCCAGGCGGAAAGGTCCTGACATGAGCGGAGCTGCAACTTCCATTGCCGCCGGCGCGATCAACCGCGGCGAGCCGCCGCTGACGCCGGGCGCCACGCTGGAGCCGTGGTGGGTACGCGCCCTGCTGATCGGCATCGCGCTGGTGTTCCTGACGCTGTTCCTGTTCGTGCCGCTGGTGTCGGTGTTCTACGAGGCCCTGAAAAAGGGTTGGGATGTCTATGTCGCTTCCATCGTCGAGCCCGACGCCTGGTCGGCCATCAAGCTCACGCTGCTGACGGCGGCCATCGCCGTGCCGCTGAACCTGGTGTTCGGCGTGGCCGCGGCCTGGGCCATCGCCAAGTTCGAGTTCCGCGGCAAGAACCTGTTGCTGACGCTGATCGACCTGCCGTTTTCGGTCTCGCCGGTGATCTCGGGCCTGATCTATGTGCTGCTGTTCGGTATGCAGGGCTATTTCGGCCCGTGGCTGCGCGAGCATGACATCAAGATCCTGTTCGCCGTGCCCGGCATCGTGCTGGCCACCGTGTTCGTGACCTTTCCGTTCGTGGCGCGCGAGCTGATCCCGCTGATGCAGTCGCAAGGCAACGAGGAAGAAGAGGCGGCGCTGGTGCTGGGCGCTTCCGGCTGGCGCACCTTCTGGCACGTGACCCTGCCCAACATCAAATGGGGTTTGCTGTACGGCGTGATCCTGTGCAATGCGCGCGCCATGGGCGAGTTCGGCGCGGTGTCGGTGGTCTCGGGGCATATCCGCGGCGAGACCAACACCATCCCGCTGCAGGTCGAGATCCTTTACAACGAATTCAACATCACCGGCGCCTTTGCGGTGGCTTCGCTGCTGGCCTTCCTGGCCCTGGTGACGCTGGCGATCAAGAGCGTGGTCGAGTGGCGCATCCATCATCAACTGGCCGCCGGCAACCGCGAATAAGAGGAGCAGGACATGAGCATCGAAGTCAAACAGATCAACAAGCGTTTCGGCAATTTCATCGCGCTGGACAACGTCTCGCTGAATTTCCCCGCGGGCGAACTGACTGCGTTGCTGGGGCCGTCCGGCTGCGGCAAGACCACGCTGCTGCGCATCATCGCCGGGCTGGAATCGCTCGACTCCGGGCAGGTGCTGCTGGATGGCGAAGACGCCTCGGCGCGCCATGTGCGCGAGCGCCAGGTCGGGTTCGTGTTCCAGCACTACGCGCTGTTCAAGCACATGACGGTGTTCGAGAACATCGCCTTCGGCCTGCGCGTGAAGCCGCGCAGCCAGCGGCCCTCGGAAGCGGCCATCCGCGAGAAGGTCAAGAGCCTGCTGGAGCTGGTGCAGCTGGACTGGCTGGCCGACCGTTATCCGCCGCAACTCTCCGGCGGCCAGCGCCAGCGCATCGCCCTGGCGCGCGCGCTGGCGGTGGAGCCGCGCGTGCTGCTGCTGGATGAACCGTTCGGCGCGCTCGATGCCAAGGTGCGCAAGGAGCTGCGCCGCTGGCTGCGGCGCCTGCATGACGAACTGCATGTCACCAGCATCTTTGTCACGCACGACCAGGAAGAGGCGCTGGAAGTGGCCGACCAGGTGGTGCTGATGAACAAGGGGCGGGTCGAGCAGATCGGCGCGCCGGCCGAGGTGTACAACCAGCCGGCCTCGCCCTTCGTCTATGGTTTCCTGGGCAACGTCAACCTGTTCCACGGCCGCCTGCATGAAGGCGTGCTCGACACCGGCGCGGCGCGTTTCGAGGCGCCCGGCCACGGCGACGCGCGCGATGTGGCCGGCATCGGCTTCGTGCGTCCGCACGATATCGAGGTGGAGCGTTATTCGCCCGGCGCCGAAGGCATCGTGGTGCAGCTGCGCCGTTCGCACGCCATCGGCCCGCTGGCCCAGTTGGAACTGGAGCGCGACGATAACGCGCAACTGATCGAGGCGGTGATTTCCAACGAACGTTTTTCCCAGTTGAACCTGAAGAGCGGCGAGACCCTGGTGGTCAAGCCGCGCCGCTTGCGGGTGTTTGCCGACCAGGACGGAGGGCAGGCGCAATGAATTTCCAGCAACTGCGATCCATCCGGGAAGCCGCGCGCTGCGGCTTCAACCTGACCGAAGTGGCCAACGTGCTGTTCACCTCGCAGCCCGGCGTGTCGCGCCAGATCCGCGAGCTGGAAGAGGAACTGGGGGTCGAGATCTTCGAGCGCAACGGCAAGCGCCTGACCGGTTTGACCGAGCCCGGCAAGGGCATCCTGGGCATCGTCGAGCGCCTGCTGCTGGAAGCCGAGAACCTGCGCCGCGCCAGCAAGGAATACTCCGGCGAACAGAGCGGCACGCTGTCGATCGCCACCACCCACACCCAGGCGCGCTATGTGCTGCCGCGCGTGGTGCAGGCGTTCCGCACGGCCTTCCCGCAGGTGCGCATCGCGCTCCAGCAAAGCGCGCCCGAGCATATCGCCGAATGGGTGATTTCGGGCAAGGCTGACATCGGCATTGCCACCGAAGGCCTGTCGCAGTTCAAGGAGCTGGTGTCTTTCCCCTGTTATACCTGGAGCCACGTGATCGTGGTGCCGCAGGGCCATCCGCTGCTGGGACTGGAGCGGGTCGCGCTGGAAGACCTGTCGACCTGGCCGCTGATCACCTATGACGTCGGTTTCACCGGCCGCGGCCATATCGACGAGGCATTCCGCCAGGCCGGCATCGAGCCCGATATCGTGCTGACGGCGATGGACTCCGACGTGATCCAGCATTACGTGGCGCTCGGGCTGGGCGTGGGCATCGTGGCGTCGATGGCGGTGGACCAGGCGAAGCACCAGGATCTGCTGCCCATCAGCGCCTCCCACCTGTTCAAGCCGAACATCGCGCGGCTGGCGGTGCGCCGCGGCGCCTACCTGCGCGGCTATGCCTTCGACTTCATCCAGGAGTTTGCTCCGGAACTCAAGCGGGCCGACATCGTCAGCGCGCTCAACGAAGCCAGCGCATAGTATGACGAGCCGCTGAAAAAACGCCGCTGGCCGCGTTGCGCCTCCTTGCCGTACCTTCGTACTGTCTGCGTCGGCGCGCCTTGCCAGCGGCGTTTTTTTCAGCGGCTCTGAATAGATTTGCGATAGACGATGAAGCCGGAATCAACCGCCACCGTATCGTACAGGCGGCGTGCCGCGGCGTTGGTGTGGTGGGTGTGCCAGTAGACGCGCTCGGCGCCGGCTGTGGCGGCGCGCCGGTATAGCTCTTCGATCAGCGCCCGGCCCACGCCTTTGCCGCGCGCGGCTTCGGCTGTGAACAGGTCCTGCAGGTAGCAGGTTGGGCCGATCAGGATGGTGTTGCGGTGGTAAAGGTAGTGGGCAAGGCCCAGCAGGCGGCCTTGGCTTTCGGCCACCAGCGCGTGCACCGGCTCGGCCTCGTCGTGGATGCGGGCCCAGGTGGTATTGGTGATGTCCAGCGGCAGGGCGGTCGGGCCGGAACGTCCGTAGAAGGCGTTGTAGTCGTCCCAGAGTATTTTCCATTGCGCGAAGTCTTCGCGCTGCGCTTGCCTGATCAAGACGCCTGCGGCCCCGGCTTGTTCCATGTCTTCTCCTGTCCCGTGGAAGGCACAGTATATAGACACGCGCCAGACACGCGCAGCACGTGAAAAAACCCGGGGGCGATCGCCTCCGGGCTTTTTTGCATCCGGCGGATGCCGCAGGGACTGAGCTTGCGACTTAAGCCTTGTTGACCTGGGAGGTCGAGGCGCTGCTGGCAACGGTATTGGTCGGCTGGGCCACCGGCTGGCTGGCCACCATCAGGTCGGCGAACGATACGCCGGACTTTTTCGCCGGCTGGGGCTGGGCCGCGTGAGCGCTTGCGTTATGGCTGGAAGAGACGGAATTGATCGGCATGGTGTTCATCCTCAGGAAAGCGTGTGCCACCGGGCCGCAAGAACCTGTTCATGATCTCATCGGGCCGTCCAAATGGCCTGAAATTCCATTTGGCTGATTCCCGCGGAGATGATGAACCGGTGCTAAGGCCCAGACTCGAATGTTGCCGGGAAAGTATAGGCGGGCCGGAGGCGGGCGTGACGCGCCCGCCGCGCTTTTTAACCCAAACTTACACGCCTTTACGCTGGCGCGATGAGGCAAGGCAGGCGGCGCCCCGATGACAGCGGCGCGGCGTGCTCATTTACGCAGGCGCGCTGCGCAGTTGTCGCGCAGCGCGATGTCTTCCGGCGCATCGTCATCGGCATCGCCGGCGTGGGCCGGCGCGCCTTGGCGTACGCAACTGCGGTAGCGCGCCACGTAGCGTTCGAACTCGGCGCGCGCCTGGGCGCGCGGCATGGCGGCCAGCTTGCGGATGAATTCGCGGCTGCCGATCTCGAAGTGCTGGTAGTCGATCGGCTCTTTCCAGTTGCCGCCCCAGACCAGGAAGCCGTGGTCGTAGAACACGCCGACCAGATCCTCCGCCTGGCCGGGGCGCAGCGGCGCGCGCTGCAGGGAGTCCGCGCCGGCTTGCGTCGGCAGCACTTGTTGTTGCGGGCTGCCGGCCTTGCCCACATAAGGGTTTTGCAGGGGATTGATGTCGATCGCGGCGCCGTAGGCATGCTTGGACCAGGCGCCGCCGCCGGTCATGGGCCGGCCGTTGAAGGCGGAGGTGTTGTTGGCCGCCATCGACTTTTCATCGTCGCCGTCGAAATTCTCCAGCGGCATGGCGCTGGCCAGCGGCGTCGAGCGCAGCAGCAGTTCGCCGAACAGCGATTCGACCTGCGGGGCGACGGCGTCGAGTACCACCACCGAGCCGCTGCGCGTGGCGCCGTCGAAGTCGGTGTAGTCGAAGCTGACCGTCGACAGGCGCGCGCAGGGCACGGGATTGGCCGGCGTGATCACATGGCGCGCTTTCATGGCGGCGCATTGCGCAGCGGAAACCGGGACGATATCGGCGTGCGCGGCCGGCGCGAAGGCGAGGCCGGCCAGCATGGCGGTCCACGCGCCGGCTCGGCTGATACGGGAGGCGATGATTGAGATCATAAGTCGCGATGATACGGGGTTTTTACGCCGATTTGAGCGGCCATGACGGTAAATTCCCCCTTGGATGGCTGACATGAATATGCGTCGTTCTCTGACAGGCGGGTATGGCTGAAACGGGAATAATTAAACCGTATTCGCTGATTGATGAAATGCGTTCCAAGATCAGGTTCCCAGATCAGAAGGAGTCGAATGTCGGCAAACCGATGAACTTCGGCAAATCCATCATTAACAACCTTTGGAGGCAAAATATGCTGATTCGCCACACACTCTTGGCTGCTGCCGTATTCACCACCGTTCTGGCCGGTTGCAACAAGCGCGACGAAGCGCCGGCCACGCCGCCGGCGGCAACTTCCCCGGCCGAGCCGTCCCCTCCACCGGCCAGCCCGGCGGCTCCAGCCGCTCCGGCTGCGCCATCTGCAGCGCCGCCGACTGACACGCCGCCAGCCCCGGCGGCCCCGGCGGCCGGCGATAGCGGCGAAAAGAAGTAGGCCTGGAACGGCGCTTAGCGCCGCAGGGCAAGTCCCATGCAGCGGGAACAGCGCTGCATACGCCGCGACGGCATGCCGTCGCGGCGTTTTTCATTGGCCAAGAGAAAGCGCGGCGCCAGGTCGCGCGTGTCCGGCATGGCCGGGCCTGACAGGGAGCGGCCATGCGGCGATGGCTGGCCGCAGAAGAGGCTCTGGCATCCGGCAAGCGCCGAAAATATCGCCGAACTTTTTTTTCAGGCCTTGACTCCTAGAGATGGTTGAACTGTTCCTTCAACCTCCCTCTTGCGAGGGAACTTGCCCGCGGTCATTTGCTGCGGGCTTTTTTTGTCGGATCGCGCTCGCATGCAGGCCCAGCCTGGCCCGGCCTGCGGCTTCATTGGGATGGCGGCTTTTTCATGACCGCGATCATCGCGCTGAAAGCCGGCCCTATATTCGCCTCCAGCGTGGGATACATGCGCGAGATGCTGCCGTCGAGATACAACGCATCGCTGCATTTGAGCTCGTCGCGCAGGAACACGGCGAAGTCGTAGAAGCTGATCGGGTTGCGCGCGATGGCCAGCGTCACCATTCCCTGCGCATCCAGGCACACGGCGTTGCGCACGACCGCGTTGGGCGAATTGGGATCGAAGCGCGGATTGATCTGGCCGGCCATGATCATCAGCGGCCCGGATTGCGTGGCGTAGCGGCTCAGCGCGCTCCAGCGCTCGGCCTCGGCTGAGAATGCCGAGGTTTCCACGATGTACGCCTTGTCTTCTCCCAGGATGAATACGCCATTGGGCTGCATGTAAAAGTTGCCGTAGGCATTCTGGCGCGTGTTGAGCTTGCGCAGTACGTTGCCGTTCTCGATGTACAGGCCCAGCGGTTGCAACTGCTTGTCGTAGATGCCGGCGTTGGTGGCGCACAGCATTTCCTGGTTTTGCGCGCGCAACAGGGTATCGAGCCGCGCGAAGGTGCCTAATGGCACGCCGGCCTCGTCCTTCCAGTAGGTGCGGATGACATCGGTGCGCGGGTCGGCGCGGCAGGCGCTGATGAAGGTTTGCCGGTATTGGTACTGTTTCAGGTCGGCCCCATGCGCCGGGTCCGGGCCGGCCAGGGCGAGGAGGGCGACGGCCAGCGGCAGGGCGAAAGGCAGGCTTGGGCGCAGACGGGGGCGGCGCAAGGTAAAGGGGAAAAAGGGAAAGCGCATCTGGTTGTGCAGGTCTGCCGGTTTTGCTCCCGGCTTGAACATTCACGGAAAGGGGCGGGGCCTCATTGTAAATGCCTCAGGAGAGGGGATGCCATAGGAAAAGTTCTGCCTTCGGCAACGTGCGGTGGGGCGGGCGTTTGCGGCGCAGGGCCGGCACGCCGATGTTGCGGTGCGGAGAGTGCCGTGATTTTCAAATCCAAATAAATAACGAACAAAACGTGTGAAAAATCAAATTTAAAGGGGTGGGAATGATGGGTTATGGCGATTTCTCAAAAAAAAGTTGTCGTATATGACGGCAGTGTTACACTCTGCCCCCATGTGCCGACCGGGGCCCGAAATAATAAGGGTCAGAGAATCGGCGCCCAATGTGCGCAAGCGTTTGCTGCCGCCCCTTGAAACGAAAATATCTGGAGGAAACGTCAATGAAATCCGCAAACCGTCTCACCAAGATCGCTCTGGCCGTCTCCGCAGTTGCCGCCTTTTCGGGCGTCGCGCACGCTGAAACCGTCAAGATCGCCATCGCCGGCCCGATGACCGGCGCCGTCGCCCAATATGGCGACATGGTCAAGGCCGGCGCGCTGACCGCCGTGGAGCAGATCAACGCCGCCGGCGGCGCCAACGGCAACAAGTTCGAAGTGGTGCTGATGGACGACGCCTGCGAACCGAAGCAAGCCGTGGCCGTGGCCAACAAGATCGTCAGCCAGGGCATCAAGTATGTGATCGGCCACGTGTGCTCGGGCTCGACCATCCCGGCTTCCGACATCTATGAAAACGAAGGCGTGGTGATGATCACCCCGTCGGCCACCGCGCCGCAGTTGACCGAAGCCAAGCCGCACAAGTACATCTTTCGCACCATCGGCCGCGACGACCAGCAAGGTCCCGCTGCCGCCCGCTACGTGATCGAGAAGTTGAAGCCCAAGAAGGTCGCCGTGCTGCACGACAAGCAGTCCTACGGCCAGGGCGTGGCGACTTCGGTCAAGACCGCGCTGGATGCCGCGAAGGTGCCTGTGGTGCTGTTTGAAGGCATCAATGCCGGCGACAGCGATTATTCCGCCATCGTCACCAAGCTCAAGTCGCAAGGCGTGGACTTCGTCTACTTCGGCGGCTACCACCCGGAAATGGGCCTGATCATGCGCCAGGCGCGCGAGCAGGGCGTCAAGGCCGTGTTCATGGGCCCTGAAGGCGTGGGCAACAAGGACATCACCGCCATCGCCGGCCCCGCTTCGGAAGGCATGCTGGTGACCCTGCCGGCCGACTTTGCCGCCGATCCGGCCAACGCCGCGCTGGTCAAGGCCTTCACCGCGCAAAAGCGCGACCCGAACGGCCCGTTCCAGATGCCGGCCTACTCGGGCGTGAAGATCATCGCCGACGCCATCGCCGGTTCCAAGTCGACCGATCCGACCAAGGTGGCTGCCTATATCCACGCCAACAGCTTCAAGACCCCGATCGGCACCGTGGAATACGACAAGAAGGGCGACCTGAAGTCGTTCAACTTCGTCGTCTACACCTGGCACAAGGATGCCACCAAGACCGAGGCGAAGTAATTTAGCGCTCTCGTTGGCGCGATCGTCCGACTTGACGTCAAACCGCGAAATGCCCCATTGCTGTCTGGATGGGGCATTTCCACATTTGGTCCCTTCCTATGAATGAATTGCTCCCACAACTGACCCAGCAGCTCGTCAACGGGCTCTCGCTGGGCGCGATCTATGCGCTGATCGCCATCGGCTACACGATGGTCTACGGGATCATCGGCATGATCAACTTCGCCCACGGCGAAATCTACATGATCGCGTCCTACGTCGGCCTGGTCACGCTGACGGCCATCGGCGTGCAAAGCGGCTATCCCTTGCCGCTGCTGCTGGGCGGCGCGCTGATCGTGTCGGTGCTGGTCACCGGCCTGTACGGCTGGGCCGTCGAGCGCGTGGCCTACCGGCCCTTGCGCGGCGGGCCGCGCCTGGTGCCGCTGATCTCGGCCATCGGCATGTCGATCTTCCTGCAGAACTACGTGCAGATCGGCCAGGGCGCGCGCGACATGTCGGTGCCGGTGCTGATCTCCGGCGCCTTCGAGTTCCAGATGGGCAGCGACTTCACCGTCACCGTGCCTTACTCGCGCATGGTCATCGTCGGCGTCACGCTGGTGCTGATGGCGGCGCTGACCCTGTTCATCGCGCGTTCGCGCATGGGCCGCGCCTGCCGCGCCTGCGCCGAGGACATGGGCATGGCCAACCTGCTGGGCATCGACACCAACCGCGTGATCTCCTTCACTTTCGTGCTGGGCGCGATGCTGGCGGCGGTCGGCGGCGTGCTGATCGCGCTGACCATCGGCAAGCTCAATCCCTACATCGGCTTCATCGCCGGCATCAAGGCCTTCACCGCCGCGGTGCTGGGCGGCATCGGCAGCATCCCCGGCGCCATGCTGGGCGGCGTGCTGCTGGGCCTGGCCGAGACTTTCGCCGCGGGTTACCTGCCATCGGAATACAAGGACGTGGTGTCTTTCGGCCTGTTGGTGCTGATTCTCCTGTTCCGTCCCACCGGCCTGCTCGGCAAGCCGGATATCGAGAAGGTCTGAACCCATGGGCCGTAATCTCCAAGGAGGCATGATGCCTGTCACTTTCAAGAACGCCGTGGCGGCGGCGCTGGTTACCGCCATATTGACGATCCCGTTGCTGGGCATGCAATTGCGCTTCGAAGGCTATCGCGTGGTGTTGAATACCCACTGGACGCCGGTGCTGCTGGCCATGCTGGCGGTATTCCTGTTCCAGCTGGCCAAGCCGGCGCTGGCGCGCGGGCGTGCCGGCATCAAGCTGCCGGCCTTGCCGCGCATGCAGCCGCGCAGCCAGCGCATGGCCGTGTCGCTGTTGCTGCTGGTGGCGCTGGTGTGGCCGTTCTTCGGCTCGCGCGGCTATGTCGACGTGATGACGCTGGCGCTGATTTATGTGGTGCTGGGGCTGGGCTTGAATATCGTGGTCGGTTTCGCCGGCCTGCTGGACCTTGGGTACGTCGGCTTCTACGCGGTCGGCGCGTATACCTACGCGCTGCTGAACCAGTATTTCGGCTTGAGCTTCTGGGAATGCGTGCCGTTGGCGGCTGCCGCTTCGGCGACGTTCGGCTTCTTGCTCGGTTTCCCGGTGCTGCGCCTGCGCGGCGACTACCTGGCCATCGTGACGCTGGGCTTCGGCGAGATCATCCGCCTGCTGCTCAATAACATGACCAGCCTGACCGGCGGCCCGGACGGCGTTTCCGGCATCCCCAAGCCGACCGTGTTCGGGGTGGTGATGGCGCGCAATCCGGTGACCGAGGGCGGCACGACTTTCCACGAACTGCTGGGGCTGACCTACCAGGGCGGCCACATGGTGATCTTCCTGTATTTCCTGGCGCTCTTGATGGTGCTGTTCACCTATTTCGTCACCGGCCGCCTGTTGCGCATGCCGATGGGCCGCGCCTGGGAAGCCTTGCGCGAAGACGAGATCGCCTGCCGTTCGCTGGGCATCAACCCGACCAAGGTCAAGCTCTCGGCCTTCACGCTGGGCGCGGCCTTCGCCGGCTTGGCCGGTTCCTTCTTCGCGGCGCGCCAGGGGCTGGTGACGCCGGAGTCCTTCACCTTCATCGAGTCGGCGCTGATCCTGGCCATCGTGGTGCTGGGCGGCATGGGTTCGCAACTGGGCGTGATCCTGGCCGCCATCCTGCTGACCGTGCTGCCGGAACTGGCGCGCAGCTTCGCCGAATACCGCATGCTGATCTTCGGTCTGGTGATGGTGCTGATGATGATGTGGCGTCCGCAAGGGCTGCTGCCTGCCACCCGTCCGCATGTGGAGTTACCACAATGAATCAGGCAATGAACCAACCAGCCAACACCCTGCTGGACGTTGCCGGCCTGTCGATGCGCTTCGGCGGCCTGCTGGCCGTGGACGGCGTGTCGCTGTCGGTGATGGACAAGGAAGTCTTCGCCATCATCGGCCCCAACGGCGCCGGCAAGACCACCGTCTTCAACTGCATCAGCGGTTTCTACCAGCCGACCTCGGGCGACATCCGCCTGGCGGGCGCATCGATTGCCCGCCAGCCCAGTCACCAGGTGGCGCAGCAGGGGCTGGTGCGCACCTTCCAGAACATCCGCCTGTTCAAATCGATGACGGTGGTGGAAAACCTGCTGGTGGCGCAGCATCACCAGGTCAACACCAACCTGCTGTGGGGGTTGCTGAAGACGCCGTCGTATCGCAAATCGGAGAAGGAAGCGCTGCAGCGGGCGGCCTACTGGCTCGACCAGCTGGGCCTGACCGCGCTGGCCAACCGCGAGGCCGGCACCTTGTCCTATGGCTTGCAGCGGCGCGTTGAAATCGCCCGTTGCATGATCACCAAGCCGCGCCTGCTGCTGCTGGACGAGCCTGCTGCCGGCCTCAACCCCCAGGAGAAGCAGGAGCTGAGCCAACTGATCGACCGCCTGCGCCGCGAGCATGGCGTGGCGGTGCTGCTGATTGAACACGACATGAGCCTGATCATGGGCATTTCCGACCGTATCCTGGTGATGGAACACGGCAAGCCCATCGTCACCGGCACGCCGGAGCAGGTGCGCAGCGACGAGCGCGTGATCAAGGCTTACCTGGGAGAAGAATGATGCTGCAGTTTGAACAGGTGCATACGCACTACGGCGCCATCGAGGCGCTGCATGGCGTGTCGCTCAACGTCGACAAGGGGGAGATCGTCACCCTGATCGGCGCCAACGGCGCCGGCAAGACCACGCTGCTGATGACGTTGTGCGGCCGCCCGCGCGCCTCCAGCGGCCGTATCCTTTTCGAAGGACGCGACATCACGCAATTGCCCACGCACGAGATCATGCGGCTGGGCATGGCGATCTCGCCGGAGGGGCGCCGCGTGTTCCCCAGCCTGACGGTGCTGGAGAACCTCAAGATGGGCGCGTTCTTCGCCAAGGACAGCGAAATCGGAGAGGGCATCGACTATGTCTTCGGCCTGTTTCCGCGCCTCAAGGAGCGGGCCGCGCAGCGCGCCGGCACCATGTCCGGCGGCGAGCAGCAGATGCTGGCCATCGGCCGCGCGCTGATGAGCCGTCCGCGCCTGCTGCTGCTGGACGAGCCGACGCTGGGCCTGGCGCCGCTGGTGATTGCGCAGATCTTCGAGATCATCCGCACCATCCGCGCAAGCGGGGTGACGGTGTTCCTGGTCGAGCAGAACGCCAACAAGGCGCTGGGCGTGGCCGACCGCGGCTATGTACTGGAAAACGGCCACGTGGTGCTGCACGACAGCGGCGCCAACCTGCTGGCCAACAGCGACGTGCGCAAGGCTTACCTCGGGCACGGCTGAGCGTCTCACCCGCGACAGCAAAAAAGCGCATCTCCGGATGCGCTTTTTTGCTGCCGGGCAATCCGCGCGATGGCCGGCTTGTTCTTTGCTGGAGGAATGGCATCCGGGTTTGTTTCACGCTATGCTCTCGGTTCATTTCAGGGAGAAGCAGGCAATGATTTCGGGGCGCATCAAGAAACCTGGCATGGGCGCGGCGGCATTGGCTGCCTTGCTGGTTTTTTCCGCTGCGGCGCATGCCGATCGCCTGGCCGACATCAAGGCGCGCGGTTCGCTGATCTGCGCCACGTTGCCCAACAATGAGCCGCTTGCCTTTACCGATCCTTGGACGCACCAGGTGGTCGGCTTCGACGTCGACATGTGCAGCGCCGTCGCGCGCGAACTGGGCGTGAAGATGTCGCAAAAGAGCGTAACAGTGGCAGAGCGCCTGCCGGTGCTGATCCAGGGCGATGTCGACCTGGTGGTGGCGGCGCTGGGCTATACGCGCGAGCGTGCCCGCCAGATCGATTTCACCGCCGCCCACTACCAGAATCCGATCCGCGTGATCGTGCACAGCGACTCCGGCATCTCCAAGATGGCCGACCTGGCCGACAAGCGCATCAGCGCCAACCGCGATTCCACGCCGGAGCAGGCGGCGCGGCGCATGCTGCCCAAGGCCACTGTCCAGGTCTATCCGGATACGTCTTCGGCTTTCCTCGCGCTGGCGCAGAACAAGGTCGACGGCCTGGCCTTGTCGCAGCCGTCCGGGATCCGTTTCGTCAGCGAGTCCGACGGCAAGTTCCGGTTCGTCGATGGGACGCTGCTATGGGAGCCGACCGCAATGGGCGTGAAGAAGGGCGAGCCGGCCTTGCTGGCCGCGGTCAATGCCGCGCTGGTCACGCTGGAGAAATCGGGCGAGATCGATGCCTTGTGGAACAAGTGGTATGGCCCCAAGAGTAAATTCAACATCCCGCGCGAGAAGAAGCTCACGCCCATCTCCGCCTTTCAGTGACGGCATCCGCGCGGGCGCGGGATGGCGGCAGGCTGTCCAGTGCAATTTCATATCGACGAACTATGATGTAAGGAGCCGGTAACCCGCAATGTTCGTCGTTCGACGAGATGGAGGCCATGATGACCGCGCACGAAGCCTTGACGTTGCAGATGCTCGAATGGATACAGGCGCAGCCGCATCTTTATGCGGACGTCCTGGAGGTATGGCGAACCACTTGTCCGCGGCTTTCCATCTGGGAAGATGCCTGTGCCGATGGCCTCATTGAATGCCCGCAAGGATATGCCGGGCCCGTGGCCGTATCGGCGAAAGGCCGGACATTGTTGTCGGCAAGCCGTCTCGGGCAAACCTGTCTGGCGCGCTAGCCGGGCAGGCAGCTTGCGTATTGGCGACCAGCGGCGACCAGCGCGTCTCGCCCCCCGGCCAGCACCGGCTTGGGGAAATATTCCTCAGCGCAGCGGGGCGCTTTGCCCATCCGCGCAACCGTCCCGCCCCGCCAACCTTATTGCACAGCCGCTTCGTTGAAGATGTCCGGAGACGGGTTATGGTAGACCTGCGGCGTTGCGCCCAGGCGCACGGACAATTCCTGCGCCAGCACCAGCAGCTTGCCGCGCAGCACCTCGCTGGCGGCCGGATCGAAGCGCAAGGACAGGCCGAAGATGGTCATCGCTCCCACCAGCGTATTGCCGGGGCCGAACACCGGCACCGACATGGAAGAGGAGAGCGGGTTGTTGATTCCCACCGAGATGCACACATAGCGCCCGCCCGAGCGCGCCGCATTGCCCGGCACCGAAAAGAAGCGCAGCACCTGGGCGCTGGAAGTCTGGTCGATGGCAAACAGCGAACCGGCCTTGACCGTGGCCTTGACCGACTCCGGCGATTCGGCCGCGTACATGCATAGCCGCTGGTCTTGCTGGCGGATGTAGAAGGCGGTGCTTTCGCCGGTTTCGCGCACCAGCTTTTCCAGTGCGGGCACGATGAAGTCGGCGTAGTTGAAGCGGGCCTCGAAGGCTTTGCCCAACTGGTAGGCGCGCGGCCCCAGCTGGTAGGTGCTGTCGGCGCGCTGCACGACGTAGCCGGCCTTGATGAAGGACATCATGTAGCGGTGGATCACGCTCTTGAACAGGCCCGTGTGCTGTTCCAGTTCGGTCAGCCCGAGCGGGCCGGAGGCGTCGATGAAGGCGTTGAGGATCGCCAGGCTGCGCTCGGCGCCAAGCACGGTACGGTCGGGGGCGACCTCTTTTTCCTTCTTCGTCGCTGTCTCTTTCTCTTTTTTCATAAAACGTTTTCGATTTTCCGTGATGCGGCGAGGGTATCACCTTTTTTTGCATTGATGCGTCGCACCAAAAAATATCTCGCCGCAGGTTTTCCTTGCACCGGAAACAGGCCTTTCCCACCCTCCGATACGATTTTTGCACTGCCGCGAAGCATTTTTAAGTGCATGAAAAATAAGGAGAAATTATCCTTGTTTTAAAATCATAACGACATTATGATTTATTTTAATCGAATTCGTTGTTCAACCCGGAAAGGATAGAAAATGACTTTGGCGCACATCAAGAAGACCGGCCTGGCCATTGCGGCAGCCGCTGTGACACTGGTTTTCTCCAGCGCGGCGCATGCCGATCGCCTGGCCGACATCAAGGCGCGCGGTTCGCTGATCTGCGCCACGCTGACCAGCAGCGAGCCGCTGGGCTATCCCGATCCCGCCACCCGCCAGGTGGTCGGCTTCGACGTCGACATGTGCGCCGCCGTGGCCAGGCAGTTGGGCGTGAAGCTGGAGCACAAGGGCATCTCGGTCGAGGCCCGCATTCCGGAACTGACGCTGGGCCGCGTGGACCTGGTGGTGGCCGCGCTGGGCTACACCAAGGAGCGCGCGCAGCAGATCGATTTCACCTCGATTCACTACCAGACCCCGATCAAGCTGATCGCGCACAGCAACGCCGGCTTCAGCAAGATCGAAGACCTGGCCGAAAAGCGCATCAGCGCCAACAAGGGCTCCACTCCCGAGCTGTATGCGCGGCGCATGTTTCCCAAGGCCACCATCCTGACTTTCCAGGACACCCCGGCGGCCTTCCTGGCGCTGGCGCAGAACAAGGTGCAGGGCCTGGCGTTGTCGCAGCCGTCCGGCATCCGCTTCGTCAACGAATCCGATGGCAAGTACAAGTTCCTGGACGGCGCGCTGGCCTGGGAGCCGACCGGCATGGGCGTGAAGAAGGATGAGCCGGCCTTGCTGGCAGCGGTCAACGACGCGCTCGACAAGCTGGAGAAATCCGGCGAGACCGATGCCCTGTGGAGCAAGTGGTTCGGCCCGAAAACCAAGTTCAACATCCCGCGCGAGAAGAAGCTCACGCCGGTCTCCGCTTTCCAGTAAGCCCTCACCGTTTCGCATGCGCCCCGACAGATGCCTGCCGATGGCATCGGCGGGGACGGCTCCGCCCCTTTTTCCGGGGCGGCAAGATGCATCAGCAAGAAAGCGACCTCATGCTCAATCTGGATTTCAGTACGGTATTGCACGGCCAATACCTGGACTGGCTCATCAGCGGCGCGCTGACCTCGCTGTGGCTGTTCGCCGTGGCCTGGATCTGCGCCTTCGCGCTGGCCGTCATCCTGGTGGGACTGCGCGCCCTGGCGCTGCCGCCGCTGGAGTGGCTGATCTCGGCCTACGTCAATTACCACCGCAACGTGCCCGGCCTGGTGCAGATCTTCGTGTGGTACTTCGGCATCCCGGAGCTGCTGCCTGAATCGGTGACCGGTTTCATCAACGACCACAACGGCGAGTTCATCTTCGCGCTGATCGCGCTGGCGCTCAATTCAGCGGCCTACATGTCGGAAGACCTGCGCAGCGGGTTGCGCTCGGTGGCGGCCACGCAGATGGAGGCCGCGCGCGCGCTCGGCCTGTCCTACCTGCAGGCGATGCGCGACGTGCTGCTGCCGCAGGCGATCCGCGTTTCGGTGCCGCCGCTGGTGAACCAGTCGCTGTCGTTGTTCAAGTCGACCAGCCTGGCCATGGCCATCGGGGTGGCCGAAATGACCTATTCCAGCCGCCAGATCGAGAACGAGACCTATCGTACCTTCGAGACCTTCGCGCTGGCGTCCGCGTTCTACCTGCTCGTGTCGTGGGCCATCATGGCGTTCGGCGCGTATTGCAACAGCAGGCATCTGCAAGCCAAGGAGCGCTGACATGGGCGACCTCTACAACATCATCGCCACCTACGGCGTGCAACTGTTGATCGGCGAGTTCCCGCACGGGCCGCTGGGCGGCCTGGCGCTGACGCTGATCCTGGCCGTATCCGGCCTGGTGTGCGCCTTCCCGCTGGCCGTGCTGTTCGGCATCGCCCGCACCAGTGCGATCCGGGCGGTCGCGCTGCCGGCCGCGGCCATCGTGCACACGCTGCGCGGCCTGCCGGTGCTGATGCTGATCTTCTGGGCCTACTTCATCGTGCCGCTGCTGACCGGCAAGTCGATCTCCGGCACCACCACCGTGATCTGCGCCCTGGTGGCCTACGAGGTGGCATTCCTGGGCGAAGTGGTCAAGGCCGGCATCCAGGCAATACCGAAAGGGCAGGTCGAGGCCTCGCGCTCGCTGGGCATGGGGTACTTCAGGACGCTGCAGGAGGTGGTGCTGCCGCAGGCGCTGTTCAACATGATCCCGAGCATCCTTAACCAGTTGATTTCGCTGATCAAGAACACTTCGCTGGCCTACATCATCAGCGTCAACGAGCTGACCTACGCGGCCTACCAGGTCAATGCGCAGTTGCTGACCAAACCGTTCCAGGTCTACTTCCTGCTGGCCATGACCTATTTCGTCCTCTGCTACTGCCTGAGCGCGGCGGTCGGCTTGGCCGAGCGCCGCATCAAGCAAAAACGTCAATTCAGGAGCGTGTGATGATCCGTTTCAACAATGTGAACAAGTGGTATGGCGACTATCACGCCCTGCGCAACATCAACGAGGAAATCCGGCGCGGCGAAGTGGTCATCGTGTGCGGTCCCTCGGGCTCGGGCAAGTCGACCCTGATCCGCACCCTCAACCGGCTTGAGCCGATCGACGACGGCCAGATCTATATCGACGGCCAGGACGTGCACGCCGGCGGGGTCGACATCAACCAGTTGCGCAGCCGCATCGGCTTCGTGTTCCAGTCGTTCAACCTGTTCCCGCACATGAGCGTGGCGCGCAATGTGATGCTGGCCACCATGCGGGTGCTGAAGCTGTCCGAAAGGCAAGCGCGCGAGCGCGCTATGGGCCTGCTCGACAAGGTCGGCCTGGCAGGCAAGGCCGATGCCTATCCCGGCCAGCTGTCGGGCGGCCAGCAGCAGCGCGTGGCGATCGCCCGCGCGCTGGCGATGAAGCCGCCGGTGATGCTGTTCGACGAGCCGACCTCGGCGCTCGACCCCGAAATGGTGGGCGAAGTGCTGCAGGTGATGAAGGGGCTGGCATCCGAAGGCATGACCATGGTGTGCGTGACGCACGAGATGGGGTTTGCCCGCGAGGTGGCCGACCGCATCGTCTTCATGGCCGAAGGCCAGGTGCTGGAGCGCGCCAGGCCGCAAGACTTCTTCGAGCGCGCGCAGCATCCGCGGGCGCAGAAATTCGTGGCCGATATCCGCCACGCCTGATTTCCGACTTTCCCGACCAGGACGGCACGCCGTCCGCACGACAATACGCGAGACCACACATGGCATTCATTTCCGATTCACTTTCCCGCATCAAGGCTTCGGCCACCATCGCCATCAGCCAGAAGGCGCGCGACCTGGCCGCGCAAGGCCGCAACGTGATCGCCCTGAGTTCCGGCCAGCCGGACTTCGACACGCCCGACAACATCAAGCAGGCCGCCTATGCCGCCATCGCCCGCGGCGAGACCAAGTACACCGCCGTGGCCGGCATCACCGAACTGCGCGAGGCCATCGTCGCCAAGTTCAAGCGCGAGAACGGGCTGGACTACAGCGTGGCGCAGACCATCGTCTGCAACGGCGGCAAGCAGGTCATCGCCAATGCGCTCATGGCCACCATCAATCCCGGCGACGAAGTGATCGTGCCGGCGCCTTACTGGGTGTCGTATCCGGAACTGGTGGCGCTGTGCGGCGGCGTGGTGACATATGCGCGCACCACGCGTGCGGCCGGCTACAAGCTGCGCCCGCAAGATCTGGAAGCGGCCATCACCCCGCGCACCAAGTGGCTCATGTTCAACTCGCCCTGCAATCCCAGCGGCGCCGCCTACACGCGTGCCGAGCTGGAGGCGCTGGCCGGGGTGCTCAAGCGCCATCCGCATGTGTGGATCCTGTCCGACGACATCTATGAACACCTGGTCTACGACGGCTTCGAATTCACCACCCCGGCCCAGATCGCGCCCGAGTTGTACGAGCGCACGCTGACCATGAACGGCGTCTCCAAGGCCTACGCCATGACCGGCTGGCGCATCGGCTACGCCGCCGGTCCGCAGCAACTGGTCAAGGCGATGGAAAAGATCCAGGGACAGACGACCTCGGGGCCGGGTTCGGTCTCGCAATGGGCGGCGCTGGAGGCGCTCAATGGCCCCCAGGACTACATCCGCGACAGCCGCAAGGTGTTCCAGGAACGGCGCGACCTGGTGGTGTCCATGCTCAACCAGGCCGAGGGCATCGATTGCCCGGTGCCGGAAGGAGCGTTCTACGTCTTCCCTTCGTGCGAACGCGTGATCGGCAAGCGCACCGAAGGCGGCAAGACCATCGCTACCGACGAGGATTTCGTCTCGGCGTTATTGGAAGCCGAGGGAGTAGCCCTGGTGCATGGCAGCGCCTTCGGCCAGGGACCCAATTTCCGCCTGTCGTACGCCGACGCCACCGAGCGCCTGCGCGAGGCCTGCAGCCGCGTGCAGCGTTTTTGCGCGAGCCTGCGCTGAACCGTCCATCGAAACAGGAGCAACGACATGACCGCAGGATTCCGTATCTTCGAACGCACCCGCAAGGCGGCTGCCGCCGACGTCGAGAAATTCGCCGCCATCCCGGTGGCCAACATCAGCGACTCGATGTCGCGCCTGACGGCTGCCGGCGCGCGCCTGCGTCCGCTGCATAGGGGCAGCAAGCTGGCCGGCGCCGCCATCACGGTCAGGTCGCGCCCCGGCGATAACCTGATGGTGCACAAGGCGCTGGACCTGGCCGAGCCGGGCGACATCGTGGTGGTCGACGCCGGCGGCGACATGAGCAATGCCATCATCGGCGAGCTGATGGTGGCGCATGCCATCCAGCGCAAGCTGGGCGGTATCGTCATCGATGGCGCCGTGCGCGACCTGGATGCGATCCGGGCCGGCAGTTTTCCGGTGTTCGCTGCCGGCGTCACCCACCGCGGCCCCTACAAGGACGGCCCGGGCGAGATCAACGTGCCCATCGCCATCGATGGCATGGTGGTCCGGCCCGGCGACCTGATGGTGGGCGACAGCGACGGCCTGTTGTGCGTGCCGTTGGAGGACCTGGCCGAGGTCTATGCCGCGGCCAAGGCCAAGAACGATGCCGAGGCCGCGCAGATGGCCGCCATCGCCGCCGGCCGCAGCGACCGCGCCTGGGTCGACGCCGCGCTGGTTCGCCTCCAGTGCGAGTTCGTCAAGGCGCGGGCTTGATCCATGGACGCACAGGAAACGACCGTCTCTCCCCACCTGCGCGTGCGCCAGGACTGGCTGGCGCGTACCGCGGAAGAGGCGCTGGAACCGGCGCTGCCCATCGTCGACGCCCACCATCATCTGTGGGACCGGCCTGGCGGCCGTTACCTGTTCGACGAACTGATGGCCGACATCGGCGCCGGCCACAACGTGGTCGCCACCGTTTTCGTGCAATGCCGCTCGATGTACCGCGCGCACGGCCCCGATGCGATGAAGCCGGTGGGCGAGGTGGAGTTCATCAACGGCGTGGCGGCGCAGTCGGCCTCCGGCATGTATGGACCGGCGCGGGCTTGCGCGGCCATCGTCGGCTTTGCCGACCTGATGCTGGGCGAGGGCGTGCAACCGGTGCTGGAGGCCTTGCTGCACGCCGGCAACGGCCGCCTGCGCGGCATCCGCAACACCACCGCCTGGCATGCCGACCCCGCCATCCGCAGCAACCCGCTGCCGCCGCCGCCGGGCATGCTGGCCGATGCGCGCTTTCGCCAGGGCGCGCGGCTGCTGGCGAAATACGATCTGCCGCTGGATGTCTGGGCCTACCATACCCAGCTCGATGAAGTGCTGGCGCTGGCGCAGGCCTGCCCGGAGACGCGCATCGTGCTCGACCATGCCGGCGGGCCGCTGGGCGCCGGGCCTTACGCCGGCCGGCGCGAGGAAGTGCGGCGCGAATGGGAGGCCGCGATGCGGCGCATCGCTGCACAGCCCAATGTCTGGCTCAAGCTGGGCGGATTGGGCATGCCGGTAGGCGGCTGGGATTTCCACTTGCAGGAAGCGCCGCCGGCGTCGCAACAGTTGGCCGCGGCATGGCGGCCTTATATCGAGACATGCATCGGCCTGTTCGGCGCCTCGCGTTGCATGTTCGAGAGCAACTCCCCGGTGGACAAGGGCATGTTCGGCTACGTCAGCCTGTGGAATGCGTTCAAGCGGCTCACGCAAGGCCTCGGGGCGGCGGAGCGGGACTCGCTTTTCGCGGGGACGGCGCGCGAGGTGTACCGCATCGGCTGAACCGTCCGGTGATAGGATGGCGGCCTTTCGTCGCGCCTGCGGGCGCAGCCATACAGGAAACAAGACGTGCAAGCACAGAACGATACCCGTGCATGGCAGGATGCCGACGGCTTACCCGGCAGGCAACGCATCCTGGCCATCGCCACCGTGGTGCTGGCGGTGGCCATTGCGGTGATGGACGGTTCCATCGCCAACCTGGCATTGCCGGCCATCGCGCATGACCTGCGGGCCACCGATGCCGATGCCATCTGGATCATCAACAGTTACCAGATCGCCATGGCGGTGTGCCTGCTGCCGCTGGCGTCGCTGGGCGAAGTGGCCGGTTACCGCCGGGTCTACCTGAGCGGGCTGGTGCTGTTTACCGCCGCCTCGCTGGCGTGCGCCTTGGCCGGCGATATGCTGCAGTTAAGCCTGGCGCGGGTGCTGCAGGGCATTGGCGCGGCCGGCATCCTGAGCGTGAACACCGCGCTGATCCGCTTCATCTACCCGGCCCGGCTGCTGGGCCGCGCGATCGGCTACAACGCGCTGGTCGCCGGCACCGCCACCGCGCTGGGGCCGAGCGTGGCGGGTCTGATCCTGCATTGGGCGTCCTGGCACTGGCTGTTCCTGATCAATATCCCGCTGGGCATCGCCGCGCTGGCCATCGGCTGGAAGGCGCTGCCGTTCAATCCGCTGTCCAGGCGCAAATACGACCTGAGCAGCGCATTGGTGTGCATGGTGTTCGTCGGTTTGCTGCTGTATACGGTCGATGCCGTCGGTCATGTGCAAGGCTGGGGCGTGGTGGCGCTGTGCGCGCTGCTGACCGCGGCCAGCCTGGCGTTGCTGCTCAAACTGCAGTCCGCGGCGGCGCCCATGCTGCCGCTGGACTTGCTGCGCATCCCGCTGTTTGCGCTGTCGATCGGCACCTCGTTCTGCTCGTTCGCGGCTCAGATGGCTACCTTCGTGATGTTGCCTTTCATGCTGCAGAATCATCTCGGCATGAGCGCGGCGCATGCCGGCCTGCTGCTGACGGCGTGGCCGATCGCGGTGGCGCTGACCGGGGCGCTGGCGGGCAAGCTGTCGGACCGCATGTCGGCGGGATGGCTGGGAGGCGTGGGCATGGCCATCATGTGCGTCGGCTTGCTGTCGCTGCTGGCAGTGGAGCGCACGACATCGGATCTCGCGATCGTGTTGCTGTTCGCGCTCTGCGGTTTCGGCTTCGGCCTGTTCCAGTCGCCCAACAACCGCACCCTGATCAGTGCGGCCCCGCGTTCGCGCACCGGCGGCGCCAGCGGCATGCTCGGCACCGCGCGCCTGACCGGCCAGACGGTCGGCGCATCGCTGGTGGCGCTGATGCTGACGCTGTCATCCGCGCCGTATGCGCTGGTGTTATGGAGTGCGGCCTTGTTGGCCGGGATGGCTTGTGTGGTGAGCGTGTCGCGTATCCGCTATCACACGCGGTGAGGGCGCCGCGTCAAGCAAACGATCCTGCCAACGAACGATCCTGCGGATCCGGCGCCGTTCCAGTGTTGCCTCAGTAGCGCATGACCCGGCGCATCACGATGGGCGGCGCATCGTTCGGATTGGCGCGGGTATATTCGAGCTCGGGGGCGATTTCGAAGCCGAAGGCGGCATACAGGTCGACCAGTTGCGCCTGGTCGGTGCGCACCGCCAGCCGCAGTTCGCGAACATCGGCGGACTGGGCGCGGTGGATCAGCGCTTCCATCAAGTGTTGCGAGAGGCGCTCGCCGCGGAAGGCGGGCGAGATGCCCATGCGGCGGATTTCCCAGACATCCCGTTCGGTGTCCAGCGGCAGCCAGCGCACCGAGCCGGCGGGGACTTCCCCGCGCAGCAGGATGAAGGCGCCGCCATGCTGCAGGTCTTCGATGACGTGGTCCGGTTCCTCGCGGTGGCCGGATGAGCTTGGGGCCACCTTGTTGGCCCAGCTGGTGCGGGTCAGTTCCGCGATCAGCAGGGCGTCTTCGGCGGTGGCTTCGCGTATCAGCAGTTCCATGGCGTGGTCCGGTCTTCCCGTATCGCAGACACTTGCCGGTCAGCGCACGCGCATGCCAGGTTCGGCGCCCGGCCACGGGTTGAGCACGTAGATGCCCGGATTGGCCTTTTCATCCTTGGCCGACGCCGCCAGCACCATGCCTTCGGAAATGCCGAACTTCATCTTGCGCGGCGCCAGGTTGGCCACCATCACGGTCAGCTTGCCGACCAGTTCTTCCGGCTTGTAGGCCGAAGCGATGCCGGAGAACACGTTGCGCGTCTTGCCTTCGCCGGCGTCCAGCGTCAGGCGCAGCAGCTTGGTCGAGCCTTCCACGGCTTCGCAGTTGACGATCCTGGCGATGCGCAGGTCGACCTTGGCGAAGTCGTCGATGGAGATTTCCGGGGCCAGCTCTTCGATGGCGCTTTCTGCTGCGGCCGGCGCGGCGGCGGCCGGCTCGGGCGCGTCGAACAGCGCATCCAGCATCTTGGGGTCGACGCGCTGCATCAGGTGCGCGTAGGCGTTGACGGCGTGGCCGTCGGCCAGCGGCGCATTGGCGTCGCTCCATTGGAAAGGCTGCACGTTGAGGAAGGACTCCACCTGCGCGGCCAGTTGCGGCAGCACCGGTTTCAGGTAGACGGTCAGGATGCGGAAGGCTTCCAGCAGGCGGCTGCAGACTTCGTGCAACTGCGCGTCGCGGGCGCTGTCCTTGGCCAGTTCCCACGGCTTGTTGGCGTCCACATAGGCGTTGATGGCGTCGGCCTGTTCCATTACCAGGCGCAGGGCCTTGCCGTATTCGCGTTGCTCGTACAGCGTGCGGATTTCAGCGGCCACGCCGCGCAGCCTGGCGAGGAAGGCGTCGTCGGCGGTGGCCCACTTGGTGGTTACCTTGTCGTCGAAGCGCTTGGCGATGAAGCCGGCCGCGCGGCTGGCGATGTTGACGTACTTGCCGATCAGGTCGGCGTTGACGCGCGCCACGAAGTCGTCCGGGTTGAAGTCGACGTCTTCCACCTTGGCGTTGAGCTTGGCGGCGATGTAGTAGCGCAGCCATTCCGGGTTCATGCCGATGTCGAGGTAGCGCAGCGGCGAGATGCCGGTGCCGCGCGACTTGGACATCTTCTCGCCGCTGACCGTGATGAAGCCGTGGGCGAACACGTTGGTCGGCGTCTTGCGGCCGGCGAACTTGAGCATGGCGGGCCAGAACAGCGTGTGGAAATAGGTGATGTCCTTGCCGATGAAGTGGTACTGCTCGGTCTTGTCGTCGGCCATGAAGGCGTCGAAGTCGCGGCCGGTCTTGGCGAAGTAGTTCTTCAGCGAGGCCAGGTAGCCGATCGGCGCGTCCAGCCAGACGTAGAAGTACTTGCCCGGCGCGTCCGGGATCTCGATGCCGAAGTAGGGGGCGTCGCGCGAAATGTCCCAGTCGCCCAGGCCGCCTTCGCCGTCCAGCCATTCGCGGCACTTGTTGGCCACTTCCGGTTGCAGGCGGTTATTGTCCAGCGCCCATTCGCGCAGGAAGGCCACGCACTTGGGATCGGACAGCTTGAAGAAGAAGTGCTCCGACGACTTCATCACCGGCGTCGCGCCCGACAGGGTCGAATACGGGTTCTTCAGGTCGGTCGGCGAGTACACCGCGCTGCAGTTCTCGCAGGAGTCGCCGTACTGGTCCTTGGTGCCGCACTTGGGGCACTCGCCCTTGATGTAGCGGTCCGGCAGGAACATGTTCTTGACCGGGTCATAGAACTGGTCGATGGTCTTGGTCGAGATCAGCTTGGCTTCGTCGCGCAGGGCGCGGTAGATCTCTTGCGACAACTGGTGGTTTTCCGGGCTGTCGGTCGAGCTCCAGTTGTCGAAGGCGATGTGGAAGCCGTCCAGGTATTGCTTGCGGCCGGCGGCGATATTGGCCACGAACTGCTGCGGCGTGACGCCGGCCTTTTCGGCCGCGATCATGATGGGCGCGCCGTGCGCGTCGTCGGCGCCGACGAAATGGACTTCATTGCCCTGCATTCGCTGGAACCGGACCCAGATGTCGGCCTGGATGTACTCCATGATGTGGCCGATGTGGAACGCGCCGTTGGCGTAGGGGAGTGCGGTCGTGACGAAGAGTTGGCGGGGTGCTGAAGTGCTCATTGGCAATGCTGGCTGTGCGGAAGTGAAAGGGGAAAAACGACCATTCTATCAGCCGCGGCGCCATGAGCGCAGAAGTTGCTTCTTTGGAAATGGGAATCGCCGGTTTGGCGGGCCGGGGGCAAGGCGTCCCGGGGCCGATTGGTTTAGACTTGCGGCATTCATGAAGGAGAATCAATGAGCATCACCGTGGAAGAAGTCAAGGCGGCCCTGTTGCAGGTGATCGATCCCAACACCGGGCGCGACCTCATCAGCGGCAAGGAAGCCAAGAACATCCGCGTCGAGGGCGGCCGCGTGCTGCTGGACGTGGAGCTGGGCTATCCGGCCAGGAGCCAGGTCGAGCCGATCCGCCGGCTGGTGGCCGATGCGCTGGGCAAGCTGCCGGGCGTGGCCGGGGTCGAGGCCAACGTCTATTTCAAGATCGTCGCCCATGCGGTGCAGCGCGGCATCAAGCTGAAGAGCAACGTCAAGAACATCATCGCCGTGGCCTCCGGCAAGGGCGGCGTGGGCAAATCCACCACCGCGGTCAACCTGGCGCTGGCGCTGGCGGCCGAGGGCGCGCAGGTCGGCATCCTGGACGCCGACATCTACGGCCCCTCGCAGCCGATGATGATGGGCATTTCCGGCCAGCCGGAAACCAAGGACGGCGAGACCATGGAGCCGCTGGAGAACCATGGCCTGCAGGTTTCCTCGATCGGTTTCATGATCGATCCCGACGAGCCGATGGTGTGGCGCGGCCCGATCGTCACCCAGGCGCTGCAGCAGTTGCTGGACCAGACCAACTGGCGCGAGCTGGATTACCTCATCGTCGACATGCCGCCCGGCACCGGCGACGTGCAACTGACCCTGTCGCAAAAGGTGCCGGTGACCGGCGCGGTGATCGTCACCACGCCGCAGGACATCGCGCTGCTGGATGCGCGCAAGGGCTTGCGCATGTTCGAGAAGGTCGGCATCCCGATCCTGGGCATCGTCGAGAACATGAGCATGCACGTGTGTTCCAACTGCGGCCATGCCGAGCCGATCTTCGGCGTGGGCGGCGGCGAGCGGATGTGCGCCGATTTCGGCGTCGATTTCCTGGGCGCCTTGCCGCTGACCATGGAGATCCGCCAGCAGACCGATTCCGGCACGCCGACCGTGGTGGCCGACCCGGACGGCAAGGTGGCGGAAATTTACAAGAACATTGCGCGCCGTGTCGCGGTCAAAGTGGCCGAGAAGGCCCGTGACATGACCAGCAAGTTCCCCAGCATCGTGATCCAGAACGACTGATACGGCGGATGGCAAGACGGCGGTGCGGGCCATGGGAGGGAAACGTTGTTTCATCCATTTGAAAATGAAAAGGAGATTGCCCCATGATTACCCATCGCCATCCACGCCTGCTCAAGAACGCATTTGCGGCTGCGCTGCTCATGGCCGGCTTGCTGTCGTCAGCCGCGCATGCCGCCGACAAATCGGTGTCCATCCTTGAGCCCAAGGATGGCGCCACCGTTTCCAGCCCGTTCAAGGTGAAGTTCGGCGTCACCGGAATGACCGTGCATCCCGCCAACGAAATCATCGAAGGCACCGGCCATCATCATCTGCTGATCAATCACGGGCCGATCAAGGAGGGCGAAGCCATTCCCATGGACGATACCCATTTGCACTACGGCAAGGGCCAGACCGAGGCCGACGTGACGCTGCCGCCCGGCCAATACAAGCTGACCGCCCAGTTCGCCAACGGCGCACACCAGTCCTATGGGCCGGCCATGGCCAAGACCATCAGTATCACGGTCAAGTGAGCGCGGGCAGGTTCGGCTGCATCCGGGCGGCCCGGCCGGCATGGCGTGGCCGCCTTCAAAGGCGGTAAAATACCGCTTTTCCGATTGACCACCTTTTACCGTTCGACGGCTTTGGCGTGCCAAGGCCGTTTTGGTTTTTACCTTCCGATCATGACCGCAACTACTGTCCGTACCCGTTTCGCGCCCAGCCCCACCGGCTACCTGCACCTGGGCGGCGCCCGCACCGCGCTGTTTTCGTGGGCCTATGCCCGCCGTTTCGGCGGCACCTTCGTGCTGCGCATCGAAGACACCGACCTGGAGCGTTCGACCCCGGAAGCGGTGCAGGCCATCATCGAAGGCATGCAATGGCTCGGCCTGGCGCATGACGAAGGCCCGTTCTACCAGATGAAGCGCATGGACCGCTACCGCGAGGTGGTGGCGCAGATGCTGGAGCAGGGCAGCGCCTATTACTGCTATTGCTCGCCGGAAGAAGTCGAAGCCATGCGCGAGCGCCAGCGCGCCGCCGGCGAAAAGCCGCGCTACGATGGCACCTGGCGCCCGGAGCCGGGCAAGACCCTGCCGGCCATCCCCGAAGGCCGCAAGCCGGTGGTGCGTTTCAAGAACCCGCTCGATGGCGAGGTCACCTGGAACGACGTGGTCAAGGGCCCGATCACGATTTCCAACCGCGAAATGGACGACCTGGTCATCGCCCGCCCGGACGGCACCCCGACCTATAACTTCTGCGTGGTGGTGGACGACTGGGACATGAAGATCACCCACGTCATCCGCGGCGACGACCACGTCAACAACACCCCGCGCCAGATCAACATCTTGAAGGCGCTGGGCGGCACGCTGCCGGAATACGGCCACGTGCCGATGATCCTGGGCGCCGATGGCGAGAAGCTGTCCAAGCGCCACGGCGCGGTCAGCGTGATGGACTATCCGGCGCAAGGCTACCTGCCGGAAGCGATGCTGAACTATCTGGCCCGCCTGGGCTGGAGCCACGGCGACGACGAGATCTTCTCGATGCAGCAGTTCTGCGAATGGTTCGACCTGGATCACCTGACCAAGGCGCCGGCGCAGTTCAACCCGGAAAAGCTGAACTGGCTCAACAACCACTACATCAAGCTGGCCGACAACGCGCGCCTGGCAACGCTGGCGCGGCCGCTGCTGGAAAAGGACGGCGCCTCCTTCGACGGCGCGCCCGACCTGGAAGCGGTGATCGGATTGCTGAAAGACCGCGCCCATACCGTCAACGAGATCGCGGCCGCAGCCCTGATGTTCTACCGCCAGCCGGCGCCGGAAGCGGCGCTGGTCGAGCAGCACATCACCGACGCCATCAAGCCGGCGCTGGCCGAATTTGCACAGCGTTGCGCCACCGTCGAGTGGACCAAGGAAGCGATCGCGCCGATGATCAAGGAAGTGCTGGCCGCGCACAAGCTGAAGATGCCGCAACTGGCCATGCCGCTGCGCCTGATCGTGGCCGGGCAGTTGCAGACGCCGGCGATCGATGCCGTGCTGCAGCTATTCGGTCGGGAAACGGTGCTGGCGCGCCTGAAAGGCTATTTTTGAGGCCTTTGAGGTCTGAAAGATAAACTCTTGGCCTATTTTTTAAAAAGATATTGTCTTTTGAAAACAGGTATTGCATAATCTCGCTTCTTCGCAAGGGGGTATAGCTCAGCTGGGAGAGCGCTTGCATGGCATGCAAGAGGTCAGCGGTTCGATCCCGCTTACCTCCACCAGCGACCCGCGGCAGTTTGGCGGTGATATTTCAAGCGAAGCTTGATTGAAGAAAAAATGCAGTACCGGAATGTCCCCATCGTCTAGAGGCCTAGGACATCACCCTTTCACGGTGAGTACCGGGGTTCGAATCCCCGTGGGGACGCCAGATTTCATATCGGCGTTGCAATCGTTGTCACTCATGGCAACGCAGATAATTAGCAGTGTATGTCCCCATCGTCTAGAGGCCTAGGACATCACCCTTTCACGGTGAGTACCGGGGTTCGAATCCCCGTGGGGACGCCAGGTAAAAAAATAGTCCGCCGATGTGTGAGCTATTAGGTGCCTAGCGATGTACTGAGTACATCGCGTGGGGATTCGAAGGGATTCGCTTGCAAGCGAATCCGCGGCCTGCAGAATGTAGGCGAATCCCCGTGGGGACGCCAGGTAAAAAAATAGCCCACCGATGTGTGAGTTATTAGGTGCCTAGCGATGTACTGAGTGCATCGCGTGGGGACGCAAAGATAGTAGGAGCCCGCACCCAGCGGGCTTTTTACTTCGCCGGGGGTATAGCTCAGCTGGGAGAGCGCTTGCATGGCATGCAAGAGGTCAGCGGTTCGATCCCGCTTACCTCCACCAGCGACCCGCAGCAGTTTGGCGGTGATATTTCAAGCGAAGCTTGATTGAAGAAAAAATGCAGTACCGGAATGTCCCCATCGTCTAGAGGCCTAGGACATCACCCTTTCACGGTGAGTACCGGGGTTCGAATCCCCGTGGGGACGCCAGTAAAAAATAGTCCACACGATGTGTGAGCTATGAAAGACAAGCCCGCATCGCGGGCTATTTTTTTGTCCTCACCCCACTGTCTCTACTGTCGCCGGCCCAACATTCTCCCCACAATTTTTGCGCTATCCTGCATAACACTTCACGCCCCTCCACAAGCGGCGCAACAAGAACCAGGAGCGCAAATGACAGAAGCAGCCAATCTCGCCATCGACAACCACGGCATCGCCACCATCACGCTGAACCGCCCCGATGTCCACAACGCCTTCGACGACAAGCTGATCGCGCACCTGATCGCCTTGATCGGTCAGGCGAAGGAAGATGCGCGTACCCGGGTATTGTTGCTGGCCTCGACCGGCAAGTCTTTTTCCGCCGGCGCCGACCTGGCATGGATGCGGCGCATGGCCGACGCCTCGCGCGAGGATAACCTGCGCGATGCGCGCAACCTGGCGCTGCTGATGGAAACCATCAACAGCTTTCCAGCGCCCACCGTGGCCAAGGTGCAAGGGGCGGTGATGGGCGGGGGCGTGGGGCTGGTGTCGTGCTGCGATATCGTGATCGCCTCCGAAGCGGCCTTCTTCGCGCTGTCCGAAGTCAAGCTCGGACTGGCGCCGGCGGCCATCAGCCCGTATGTGGTAGCCAAGATGGGCGTGTCGCAGGCGCGCCGCTACTTTGTATCGGGAGAACGCTTTTCGGCCATCCGCGCGGCCGCCATCGGCCTGGTGCATGAGGTGGTGCTGGCCGCCGAGCTCGACGCCAAGGTCGAGCATACCCTCGATGTCTTGCTGGGCAACGGCCCGCAAGCCATGCGTGCGGCCAAGCAACTGGCGCAGGTGGCCAATCCGCTGAAGGTCTCTCCTGAGCTGGCGCAATACACCGCCGGCGTGATCGCCGACTTGCGGGCTTCCGATGAGGGGAAAGAGGGCTTGCGCGCCTTCCTGGAAAAGGGCAGTCCGGCCTGGGCCATCAAGCGCTGAGAAAAGCTGAAAAGCTGAAAAGCTGAAAAGCTGAGAAAGAGCAGGCCCTAGGCTTCGGCCGCATCCAGCGGCCAGGCCAGCGACAGCGGCGTGAGCCGCAAACCGAATTCGGCAGCGGTGGCCGCCAGCGCCTGCGCGTCGCGCGGAGCGGCGATGCGCGCCAGCAAGTCGCGCACGGTGCATTGCAGGGATGAGCTGGCCAGCGTCTGCAACGACGCCGTGCGGATGGCCACTTCGGTGCCATTGGCCAGCTTCGCCAATTGCGCCAGGCTGTGCTCTTCCGGGCCGCCCAATTCATAGATGCCGGGTTTTCCCGCGCCCAGCGCCGCCGATTCTGCCACCGTGGCGACATCGCCCAGGTTGATCGGGCGGCTGGTGCGCTCTTCGTCGCCGTACAGCACCACCGGCGCATCCGGCGTCTGTTGCAGCAAGGCCTGTTCGAAGGGCAGCGGCTGCGGACTGCCGCGCACCACCGGGCCCAGGCGGAAGATCACGCTGCCGGACAATTGCTGCAGCACCTGTTCGGCCATGCCTTTGGCCTTGAGATACCAGTTGTCGGAGGCGGCATCGGCCAGCAGCGACGAGAAATACACCACCCGCGTGCCGCGTGCGCCGACCGCCTGTGCGATGCGCCGGGCGGTGCCGACCATGCCGCTTTCATAGGCGTTCCAGTCATCGGCCCCGAATACCCCGGCCAGCAGCACCACCGCATCGGCCGCGGCGATGGCGTCGGCGCTGCGCGGATTGCAGGTCCAGTCGGAAACGACCTCGTCGGCCACCAGCGCGGCCGGCGTGCGCACCAGCGCGGTGGCATGGGCGCCCGAATCGCGCAGCAGCAACAGCAGCAGGCGGCCGGTCGGGCTGTTGGCGCCGGCGACGACAATGCGCGGGCGGCGCGCAGGTTGAGGCTCAAGCATGCTTCCTCCGGTCAGGATGAGGGGGGCGAGGGGGCTCACTGGGGATGCCGTTCAGCGCCGTATCAGCGTGATGGCATGTTCCGGGCAAGCCTTGACGCACAGGCCGCAGGCGCGGCAGGCATCGGCATTGGGCGTGTAGGCCACTTGCATGCCGTGCACCCGCAGTTTCAGGCGGTGGATGAGGCCGAGCGCGCTGAAGTCGGCAGCATCGATGCGGCGCACCTCGAACACGTTCTCCGGGCATACCGGCACGCAATCGGCCTTGCCTTCGCAACGCTTCAGGTTGACCTGCGGCACGATGATGCCGGGCGGCTGCTTGCAATTGGCCGCCTGCATCGGAAATGCGGCGTGCATGTTCATTCGCCCCTGCGGTGGCGGCCGAACATGCAGAAGCGCGATTCCAGCCGTTCGCGTTCTTCCGGCGTCATGGCCTGCCAGCGTGCGCGCATGCGGCGTTTCTTTTCATGCCAGCCGTGGCGGCCGCGAAAACCGCCGAACAGGATGCGGCACAGCACCAGCAATCCCAGCGCGCGCCAGAAACCGATCTCGGCGGCGCCCGGGAAGATGGGCGGCACCACCCAGTTCCACAGCAGCATCACGGCGCCGCCCAGTACGACAACGCATAGCGCCAGGCCGCACAGCTTGCCCAGCCAACCCATCCTGAAACGGCGCGGGGGCCCGATCCGATCCTGATCCATCACATCTCCAATTCATCATAAATTGCCTGCAGCCGCTCGCGCAGATGCAAGACCGCATAGCGCTTGCGCGCCAGCAAAGTGTTAAGGCTGGTGCCGCTTGCGGCCGCCATTTCCTTGAAGCTGATGCCGTCGAGCTCATGCGCGACGAACACTTCGCGTTGTTTTTCAGGCAGCTCGTCGAGCGCCTGTTGCAGGGTTTCCAGCAGCACCGAGCGGGCATACGCCGCTTCCGGGCCATCGCTGTTATCCGGCAAGACCAGGTCCAGCCGCCACGCGCTGTCGGCGGCATCGACATCCTCCGCGTCGCCGGCATCGACCAGCGGCGCTTCCTTCTTCTTGCGGAAGCGGTCGATGATGCGGTTGCGCGCCACCCGGAACAGCCATGCGCTGACCTGCTCGATCGGCTCGGGCAAACGATAGGCCTGGACGAACTCGTGGAACACATCCTGGAGGATGTCCTCGGCTTCGCCGGCGTCGGCGACCCGACGGCGGATGAACCCGCCCAGCCGCGTGCGCTCGCGCAGCACGGTGGCGGTGATCTCGCTGTCTTTGTCGTTCATCGCTTGGTGGTTGGAAATCGACTGCATGCCGGGAAGACGGATCGGCAGCGGGAATATTGTGGCCGGCGCGATGTTTTTGCCGCCGGCCACAGGATTCTAAGACGGGCGCAGGGAAATTGCCTTGGATGCGCCATGTGCCAACAAAAAAGCGCATCCGCCGGGATGCGCTTTTCAGGTCAGGGACGGCAGATCAGAGCTCGATCTTGGTGCCCAGTACCTTGAGGAACTGCGCCAGCCATGCCGGATGCGCCGGCCAGGCGGGGGCGGTCACCAGGTTGCCGTCGGTCACCGCGGCATCCACGGCGATGTCGGCGAACTGGCCGCCGGCCAGCTTCACTTCCGGCGCGCAGGCCGGGTAGGCCGACACTTTCTTGCCTTCCAGCACGCCGGCGGCGGCCAGCACCTGCGGGCCGTGGCAGACGGCGGCGATGGGTTTGTTTGATTTGGCGAAGGCTTGCACCAGTTCGATCACCTTCGGGTTCAGGCGCAGGTATTCCGGCGCGCGGCCGCCGGCCACCACCAGGGCGTCGTAGCCGGCCGCGCTGACTTCGTCGAAGCTGGCGTTGAGGGCGAAGTTGTGGCCTGGCTTTTCGGAATAGGTCTGGTCGCCCTCGAAATCGTGGATGGCGGTCTTGACCTTGTCGCCGGCCTTCTTGCCGGGGCATACCGCATGTACGGTGTGGCCGACCATCTGCAGCGCCTGGAAGGGCACCATGGTTTCGTAGTCCTCGGCAAAATCGCCGGTCAACAACAGGATTTTCTTCGCTGCCATGTTCATCTCCTGAAAGGGGAAGGGGTGAAGGCCGGTTGCCGAGCCTGCGCAAGCTCCCGGGCCGGTGGGAAAACCAATTCGGGGCGGTTGTCGTTCAGGACAGCCACCGCATCTGACGCGAGTCGCCCATCAAAAAATCCCGGTTCATTTCCACGCATTCGCGCAGGTAGCGCCACAAGGCCGAGACGCGCGCCACATGCCGCTGTTCGGCCGATGCTACCAGCCAGAAGGTACGGGTGATGGCAATCTCGTGCTCCAGCACCGGCACCAGCTGTTCCGACTGCTGGGCCAGGAAGCAGGGCAAGATGGCCAGCGAGCGGCCAGCGCAGGCGGCGGTATATTGCGCCACCACGCTGGTGCTGCGGAAGGCGCGGAAGGAATCGGGGGCGACCGTGTCCTTGTAGCGCAATTCCTCGCTGAACACCAGATCGTCAATGTAACCGATGAAGTTGTGCCGCTCCAAGTCGGCAATGCTGGCAATCGGCGCATGCTGCTGCAGGTAATCGCGGGTGGCGTACAGCTTCAGCACATAGTCGGACAGTTTGGTGACCACGTAATTGCCGGACAACGGGCGCTCGATGGAGACGCTGATGTCGGCCTCATGCTTGGACAGGTTGACGAAGCGCGGCATCGGCAGCATGTCCACCGTGATGTGCGGGTTGCGCGCGCAGAAATGGGCGATATGCGGCGCCAGCACAAAGGTGCCGAAGCCTTCGGTGGCGCCCAGCCGCACCTGGCCGGAGAGCTTGCTGTTGTGCCCGCCCAGCTCTTCGGCGGCGGCGTAGACGGTGCTTTCTATCTTTTCGGCATATTCCACCAGCCGATAGCCTTCGGCGGTCAGCTTGTAGCCGTGGTTGTTGCGGTCGAACAATTGGCTGCCGACCTGTTCCTCGAAACGCTTCATGCGGCGCGACACGGTCGAATGGTCGATGCCCAGCTTCTTGGCGGCATCCACCAGCCCCTGGCTGCGCGTGAGTTCGAGGAAGATCCTGAGGTTGTCCCAGTCCAGCATGCGGTCTCCTGGTATGGCTTGCGTCGTTATTGGTTTGGCCATTGCGTTGTGCACTGATGCAAAAGCATTTTGGATTTATGTTTATTGTATCGATATTAACGCACATGCAGAATAGGGCTTGCTGATGAGGAAGCCGGCTTTCCATCGGCAAGGAGGAGTACGGCACGACCCGGCGTCCATGCAACGCCAGGCGCAGCCGATAAAAACGACAACATCAAGGAGACAAAATGCGTAAGAACGTATTGGGCCGTTCTGTCATGGCCGCAGCAGTTGCCTGTGCGATTTCCCTGCTCGGAGTGTCTGTCCCGGCCGCGGCGCAAGACGCCAACACCGTCAAGATCGGCATCCTGACCGACATGTCCGGCCCGTATTCCGCCATGGGCGGCCAGGGCTCGGTAGTGGCCGCCAAGATGGCGGTGGAAGACTGCCTCAAGGCCGAATGCAAGGGGATGAAGATCGACATCCTGGCGGCCGACAACCAGAACAAGCCGGACGTGGGCGTGACCCGCGCCCGCGAATGGCTGGACCGCGACAAGGTCGAAGCCATCGCCGACCTGACCAACTCCTCGGTGGCGCTGGCGGTGCAGAAGCTGGTCAAGGAAAAGGGCGGCATCGCCATGTACAGCGGCCCGGCCACCGGCGCCCTGACCACCGCCGAATGCGCGACCAACGGTTTCCACTGGATGTTCGACACCTATTCGCAGGCGGCCGGTGCGGCGGCTGCGCTGACCAAGCTGGGCAACAAGTCCTGGTACTTCGTCACGGTGGACTACGCCTTCGGCCATTCGCTGGAGAAGGATGCCTCCGACGTGGTCAAGGCCAACGGCGGCACCGTGGTGGGTTCGGTGCGCCATCCGCTCAATGCTTCGGATTTCTCGTCCTTCCTGTTGCAGGCGCAGGCTTCCAAGGCCCAGGTGATCGGCCTGGCCGATGGCGGCACCGACGTGGTCAACGCCATCAAGCAGGCGCGCTCGTTCGCGGTGGGCGGCAAGGACCAGCGCCTGGTGGCATTGCTGGTGTTCCTGTCCGACGTCCACGCGCTGGGCCAGGAAGCGGCCCAGGGCCTGGTCTATACCGACGGCTTCTACTGGGACTACGACGAGCAGACGCGCGCCTTCTCCAAGCGCTTCGAAACCCAGTTCAAGAACAATAAGCCGACCATGGTGCAGGCCGGCGTGTACTCCAGCGTCTATCACTTCCTGAAAGCGCGCGCCGTCGCCAAGACCGCCGACTGGAAAGTGGTGTCGCAAAAGATGCGCGAGATCCCGATCTCCGACGTGGTCATGCGCAATGCCTCGATCCGCCCCGATGGCCGCGTGATCCACGACATGTACCTGTACCAGGTGAAGTCGCCGGCCGAATCCAAGGCACCGTGGGACTACCTGAAGTTGCTGTCGGTGATTCCGGCGCAGCAGGCTTTCCGTCCGATGGACGCGGCTTGCCCGCTGGTCAAGTAACAGTTTTTCCTGCCGGGGTGGCGCCCCCTTCATTGCCGCGCCACCCCGGTTTTTCTTTCTTATCTATGGAAACCGCATCATGAGCCAAGCCAACATCCCCAACGTTCCCCTTTATCTCAACGGCGAGAAGGTGCAGTCGACTTCCAAGGAGTGGCGCGACGTGCTCAACCCTGCAACGCAGGAAGTGGTGGCGCGCGTGCCGTTCGCCACCAGGGAAGAAGTCGACCGCGCCGTCGCCAACGCCAAGGAAACCTTCAAGACCTGGCGCAACACCTCGCTGGCGCAGCGCATGCGCATCATGCTCAAGTTCCAGCAGCTGCTGCGCGACAACATCGCTCCGCTGGCCGAGCTGATCACCCGCGAGCACGGCAAGACCCTGCCCGATGCCGAAGGCGAAGTCATGCGCGGCCTGGAAGTGGTGGAGCACGCCTGCTCGATCACCTCGCTGCAGCTGGGCGAGATGGCCGAGAACGTGGCCGGCGGCGTCGACGTCTACACCCTCTACCAGCCGCTGGGCGTGGGCGCGGGCATCACCGCCTTCAACTTCCCGGTGATGCTGCCTTGCTTCATGTTCCCGATTGCGGTGGCCTGCGGCAACACCTTCGTGCTCAAGCCTTCCGAACAGGATCCGACCTCTTCGCTGTTCCTGGTCGAGCTGGCCAACCAGGCCGGCCTGCCGCCGGGCGTGCTGAACGTGGTGCATGGCGGCCCGGATGTGGCCAACATGGTCTGCGACCATCCCGATATCAAGGCGGTCTCCTTCATCGGCTCGACCCATGTCGGCACCCACATCTACCGTCGCGCCAGCGAAGCCGGCAAGCGCGCGCAGTGCATGATGGGCGCCAAGAACCACTGCATCGTGCTGCCCGACGCGCCCAAGGACCATGCCATCAACAACCTGCTGGGCGCGGCGTTCGGCGCGGCCGGCCAGCGTTGCATGGCCAACTCGGTGGTGGTGCTGGTGGGCCAGAGCCGCGAATGGATTCCCGAGATCGTCGAGCGCTCCAAGGCCATGAAGGTCGGCCCCGGCAGCGACCGCAAGGCCGATGTCGGCCCGCTGGTCTCCAAGGCCGCCAAGGAGCGCGTCGAACGCCTGATCGGCAGCGGCGTGGAGCAGGGCGCCAAGCTGCTGCTGGACGGCCGCAACTTCAAGGTGGCCGGCAGCGAGAACGGCAACTTCGTCGGCCCGACCGTGTTTACCGGCGTCAAGCCGAGCATGGACATCTACACCCAGGAAATCTTCGGCCCGGCGATGTGCATCGTCGAAGTCGACACGCTGGACGAGGCGATCGCCTTCATCAACGCCAACCCCAACGGCAACGGCACCTCGATCTTCACCAGCTCGGGCTATGCCGCGCGCAAGTTCCAGAACGAGATCGACGTCGGCCAGGTCGGCATCAACGTGCCCATTCCCGTGCCGGTGGCCTACTTCAGCTTCACCGGTTCGCGCGCCTCCAAGCTGGGCGACCTCGGTCCCAACGGCAAGCAGGCGGTGACCTTCTGGACCCAGACCAAGACCGTCACCTCGCGCTGGTATGCGCCGGATGAAGCCGCCGGCCAGGTCAATACCACCATCTCGCTGAAGTAAGGAGGCCGCCATGAGCGCCAATATCGCCAACGTTGTATTCATCGGCCTGGGCAACATGGGCTTGCCGATGGCGCAGAACCTGGTCAAGGCCGGCTTCTCGGTCAGCGGCCACGACCTGGTCAAGGCCAGCGTCGACAAGCTGGTGGCAGCCGGCGGCAAGACCGAAGCCGATTCCATGGCGGCGGTGGCCAAGGCCGATGTGGTCATCACCATGCTGCCGGCCAGCAAGCACGTCGAGTCGCTGTACCTGGGCGACAAGGGCTTGCTGGCCGCGGCCCGCCCCGGCGCCTTGCTGATCGACTGCTCCACCATCGCGCCGGAAGCGGCGCGCAAGGTGGCGGCAGCGGCCGGCGCCAAAGGGTTCGACATGCTGGATGCGCCGGTTTCCGGCGGCACCAACGGCGCCGCTGCCGGCACCCTGACCTTCATGGTAGGCGGCAGCAAGCAGGCGTTCGAAGCGGCCCAGCCTTACTTGCAGAAAATGGGCAAGGCGATCTACCACGCCGGCGAGAGCGGCAGCGGCCAGACCGTCAAGGTGTGCAACAACATGCTGCTGGGCATCCTGATGATCGGCACCTCCGAGGCGATCCGCCTGGGCGTGGCCAACGGCATGGACCCCAAGGTGCTGTCCGAGATCATGTCCAAGAGCTCGGGCCGCAACTGGACGCTGGAAGTCTATAACCCGTGCCCGGGCGTGATGGACACCGCGCCGGCGTCGAAGGACTATGCCGGCGGTTTCGGCGTCGACCTGATGTTGAAGGACCTGGGCCTGGCCGAGGAGAGTGCGCTGGCCACCGGCAGCGCGATCCCGCTCGGGGCGGCGGCCCGCAACCTGTATGACATCCATAGCAAGAACGGCGCGGGCAAGCTGGATTTTTCCAGCATCTATAACTTGCTGGGGAAGGTGAAGTAAGGATGTCCACGAAGTCTGTTTGATCTCCGAGGCGTTATTTTCAGCGCGGCTGCGGCTGCGCTTTTTTTTGCCTGCGTGGATGGCTCCCAACATCGTCCTCCCGGCGAAGGCCGGGATCCAGTGTCTTTCGTTGTGCCTCAATGGCCGTTGAACGACGCTGGGCCCTGACTTTCGTCAGGGCGACGGAGCGTTGCCTGACCGGTCGGCGGTCGATTATTTCTTTACTTCATCTTCAATGTGAGCACGCACGATGTCGGCGAAATTGGCATCGGCGGTAAAGCCCAGCGCCTTGGCGCGCTTGGCTTCGAAGGCGCCCGGCCAGGAGTTGACGATACGCTTGATGGCTTCGTCTTCCTTCCATTCGATCAGCTTGACGACTTCGCGGCCGGCGACCTGTTCCAGCGCGTCGACCATTTCCTTGACGGTCACGCACAGGCCGTCGATCGACAGGAAGCGGGCCAGGCCCAGGTCGGCGCCATTGATTTCATGGCCGTGGATCAGGTTGGCGATGGCCTGGCGCGGCGACATCAGCCACATGCGGGTGTCGGGCGTGACCGGGCAGACCGAAGGCTGGCCGTTGAGCGGTTCGCGGATGATGCCCGAGGCGAAGCTGGAAGCGGCCTTGTTGGGCGCGCCCGGGCGTACCGAGATGGTCGGCATGCGCAGCGCGCGGCCGTCGATGAAGCCCTTGCGGCTGTAGTCGTTGACCAGCAGTTCGCCCATCACCTTTTGCGCGCCGTAGGAGCTTTGCGGCATCAGCAGGGTGTTGTCCGGCACCACGGCCGGCAGTTCGCCGCCGAACACCGCCACCGAGCTGGTGAACACCACGCGCGGCTTGGTGCCCAGTGCGCGGGCGCGTTCCAGGATGACGCGGGTGGCGTCGAAGTTGATCTTCATGCCCAGTTCGAAGTCGGCTTCGGCGTGGCCGCTGACGATGGCGGCCAGGTGGAAGATCGATTGCGTATCGGCGGTGATCGTGCGCTCGATCACAGCGGCGTCGGCGATGTCGCCGGTCACGGCTTCGATGCGCGGGTCGTTGAAGCCTTGCGCCGGCACCACGTCGAGCAGGGTGATGCGCTTGATTTCCTGTTGCTTGCCGTCGCGGCCGGTCAGGGTGCCGCGTTGCAGGAGCTGGCGCGCCAGGCGGCTGCCCAGAAAGCCGGCGCCGCCGGTGATGACGATATGCATGTGTTCTCCTCGTTGGTCTGGTAGTGGGTAGTGGGATATCCCGGTCTGGAAACTTGTGCCGGCCGTCGGGCGGCGGGCATCGGCAGCGATTATAGCAGAAAGTTGTCATACAACTTTTGGTGGCGATGCGGCCAAAAGCGGTATCATTGCGCGCCATGAACAAGCCCGATGCCAAGACTTCCACCGCTACCGCCGCCGCCACAGCCGCCGTTTCCAAACGCGGCAAGGGCACGCTGGCCGACCACGTCACCAGCGTGCTGGCGCAGCAGATCCGCGCAGGCGAGTTCGCGCCCGACGCGCGCTTGCCTTCGGAGATGGAGCTGACCGCGCGCTTCGCGGTCAGCCGCACGGTGATCCGCGAGGCGATCTCGCGCCTGAAGTCGGAGGGCCTGGTGGGTTCGCGCCGGGGCAGCGGCACGGTGGTGCTGGGCGCTAATCAGGCTACGCCGTTCCGGCTCGACCTGCAGGTGGAGGACGTGCGCGATTCGATCCGGGCGGTGCTGCGGGTGATCGAACTGCGGCGCGGGGTGGAAGGCGAAATGGCGGCGCTGGCCGCGCAACGCCGCACGCGTGCGCAAAACCTGGCGATCCAGCAGGCCTTGCAAGACATCGACCGGGCCGCGCAAGAGGGCCGGGATGGCGTGCCGGAGGACTTCGCCTTCCATGCCGCGATCTCCAATGCCGCCCACAATCCGCTGTATACCTCGCTGGTGCAGTTCCTGAGCCAGTTCCTGCATGCCGCCATCCGGGTGGCGCGCATGAACGAGGCGCGCCGCAGCGACTTCAGCCAGCAGGTGCGCAACGAACACGCGGCCATTGCCCAGGCCATCGCCGATGGCGACGCCGCGGCGGCGCGCGCGGCGGCCCTGCAGCATATGGAAAACTCGGCGCGCCGCATTCAGGCGGCCGATAGCGAATTCTGGGCCAGCGAAGGCGGCAAGGCGGCGCGCCATCTGGCGCAGGTCAAGCCGCAGGAGTAGGGCAGCGCTCGCCGCCCGGCTTGGGGCCGGCTTGGCGGGGACGAAAAAAAACGCTGCACGAGGCAGCGTTTTTTTATTGCATCGGCGGAGGATTAACCGCGGACAACCTTCTTGTACTCGTTGGTACGGGTGTCGATTTCGATGTCGTCGTCCTGGCTGACGAACAGCGGAACCATCACGACGATCTGGTTGGCTTCGATCGCGTTTTCGATCTTGGCTTCCTTCAGGACGTTGCCCGAGGTGTTGCCCTTGACTGCCGGCTCCGAGTAGGCAACCTTGCGCACGATGGTGGTCGGCATTTCAACCGAGATCGCCTTGCCGTCGTAGAACACGGCTTCGCACTGCATGCCGTCCTTCAGGTAGCCGATGGCGTCGCCCATGTTCTCGCCTTCGATTTCGTACTGGTTGTACTCTTCGTCCATGAAGACGAACAGCGGGTCGGCGAAGTACGAGTAGGTGACCGGCTTCTTGTCCAGCACCACGACGTCGAACTTGTCGTCGCCGCGGAATACGCTTTCCATCGGGGTGTTGGTCAGCAGGTTCTTCATCTTCCACTTGTAGGTGAAGCCGGTGCGGGAAGAGCCGTTGACGTCGGAACGCAGGACGATCATGGGCTTGCTGTCAACCATGATGATGTTGCCGACGCGGATTTCTTTTGCAAATTTCATAGCGGAGTGTCGTGAAAAGTAGGTTTCTTCAAACTGTCAGTAGCCCACTGGCACAAACTGCACCGCAAGCCCACGTACGATTGAATTTCAAAAAAGTTAGCCCAGTATTTTAACCTATTTTCCGGGCGCCTCTACTACCAGCCGGGCAGCGAACTTGAGCAAATTGGCGATGAAGTCGCCATTTGCCAACAACTTGCGCTGCCAGTCCCCGGCCGCCGCGGTGAGGGCCGGCAACTCGTCCTGCAGGGCTTGCCAGCTTGCCGTCCAGTCAACGTCGGCGTGGCTGGCGTCGTTCCAGGCGCGCGCGGCCTCGGCCAGGGCGGACGAGGCCGGTGTGTAGATCTTCAGGAAAGCGTTGAGCTTGGTGTGGTGCAGGTTCTTGTCTTGCCGGTAGATATTCCAGATGAAGGGCTTGCCGGCCCATTGCGCGCGCACGAAGGAGTCTTCGCCGCGGACGAAGTTGAAGTCGCAGCTCCACAATAGCTTGTCATAGTCGGTCTGCGCCACGAAAGGCAGCACGCGCACCGTCAGGGCGCCGCGGGTGGCGGCCGCGCCGGCTTGCATCGGCGTGCCGAGGAACGCCTCGACGGCGCTGCGCGCCACGCCCTCCGGCGCCAGGCAGGTGACGGCGCGCGGCGCCTGTTGCCAGGCGTCGAACAATGCCGGCAACGGGGCGTCGTCGTAGCAGAACATGGACACCTTCAGATTGGCTTGCTCCTGCGGCGTCACGCCCAGGCCGGAAAGGAAGGCGGTGGCCTGGTTTTCCCGCAGGAAGGTTTGCCGCCGGGTTTCCAGATCGGCTTCGAAGCTCAGCCCGCCGGTGCGTTCATTGAATCCGGGGAAGAAGAAATACTTGGTCAGCTTCAGCGAGCGATGCGGCGAGGGCAGGGTATGGCAGCCTTCCACCCATTGCTCGGCCGACAATCCCTCCAGGTTGAACCACACCGGCTTGACGGCGCGCTGCGCCATCGCTTCGACATAGGCCGGCGGAATCTCGCAGCCGAAGAACTCGATCACGATGTCGGGGATGTCGGCGGCCGTGAATGCGTCGTCCTGGCCGCGCCAGTGCTGCACGGTGACGCCGTCCAGTTGCTGCACCTCGGCGGCGGGATCGACTGGCGGCCAGATGCGCCTGAAACTGGCCAGGTCATCCACCCACAGCCGGACCGAGACGCCGTGCTCGCGCACCAACTGGCGGGCCAGGCGCCAGCAAATGCCGATATCGCCATAGTTGTCGACCACCCGGCAGAACAGGTCGAGGGTCTTGAGCGGGTTGGCAGGGACGGAAATGGCGTGAGGCATGACGAGGAAGGCAGGGAATGCGGAGAAGTGCCGGAAAGCGCGAATGATACCCAAGTTGCGCGGTGCGCGCCGTTGTGTGCGAAAGCGGTTCGGCGGTGTCGAGCAACGACTTCAAGAATTTTATTTAAATTGCTTGCAATTTAATTTTGAGCTGTATATTATGCGCTGCATGGACAACGCCAACACACCGAAGCTGCCGGACGCGCTGATCGACGAAGCCTTGCTTCTCGACAACCAGTTGTGTTTCGCCATGTATTCGGCGTCCCTGGCGATGACCAAGGCCTACAAGAAACTGCTCGGCGCGCTGGACATCACTTATCCGCAATATCTGGTGATGATGGTACTGTGGGAAAAGGATCAGATCACCGTCTCCGAGCTGGGCAGCCGCCTGTATCTCGATTCCGGCACGCTGACCCCGCTGTTGAAGCGCATGGAAACCATGGGCTTGCTGCACCGGGCCCGCGACGCCGGCGACGAGCGGCGCGTGGTGGTGAGCCTGAGCGATGCCGGCCGCGCCTTGCGCGAGAAGGCCAAGGCGGTGCCGGTCCGGATGAGCTGCATGCTGCCGCCGCTGGATGAAGTGAATAAGCTGGTTGGCGAACTCAAGGATGTGCGCAAGAATTTGCTGGATGCGGAAGAGTGAGCATCGGCATGGAAGGATGCGGCAGCGTTTTGGATTGTGTTAATTTGGTTGTTCACAATTTTATTGTAAATAATTTATTTGTTTTCTCAGTTGAACCTTAGTTGAACCTCAGTTGAATTTGACGCAGCGGTAACCCGGCGAATCTTTCGCCACCTCTTATCTCCAATCTCCAATGATTGGCCTTAACTTGAAAACCGAAAGGAAAGAAAATGTCTTCCAACAAGATCGAAAAAGCCCTGTACACCGCAACTGCAACCGCAACCGGCGGCCGTGAAGGTTCCGCCAGGTCCTCCGACGGCGTGCTGGACGTCAAGCTGTCGACCCCGAAGGAACTGGGTGGCGCCGGCGGTCCTGGCACCAATCCCGAGCAACTGTTCGCAGCCGGCTATTCGGCTTGCTTCCTGGGCGCGCTGAAGTTCGTCGCCGGCCAAGCCAAGGTCGCCATTCCTGCCGACGCCAGCATCACCGGCAAGGTCGGCATCGGCCAGATCCCGGCCGGTTTCGGCATCGAAGCCGAACTCAACATCTCGCTGCCGGGCATCGACCGCGCCGTGGCGCAAGACCTGGTCGAGAAGGCGCACCAGGTGTGCCCGTACTCGAACGCCACCCGCGGCAACATCAACGTGACGCTGAACCTGGTCTAAGCCGTCTGCAAGCTGTCTTCTGCAGTAACAAAAAGCCCCGCGAAGCGATTCGCGGGGCTTTTTGCATGGCGCCGGCAACTGCGAGGAATGAGGGGGCTTATTCCGGCATCTTTTCCAACAGCGTACGCACGATGCGCCGGTGGAAAGGCATGATGACGGCCAGGTAGGCTTTGCCGGGCCAGCCCTTGGTGCGCACCACGGTGGTCGCGGTCAGCCATTGCGGCGCCTCGCCCGCAGAGCCGGATGACGATTTTTCTAGGCACAGGCGGAAATCCAGGTGGCGGTCGTCCATGCCCAGCAGCAGGTGCGATGCGTCGCCGTCCAGCACCGGAAAACCCGGCATCTGGTTATCCGCCTGCACTTCGCCGACCGCCAGTTGGGCGCCCTTGAGTCCGAACGGGGCCACCAGGCGGTTGCGCAGAGCCAGAAGCGCCGCGATCCAGGCCGGCTTGCCGCTCATCATGCGCGCGGCAATATCGGCGATCTGCCGCTGTGCCAGCGAGGCAGCCAGGGGAATGCGATAGCTGTCGGCGAAGTCGGCCCCGGGCAGCAGTTGCCAGTGGCGCGCTTCAGGGGCGATTTCAGCGGCCTTGCATGCAGGTGTTGCGTTCATCTTGCCTCCTGGCGAAAGATTGTGACGGAAAGGGCCGTCCAGGCTGGCGCCGGCCTCACTCCTTGTCGCGCCGCTCGCTATCGGCGGCGCTGGCGAAGCGCTCATGCGTTTCCTCGGCCTTGCGGCGGCCGAAGGCGTAGTTTGCTTCCAGCCACATCACGTTGATGATGCCGAAGGCCAGCGCCAGGCCGATGCCAAGTATCCAGGCGAAATACCACATAGTGTTCTCCAGGTTGCGGCGCGTTCAGTACGCCGTGTGTTGGTTGTCGTGGATGTCCTTGAGCGTGACCTTGCCCTTGACCACGCGATATACCCAGCCGGTGTAGATGATGATGATCGGCAGGAAGATCACCACCATCCAGAACATCAGGCCCAGGCTCTTGTGGCTGGCGACCGCGTCCCACATGGTCAGGCTGCTCCTGGGATCGAGCGAGGACGGCATCACGAACGGGAACAGCGAGATGCCGGCGGTCAGGATGATGCCGGTCACCGACAGGCCGCTGGCGACGAAGGCCAGGCGCGGGCGGCGTAGCAGCGCCAACAGTGCGGCCAATGCCGCGCCGGCCAAGCCCAGCGCCGGGAACAGCTTGGTGGCCGGCCAGCGCGCGTAGTTGTCGAACCAGGCTCCGGCGGTGATTTCCACGGTCTTGGCCAGCGGCGTGAAGGCGCTGTTGACGTCCGGCATGGAGGTAATGCGGTAGCCCGGCAACTGCGCCACCCAGAAGCCGCCGGCGATAAACAGCAGCAGCGTGGCGATGGCGGCGACGATGGCGGTCTTGCGCGAGCGTTCGCCCACGGCGGCATCGGTCTTGACGCAGGCGAAGGCGGCGCCATGCATCAGCAGCATGGCCACCGACAGCAGGCCGGCGAGCAAGCCGAACGGATTCAACAGGGCGAAGAAGCTGCCGGTGTATTCCACCCGCATGGTGTCGTCGTAGTGGAAGGGCACACCCAGCAGCAGGTTGCCGAACGCGACCCCGCAGATCAGCGGCGGCACGAAACCGCCGATGAACAGGCCCCAGTCCCAGGCGTTGCGCCAGCGCGGGTCGGCGACCTTGCTGCGGTAGTCGAAGCCGACCGGGCGGAAGAACAGCGAGAACAGCAGTATCATCAGCGCGATGTAGAAGCCCGAGAAGGCGGTCGCGTAGACCAGCGGCCAGGCCGCGAAGGTGGCGCCGCCGGCGGTGATGAACCAGGTCTGGTTGCCTTCCCAGGTGGGGCCGATCGAGTTGATCAGCACGCGCCGTTCGGCGTCGGTCTTGCCGGCGAAGGGCAGCATCATGCCGACCCCGAAATCGAAGCCGTCGGTCAGCGCGAAACCGATCAGCAGCACGCCGACGAAGGCCCACCAGATCAGCTTGAGTGTTTCGTAATCGAAGATCATCTTGCTTTCCTCATTTCTTGAGCGGGCGCGTCAGGCGGCGTTGCCGGAGTTGGCGTTGGGGTTGAGCGGCGGCGGCAGTACGGCGCTGTCATCGTCGGCGCGGCCCTGGGTTTCCCAGAAGTACTTGCCGGTATGCAGGCTGCTGGGCCCGATGCGCACGTATTTCACCATCAGGATCATTTCCACCACCAGCAGGAAGGTGTAGAACAGGATGAAGCCGGCCAGGCTGAAGTACAGGCTGCTCGGCTGCAGCGAGGACGCCGACAGGTGCGTGGGCAGGATGCCGGCGATGGTCCACGGCTGGCGGCCATATTCGGCCACGATCCAGCCCAGTTCGGCGGCGATCCACGGCAGCGGGATGGAGAACACCGCCAGCTTGAGCAGCCAGCGCTGCGGCGCCAGTTGCTTCCTGGCCAGGAACCAGACCGAGGAGGCGAAGATGAACAGCATCAGGAAGCCGATCGCCACCATGCCGCGGAAGGACCAGAACAGCGGCGCCACCTTGGGGATGGTGTCGTCCACGGCCATGGCGATCTGCCCGGGCGTGGCGTCGACCACATTGTTGGTGTATTTCTTGAGCAGCAGGCCGTAGCCGAGATCCTTCTTGTGCTCATCGAAGGCGGCGCGCGCGGCGTCGGACTTGTCGCCGGATTTCAGGCGCATCAGCGCCGCATAGGCCAGCATGCCGTTGCGGATGCGCGCCTCATGTTCCTTCTTCAGGTCCTTGATGCCGACCACCGGCTGGTCGGTCGAGCGGGTGGCGATCAGGCCCAGCACGTAGGGAATCTTCACCGCGTAGTCGGTGCGCTGTTCCTTGTCGTTGGGCAGGCCGAACAGCGTCAGGCCGGCCGGCGCGGGATGGGTGTCCCACTCCGCTTCGATGGCCGCCAGCTTGACCTTGTTGACTTCGCCCGCGGTGTAGCCGGATTCGTCGCCCAGCATGATCACCGACAGCGTCGAGGCCAGGCCGAAACCGGCCGCCACCGCGAACGAGCGCAGCGCGAAGGCGGTGTCGCGCGCCTTGAGCAGGTACCAGGACGACACGCCCAGCACGAACATCGACGCCGTCACGTAGCCGGCGGCCACCGTGTGCACGAACTTGACCTGCGCCACCGGATTGAAGATCACTTCGGTCATGCTGACCAGCTCCATGCGCATGGTCTCGAAGTTGAATTCGGCGCCGACCGGGTTGTTCATCCAGCCGTTGGCGATCAGGATCCACAGCGCCGACAGGCTGGAGCCAAGCGCCACCAGGAAGGTCACCAGCAAGTGCTGCTTGCGCGAGAGCCGGTCCCAGCCGAAGAAGAACAGGCCGACGAAGGTCGATTCCAGGAAGAACGCGGCCAGGCCTTCGATGGCCAGCGGCGTGCCGAAGATGTCGCCCACATAGTGCGAATAGTAGGACCAGTTGGTGCCGAACTGGAACTCAAGCGTAATGCCGGTAGCCACGCCCATGGCGAAGTTGATGCCGAACAGCTTGCCCCAGAAGCGGGTCATGTCCTTGTAGATCGGGCTGCCGGTCATGACATAGACCGACTCCATGATCACCAGGATCCACGACAGGCCCAGCGTCAGCGGGACGAACAGAAAGTGATACAGCGCCGTCACGGCGAACTGCAGCCGCGACAGCGAAACGACTTCATCGATTGGAAGCATTGTTTACCTCGGAGGTGTTGGAGGTTTCAGAGGAGAGAGCGGGAACCTGGGTATCCGGTGCGGCCGGCGCCAGCATGCGCGCCTCGACGCTGGCGGTGGGCATGCGCATGTGCTTGGCCTCGGGGTGGGCGAAGAAGGTCTTGGACAGGATGGTGATCAGCGCGATCTTGACGACCAGCAGCAGCGTGATTTCCGCGCCCAGCGGCAGCTGGGTCAGGCGCGGGATGCGAAGGCGGCGCAGGCCCGGCGGGCGCTGCTGGTCGGAGACGGATGGAGCAGGCCGGCGCATGGCTACTCCCTGCCGATCTTGTCAGTCTTGTCGTTTTTTTCCTGCGCGGCAGCGTCCCCGTCGGCGGTGCCGTCCTTGCCGCCGAAGCGGAACTTCTCGCGCACGTCCAGCAGCTTCTTGACCTTGGCGCCCATCTTCATCAACGACACCAGGGTCTCGGGCTGCAGGCGCTGCACCTCGTCGAACCATGAACTCGACAGTTCGATCAGCTCATACATCTCGCGCATGCGCTTCTGTGCCGCCTTGTCGTCGGCACTGGCGGGCGCCTCCAGCAGCGCGTCGCGCAGCATCGAAAGAGTGGGCTCGATCTCGCGGCGGCGGCGTTCTTCCAGCAGCGCCTTGAAAATATCCCAGATATCGCCCGGCGGTTCGAAATACTCGCGCCGATCGTTGGGGCGGTGCAGCAGCTTCACCAGGCGCCAGGATTGCAATTCCTTCAGGCCCATGCTGACGTTGGAGCGCGAGAAGCTCAGGTAATCCGCGATCTCGTCGGCGTTGAGCGCGCGCCCGCTGATGTAGAGCAGCGCATAGATCTGGCCCACCGTGCGGTTGATGCCCCAGCGGCTGCCCATCTCGCCGAAGTGCATGATGAAGCGCTGTATCAGGGGGGTAAGGGTATGGGGTTCCATGACTCGTCTGCCTTTCTTATATTCTGAATTTTCAGTAATTACTGAAATTTAAAACAATTGTTGCGCCGGCTCAATAGCACGCGGCCATGGTTTTTCTGATAACAGTTATACGATTTGGAAATGATTGCCTTCGGTGGCGAGCCTGCAGGCGGCAACTGTCTGGCGGCAACGCTGCCGTTGCGCCAGACAGGCAAGGGGCATTCATTGCTCCGCCCGATTGCCTGCCGGGCGAGGTAGGCCTGCGGATGTCCCGGTGTCCGTATGCTGCTTGCTCCGCCTGATTGCCGCCTGATTTGCATTGCATGGCAGCATTTTCGCGCTTTTCTGTCCATGCAGAAGGCCGCGACGGAGGCCTGGCTTGATGCCAATCAAATAAACCCTACAAACCGGCGACAGGCGTTGCGCCTTGTCGTGGCGTAGCGATAACAGATCCTAGGCGGGTATCGAGGAGGGCGATGGCGCGGATGCCGGCGGGAAGTGCAGCGTGAAGCGTATCCAGCCCGGCTGCGGGCACTCCACCGTGGCCGTGCCCCGATGCAGCGCCATGATGGCTTTCACGATCGCCAGCCCCAGCCCGTTGGACTCGGTATAGGCGCTGCGCGAGCGGTCGCCGCGGTAGAATCGGTCGAACATGCGCGCCATGGTGTGCGGCGTGGCATCGTCGCTGCGGTTTTCGACGATGATGCTGCTGCCGTTCCCGTCGCTGCGGGCGATGATGCGCACCGTGCTGTCTGCCTCGCCATAACGCACCGCGTTGATCACCAGATTGCTGACCGCACGCCGCCACATCACCAGGTTGGCGTGGCAGCTCCCCTCCGCTTCCAGCGCGAAGCGCATGCCGCGCTCGTCGGCGATGCCTTCGAAGTAATCGACGATCTTGCCCAACTCTTCCCGCAGCTCCAGCGCGGCGCAATCGACCGCCAGCGTGGCGTGGTCGGCCTGCGCCAGGAACATGATGTTCTCGACGATGCGTGAAATGCGCTGCAATTCTTCCACGTTCGATTCCAGCAACTGCTCGTACTCTTCCGGCGAGCGGCGCTGGCCCAGCGCCACCTGGCTCTGGCCCATCAGCACATTGACCGGGGTGCGGATCTCATGGGCCAGGTCGCCGGAGAATTGCGACAGGTGTTCGTAGCCGGCCTCCAGCCGATCCAGCATGGCGTTGAACGATACCGCCACGCGTCGCAGTTCTTGCGGCATGCCTTCCTGTTCCAGCCGCATCGACAGGCGGTCGGGCGTGATCTGCGCGGCGCGGCGGCTCATTTCCAGCAGCGGGCGCAAACCGTGGCGCAGCAGCAGGAAACCGAGCAGGGCGGTCAGCAGCACCGCGCCGGCGGCGGCGCCGGCGATGCGCCAGCGGTAGCTGCGCAGCATGCCGGCCTCCTGCACCATGACATAGGCGGCGACGATTTCGACCGTATCGGCGTGGTCTTGCCCGCTGCCGACCTCGGCCAGCGCCGCCACCCAGCGGATGCGTACGCCGTCGGCGCGCATGGTGGTGAACAGGTCGGCCGCCGACAGCGGCGTGCCGACCGGGACGGGTTCCATCTCCGGCGGCACCAGGTGCTCGGGATTGCTCTGGATGAAGGGCGCTTCGCCGCGGCGGCGGAAGATGCGCACGTCCTGCTCGTTGCCCATCATGCTTTCGAACAGGGCCGGGCGTTGTTCCATCTGCTCGACATTGTCGAGGTCGTGCATCAGGTTGCGGAAGTGTTCGACGCGGCCGGTCAGCGCCTGGTCGGCGCGCAGTTCCAACGCCTCGCGCACCGAACCGTACAGGTACCAGCCGAGCCCGGCCACCACCAGGCAGGCGATCAGCGCGAACAGGGCCGAGACGCGCAGCGTCAGCGTCCAGCCGCGGGCGCCGGAGCGGGGGGCTGAGATGGGAGCGCTCATGGGTTTTCCGAAAACATGTAGCCCACGCTGCGCACGGTGTGGATCAGTTTCTTCTCGAACGGCGCGTCGATCTTGGCGCGCAGGCGCTTGATGGCGACATCGACCACGTTGGTGTCGCTGTCGAAGTTCATGTCCCAGATCTGCGAAGCGATCACGCTGCGCGACAGCGCCTCGTCCCGGCGCTTGACCAGCAGATGCAGCAGCATGAATTCCTTGTTGGTCAGCGCGATGTTGACGCCCTGGCGCATGACCTTGTGGCGCACGTGGTCCAGCTGCAGGTCGGCGATTTCGAGCACCTCGGCCTCGCGCACCACGCCGCGCCGCAGTAAAGTACGGATGCGCAGCACCAGTTCAGTGAAGGAGAATGGCTTGACCAGGTAGTCGTCGGCGCCCAGTTGCAGGCCGCGGATGCGGTCGTCGACGTGGTCGCGGGCGGTCAGGAACAGCACCGGCAGGTCGCGCTTGGCGCGCAGGGCGCCCATCACCTGCCAGCCGTCGATGCCGGGCAGCATCACGTCCAGCACCACCAGGTCGTAGTCCTGCTCCAGCGCCATATGCAGGCCGTCGGCGCCGTTGCGGGCGAGGTCGACCGCATAGCCGGACTCGCGCAGCCCTTTCCTGAGATAGTCGCCGGTTTTGGGGTCGTCTTCGATTACTAGGATGGCCATGCGTAAAAGCTCGTCGGATGCGGGAAAATGCTGGAGATTTTAGAGCGCATTCGATAAAACAGCGTGGTTTTTCTTCATGACAAAATTGTCATGAGATTGCCACCCGGATGTCATCGCGCCACACTTAGCATGGCCACACGTAGCAAAGCATTGCCCGATTGCCGCATCACCCAGCGCCAACCCATTTTTGAGCGAGAGTCCCATGCTGATCAAGATACGCCCCGACCAGATCGAGATACCCACTGCCTCGGAGATCACCCCCAGGGAGATCTACCTCGCGCGCCGCAGCTTCATGGCCAAGGTCGCGGCCGGCGCGGCGCTGGCCGGCGGCTGGGGCGCTTTTCCGCAAGCGTTCGCGCAGCAGGGCCGGAAGCTGCCGGCCAAGCTCAATAACGCCTACGCGGTGATGGACAAGCAGACCGCCTACAAGGACGCCACCACCTACAACAACTTCTACGAATTCGGCACCGACAAGGCCGATCCGGGCAGGAACGCCGGCACCTTGAAGACCAACCCGTGGACGGTGGATATCGAAGGCGAGGTCAAGAAGCCCTTCACGCTGGACCTGGAGGCGCTGCTGAAACTGGCGCCGCTGGAAGAGCGCGTCTACCGCCTGCGCTGTGTCGAGGGTTGGTCGATGGTGATCCCCTGGATCGGCTATTCGCTGTCGGCGCTGATCAGGAAGGCCGAGCCCACCGGTAACGCCAAGTATGTGGAATTCGTCACCCTGGCCGACAAGAAGCAGATGCCCGGCATCTCCGACCCCATCCTCAACTGGCCCTACCGCGAAGGCCTGCGCATGGACGAGGCCAACCACCCGCTGGCATTGCTGGCCTTCGGCATGTACGGCGAGGTGCTGCCCAACCAGAACGGCGCGCCGGTGCGCATCGTCGTGCCGTGGAAGTACGGCTTCAAGTCGGCCAAGTCGATCGTCAAGATCCGTTTCGTCAAGGACGAGCCCAAGACCGCGTGGAACATGTATGCGGCGCAGGAATACGGCTTCTATTCCAACGTCAATCCCAACGTCGACCACCCGCGCTGGTCGCAGGCCACCGAGCGCCGCATCGGCGAAGACGGTTTCTTCGCGCCCAAGCGCAAGACGCTGATGTTCAACGGCTACAACGACGTGGCCGGGCTGTACTCGGGCATGGACCTGCGCAAGTTCTTTTGAGCTAAGGTTCCCATGCAACTCGCTCCCTCCGCCCTCCGCAACCTCGCGCCGCGCACGGTCAACGTGTTGTGGTGGCTGTCCCTGGCGCTGGCCTTCGTACCGCTGGCGCGGCTGGTGGCGCTGGGCTTTACCGGCGGGCTGGGCGCCAATCCGCTGGAGTTCATCACCCACAGCACCGGCGACTGGACGCTCTATTTCTTTTGCATCACGCTGGCGGTGACGCCGCTGCGCAAGATCACCGGCATCAACTGGCTGGTGAAGCTGCGCCGCATGCTGGGGTTGATGGCCTTCCTTTACCTGAGCCTGCACTTCACTACGTTTGTCTGGTTCGACCATTTCTTCGACCTTGGCGAGATCTGGAAAGACATCGTCAAGCGGCCTTTCATCACGGTGGGGGCGACGGCGCTGCTGCTGTCCATCCCGCTGGCCGCCACCAGCACCAACGGCATGGTGCGCCGCCTGGGGGGCAAGCGCTGGCAGCTCCTGCATCGCCTGATCTACCTCATCGTGCCGCTGGGCGTATTGCATTATTGGTGGGACAAGGCCGGCAAGAACCTGATCGCGCAGCCGCTGCTGTTTGCCGTGCTGGTAGGCGCGCTGCTGGCGTTGCGCCTGCTGTGGCGCCAGACGAAGAAAGGGCGGGAGAAAGGGCGGGAGCAGGCCCCGGCGGCACAGGGGCCGGCTTCGGTGACGCGCTCCTGACGGAGCGTGGCGCGGTGCCGTTGATCGGCACGTTTTGTTTTGATTTGAAGTCGACCTCACTTCCGTTGCGGAGAAAACCATGTCCATCCTGAAACCCGTCGCCATCGTATCGGCGGCCGCCGCGCTGTGCCTGGCGCTGGCATCCATGGCGCGCGTCAATGCCGCCGAACCCGCGGTTGCCGTGCCCGCCGCGGTCGGCAAGGCGCAGCTCTCCTCGACCGCGCAAAGCGAAACCATCGTGCTGGCCGGCGGCTGCTTCTGGGGCGTGCAGGGCGTGTTCCAGCACACCCAGGGCGTGTTGCGGGCGGTGTCCGGCTATGCCGGCGGCAAGCGCGAGGCGGCGACCTACGAGATGGTCAGCAGCGGCGGCACCGGCCATGCCGAAGCGGTGCAGGTGACCTATGACCCGCGCAAGATCTCCTTCGGCCAGATCCTGCAGATTTATTTTTCGGTGGCGCACGACCCGACCCAGCTGAATCGCCAGGGGCCCGACCATGGCACGCAGTACCGTTCGGCCATCTTCACCGCCGGCCAGCAACAGCAGCAGGCGGCCGAGGCCTATATCGCCCAGATCAACGCCGCGAGGGTGTTTTCCTCGCCCATCGTGACGCAGGTGACGGCGTTGCAGGGTTTCTACCCGGCCGAGGACTACCACCAGGACTACGCCACCCTGCACCCCAACCAGCCCTATATCGCCTATAACGACTTGCCCAAGATCGCCAACCTGCAAAAGATGTATCCGGCCGTCTACCGGGCCGATCCGGTCCTGGTGATGAAACGCTGACGCCGTCCATGTGCGCGGGGAAGGATGAGACAATACGGCGCATCGTATCGTCCGTCCCGCCATGAACCCGACCGAAACCCTGAGACAAGCCTTCCAGCTGTTCGAGCAAGAACATTACGCCGCCGCCGAGCAGATGCTGTTTGATCTGCTGGAGAGCGAGCCGGCCAATGTGCAGGCGCTGCATCTGCTGGGCAGCGTGGCGGCGGCGCAAGCGCACTTCGAGGAAGCGGCAGTGGTGTTGCAACGCGCCTTGCGCCTGCTGCCGGCAAACGCCCGGGAGGCATTGCCGATCCGCTATAAGCTGGGCCGCGCCTTCTACGAACTGGGCCGGGTTGAAGACGCCTTCCTGTTGTATCGCGCACTGATAGAAGCGGGCCACCGGATGCCCGAACTCTTTGTCGCCGCATCCGCCGCGCTGCAAGCGATGTCGCCCTCGGGCAAGAACGACGCGCAAGCCATTGCCTTATTGGACGAGGCCTTGCAGCTGCAGGCCGATGTGCCCGATACCTGGCACCGCAAGGCCATGCTGCACGAGCGCCTCAAGGACTGGCAAGCCGCGCGCGCCAGCGTGCAGCAGGCGCTGCGGCTGGACGACCGGCGCGCCGTCTACTGGCACGATGCCGGCGCGGCTGAGCACGCGCTGGGCGACTTCGACACGGCCCTCAAGTTCTACGACCAGGCGCTCATTCTCGATCCCGATTACGCCGATGCCCATGTCAGCCGCGGCACCAGCCTGGCGCGCCTGCGGCAATACGACGACGCCATCGACAGCTACCGCCGCGCGCTCAGGCTGAAGCCGGACGATCCCGAGGCCAAGCTCAACCTGGCGCTTTCGCTGTTGGTGCTGGGCCGTTTCGAGGAAGCCTTGCCGCTCTACGAATGGCGCTGGGAAGGGCGCAGCGCGGATCCCTACCGTCACGCGGCGATTCCCGCCTGGAACGGCGCCACGCCGCTGCGCGGCAAACGCATCCTGCTGTGGGCTGAGCAGGGCTACGGCGACATCATCCAGTTCATCCGCTATGCGCTGCAGATCGCCGAGGCCGGCGCGCAAGTGGTGCTCGAAGTGCCGGCCAACCAGTTGCCGCTGCTGGCGAGCCTGCCGTCTTCCTCGCCATGGGAAACGGTGGCCATCGGCGAACCGGTGCCGCCAGTGGATTGCCAGTTGCCGATGATGAGCCTGCCGCTGGTCTGCAATACGCGATACGGCGATATTCCCGCCCCCGTGCCCTACCTGCATGCCGACGACGCGCGCAAGCAGGCATGGATGGCGCGCATCGATGCGCTGGCGCCGCGCACGCCGGGACGTCTGCGCGTGGGCGTCGTCTGTTCGGGCAACCCCGGCAATACCAATGACTATCGCCGCTCCATCCCGCTGCAGCAATTCGCGCCGCTGGCGCAGGCGCGCCAGGAGATCGATTTCTTCGCGGTCCAGCCCGATTTGCGCGAGACCGACGCCGCCTGGCTGCACACGCAAGCGGGCTGGCACTGGCTGGGGCAGGGGATCGGCAATTTCAACGAAACCGCCGCCGTATTGTCCTGCATGGACCTGCTGATCACGGTAGACACCGCCGCCGCCCACCTGGCCGGCGCACTGGGCCTGCCGGTCTGGATCGCGCTGCCGTTCGCGCCCGACTGGCGCTGGTTCCTGAACCGCCACGATTCGCCGTGGTATCCCAGCGCCAGGCTGTTCCGGCAGCAGCAGGCCGGGCAATGGGAGGATGTGGTGCTGGCGCTGAAGGCGGCGCTGGCCATTTCGGATTTTCCCGGCCGCTAAGGAGGGCAGGGCGTGCCAAGGCGGCTTACAGTTTGTTGGCCGGCGCGTCTTCGAAGTAGCGCTTGGTGTTGACATGCACCAGCGGGCTTTGCATCAATTCATCCAGCGGCCACCAGCGCAGTTCCGAATGCTGGGCATCGGGGACGATGCGGCTTCCGGGCGGCAGGCGGCAATGGCATCCCAGCGCCACGTAGTGTGAGCCGAAACCTTCGCGGCCCAGCGCATTGTCGGCATAGATATGGTCGAACGCGCCCGACAACTCCCAGCTTGCCGGTTCCACGCCGAGTTCCACCCGTGCGATGCGTCGCACGGCATCCTTCAGTGTTTCGCCTTTGCGGATACGCCCGCCGGGAACGAACCAGCAATCGCTGGCGGGGCGGTTGCGCCGGTAGCCGAGCAGGATCTCGTTGCGCTCATTGCGAACCAGCAAATCGATCGATACCAGCGGGGTGGATTGGATCACCAGGGCAAAATCGTCGGCACTGAGGTTCATGGTCGGGGCGCAAAAAGGGGGCTTGGAAAAAGGACGTGGAATGGGGACGTAGAATGGCCAAAATAGAAAAGCCTTCCAAAGGCATGCTTTGGAAGGCTTTGAAATTCTGGTGGGGCGTCACAGATTCGAACTGTGGACCTACGGATTAAGAGTCCGCTGCTCTACCAACTGAGCTAACGCCCCGTGCTGCACGTTGTTGCTCTGTGCTGCAAGAAAGGACGCATTATAGGTAGGGTTTATCAGTTCCGCAAGTTCTTTTTTCTTTTCTTCGTCACTTTCTAATTCATAGGTCGCAGTCAAGGCTGATTGTTTGACATCCAGACCCGTCATCACAGCACATTTGACCATGTAATACGGCTTGATGGCTTCTCCCTTACGCCATTTGCTAATAGCGCCTCACTTACCCCAAGAGGCTGAGCCATACGGGAATGACTATTGTCTCCGCGTGCGGCATTATAAAAATCAATGGCTATCAACATGGCAACCTCTTGTGCTTTTTCGCTAGCGTTATGCAGTCGTGATTCTTTTTTAAGTTCGACGTTGGTATGCGTAAGGACTTTTCTTGGGTGGGAGCGACGCTATTCATGCGGTCGATATGGAACAAAAATGTTCTCCACATCCACTTATGGGCTCCTTCAATACTTCCTTACTGGAGCCACCTATGTCGAATTCGCTCACAATTCCTTTCTCATCCTCGCCTCTTGAGTGGGAGGTAACCAAGCATACGCAGGGCCAAAAAATGCAAAGTTTGTCCACCGACCAGCTATTGACGGATGCGATGAGTGCTGATGCGACACCTGATGGAAAGAGGATAGCTGGGACCGAACTGCAACGCCGTCTGGATAACGGTGAAATCGGGCAGGACCTGTCGGCGGCTGATAAAGAAGAGGTACAGAAGCTGCTTGACAGTATGAAAAATGGCGAACTCTCGCCGGATGGCGCACAACGCTTGCAGCAATTGCTGCAACCGACCGCGTTGTCATCGGGTGACAACGACGATATTCGCTGACAGCAGCGAGCCACATCAACTTTTGAAGCAAGCTAGCCTGCTTGATGCAGGCTGGTTCGCATAAGCAGCTTCAAAGAGCGGCTTTGCCCGTTGTTGCTCTGTCCTGCAAGCAAGGACGCAAGTGGGTTTTCATTGCTACGCAAGCCTTTTTCAAGAAATCTGAAAATAATGTTGGCCGATTGTTGCATGTGCAATATCCGGCCGATCTTCGCGCAGGCTTTGCGTGCAGGCGTCGTCCAATCGTTCTTCAGATACCGCTCTTGATCCCGTTGACCCAGGACTTGGCCGGCAGCCTGGTCTGCGCTTCGATCTGCGCGGCGCGTTCGTACAGGGCCGGGAAGTCGAATTGACGCTGTCCCTTGAAGGCGAGCGCGACGACGTTGCCGTCATGGACTTCGGGCAGCGAAACCACCGTATCGAATGCGAATTCCATCGCCTTCAGGTTCCTGGCGTAGCTGGGATGGTCGCCGAACAGGTTGACCGTCATGATGCCGCCGGGGGACAGGCTGTCGTAGCAGGCCTGGTAGAACTCCGGCGTATCGAGCACCGGGCCGCGCGCGGTGGCGTCGTAGAGGTCGACCTGCAGCGCATCGATGATGCCGTGCCCGGCCGCATGCAGGATGAAGTCCATGGCATCGCTTTCGATCAGCATCAGGCGCTCGTCGGGTTCGGGCAGCTTGAACATGCTGTGGCAGATGGCAACCACCGCCGGGTTCAGTTCCACCGCCGTCACTTGCGCCTGCGGGAATTCACGGTAGGCGAACTTGGTCAGCGCGCCGGTGCCCAGCCCCAACTGCACGATATGGCGCGGCGCCGGGTTGAACAGCATCCAGGCCATCATCTGCTGGGCATACTCCAGCTCGATCCAGTCCGGCTTGCGGATGCGCATGGCGCCTTGTACCCATTCGGTGCCGAAGTGCAGGTAGCGCACGCCATCCAATTCGGACAGCGTCACCGGCGCGAACCTTGGCGTGCGGGGTTTGGCGGCATCGGCGCCGAGGCGGCGGCGGTTGGGGCCGGCCTTGGTGTTGGCCTGGGCCTCGATGGATTTTCTTCTGATCAGCATGGTATGGAATCGGGTGATAGCGGTGCGGCCGGTACGGGTGCCGCCTGGAGGCGGAATGATACCTTGCCGGACGCCTCTGCCGCAGTTTTGCCGCGCTTCCCGCATATCGACATGCGGATTCATTCCTTCTTTCCGTGCCGGGCCTGTGTGACGATGCTGTCCTCATTCTTATCGGGGACATCATGCAATTGGCTGCAATCGCAAAACTGGCCGGCGCATTGGCCGCACTGAGCCTGGCGCTGGCGCCGCACACGGCATCGGCGCAGGACAAGACGAAGATCAAGGTCGGCATCTCGGTGGGTAATGCCGAGAGTACCTTCGAGGTGGTCAAGAAAGTCGCCGCGCGCGAAGGGCTGGAGATCCAGACCGTGGTCTTCAGCGACTACCTGCAGCCCAACGCGGCGCTGGCCGCCGGCGACCTGGACGCCAATGCCTTCCAGCACGTGCCTTATCTGGACAGCCAGATCAAGGCGCGCGGCTACAAGATCGTGCCGGTGGGGCTGACCATCACCGCGCCATTGGGCATTTATTCCAAAAAATACAAGTCGGTCGACCAATTGCCCAACGGCGCCACCATCGGCATCCAGAACGACCCGTCCAACGGCAACCGCGCGCTGCTGCTGTTGCAAAAGGCCGGCCTGATCAAGCTCAAGCCGGGGGCGGGCGAGAACGGCGTCAATGCCACCCCGCTGGATGTGGCGGACAACCCGAAGAAGCTCAAGCTGGTCGAACTCGACGCCGCGCAATTGCCGCGTTCGCTGGACGACCTGGCCGCCGCCTCGATCAACAATGACTACGCCTTCAAGGCCGGGCTGTCGCTGCAGAAGGACACCATCGCCGTGGAAGACCCGCGCGGCCGCTATGCCAACGTCATCGCCACCCGCGCCGAAGACAAGGACAAGCCCTGGGTCAGGAAGCTGGTGCAGGCCTACCAGTCGGAAGAGGTGCGCAAATTCATCGAAAGCGAATTCAAGGGATCGCTGGTGCCGGCGTTCTGAGAGTCCCTGGAGCGGGCAGCGCCCTGCCCGAAAACATGCTGAAGCTTTGAAAGCGGTGCATTATCGATGCCGCCCGGCGGCAATCCGGGCGGCATTTTTTCATGCCGATCCGGCCGGCGGCCGGCTGCTCATATACACTTCGGCCATGCTCAAACCTCTTATTTTCTGCATCAAGCTGGCCATCGTTTTCGCCGCCATCGTCTTCTTCGGCAAGGCGGTGCAGTACCTCATTTTCAACGGCGGCTTTTCAGGCGAGTTCTTCGATTATGTGTTTTTCCGCAAGACCTGATCGGTCGTGCACCTTGCCTGTGTGCCGGTTCCCGAGTCGCATCAAGCCGGCAGGACCCATGTAAACATGTACGTCTTTCTGTACATGTGTTAAAATCCCGTCACTTGTACAGCCTATGGAGCGGCATATGCGCACCGTTCACTTTACCGATGCCCGCAGCAATTTGAAGAGTGTGATCGACCGCGTTGTTGAAGATGCCGATGTCACGCTGATTACGCGGCGCGATGCTCCCAATGCGGTTGTGATGTCGCAGGAGTATTACGACAGCCTCATGGAAACAGTGCATCTGTTGCGTTCGCCGGCGAATGTCGCCCACCTTGAGCGTTCGATCGGACAACTTCGCGAAGGCAGCGCTGTGGAGCGCACTATCGACGAAAGCCAATGAGCAGCCGACGCATATTGTTTACCGCTGAAGCCTGGAACGACTATCAGTACTGGCAGACGCAAGACCGGAAAACATTGAAGCGCATCAATCAGTTGATCCACGAGGCCCAGCGGACTCCGTTCGAAGGCATCGGCAAGCCGGAGCCGCTCAAGGCCAATCTGTCAGGATTCTGGTCGCGTCGCATCGACGATGTGAACAGGCTGGTGTATGAAGCCAAGGAAGGGCAGATCAATATCGTCTCTTGCCGCTATCACTACGAGTAAGCCTGCCGTTATTCACCGCCGCATCGCAATCGATAAAACGTGCCGTACGCCGCGCTAGCCGGGCGCTGCGTTCGAAGCGGCCAGCCTTCGCCATATTTCCAGTTTTTGCGCATACGACAGTGAGGCATGCGCCGGACTGCTCGACGGCAAAAGCAGAGTCCGGTATCGCAGCGCCCGTTCCCCCAAAGCCTTCATCCCGATCTTCGCCGCAGTGCCGCCATTGAATGCGACGGTGGTCAAGTCAGGCAAGGTATCGATGAGCGTCACCAGATCGTTCTGCGAATGTTCTCGAATCGCGCTATCCAGGCTGCCGATCCTACGTGCATTGGCAATCACATCCCACAAACCGATGCGATGTTCCAACAAGACCGACAACCGTGTCTCATAATCCAGCCCAACCAGGTCGACGCCAATCGAATCCCCGACCAGCCGCCAAAATGCATTGCGTGGATGTCCGTAATACTGGCTGGCCGCCAGCGAAGCCACTCCCGGCAAACTCCCTAAAATCAGCGTGCGTGTATCGCGCGCCACCACCGGCGCGAAGCTGGCCAGCAGCGGATCGGCGGCGGTGAATTCGAGCGGTTGTGGTCCGGTTTTCCTGGTCGGCATGGTTTGTCCGGTCGGAGATGAAAATTATTTGACGGTGCGCCACAGGCAGCGGGGAGAGGCACAATGACACGACATCGCCCAGGCGCCGCTTGCGGCAAAACAGCGATCTTAGCGTAATTGCCGCAGGCGCAATTGCCCCAACTTCAAGCAGACATTTCACGGAGGAAGACATGGCAGGAAAAGTCATCGTAGTGACCGGCGGCAGCCGCGGTATCGGCGCGGCCACGGCCAAACTGGCGGGGCGGCAAGGTTATGCGGTCTGCGTCAACTATGTGTCCAACCGCGACGCGGCCGAGGCCGTGGCCGACGAGATCCGCCAGGCCGGCGGCCGCGCCATCACGGTAGCGGGCGATGTGGCCAGGGAGGAAGACATCGTGCGCCTGTTCGCCACCGTCGACCAGGAACTGGGCCCGGTCACCGCGCTGGTCAACAATGCCGGCATCCTGGGCCACCAGTCGCGCCTGGACGACATGAGTGCCGAGCGCATCAACCGCGTGCTGGTCGCCAACATCACCGGCAGCCTCTTGTGCGCGCGCGAGGCGGTCAAGCGCATGTCGACCAGGCATGGCGGCAAAGGCGGCGCCATCGTCAACCTGTCGTCGATGGCGGCCAAGCTGGGCGGGCCGGGCGAGTATGTCGATTACGCCGCCTCCAAGGGCGCGATCGACGCCTTTACCATCGGCCTGGCCAAGGAAGTGGCGGCTGAAGGCATCCGCGTCAACGCCGTGCGTCCGGGCCTGATCTATACTGATATCCACGCCAGCGGCGGCGAAGCCGGCCGCGTCGATCGCCTCAAGGATGCCGTGCCGATGAAACGCGGCGGCACCGCCGAAGAGGTCGCCAACGCCATCCTGTGGCTGCTGTCGGATGAGTCGTCCTACGCCACCGGCACTTTTATCGACGTGTCCGGGGGGCGCTGATCCCCGCTGCATCGGCAGCATCCACCTCGCCGGAGGCCGGCATGAGCATCGTCACCCAGCGCCGTATCGACCAGTTGCTGTTGCGTTATGCCGAAAGCCACCGGCATCCGCTCAACGAGCGGATCCACTGCGTCTGCGTTCCTGCCATCGTGCTGTCGCTGCTGGGCCTGTGCTGGACGCTATCGCCGGCCGTGGCGCTGGTGGCGGCGGCCGCCGCGCTGGCGTATTACCTCAGTTTGTCGCCGCCGCTTGCCGCCGGCATGCTGGCCATGACGGCCGTGATGCTGGTGATCCTGGCCCGTTTGCCGGCGGGCGCGGTGTTGCCGCTGTCGGCGGCGGTCTTCGTGATTGCGTGGATAGGGCAGTTCGTCGGCCACAAGATCGAGGGCAAGAAGCCTTCCTTTTTCGAGGATGTGCGCTTCCTGCTGATCGGGCCGCTGTTTGTGCTGGGAGTGCTGTACCGGCGCTGGAAAATCCGCTACTAGGGCAGCAATCCGGGCGCAATCCGGGGAAATGATGAAGAAAACAGGGGGAACGAAGCTATTGTAGTCCGGTCAACAACGGGTTTGTATTAATATGTCAAGCGTTGTTGGGTTGTTTGCCATACGGGAAATGGCGCGATCGTGCCAACCCTCAATCAGCAAGCAAAAAACAGCCCGATGACCGGGCGAATTTTCAGTTGGAGTGTCTGTATGAAGAAATTGCTTTTAATCGTTGCACTGAGCTCGCTGGCGGCCGGTTGCGCCTATACGCCGAACTCGGCCAGCGTCTATAACACCCGCCAGGCCCAGGGCGAGCAGACCGTTCGCATGGGCGTGGTGGAGTCGATCCGCAACGTGACCATCGACAAGGGCGCTTCCGGCGTGGGCACCCTGGCCGGTGGCGCGCTGGGCGGCATCGCGGCCGGTTCCAACATCGGCGGCGGCAATGGCGCGCTGGCAGCCGGCATTATCGGCGCCCTGGCCGGCGGCATCGCCGGCAACCAAATCGAATCGCGCATGGCCAATCAGGCCGGCCTGGAAATCACCGTGCGCCTGGATAACGGCGAACTGCGCGCCATCACCCAGGATGCGGACGAGGCTTTCCGCGTCGGCGAACGCGTGCGTTTGCTGTCCAACGGCCGTACTACCCGCGTCACGCATTGATGCGCTGAGCCTCACCAGCTCTGCCTGAAAGCAGGGCTTCGATCCTAATGCCGTTCAGTTAAGCGCTGAACGGCATTTGTGTTTGTGGAGGTTTGAGGAGAGCAGACTCCGTTCGCCCTGAGTAGCTGCGCAGCAGCGTATCGAAGGGCAGGCAAGGCCGCTGATGCTGGCGCGCTGGCTTCGATACGACCCTGACGGGTCTACTCAGCCCGAACGGATTCTGTGGTGAGTGCTTCAGAATTAGCCTTAACGGAACGGCATTTGTGTTTGTGCACTCCAGACCCCGTTCGCCCTGAGTAGCTGCGCAGCAGCGTATCGAAGGGCAGGCAAGGCCGCTAACGCCAGCACGCTGGCTTCGATACGGCCCTGGCGGGCCTACTCAGCCCGAACGGGCTCGGTGATGAGTGGTTCAGAATGAGCTTTAACTGAACGACATCAGGACTTCGGTCCTGCTTTTTTCGTCCATTGTTCAGGTGTCGGCGATCGCGCCGCCATGCTTTTCGCGCTCCATCCATTGCGCGCGCGAGATCCGGTACAGGCGGTGCAGGCGCAGCGGGTGTTGCGCGGGCAGGCGCGGATGCGGGAAGTCTTCGCGCATATCGCAGTGCATGCCCAGCCGGCGCATGACCGCCAGCGAATTGAGGTTGGCGGGGACGGTGAAGGCGACGATTTCCGGCAGCGCCAGGGCATGGAAGCCGTAACGCAGGGCGCAGGCGGCCGCTTCGGTGGCATAGCCTTGCCCCCACATCGACGGCGCCAGGCGCCAGGCTATTTCCACCGCCGGCGTGAAATGGGCCTCGAAAGACACGTTGAGCAGGCCCACAACGCCCGCGAATTCGCTGATGCCCGGGATTTCCACTACCCACGGCCCGAAGCCGTATCGGTCGAAATGCGCCTGGATGTGGTCGGCCAGCGCATCGCTGTCATCGCGCGCAAGCGGCGCGGGGAAGTGCTTCATGACCAGCGGATCGGCATTGATCGCGGCAAAAGGGGCGCGGTCGCCGGCGCGCCAGGGGCGCAGCCGCACCCGCGCACCCCGCAGCAATGCCGGGTCAGGCAGCGGGCGGCGCTTCGTCATGCTGTTGCCGGCGCTTGACCAGCCAGATATAGAGCACGGTTTGCAGCAGCGCCATCGTGCTGCCGACGATCACTTCTCCCACGCGCATGAAGGCCAGGTGCAGTTCCTCGTGCAAGCCGCTGCCGGTGAAGGCGGCCGACAACAGGATCACCACCGTCGCCGGCCCCAGGCGCCAGTTGCTGGGATAGTTTTGCAGCAGCATCGCCACCACCACGGCGGCCGTCAGCGCCACCAGCATCGCCAGGAAGGTGGGGCCGAAAATGACCAGCGCGATACAGGAGACCACGCAGCCGGAAATGGTGTTGATCAGCCGGGCGCGGAAGTTGGCCTTGGCCACCGTCATATCGGGCTCGGTGACAATGATCAGCGAAATCATCGCCCAGTAGGGTTCCTGGATGCCGAGCGCGCGCAGCCCGTACCACAGGATCAGGCAGCCCGAGAGGATCTTGACCAGATAGACCAGGGCGTTCTTGCGCGGATTGATGAAGTTGAATTCCATGGTGCAGTTGCCAGGCGCGCCGCCATGCGGCGATGGCATGCGCGGCTGCGCGTGGTTCAGCCGTTGTCAGTGTTATTGCGAGAGTTTGTCGCGCGCGTCTTTCAGTTCCGCCTCGGCATCGTGCAGCTTCTTTTCCTGCTGGGCGATTTTCTTCGGCTTGCCCTTGGCTTTGGCCTTGTCCAGGTCGGCCTGGCGAGCTGCGACTTTGTCTTCCTTCTTCTTCACGTCGGCTTCGCGTTCGCGGCGCAAGCCTTCGTCGGTACAGTTCGCTTCCAGCTGCTGCTGGGCGATCTTCAGTTTGGCTTCCTGCGCCTTGTTGCCGTGCGCGCGCGCCTGTTCGAGCTGGGCCTGGACATCGGCCTTCTTGGCGGCGCAGCCGGTCAGGGCTTGCGCCGACACATGGCCGGCGGCAGCCAGACCGACGATCAGGGAAAGCGACAAGGCGGGAAGTTTTTTCATGGAGGTCTCCGGATAATGGGACGAAAGGGAAATGCCGTCCTACTGTATAGCGCATGCGTTGCCGAGGCAACCTGTGAAGGTTGCGTGCGGGAGAATGCGTCCAACCGACGAAAACGGCGGCCCGGGGGCCGCCGTTTCATGATGCCGGTAGGGCGGGATTACTTCGATGCCATTCCCAGCAGCATATCGTTCAAGCGCTTGACGAATCCCGACGGATCGCCCAGCGCGCCGCCTTCGGCCAGCAGGGCCTGGTCGAACAGCAGGTGCGACCAGTCGTCGAACCTGGCCTCTTCATACTTCAGGCGCTGCACCAGCGGGTGGTCCGGGTTGATTTCCAGGGTCGGCTTGGACTCCGGCGCGTTCTGGCCGGCCGCCTTGAGCATGCGCACCAGGTTGCCCGACAGTTCGTTCTCGTCGGCCACCAGGCAGGCCGGCGAATCGGTCAGGCGGAAGGTTACGCGCACGTCCTTGGCCTTGTCGGCCAGTACGGTCTTCATCTTCTCGACCAGTTCCTTGTAGTCGGCCTGGGTTTCTTCATGCTGCTTCTTCTCGGCTTCGTTTTCCAGCTTGCCGAGGTCGAGGCCGCCCTTGGCCACGGAAGCCAGCTCCTTGCCGTCGAAGTCCTGCAGGAAGGACAGCATCCACTCGTCTACGCGGTCGGTCAGCAACAGCACTTCCACGCCCTTCTTGCGGAAGATTTCCAGGTGAGGGCTGTTCCTGGCGGCCTGGTGGTTTTCGGCGGTGACGTAGTAGATCTTGTCCTGGCCTTCCTTCATGCGGCCGATGTAGTCGGCCAAGGAAGTGTTCTGGACATCGCTGTCATTGTGGGTGGAGGCAAAGCGCAGCAGCCTGGCGATGCGTTCCTTGTTGGCGGCGTCTTCGCCGATGCCTTCCTTGAGCACCTGGCCGAACTCGGTCCAGAAGCCGGCGTACTTGTCCTTCTGCGCCTGTTCGTCGCTGTTGGCCAGTTCTTCCAGCAGGCTCAGCACGCGCTTGGTCGAGCCTTCGCGGATGGCGCGCACGTCGCGCGACTCCTGCAGGATCTCGCGCGACACGTTCAGGGGCAGGTCGGCCGAATCGATCACGCCCTTGACGAAGCGCAGGTAGACCGGCATCAACTGCTCGGCGTCATCCATGATGAACACGCGCTTGACGTACAGCTTGATGCCGCCGCGCTTGTTGCGGTCCCACATGTCGAACGGCGCGCGCGCCGGGATGTACAGCAGCTGGGTATATTCGCTGCGGCCTTCCACGCGGTTGTGGGTATAGGCCAGCGGGGCGCCGAAGTCGTGCGAGATGTGCTTGTAGAACTCCTCGTACTGCTCGGGCGTGATGTCGGACTTGCTGCGAGTCCACAGGGCGCTGGCCTGGTTGACGGTTTCCAGTTCGTCCTTCTGGACGGTTTCCTTCTTCTCTTCGTCCCATTCCTCCTTGTGCATCAGGATAGGCAGCGAGATATGGTCGGAATACTTGCGGATGATCGATTTCAATTGCCAGGCGGAAAGGAACTCGTCTTCGCCTTCGCGCAAATGCAGGATGATGTCGGTGCCGCGGTTGGGCTTGTCGATCGTTTCTATCGAGAAGTCGCCCGCGCCTTCGGATTCCCAGCGTACGCCTTCATCGGCCGGGGTGCCGGCGCGGCGGGTCTCGACCGTGATGCGGTCGGCGATGATGAAGCCGGAGTAAAAGCCCACGCCGAACTGGCCGATCAGGGCCGCATCCTTCTGCTGGTCGCCGGAGAGCCGGGAGAAGAATTCCTTGGTGCCGGACTTGGCGATGGTACCCAGGTGCGAGATCGCCTCGTCGCGGTTCATGCCGATGCCGTTGTCCGAGATCGTGATGGTGCGGGCGGCCTGGTCGAAGCTGACCTTGATCTTCAGTTCGGGGTCGTTTTCGAACAGGGCGGCGTTGTTGATGGCTTCGAAGCGCAGCTTGTCGGCAGCGTCGGAAGCGTTGGAGATCAGCTCGCGCAGGAAGATTTCCTTGTTGGAATACAGCGAGTGGATCATCAGTTGGAGCAATTGCTTGACTTCAGCCTGAAAGCCCATGGTCTGTTTTTCGGATGCCATGTTTCTTTATTTCCTTGTGATTAAAGCAAGTGGTTAGGGGAAGACAATCTTAACGGGGGCAGATATAGGGAGGGAAATGCGGTTTTCAACCGCATTTTCATGGATTTTTTGCATTCGTGGAGGGCGTCAGCGTCCCAGTTCGTGCTCCAGGAAACGCCAGATGCCCGGATCGGCCATGCTGGCCACATTGATGCGCATGCGCGTGGAGGGCAACTGGCTGGGCGAGAACAGGCTGCCCGGCGCCAGCAGGAAGCCTTGCTCCATCGCCTTCTCGGTCAGCACGTTGGTGTCGCAGTGCGTCTCCACCCACAGGAACATGCCGCAGGGCGGCGGTTCGCCCACATCCATGCCCAGTTTTTCGAGCTGGCGCACGACCTTGTCGCGGGTACTGTTCAAGCGTGCGCGCAGGCGTTCGGCATGCTTGCGGTAATGCCCTTCGGACAGGATCTTGTAGGCCACGCGCTCGCCGATCTCGCTGGTGGTCAGGGTCGACAGCATCTTGCGGTCGGCCAGGTGCCGCGCCAGTTCGGCCGAGGTGGCGATGAAGCCCACCCGCAGGTTGGCCGACAGGGTCTTGGAAAATCCCCCCAGGTAGATCACCCGGTGCAACTGGTCCAGCGCGGCGATGCGGGTGGCCGGCTGGACCGAGGAGCCGGGATGCATGTCGCAGTAGATATCGTCCTCGACGATGGTGAAGTCGTGCTCCTCGGCGATGCGCAAGACCTGGAACGCCTTGGCGGCCGACATCGAGGTCGAGGTAGGATTGTGCAGCACCGAATTGATCACGTACAGCTTGGGCTTATGCAGCGCCGCCAGCTCGGATAGCTTGGCGATGTCGGGCCCATCGGCCAGGCGCGGGATGCCGACTACCTTGGCGCCGAGCGCGGCGAAGGAGCCGAACATCAGGAACCAGGCCGGGTCGTCGACGAAGATCACATCGCCGGGGCGCAGGAAATGGCGCGCGACGGTATCCAGCGCCTGCGTCACGCCCGCGGTCATGACGATTTGTTCGGGGCTGGCGGCGATTTCATGTTCGGCCAGTTTCAATTGCAGTTGCTGGCGCAGCGGCAGGAAGCCTTGCGGCGTGCCGTAGCCCAGCAGCAGCGACTGGTTCTCGCGGCTGACGGCGCGCAGGGCGTTGGCGATCAGTTCCCCGTCCAGCCAGTCCGCCGGCAGCAGCCCGCCGCCCGGCATCTTTTGCGGCGGCATCTGGCGAAACATGTTGCGCACCAGCCAGACCACATCCAGCGCGCCTTCCGCATCCTCCTGGGCAATGGCCGCGCGCGGCGCGGCGGCGCTGAAATTGCCATGCATCGGGCCCACCGGCGAGCGCTCCCGCACGTAGAAACCGGAGCCGCGGCGCGACTCCAGGAAACCCTGCGCCACCAGCCGGTCGTAGGCTTCCACGACGGTAAAGCGCGAGACCTCGTGGGTGTCGGCGAACTGGCGGATCGAAGGCATGCGGGCGCCGGTGCGCAACAGCTTGTCGTCGATGCGCGAGCGGATGCCGCGCACGATCTGCTCCACCAGCGAGTCTCCGCTTTCGCGCGACAGCAGCGGCCAGCCGGGGGCAAGCGCGGCTTCGTTGCTGCCGGCATTGGCGGCCGGGGATGGCGGGGAAAGCAAGTTGGAGCGTTTCACTGTATTGGTCATTTTGCCGTGACAATATCCGGAGTTATTTGCTTAAGTGTATCGGTGCTGTACTGGTATTGTCGATTACGATGGCTTCCAATGCAAGGCTGATCGAAAGCAACACGGGAGCCTTGTCCAGCCATGCCACACGCCATTGCCAAGGAGACACGTCATGACCCACGCCGCCAACGAACTGCTGCCCAGCCGCGCCGAGATCGAGCAGGCAGCCAAGGTCGTCTATGGCGCGATGGCGCCGACGCCGCAATTGTCATGGCCGCTGCTGAACCAGGCGCTGGGCGCCCAGGTGTGGGTCAAGCACGAGAACCATGCGCCGACCGGCGCCTTCAAGGTGCGCGGCGGCATGGTCTACCTCGACAAGCTGGTGCGCGAACAGCCGCAAGTGCGCGGCGTGATTTCCGCCACGCGCGGCAACCACGGCCAGTCGGTCGGGCTGGCGGCCAGCCGTTTCGGCCTGCAGGCCACCATCGTCGTCCCGCAGGGCAACAGCCGCGAAAAGAACGCCGCCATGCGCGCCTTGGGCGTCGCGCTGGTCGAGCATGGCAGCGAGTTCCAGGAAAGCCGCGAACATGCCCAGCAACTGGCGCGCGAGCAGCAACTGCACATGATCCCGTCGTTCCACCGCGACCTGGTGGCTGGCGTGTCGACCTACTGGATGGAGCTGATGGCCGCCCAGCCGGAGCTGGACGTGGTGCTGGTGCCGATCGGCCAGGGCTCGGGCATGTGCGGCGCGGTGGCCGCGCGCAATGCGCTGGGATGCAAGACGCGCGTGATCGGCGTGGTGTCGGCGCATGCGCTGGCGTACAAGCTGTCGTTCGAACAGGGAATAAAGGTCGAGTCGCCGGTGTCGACCCGCATCGCCGACGGCGTCGCCTGCCGCGTGCCTGATGAAGCTTCGCTGGCGGTGCTGCGGGCCGAGGTCGATGAAGTGATCGCCGTCACCGACGACGAAGTGATGGATGCCATGAAGATGTTCTTCATCGCCACCCACAACGTGGCCGAAGGCGCCGGCGCCTGTGCGCTGGCGGCCGCGCTGCAGATCCGTGCGCGCCTGCAGGGGCGCAAGGTCGGCGTGACGCTGTCGGGCGGCAATGTCGACCACGATGTGTTCGCCCGCGTGCTGATGCGGGAAGCCGCAACCGATGTGCATGCGATGGCGCAGGTGTTGCCATTGCGGCAGCGGAGGACGGCATGAACCGGCACGGCAATCGCACGCCGTCCCAATGGCTGCTGCAGCGCCGCCAGGTGCGCGCCACGCGGGTGGCGCAGGTGTGCACGCTGGAGGTGAGCCACGGCCGCGTGTGGGTGACGCAGGAAGGCCGCGCCGACGATTTCTGGCTGGAGTCGGGCCACAGCATGGTGCTGTTGCCGGGCGCGCTGGTGGTGATCGAGGCCGACCATGTGTCCAGCCTGCGCATCGAACCGGTGCTGATGCAAACCGCGCGGGCCTGGCTGCACCTGTGCTGTGCCGGCGCGCGCGGACTGGCGGCGGCCCTGGGCGGCAAGTTCCGGCATAACGCTTCGACCTTGCTGGGCAACGGGGAGGGGCGCTGACATGGACATGTTCCTGCCATTGATGTCGTTCGCCTTCGTCTCGTCGATCACGCCGGGGCCCAACAACATCATGCTGACGTCGTCGGGCATCTGGTTCGGTTTCCAGCGTTCGGTGCCGCACATGCTGGGCATCACGTTCGGCTTCGGCGGGCTGCTGGCCTTATGCGCATTCGGTATAGGCGCGCTGGTGATCGCCGTGCCGGGACTGACCTTCATTCTCAAGCTGCTGGGCTCGGCCTATCTGCTGTATCTCGCCTGGCAATTGCGCAACATGCGCGCGGCCGGCGGCGCGGGCACGGCGGTCCGGCCGATGTCGTTCTGGGGCGCGGCAGCGTTCCAGTTCGCCAATCCCAAGGCCTGGGTGATGGCCATTACCGGCGCATCGGCCTTCATGCCGATGCTGCATAACTATCCCGTGGGATTGGCGATCCTGCTTTACTGCCTGATTTTCTGCGCCATCAACCTGCCGTGCATTTCGGTATGGGCTGCTGCGGGCGCGGTGCTGCGGCGCTATCTCGACCAGCCGCTGTGGCGCACCGTGTTCGCGGCGACGATGGTGCTGCTGACGCTGTATTCGGCGCTGGCGATCTGGTTCTGAGCGGCAATCACCCATCGGAGAAGAGGCAAACACATGCAAGCGCAGAGCAACAGCGGCGGCGCGAAGCCGGCGGCGCCATCGGCGACGGGAAGCGAATCCAGGGGCATGTGGCTGGGGCTGGTCGGCGTGGCTATTTTCAGCCTGACGCTGCCGTTCACGCGCATCGCGGTGGCCGAACTCAACCCGGCCTTCATCGCTTTCGGGCGCGCGGTGGTGGCAGGCCTGTGCTCGCTGGCGCTGCTGGCCTGGATCAAGGCGCCGCGCCCGAATGCGCAGCAACTGCGGGGGCTGGTCATCACGGCGCTGGGCGTGGTGGTGGGCTTTCCCCTGTTTTCTTCGATAGCGATGCGCTATGTGCCGGCCTCGCATGGCGCCGTGGTGGTGGGGCTGCTGCCGCTGGCCACCGCCTTGTTCGGCGCGCTGCGTTTCGGCGAGCGTCCCTCGGCCGGGTTCTGGCTGGCGGCACTGGCCGGCTCCGGCATCGTGATCGCCTTCGCGCTGCGCGCAGGCGGGGGCAGTTTCCACCTGGCCGATTTCGCCTTGTTCGCGGCGGTGGTGACGGCGGCCATGGGCTATGCCGAAGGCGGCCGCCTTTCCCAATCGATGGGAGGGCAGCAGGTGATTGCCTGGGCGCTGGTGATCTCGCTGCCGGTGATGACGCCGGTGTCGCTGTGGCTGGGCTGGCAATACGGCGTGGCGGCGTCGCCGGCGTCATGGGTCGCGTTCGCCTATGTCTCGCTGTTCTCGATGTTCATCGGATTTTTCTTCTGGTACAAGGGCCTGGCCCTGGGCGGCATCGCCCGTGTCGGGCAAGTGCAATTGTTGCAACCCGTCATGACCCTGCTGGGCGCCGCCGTCATTGCCGGCGAGACGCTGGATGCGAGCAATATGCTGTTCGCGCTGGCCGTGATCGCCGTGGTGGCCATCGGGCGGCGCATGGCGGTAAGGCGATAGCCTCGCCCTGGCCGAGCCGGGGCGTGCATTGCGGGGGCGTACATTGCGAGTCGCCGTGACGCGCAATTGTCGGGCTAAAACCCCGGATATTTGAGATAATCGTGGTCTTATTTTTTCTTAATACGCAGAGCACGTGCGGCCTACCGGCAGGCATGGTGCGATGCAAAACAAGGAGTGCCGCATGTCCGTTTATGAAAAGCTGAAAGCACTGAACATCGAACTGCCTGCCGTGGCGACCCCGGCGGCGGCTTATGTGATGTATGCGCAAACCGGCAACACCGTTTTCCTCTCGGGCCACCTGGCCAAGAAGGACGGTCGTGTGTGGGTCGGACAGCTGGGACGCGACATCGGCACCGAAGATGCGAAACAGGCGGCACGCGCAGTGGCGATCGATCTGATCGCCACCCTGCAGGCGGCTTGCGGCGGCGACCTCACCCGGGTCAAGCGCATTGTCAAACTGATGAGCCTAGTCAACTCGACCGGCGAATTCATCGAACACCACCTGGTGACCAACGGCGCCTCCGAACTGATCGGCGAAGTCTTCGGCGAGGCGGGCAAGCATGCCCGTTCCGCCTTCGGCGTGGCGCAACTGCCCATGGGCGCCTGCGTCGAGATCGAAATGATCGCCGAGATCGCCTGATCCGGCGCAACGATCGTTCATGCAGCAACCTGCACCGGGCATGAGAATCCGGACAGGTCGTTGACCCGCCAGGTGGAACCCTGGACAGAACCAGCGACCGGGCCTGACATCGGCCCATCATTTTTTGCCGCGGCCGGTCGCCATCACATCACTGCAAAAACATCATGAAACTCGAAAATCCCGCTCCGCTGCAATGGCAGTTTTCCGACCGCGCCACCAAGATGCAAAGCTCGGCCATCCGCGAAATCCTGAAGGTGACGATGCGTCCCGACATCACCTCCTTCGCCGGCGGCCTGCCGTCGCCGCTGACCTTCCCGGTGGAACAGATGAAGGCCGCGTTCGACCGCGTGCTGTCGCAGCAAGGCAAGGTTGCCCTGCAATACGGCCCCACCGACGGCTACCTGCCGCTGCGCGAATGGATCGCCGGTTCGCTCTCCACCGACGGCGCCCAGATCCTGCCGGAGCAGGTGCTGATGGTTTCCGGCTCGCAGCAAGGCCTGGACCTGCTGGGCAAGGTGCTGGTCGATGAAGGCAGCAAGGTGCTGGTCGAAACCCCCAGCTACCTGGGCGCGCTGCAAGCCTTCGCGCTGTACGGCGCCAAGTTCGAATCGGTCCCCAGCGATGAGAACGGCCTGAAGCCCGAGTCCATCGAAGCCATCGCCGACGGCGCCCGCATGCTGTATTCGCTGCCCAACTTCCAGAACCCCACCGGCCGCACGCTGCCGACCGAACGTCGCATCAAGCTGGTCGAGACCTGTGCGCGCCTGGGCCTGCCGCTGATCGAGGACGATCCGTACGGCGCCCTGAGCTACCGCAATCCGCCGCTGCCCAAGATGCTGTCGATGAACCCGTCGGGCGTGATCTACATGGGTTCCTTCTCCAAGGTGCTGACGCCCGGCATCCGCCTGGGCTACGTGGTCGCTCCGCGCCCGCTGATCCTGAAGATGGAACAGGCCAAGCAAGCCACCGACCTGCACACCGCGCAACTGACCCAGATGGTGGTGTACGAGGCGATCAAGGACGGCTTCCTCGACCAGCACGTGCCGACCATCCGCAAGCTCTACGGCGACCAGTGCCAGGCCATGCTGGACGCGCTGCAGCAGTACTTCCCGGCCGGCTGCTCGTGGAGCAAGCCGGAAGGCGGCATGTTCGTCTGGGTGACGCTGCCCAAGCACATCGACACCGGCGCGCTGTTGAACGAAGCCGTCGAACAAGAGAAGGTCGCCTTCGTGCCGGGCGCGCCGTTCTTCGCCAACACCCCGGAGAAGAACACCATGCGCCTGTCCTTCGTCACCGTGCCGCCGGAACAGATCCGCGCCGGCGTGGAACGCCTGGGCAAGCTGATCGCCTCCAAGCTGTAAGCGGCGGCCGATGAAAATCGACAACCTGCCGTTCGGCACCACCGACTGGAGCAAGATCGAACCGACCGAGCATCCCGGCGTCACCGGCAAGGCCTTCTGGCGCACGTGCAAGTTCGGCGACGTCCGGGTGCGCATGGTGGAGTACACGCCCGGCTACCTGGCCGACCACTGGTGCGTGAAGGGCCACTTCCTGCTGTGCCTGGAAGGGGAACTGCACACCGAGCTGGAGGACGGCCGCACCTTCGTCCTCACGCCGGGCATGAGCTACCAGGTGGCGGACAACGCCGAGCCTCATCGGTCGTCCACCGAGGTTGGCGCCAGGCTGTTCATCGTCGACTGAATATCGTCGATCGGGTTTGTTGGCGGCATTCGAAAAATCGCATCGGACGAAAAATGCCGTTCAGTTAAACGCTGAACGGCATTTGTGTTTGTGGAGGCTTGTGGAGGTTTGTGGAATCCAGACCCCCTTCGCCCTGAGTAGCTGCGCAGCAGCGTATCGAAGGGCAGGCAAGACTGCTAACGCTGGCACGTTGGCTTCGATACGGCCTTGGCGGGCCTACTCAGCCCGAACGGACTCGGTGATGAGTGCTTCAGAATTAGCCTTAACTGAACGGCATTAGCGTCCAACAACGCGGTGCTTTTTCGTCAAGGCTCCAGCTTCAGCGTTTCGCCATGCTTGAGCGTGATGAACTGGTCGGCCGGGAGATGCGCTTCCTTCAGCGCCTCGGCCAGTTTTTGCGGCGGCTCGTCCAGCGGCTCGTCGGCCAGTTCGAAGGTCCCCCAATGAATGCCGATGGAGCGCTTGGCGCGCACGTCCTCATGAATCAAGACCGCCTGGGCCGGATCGACGTGCTGGTTCTGCATGAACCAGCGCGGCGCATAGGCGCCGATGGGAATGAGCGCCAGGTCGAAGCCGCCGAAGCGTTCGCCGATGTCGCGGAAATCCCCGGAGTAGCCGGTGTCGCCGGCGAAGTACATCGAATACGGCTCGCTTGGTTCGGCCGCCGGCGCCTCGCTGGTGGCCGGCGCCTTCAGGTTCTGGAACACCCAGCCGCCCCATAGCGTTTCAGAGCGGTCGAACAGGCCGCGCGCCGACCAGTGCGCGGCCGGGACGAAATAGATGTCCAGGCTGCCCAGCGACAGCTTGTCCCACCAGTCCATCTCGCGCACATTGGTGATGCCGATGCCGTTCATCCAGTCGCGCACGCCCAGCGGCACCAGGAACAGCGGCGGGCCGCCCGGCTGCAGGTTCAATTGCTCGACGCTGGCGCGATCCAGATGGTCGTAGTGGTTGTGCGAGATCACCACCACGTCGATGTGCGGCAACTCGGCAATCTGCACCGGCAGCGGCGCCTTGCGTTTGGGGCCGATGAAAGAGAAGGGCGAGGCGCGTTCGGAAAACATCGGGTCGGTCAGCACGTTGCGCCCGCCAATCTGCAGCAGCGCCGTGGCGTGGCCGATCCAGGTCACGCTGGGCGCCTGGCGGTTGGCCTTGAGCCAGGCCAGGTCGGGCTTGGCCAGCGGGAACTGGTAATCGTTGGCCGGCGGCTTGGGCAAGCCTGCGGTGATGCGTTCCCACTGCCACTTCCAGAACGAGGGGCGCGGCGGTTGCGGATAGTTGTTGCGGAAACCGGTTTCGGTACGGTTCGATTTGCCGGGATCGTAATACTTGTTGGAGGAAGAGCAGCCGGCCAGCGCGGTGGCCAGCGCCAGGGCGGCAATGATGGCCAGTCGGAACCGATGTGCGGGCTTGGAAGAATGGTCGTGCTGCAGCGGAGTTTGCGGCATGGAAAAGGCGCGGGCGGGATGGCGCGATCAATATCGATAGCAGATATCCTATCAGTTCAAGCTCATCCGGGCGCAGTGCAAAAAAGCCAGCGACCAGGGTAATGCCGTTCAGTTAAGCCGAAATTTCCCCGTCGCCCTGACGAAGGTCAGGGCCCGGCGTCGCTCAGCGACCGTTGATACACAACGAAAGACACCGGATCCCGGCCTTCGCCGGGATGACGATTTGCAGATGGAAGACTTGCCTGAACGTATTACGGCAACCGGAGCATGATGCCTGTAGTGACCGGCTTGTATCATGGGCAGGCGCTTACATCACATACTGCGCCAGGCCGTGGCCGAAGGACCAGTTGCCCTTGTCGCCTTCGACCAGGCTGATCATCACGTCCTCCGGCCGCACGCCGGGATCTTTCCCCAGCCTTTCCACGATGCGCGCGAACAGCGTGTTCTTCTGCGCCTGCGTGCGGGTATTGCTGACGGTCAGTTGGATCAGCACGAAACCGTCCGAACGTTCTATGCCCATGTAATTGCGGCTGAATACCAGTTCTTCCGGATCATGCTCGGTCAGCACCATGAAGCGGTCTTCTTCCGGCACGTTGAAGGTTTCGCGCAGCGCCTGGTAGATGTTGTCCAGGATGGCGGCGCGGTAGGCGCGCGGCTTGCCGCGCAGCAGGGATACTCGGACCAGGGGCATGACGATCTCCTTTTCAGATTTACCGATTTTCAGATGACGGGATGGCAAGTGGGGGCCAGCGGCCGGCGGACATGGGCGCTGTCTACGGGCCGATGAAAAGCATGCTACGCTCCGTCAATCATTTGTAAAATAACTTATTAAGTATTTCAATGATTTGATTTTTAAATCATTGGAAGGCAGAAGGAGCCCCATGGAACGACCGCTCGACCTCGACGCCGTACAGGCCTTCGTCCTGGTGGCCGACCTGCAAAGCTTCACGCGCGCGGCGGAAGCGCTGGACAGCACGCAGTCGGCCGTCAGCCTCAAGCTCAAGAAACTGGAACAGCGGCTGGCGCGCCGCCTGATGGAGCGTACCCCGCGCCTGGTGCGGCTGTCGGCCGACGGCCAGGCATTCCTGCCGGCCGCGCGCGAACTGCTGGCCGCGCATGAGCGCGCGCTGGGCAAGCTGGCGCAGGGCGCGGCGCGTTTTTCGGTGGGCATCAGCGACCACGTGGCCGGCAGCGGTTTCGCCAAGGTGCTGGCCCAGGTCAACGGCTACGACCCGGGCGTGGTGATCGAGGCTCGGATCGCTTCCTCGCGCGATCTCATGCAGCAATACGAGCGCGGCGAACTGGACGCGGCCATCGTGCGGCGCGAGCCGCAGGACGTCGGCGGAGAGCTGTTGATGGAAGAGCGCCTGGGCTGGTTCGCCGCCCCGCAAAGCAATTGCTGGTCGGGCGATGTCTTGCGGGTGGCCACGTTCTCGTCGTCATGCCGTATCCGCGAACTCTCGATTTCCCGGCTCGACGATGCCGGCATTCCGTGGGTGGAGGTGTTCGTGGGCGGCGGCATCCAGGCGGTGGGGGCTGCGGTCACAGCCGGGCTGGCGGTGTCGGCGCTGCTGTACCGCACGGCGCCGGCCGGCGCCATCGACGTCGGCGCCCAATTGGGCTTGCCGCCGCTGCCGCTGGCGCAGGTGATGCTGCATTCGCGGCTCAAGCAGGCGCGCACGCGCGAAGCGCTGCGCACCCTGGCGGCCGCGTTGAAAGCGGCCTGATCCTTCCGAGCCGGTTCAGGCCTTGGCTGCTTGCGGCGCCATGCGGCCGGAGATGGCCATGCGGTTGAGCGCATTCATCAGCGCGATGGCGATGGTCAGCTCGGAGAATTCCTTTTCGTTGAAATGGGCGGCGGCGGCCTGGTAGTCCGCGTCCGGCGCGGCGGTTTCGCCGATGCGGGTGACCACCTCGGCCCAGGCCAGCGCCGCCTGTTCGCGCGGCGAGAACAACGTCCCGGCCTCATGCCAGACCGGCACCAGCACCAGCTTGTCGACTGTCATGCCGCTCTTGAGCAGGTCGCGCGAATGCTTGTCGATGCAATAGGCGCAGCCGTTGATGAGCGACACGCGCAGGAACACCAGCTCCACCAGCTCGGCCGGCAGGCTGCAATCTTTCAGGTAATTGTTGGCGGCCAGCAGATGGTTGTAGGGTTCGGTGGCATTTTTGTACATGTCGATGCGCTTGCTCATGGCGGGACCTTTTCCTTGGAGTGATGGTGAGCCGCCATGATGCCGGCGCATGGCCCAGTCGGGAAGTGCCAAGAATCACTATTTCATATAGTCCATGAATGGCTTGTCAGAGCAGCGCAAGGATGCGCTTGGCCAGGTGCTGCGCTTGCCGCTGCGATGCGATATTGGTGAAACTCAGCATCAGCATCGGCGGCAGGCCCGGTCGGGTTTCCAGCACGCATTCGGACAGCGCGCGGCTGAACATGCCATCGGCGCGCATGCGTTCGGCCAGGGCTCGGTCGGAGCGGCGGCCGCGCAGGCGCAGCAGCAGGTGCATGCCGCCGGGTTGGGCCTCGACCTGCATGTACTTGCCCAGCACCGCATCCAGCCCGGCGGCCGCCAGTTCGCGCCGTTCGCTGTAGAGGCGCCGCATGCGCTGGATGTGGCGGGCGAAATGCCCTTCGGCCATAAAGGCGGCGACGATGCCTTGCGTGAGCGCCGGGCTGCCGCCGGAGAAGCAGCGCGCGGTCTGCTCGAAGCGCGCCGCCTGCGACACCGGCGCCACCAGGTAGGCCAGCCGTATCGCCGGGAACAGCACCTTGCTGAAGGTGCCCGCATACAGCACGCGGTCGTCCCGGTCCAGGCTCTTCAAGGCTGGCAGCGGCCGGCTGACGTAGCGGTATTCGCCATCGTAATCATCCTCCACGATCCAGGCCTGATGGCGCGAAGCCCAGTCCAGCAGCTCGATGCGCCGCTGCAGCGACAGCGTCACGCACAGCGGGCTGTGGTGGGCCGGCGTCACCACCGCGGCCCGCGCGCGCGGCGCCCGTTCAAGCCCGGAGCGTACTTGCAGTCCCTCATGGTCGACCGGTATACCTGCCAGCGTCATGCCGGCCTCGCGCAACAAGGCGCCGGCGGGTGGATAGCCGGGGTCTTCCACCCAGACCTGGTCGCCGGGCTGGAGCAAGGCGCGCGCGGCAAGGTCGAGCGAATCGCGGTAGCCGGCGGTGACGAAGACCTGCGCCGGCGAGCACACGATACCGCGCGACAGTTGCAGGTAGCGCGCGATCTCCACCCGCAGCGCGTCCAGGCCGGCCGGCGGCGGATACAGCATGTCGGCCGGCTGGGTGGCGCGCACCGCACGCGCCGCCAGGCGTGCCCAGATCTTGCGCGGAAAGGCATCCAGCGCCGGCACGCCCATCTGGAAGGGGCGCAGCGCCGGGGCCGGAGCAGTGCCGCGCACGGCTGGCGCGGAATCATCGGGGGCAATGGAGGCGGGCAGGGCGGGTGCGGCGCCGGCGGTCACCGGGAGGGCTTTCAGCCCGCTTGCCACCACGGTGCCCGCCTGGCCGCGCGCTTCGATGTAGCCTTCCGCCGCCAGCAATGAATAGGCGCTTTCCACCGTGCCGCGCGCCAGCCCCAGTTCGGCTGCCAGCGCCCGCGCCGAAGGAATGCGGTCGCCCGGTTCCAGCAGGCCGTCGGCCATGGCCGAGCGCAGACGGGTGTAGATCTGGCGGTAATAGGGTTCGCCGGCAGCCGGGTTGAGCTGGAGGAAGTCATGCGTCGCGGTAGATTTCATGGTCCAGTTGGAATGTCGTTTCTTGGCACTGCCGATTATGCCATTCGAAAACTAAGATGGCGCCATTGCAGATCCAGGTATCCATACATCCACATATCCACACATCCAAAGAAAGCACCGGGAGGAACCATGAGCAAACGCCTGCAGGAACTGGCAAAAACACAATGGCGCATCGCCGACTCCGCGTTGCGCCATGCCGACGCCGACGATGAGCGGCGCGCCTGCTACGTCGTCATGCGCGAGCTGCGCCCGCATCTCGACAGCGAAGACGCGTTCATCGAACGCATCGGCCGCGCTGCCGACGAAAGCTATCGCATCTTGGCCGCCTGGGAAGGCGGCCAGGTCATGGCGCTGGCCGGTTACCGTTTCCAGGAGAACCTGGTGTACGGCAAGTTCCTCTATGTCGACGACCTTGTGAGCGCAGAACACGCGCGCGGCAAGCGCTGGGGCGAGCGTTTGCTCAAGGCGCTGGAGGCGGTCGCGGCGCAAGCCGGCTGCGCGCGCCTGGTGCTGGATACCGGCATGGCCAACGCGCTGGCGCAGCGCTTCTACTTCCGCCAGGGCCTGCTGACGGGAGCCATGCGTTTCGGCAAGGCCATCGGAGGCGCGGCATGAAGATCCTGCATATCTCGGCCAGCCCGAAGAGGGAAGGCTCCAGCAGCTGGTGGCTGTCGCAGCAGATTGTCGGGTGCCTGGCGCAGCGCGCGGGCCATGCCGCCGTCACGGTGCGCGACCTGTACGCGGACCCCATCGCCCACGTCGACGATGCCTACGCCGAAGCGCTGGGTTCGCCCGTCGGCAAGACGGATGAAGGCGCCGCCGGCGGCGCGCTGGGAATGTCGGAACAGCTGATCCGGGAGCTGGAGCTGGCCGACAGCGTGGTGATTGGCACGCCCATGCATAACTACACCGTGCCGTCCGCGTTGAAAGCCTGGATCGATCACGTGGTACGCGTGCGCCGCACCTTCGCCATCACGCCTGACGGCAAGGCCGGCTTGCTGCGCGATAAGCCGGTGTATGTCGGCATTGCCGCCGGCGGCAGGTTTTCCGGGCCATCGGCGCGCCAGGCGGATTTCCTCACGCCTTATCTGAAAGCGGTACTGGCCACCATCGGTTTGCATGACTTGCGGTTCTACAGCATGGAAGGCCTGGCCCAGGGCCCGGACGTTGTCGCCGCCGAACGGAAACGGATGGAGCTGGTGCTGGGCGCGGCATTTTCAAGGGCCTGAGGCGATAAAAATATCGGTGAAAAATTCCTTGAAAAGCAAAAAGCGCGTCCCTAGATTCGGGAAGAGCCTGTTACGTTAAACAGGTTCCAGCAGATGCTCAAACGCGAGGTCTGCAACAAAAACATCGCTTACTTTGAAAGGATAGTTTTATGCGTACTTTTGACTTTTCCCCCCTGTACCGTACCGCAATCGGCTTCGATCGCCTGGCCCAGATGTTCGACAACGCCCAGCGTGCCGATCAGCCCAGTTACCCGCCGTACAACATCGAATTGGTGGCCGAAGACAAATACCGGATCACGATGGCCGTCGCCGGCTTTGCCCGCAGCGAAATCGAGATCGAAACCGAGAATGAAGCCCTGAAGATCGTGGGCCGCAAGCAGAAGGAAGACCGGCAAGTCAACTTCCTCCACCGCGGCATCGCCGCCCGCGATTTCGAGCAGCGCTTCCAGCTGGCCAACCACATCAAGGTGGTCGGCGCCAGCATGGAAAACGGTTTGCTCAACATCGAACTGGTGCGCGAGATCCCGGAAGCGTTGAAGCCGCGCAAGATCGAGATCGGCGCTGCGGAAGACAGCGTCCAGCGCCTGGAGCGCGCTGCCGCCTGAACTGGCTCATCGCTGGCCGATGCCCAGTTGCAGAGTGCAGTAGTGCAAGTAGTGCAGTAGATGTAGCAGCACAGAAATAGTCGTAGTCATGGGAGGCCCGCGCGAGCGGGCCTCTTTTTTTGTGCCGGTTTTTGCGTCGGTTTTTGTGCCGGTTTATCCCGCCTGTCTCTGCCATCCCGCCGGCTCAGAACGTCCACAGCAGGCTGAAGCCTCCGGTGACGCTGGCGGTGGTGAACCCTTCCGGCCTGACCAATGGCGTGGCAAGGAAAATATCGTACGACAGCTTGTAGACGGCGCCGCGCAGGCCCAGCGCCGTGCCGGCCAGGCGCTGCCCGGTCAGGAACTGGGCGGAGGGGCCGGCGACCGCGCCGGTATCCACGCCAAGGTATAACTCCTGGCCGCTCTGTCCCAGGCCCAGGGCGATTTCATTGCGCAGGAACCAGCCGCGCTCGGCCTGCAAGGTCAGGTCGCCATCGAAGCCCCGCACCGTATACCGCCCGCCGATGGAGAACTGGTCCTGCGGCGGCAGAGCTCCCCGGTTCCATTGGGCGCGTGCCGTGCCCGCGTAGCGCAAGGCCGCCGGGCCTAATTGGAACGGCACATTCAGCGAGGCATCGGCCAGGAATAATCCATAGCGGGTGCCGATCTGCGGCAGGTCGAATTCATTGACGGGTTCCGCGCCTTGCCGATCGAGGGAGCGCCGGTAGGCAAGGGTGGCATCGGCGGTGGCGTCACCGATGAATTCGCGATGATTGATGCCGGCTTCCCAGGAAGTTGTGCGGCGTTGCTGCGGACCGATTTCGGTGTCGTCGATGGCGTTGTAGGATGTGCGCAGCAGGCCTTTCAGGTAGGGCGTGGTTTTGCGCACGCCATCGCGGTAGATCAGGCGGGAAAGCTTCAATTCGCTGGTTTCGGAACGGCCGCTGTAAATGAAATTCTCAAAGGCGCCGGCCACGGTCTGGTGATATTTGCTGCCCGATATGGTCGCCGAAAAAAGCCAGTAACCGAACGGTAGCGAATAATGCAAGGTGTAGCCATTGCTGCCTTCCTCGCCATAATGTCCCAGGCTGCGATTGACGCTTACGTAGAACAAATCGTTGAGCGTCCACCAGTTGTCATAAGCCAGCGTCAGCCCTGCCTGGTATTTCCCGGTTGCGCGCGAGCCGCCATCGTCCAGCGAGGCGGACAGCCGGAAGGGAAAAGCCTGCTGGTACTGGATCACCAGGTCGCTGTCGCCCGGCTGGGCATCCGCGCCTTCCGATGGCGTGATCTGGATGTCGGCTTGCGCGGTCGGCACGCGTTTGAAATTCTCCAGGCCTTGTTCGATATCGCGCAGATTGAGGATGTCGCCGGGATTGACCGGCAAGGCATTGCGCGCGGTGCCGCGCGGGTCGGCATCGGGCGCGAACCGTATGGTGCGCACCTTCCCGGGGAAGACGCTCAGCACCAGCCGCCCGCTGCGCAAATCTTGCGGCATCGCGACAATGCGCGTGGTGGTGTAGCCGCGCGCGATCACGGCATTTTGTACGCGCGCCAGCACAGTATTGACCCCCTTGCTGCCGAGACAGCGGCCGGATGCGCCATCCGGACCGGTCACGCTGTCGAGCGCAAATCCGAAGCGCTCGGCAGCGGGACCCTCCAGCGTGACGGAAGAGACCAACTGGCATGGCTGCTCATGTTCCGGGAACACAGGCATCGTGCTTGCCGCTTCAGGCGGGGTAATGGGTTTTACATCAGGACGCGTCTCCTGCTGCTGCCGCAGCACGCGCTCACGTTCGCGTTGCAATTGCTCCTGGTTGGCGGCGGTTTGCGCGAGGGCGGAGGCGCAGAGAAAGAAGGGCGAGGCTAACAGCGCAAGACGCGCGAGGGAAAGACGGGAAAGCATTTTTTAATTTTTATGTAAGAAAAATCCGTGACGTAGCTGAAAAAATTGCTTAAGAAAAACTATGTTGCGAAATACCTTCTTTAATTTTACTTTTTGGCAATAAAAAATTCTCATTTCTCAAGAAAGTATACACATTAATCTTGACGTAAATTAACATCCCATCCCTTGAGAAGTTATTTGTTGCGATACGGCAAGCGCGTCATGGCTCAGCGTGGGACTGAAGCAGCGGACGCGAAGATCAAAAAAGAAAAATCCAAGGGGTATCAGTTTGAACAGTCAGCGCTACAAGGTCGTCTTCAACCGACGCCGGGGCCAGTTCATGGCCGTTGCAGAAAACGCATCCACCATCAGCGGTACATCATCCACCCACTCTGCGAACCCTGCCGGCGTAGCCGCCGAGCTGCCTCGGGCGCTGCGCTTTTCGCTGCTTGCCGTGGCACTGGCCATGTCGCTCAATACGGTAGTGGCGCACGCCCAGATCTACAGCGACCGCAATGCCCCGCGCAACCAGCAGCCGACCGTGCTGTCCAGCGGCAATGGCGTGCCGGTGGTCAACATCCAGACGCCCAGTAGCGCCGGCGTGTCGGTCAACGCCTATCGCCAGTTCGATGTGAACGCCAACGGCGCCATTCTCAATAATTCCCGCGGCGCCGTGCAGACCCAATTGGGCGGTTATGTGCAGGGCAATCCCTGGTTGGCCACAGGCGCGGCCCGCGTGATCGTGAACCAGGTCAATTCGGCCAACCCCAGCTACCTGCGCGGCTATGTGGAAGTGGCCGGCGATCGCGCCCAGGTGGTGATCGCCAACCCGGCCGGCATCACCTGCTCCGGCTGCGGTTTCATCAACGCCAACCGCGCCACGCTGACCACGGGTACGCCGGTGATCTCTGGCGGCAGTCTGGAGGCTTATCGTGTGGCCGGCGGCGTGGTGACAGTGGACGGCGCGGGGCTGGACGCCAGCGGCAGCGACTACGCCGATATCATCGCGCGCGCGGTGCGCATCAACGCCGGCGTGTGGGCGCAGGATTTGAAGGTGTCGGCCGGCTTGAACACGATCAGCGCCGGCCACGACCAGGTCACCCCCGGCGTGCCGCCCGGCGACGCGGCGCCAGGTGTGGCCATCGACGTGGCGCAACTGGGCGGCATGTATGCGCGCCATATCTACCTGGCATCGACCGAACATGGCGTGGGCGTGCGCAACCAGGGCACCATCGGCGCGGCGGCGGGCGACGCCATCGTCACCGCCGACGGGCGCCTGGAAAACAGCGGCGCCCTGACGGCCACGCAAGCGCTGACCGTGCAAACCACCGGCGCCATCGCCAATACCGGTGGCATGGGCGCCAACGGCGCGGTGGCGCTGACCGCGGGTGCGCTGGACAACCGCGGCAGCATCAACTCGGCACAAGGCTCGCTCAGCCTCGCCAGCGACGGGCCGGCCATCAACCGGGGCCGCATCGAAGCGGCCCAGGCAGTGTCGCTGGCCGCCGGCGGCGTCGACAACGACGGCGGCGCGATCGGCGCCGCCAATATCGCCCTCGACAGCCGCCGCCAGGCCTTCAGCAACGTGCGCGGCAACATCGTGGCGCAAGACGGCCTGACGGTATCCAGCGGCAACCTGAACAACGACGCCGGCCTGCTGCAGGCCCTCGGCAACATCGCTATCGATACCAACGGCCAGACCGTGGCGAATACGAACTCGGGAGCCACGCAAGGCATCATCGCCCAGGGCGCGCTGACCATGACGGCCGGCGCCGTCGTCAACCAGGGCGGCTATCTGGGCGCCGGCGGCAACCTGGCGATCGCGGCGGCGACGGTGGACAACAGCGCAGGCGTCATCGGCGCCAGCGCGCTGGCAACACTGGACGCCACGGACATCACCAATGCCGGCGGCAAGATCCAGGCCAAGGGCGGCCTCAGCATCAATGCCGCAGGCGGCACGGCGGACAACAGCGGCGGCTTGCTGCGCTCCGATGGCGCCGTCACGGTGCAGGCAGCCACGCTGCGCAACGACAACACGCAGGGGCAGGAACTAGGCATCGAAGGCACAACCATCGCGCTCAACGCCCAGGACGTATCGAACCGCCAGGGCGCGATGCGCGCCGACGCCGCGCTCACGCTCGAGGCGCGCGGCCGCATCGATAACACGGCCGGCCTGCTGTCCTCATCCGGCCAGCTCGCCATCACCGACATGCAGGCCACGCAGGCCATGCGCACGCTGGCCGTGGACAACGCCGGCGGCACCATCATCGCCGCCCGGCAGGTCGATATCGCCGCGCGTGCGCTGGCCGGCAACGGCAAGGTGCTGAGCCAGAAAGACCTGAACATCGCGCTGGCCGATTCGATCGTCAACAGCGGGCAGATTGCCGCCAGCGGCGATGCCGTCGTCTCCACCGCCGGCACCTTCGCCAATGCCGGGGCGGTCGCCGCTGGCGGCAAGCTGGCGCTGACCGCCGCCACCATCGACAACCAGGCTGCCGGATCGCTGGTGGCCAGTACGCTCAACCTGAAGGCGACCGACGTCCACACCTTCACCAACCGCGGCCTGATCGATGGCGGCACGACGGTCATCGAAAGCAGCACCGTCAACAACATCGGCACCGGCCGCATCTACGGCGACAACGTGGCCATCGGCGCCGATGTGCTCAACAACGTGGCCGAAACGGTTGGCGGCGTGACCACGGCCGCGGTGATCGCCGCCCGCAACCGGCTCGACATCGGCGCCGGCGTCATCAACAACAGCGAACACGCACTGATCTATTCGGCCGGCGACATGGTCATCGGCGGCGCGCTCGACGCGTCGAAAAAAGCCATCGGCATGGCGCGCGAGATCAACAACAGCAGCGCCACCATCAACGCCGACGGCAACCTGACGATTGCCGCCAATACCATCAACAACACCAACGCGCATCTGGAGACCAGCGACCAGGTCGGGCCGGGCAACCGCATCATCACGTATCGGCTGAACGGGTCTTCCAACCTGATCGACGGCAATTCGGCGCGGCTGGTCAATCTCGGCTCCGGCCAGGTGGTCGGCCCCTATAACTGGCGTGACATGGGGGATGAAGACAATTTCCGCCTGGTTTTGCCATCGGATGCCTACCCGGTGGAGCGCTATGGGCCTCCCTTCACTTATTCCAAAGGCGTCAAATACGGGGACAATGCCATTGCGCCAGCTTATGTGCCCGATTGGCAAGAGGGAAGCAATGGTGGGGAATCGACCATCACCTATCATCCGGCCATCATCAACTACGAGAGCAGCGACCGGATCTGGACGGTGATGGGCGTGACGCCGCCAGTAGACCCAGGGGCAGGGCCCGGGGGGCCACCACAGCCGGGCGAAATGTGCTACGACTCCTGCGTTTCCATCCCGGTTGATCCGGCGGAGTATGCAGCGTGGCAGTCTGCGTATGCAGCCTGGAAACCCCGATATGACGCATACATAGCCACCCTGCAGGTTCTGAACGACAAGATCGATGCGTTCAATAACAACGTACGCAGTCGTTCAGCCCGCGAATGGACCATCTACGACGGCACCGAGCAAATCACCCGCACCGTCGTCACCAAGAGCGACCCCGGCATGATCACCTCCGGCGGCAACATGACGCTGGCCGCCGGCGCGGTGAACAACTACGCCAGCCAGATCATCGCCGGCGGCACCGTGGCCGGCGACAGCGTCAACGGCACCGCGATCAATAACACCGGCCCGCTGGGCGTGCAGAGCGTGACCTCGACCGGCTCGGCCAGCTACACCTACATCAAGAGCCACACCTTCAGCGCCGACGACCGCCGCTACGATGACGCGCCTTACCAATCGCAGACCATCGTCACCAATTTCCAATTGGACATCACGCCCACCAGCGGCGCCGGGCCCAACCGCAACAATACGGTCAAGGCGGTAGCCGCCGCCGTCTCCGGCGCGTCGGGCCAGAGCGCCGCGGCGATCAGCATCCGCACCGCCAACCTCAACCTCGCGCTGCCCAACAATGCGCTGTACCGCATTGACACCGCGCCGGGCAACCGCTACCTGGTCGAGACCGATCCGAAGTTCACCAACTACCGCAGCTGGCTGTCTTCCGACTTCATGCTCAACCAGCTGCAAAGCACGCCCGACAGCACCATCAAGAAACTCGGCGACGGCTTCTACGAGCAGCAACTGGTGCAGCAGCAGATCCAGCAAGCCATCGGCCAGCGCTACCTGGCCGGCTACACCAGCAACGAAGCGCAATACATGGCGCTGATGAACGCCGGCGTGCAACAGGCCCAGGCCTTCAACTACACCGTCGGCGTGGCGCTGAGCGACGCCCAGATCGCGCAGCTCACCTCCGACATCGTCTGGATGGTCAAGCAGACCGTGACGCTGGCCGACGGCAGCACGCAGGAAGTACTGGTGCCGCAGGTCTACCTGCGCGCCTCCAACGTCCAGGTCACCGGCCAGGGCACGCTGATCGCCGGCAACGACGTGGCATTCCAGACCGCGCAAGACATCGTCAACAGCGGCGGCACCATCGCCGCGCGCCAGACCGTTTCGCTGGCGGCGGATAACATCCAGAACCTGGGCGGGCGTATCTCGGGGACGAATGCGGTGTTGTCGGCGGCGACTGATATCAACAACCTGGGCGGCGCCATTGACGGCAGCGATCGTGTGGTACTGGCCGCCAATGGCGACATCAACATCAACAGTACACGCGTCGAAACCGCCAATGCTGTTACGACCGGCGCCAACATCAGCCAGGTCGCCAGTGTCACCGGCAAGGATCTGACGATCGCGGCCGGGCGCGATCTCGTTGCCAACGCCGCCGTGATCGGGGCCACCGGCGATGTGGCATTGTCGGCCGGCCGCGACGTCAATCTCGGCACGGTCAACCAGGGCTACCGCCAGGAGATCAACTGGGCCAGCGACAGCGGAGCCTCGAACTGGATCGGTGCGCTAACCGGCCCGAACTTCGTCGACCAATCCAACGGCGCGCATGGTACGACCGAGAGCGGCGTAAACCGGGCCACCCTGAGCGCCAGCCAGGATGTAGCCACGCAGATCACTGGCAACAACGTCACCATCAATGCCGGGCGCGATTTGAACGCCCAAGGGACACAGGTCGTGGCCGAGGCCGCGCTGGCCGCCGCCGCCGGCCGTGACATCAACATCAGCACAGCCAACGAATCGGCCAGTGCGCGCGACCAGCACCAGCACAGCTCCAGCGGGATTCTTTCCGGCTCCACTATCCAGACGGACGACGCCAGCAGCTACAGCAACCAGATCGGCAGCACCTTCTCCGGCAACACTACCGTGCTGGCTGCAGGTCGGGATGCCAACATCACCGGCAGCGATGTGGTGTCCACTCAAGGCACGCAGGTCACCGCAGGCAATGACATCAACATCGTCGCCGCCACTGATACCAGCAGCGAGTCGCATTACCGAAAGGAAACCACTTCCGGGGTCTTCAGTGGTGGTGGGTTGGGCGTGACGGTGGGCAGCAAGATGCAAAGCAGCAATTTCGCCCATAACAGCAGCACCGAAAGCGCGTCGACTGTTGGCGCGACAGACGGCAACGTGGTGCTGGTGGCTGGCAACCGCTACAGCCAAATAGCCAGTAATGTCATCGCGCCCCAAGGCGATGTAAGCATTGTCGGCAAGCAGGTCGACATCCTTGCCGGCATCAATACCGAACAGAACATTCAGGAAACACTGTTCAAGCAACAGGGCGTGACGGTACAGGTCACTAATCCGGTGATTTCCGCTATCCAGTCGGTGATGTCGCTGCAGGAATCCAAGGGCAAGACCAAGAATGGACGCGCCAAGATGCTGGCAGATGCGGCTACTGCATTGACGCTGGCCAATGCCGCTGCGCAGGTTTCCGGCAGTGCCGCGCCGGCTGGAGGCATTGACCTGGCCATCTCGCTTGGCAGCTCAAGCAACCAGAGCAAGACCGTGCAAAGCAGCACCACCACGGCCGCATCGACGGTGGCTTCGGGAGGAACGACCACGATCGCTGCCACCGGTGCAGGCACGGACAGCAACCTGACGATTGTTGGCAGCGAAGTGACGGGTACCAACATCAACCTGATCGCCGACAATCAGATCAACTTGCTGGCCCAGCGCAACACCAACGAGGAACACAGCACCAACAAAGGCAGTTCTGCCAGCGTAGGCGTGTCCATCGGCACTTCCGGCGTGATGTTCAACGCCAGTGCCTCGGGCAGCCGTGGCAAGGGTGATGGCAGCGACAGCGACTACAGCAACACGCACATCACTGCCAACAACCAGCTGACCATGGCTTCGGGCGGCGACATGACGCTCAAGGGCGCGGTCGCCGCGGGCAACCAGGTGATCGCCAATGTTGGCGGGAACCTGAATATTGAGAGCTTGCAGGACACTAGTAACTACAAGAGCCAGCAGCAAAGCTTGGGCGGTAGTGTGTCGGTCGGTCTTGGAGGCGGTTTCTCCGGCAGCATCAGTGCCAGCCAGAGCAAGGTGGATGGCAACTATCAGAGCGTGATTGAACAAAGCGCCATCAATGCCGGCGACGGCGGCTTTCAGGTGAACGTCTCCGGTAATACTGACCTCAAGGGCGCGAAGATCGCCAGCACGGATAAGGCAGTGGAAGAAGGCAGGAACCAATTCCAGACCGCCAGCCTGACAATGAGCGACATCCAGAACAAGAGCGAGTACAAGGCGGAGAGCCAGAGCGTCAGTGCTGGTGGCGGATACAGTGGTGGCAATACCTCGTTGAACGGTACGGGGCTGGGATTTGCAAATGAAAGTGGAAGCGACGCCAGCGTAACCAAGTCGGGTATTTCGGGTAGGGCAGGTGATGCCACCGTCAGGAGTGACAAGGACAGCAGCAATGCACTGGTGAAGAACTGGAATGCTCAGGCGCTGCAGGCGGATGTAGAGGCACAGGCCAAGATCGTGGAGGCCTTTGGCAAGCAGGCGGCGCTGGGCATTGGCACGTATGCTACAAGCAAGCTCAATGAACTGAACCGCAAGATCGACAGTGAAACGGATCCGCAGAAAAAAGAACAGTTGGAAGCAGAAGCAAAAAACTGGGCTGAAGGAGGTGCTTACCGTACGGCGCTGCATGCGGCAGCTGGCGCACTTGGTGGTGGTTTAGCCGGTGCTGCGGGGGCGACTTTGTCGGCGGTGTCCATGCCGGTAATTGCCGACGTGATTGGAAAGATGGATGTGCCCCAAGCAGTAAAGCAGGCCTTGGAGCAGGTCGCGGCGGCGGCGCTGGGGGCGGCTGTGGGCGGAGCGCAGGGAATGTCGTCGGCTGTGAGTGTTGAGGCTAATAATCGGCAATTGCACCAAAGTGAGCGAGATTGGGCCAAGCAAAATGCGGAAAAATATCGCCAATATCTGAACGACACAACTGGCGAAACGATAACTAATGAAGAATCCTATCAACGGTTACTTTCCGCTGGCTATGCAATTGTTGATGCTGCAGCAGAAAAGGGCGGAAAGAGTGACGAATACGCTAAGAAATTTATTGCCATCAATAAGACAGAAGATCTGTTCAAAGCCACTGCAGCTGAACGTGTGAATCCCTTCTTAGGTGGGAATGCCGATGGTAGCTGGACTCCGGAGCAACAGGCTAGGTTCGGGGCCAAGACGCCAGGAGAAGCCGCCAGTAAGCTCGTTACTCAAGCGGTCGATTATCTCAATAAACCATGTGGCAATAATTGCGGTAGTAAATTCGATGCCATCAATGACGCTGTCAATGCGCTCGAAGCTGCTAAAGTTCTTTATCAAGATGACCCCAAGAGCGTGACGTTGATCAATCAGCAGATTGATCAGCTCAAAGCAGGGATTACGCAAGATGAAATCGTACGAGGTGCGGCTCAGTCGATTAGCACCACAGATAAGGATATTGCATTTGCATTGTTAGGAGGAAGCGCGAAGCCGACACTTTCAGCCGCAGCACAAAGCAGCACAGCTAAGGCAATGCTGTTGACCGAGCTGGAACGAAGTGGAATCAAGATTACCCCTGAGAATGTGGTTGAAATTAGTAAATTGGCTAACGGAAAGATTGTGTTCCTGGAGCAGGGAAATTCCAAAGCAGGGTTGCAACACATCATTGAGCGACATGCTGTGGATTTTGAAAATAAAGGAATTCCCCAGACTGATATTCCATCGTTAGTTATGTCTGCGTTGAATCAAGGAAGAATAGTTGGAACGAATGGGAGTGCACCAGTTTACGAAGTTGTCTATAACGGATCGAAGCAGCATGTTGCAATTGGGGTTGCCACTAATGGTTATATTGTTCGTGCTAATCCTGTCAGCACATGGAGATAAATTGAAATGAGAACTATCCGACTCTTGGCAGAATATCTGGCACCACCATTTTTTGACCCATCAATAGAGAACATGGGGCATATTGATCCTAGTGATTTGCCTATTTCTAAAAATCTATGTAACGAAATTAATGATTGGAATCAGGAGTTTCAGAAAACATTTTGTGATTTTTATCCGCCCGATTCCGGTTTTCCTACCCCAGATGCCGAATTAGACTTTAAGCGGCGTGGCGCTGTATTGGCGGAGAAGTTGCAGGCGGAGTTAGGAAAGGAATTTCATATTGAATATTGTTATACATCTGAATCAGGTGGTTAGTGAATCGTCCCGACTGCATTAGGCACTTTTCAGTCTGTTGAAATATTGCTTCAGTAGTTCGGCGGGAATGGCCAGCAAGACTGCCGGACTTGCTTTCGGTTTGCGGGGCATATTCACTCCTTGGGAACATCTTATGCCCTAAATGTTGATTTGCATTGAAAACTGACCCACTTTCCCCGGAAATTTGCATCCAAAGTTGACCCATGTTTAGACCACAATCCTGCTCATGACAGCGAGC
>NZ_VIUO01000007.1:0-178886 GCF_007828355.1 Herbaspirillum sp. SJZ099 | reverse complement strand
CCCCGTACACCATCGTGTAACCCAACGCGATCAGCGCATACATGCTCCCTAGCACCAAACCGTTGATGATCTGCTGGATGAATATGTCCATGAATCGATGTCTCCTGTGCGGCGTTAGCGTGCTGCGCGACCGGCCGGCCGGAAGCTGCGGTGGCTCGCGCCGTGTGGACGGCGCTGCGAGTGGTGTGTCATTTGGTTTCTCCCTTTTTGTATGTTGCTTGTTGCGGATAAAACGACGGATAAAAAAAGAGCGCGAAACCAGTCGCGCTCAGTGCGTCAGGCCAGGAACCGCTCGCATCACGCGGGCGGCGGCCAGGTCCCAGGATGCCTGGCCGACGGTCTTGAAGACCGGCAGCGCGCCATTGACGTCCAGCGTTGCGCGCCCGACCTTGCCGGACAGCACATCGCCGATGGCGGCCACGCGGTTCCAGTCGACCTTGGCCTGGATCAGGTCGCCGGCTTCGTAGTGCGCGCCGCCGACATCGTCGACCACGATGGCGCGCGCGTGCAGCAGCGACGCCGGGAATTCGACCATGTCGGGCTTGAAGGCGCCGACGCCGATGGCCAGCGTGTCGGGCGCAACCTGCTCGGGAATGACCGCGGTGCGCGAGGTGGTCAGGGCGATCAGCACGTCGGTATGCGGCAGGTCTTGCTGCAGCATGGCCGCCGGCAAGGGACTGGCGACGACTTGCGGATGGCGTTCGCACAAGGCGCTGCAGAACGCCTGCGTGCGCGCCAGGTCGCGCGCGGCGATCCAGAATTGGCTGACACCGAAATATTGCACCAGCGCGTCGGCATGCGCCGCGGCTTGCACGCCGGTGCCGATCAGCAGCGCCGACCTGGGCGCGCGCGGCAGCAGCGTCTTGATGCCCAGCATGGTCATGGCGGCAGTCCGACGGCCGGTGACGGTGGGGCCGTCCATCAGCGCGATGCGACGCCCGGTATGCGTGTCGAAGGCCACCACCTCGCCCTGGATGGCAGGCAGGTTGTGGCGGCCGTTCTCGGCATGCACGGTGATGAGCTTGGTCACCGACAAGTCGTCGGCGATGGCCGGCATGCCCAGCAGCACGCTGGATGCGTCGATCGGCACCACCTGGCGCTCGGGGGCGCGGATGCGGCCGCAGGCGAACTCTTGCGCGGCCGTTTCCAGGGCGTCGACCAGTTGCGCGTAAGGCAGCGCGGCGGCGGTTTGTTGGGCGTCGAGGATATGCATGTCAGCGCAGGAAAAAGCCGGTCGGGAATGGGTCGGATTCTTCCAGTACCCACTGGTTGGTGCTCATGATATGGGCATGGCCGCTGACTTCGGTGAGCGCGCCGTCGAACTCGCCGACCTTGACGAGCGCGGTCACGCGCACGCCGAAGTTGCTGCCGACGATGCTGCCGTTGACGTAGTTCCGGTTCAGCGCCAGCTGCCCGCGCAGGAACAATTGTGCGGCGCGGCCGGAGGTGCCGGTGCCGGTGGGCGAACGGTCCACCTCGCGGTCGGCGAAGATGCAGACGTTGGACTGGTCGGCGCCGGGGAAATTGGGTTCGCTGTCGATGATGGTGCCGTACAGGGTGTTCAGGCCCGGTTCCAGCGGATGCTGGATCGGCACCTTGGCGATCACCGCGGCCTTGGTCTCGGCGCCCAGCTGGATCAGCTGGCGCACCAGTTCCGGCTTGACGGTGAGATTGGCCTGCTTGGCGTTGATGTAGTAGTAGAAGGCGCCGCCGAACACGATGTCGCCGACGATCTTGCCGAAGCTGGGCGTGTCGACCTCGACGTCGCGGCGGTAGATGAAGGCCGGCACGTTGTTGAAGCTGACGCGGCCGGCGCGCTTGCCGTCCCATTCGACGAAGGCTTCGATGAAACCGGCCGGGGCGTCGAAGCAGATGCGCGTGAGTGGCGACACCGGCTCGACATATCCCATCTCCACCAGCACCTTGCCCAGCGCGATGATGCCGTGGCCGCACATGTCGCTGTAGCCTTCGTTGTGGATGAAGATGACGCCGAAGTCGGCTTGCGGCGTGACCGGCGGCAGCAGGTAGGCGCCGTACATGTCGGCATGGCCGCGCGGCTCGTTCATCAGGAACTGGCGCAGGTCGTCACGGTGTTCGCGCAGCCAGGCGCGCTGCTGCAGGATGCTGCCGGCCGGGATCTTGGGCAGGCCGGAGACCAGGATGCGCAGCGGCTCGCCGCCGGTATGGGCGTCTATCGTCTGGACGGTGCGTGTGTAGTTGAGCATATGCTTCCTTAGAACTCATTGTTGCATCTGCCGGCAGATGCAAAGAGTACCATCCCGCACGGCAAAAATCGTCCGTATCGGACGGCGCCGACAGGATGGGATGCTGCGCGGATGGGTTACTGGCGAGGGAGGTTGAACTTCCCGCCGGCATGCGCCGGCGGGGCAGAACGTTCAGGCTGCCAGGGTGGGGCCCGATCAGTAGCTGGTCAGCGGTACCGGGATGCCGTCCTTGAAACGGTACACGGTCACCGGGGATTGCTTCAGGTCGTGGTTGGCGTCGAAGTCGTACTGACCGGCCACGCCCTTGTAGCTGATCTTGGCCAGCGCCGGGCCGAACTGCTTGGGCTCGACCGAGTTGGCGGTCTTCATGGCCTGGGCGATGAGCATCATGCCGTCGTAGAAGGACACCGCATAGGTTTCCGCAGGACGGCCGTACTTCTTCTGGTAGTCGTCGGCGAAGACCTTGCCTTCCTTGGCCTTGTCCAGCATGGTGCCGCCCTGGGTACAGTAGACCGAGTCGCCGATGGCGTCGCCGCCCAGGCGGCCCATTTCCGGCGAGCAGATGCCGTCGCCGCCCAGCAGCACGGCATTGATGCCCAGCTGCTTCATCTGGCGCTTGATCGGGCCGCCTTGCGGCGCGTAGCCGCCGATGAAGACGGCGTCGGGCTTCTTGCCCTTGATCGAGGTCAGGATGGCGGTGAAGTCGGTGGCCTTGTCGTTGGTGAAGTCCTTGCTGACCACGTCGATGCCGTTGGCCTTGGCGACCTTGCTGAACTCTTCGGCCAGGCCCTGGCCGTAGGCGGTACGGTCGTCGATCACCGCTACCTTCTTGAGCTTGAGTTCCTTGGCCGCGTACAGGGCCATCTTGCCGCCCAGCTGGCTGTCGCTGGCGGCGACGCGGAACAGGGTGGCAAAGCCTTGCTGGGTAATCTTGGGGTTGGAGGCGACGGTGGCGACCACGATGCCAGCGTCATTGAACACGCGCGATGCGGGGATGGTCACGCCCGAGTTGTAGGGGCCGACGATGGCCTTGATGCCCTGGTCGACCAGTTTTTGCGCGGCGCCCACGCCCGACTTCGGATCTGCCTGGTCGTCTTCGGCGATCACCTCGAACTTGATCTTCTTGCCGCCCACGGTGATGGGTTGCGCATTCAAGCGCTCGACGGCCATCATCAGGCCGCCCTGGTTGTCCTTGCCGGCCGATGCCTGGGGGCCGGTCAGCGGGCTGGAAAAGCCGATCTTGACCACTTGGGTTTCCTGCGCCATGGCAAAGGCGGGAACCAGCGCCAGCGATGCGGCGATGATGTTGAGTCCGGAGACGCGCTTGAACATAGGGGTGTTTCCTCTCTTCTAGAAAGTCAGACTGCGGGTAATTAGGTTGAAACGCTGGAAAAGCAGGATATGCCGCCCGCCATGGAGCCATGGCGGCCGATTCCGTCGATGCTGTACTGCGCCGTTGCAGGTACGAACATATCAAAACTCGTAAAAAGATTGTCGGAGAAACTGCTGTCATCCGCGCAAGCGCACCGCCGTTGGCGCACCATGCCCGCATTACGTTGTATTTTTTATGAGGGAGGATTCTATTTACTCTTTGCTGATATTAGGCGCGTTTATTGCCTTTATAATCAGAACAAAATTCTCCCAGAATCCTGTTTGCCAAATAAAATTCAGAAACCATGGCCGCGCTCGACAAAATCAGTAAAAAAATATTGGCCGAACTGCAAAACGACGGCCGCATCAGCAATGTCGACCTGGCCGCGCGCGTAAACCTGTCGCCGGCGGCTTGCCTGGAACGGGTGCGCAAGTTGCAGGAGGCGGGCTATATCCTGGGCTTCGCCGCGCAGTTGAACCCGGAACTGCTGGATGTGTCGCTGCTGGTGTTCATCGAGGTGGTGCTGGACCGCACCACGCCCGACGTGTTCGCCGAATTCAAGAAGAGCGTGCAGAGCATCCCCGAGATCATGGAATGCCACATGGTGGCCGGCGGCTTCGACTACCTGGTCAAGTCGCGCGTCAAGGACATGAACGCCTACCGTGAATTCCTCGGCAAGTCGCTGCTGCAGTTGAAGGGCGTGCGCGAGACGCACACCTATGCGGTAATGGAAGAAGTGAAGAACACCATCCGCCTGCCGATCCGCTGACCCCTCCCCTGTTCATTGCACCGCCCCTGGGGCCTAGAAGCTTGCCAAAGGAACGAGGGCGCCATCCTTGAGGCGCAGGATGGTGACGTCGGAGTCCTTGAGGTCATGCTTGGCATCGAACTCATAGGTCGCGGTGATGCCCTTGTAGCGGCCGCGCGCCAGCACCGGCACGAACTTTTCCGGTTGCGCCGAGCCGGCGGTCTTCATGGCTTGCGCCAGCAGCATCACGCCGTCGTAAAAACTGGCCGCGTAGACGTCGGGCGGACGACCGTAGCGGTTCTGGTAGGCGGCGGAAAATACCGCGCCATCGGCCACGCGCGTGAGCCATACGCCCCCTTGCACGCAGTAGACGCCGCCGCCCATGGAGTGGGTGGCCAGGCGGAACATCTCGAGCGAACATTGGGCATCGCCCGCGAGCATGGGCAAGTCCATCTTCTCGCGCGACATTTCGCGCAGCAGTTGCGCTGCCTGCGGCACATAGCCGGCGAAGAAAACGGCGTCGGGAGCGGCCTCGCGGATCTGGCCCAAGACGCCGCGCACCTCCGGATCGCTGGCATGGACGCTCAACTGGAACACCATGGCGGTCTGCAAACCCTCCAGCCGGGCCGCCGCCTGGAATTCATTGATCAGGCCCGCGGCATAGTCGGAACCGTCATTGACGATGACCGCGTGTTTGAACCTGAGCGTGCGGGCGGCATATTGGGCCAGCTTGCGCCCCATGTCGCCATCGCTGGCGCCCAGGCGGAACACGTAGTCGTAATCGGCGCGCGTGACGGCCGGATTGGAGGCCACTGTCAGTATCGGCACGCGGCGCTGGTTATAGATCTTGGCCGCGGCCATCGCCACGCTTGAATTGAACGGCCCCAACACCGCGCTCACCTTGGCCTGGGCGAATTCCTGCGCGATTTCCATCCCGCGTTCGGGGTTGGCCCGGTCGTCCTTGACCAGCAGTTCGAAACGCGCCGGCTGGCCGCCGATGCGCATGTCTTGCCGATTGATCCGTTCGATCGCCATGCGGGCGCCGTTCAGGGCGTCGGTACCGCCGACGCCTTGCGTCCCCGACAGCGGCGAGGTAAATCCCAGCAGTACGTGCAACTCCTCCTTTGCCGCCTCCTGGGCGCAAGCCGCGCAGGCCGAGATCAGCAGGCACGAACCGAGAAGGGAACGGAGGAAGCGTCGTCGCATGGATGGGGATCGTCGATGAATCGGCGGCCGGTCGCCGCAAGGTTCAAACTATACCAGCATGCCCGGCGGCATTTTCCCCTGCGCAAAAAGGCGGCGACAACTTGCCAACCGTAAAAAACCCGGGCGGCCTTCGCCTGGAAGGCGGCCCGGGCAAGCCGCGCCGGGGGCAGGCAAGCCTGCCCGCCGGCATCACGATCAGAAGCTGGTGCGCACGCCCACGATCAGGTTGCGCCCGCCCAGGGGCACCGACTCCCTGAGCACCGAGGTCGACAGGCGGATGTCCTGGTTCAGCAGGTTGCGCGCCAGCGCGAACCAGGTCAGTTTCACGCCGTTCAACTTCTGCGTGTACGACAGGTTGGCGTCGAGCTGGGTGTAGGCCGGCGTTTCGTAGTTTTCGAAGGACGCCAGGCGATCCTGCTTCTGCGCGCGCAGCACTTTCACGCCGCTAGCCCAGGGGCCGGTCTTGTAGCCGAACTCCAGGCCGTAACGGGTGGCCGGTTGCAGCGGCAGGTTGCCCTGATCATCCAGCGTGCCGCGCGAGGTATCGGCGAAAGCGCGCGCCGAGAAACCGTCCCCGCTCCAGTTGTAAGTGACTTCGGCTTCGGCGCCGCGGATGGTGGCGTCGCCCTGCGACCAGAAGCGCTGGGTGAATTCACCGGACGGATCGGCATTGCCCTCATCATTGACCTGGCCGTTGGTGCGGCCGTAGATGTAGTTATGCACCTTGTTGTGGAACAGGTTGCCCTTCCAGCGCACCAGGCCTTCGGTCTTTTGCAGCGTCAGCTCGATGTTGTGGGAAGTCTCCTTCTTCAGTTGGCTGTCGCCGATGTCGAAGGTGGCGGTCGATTCATGCGGGCCGTTGGAATACAGCTCCTCCACCGTCGGCGCGCGCTGCGCCAGCGAATAGGTCGCCCCCAGGCCGTAACCGGGCTGGAACGCCCACAAGGCGCCGGCCGACCATGACAGCAGGTTGAAGTCGCGCCCGGCCAGGCCGCTGCCGCCATCGGGACGGCGGCTCACGCTCTCGGCGCGCAGGCCGGCGCTGGCCAGCACCTGGCCGAACTGGCGCTGCTCCACCAGGAAGCCGGCGAAGGATGACGAACGCGTCGGCGGCGTCAACTCCGAGGTGCCGCTGGCGGCCGACAGCGCCGAGTAATTGCCCTGTTCGGTCTGCACGCCGAAGGTGCCGCGCCAGCCGGCCAGCGGGGCGTGGGTCAGCTCCCAGCGCGTCTGCAGCACGCGGTTCTTGAACACGGTGGCGGGGGTGCCGTCCTGTTCCTTCTCGGTGTGGGTGTAGTCGGTGTAGCCGAAACGGAAGCGGAATTTCTCGATGCCGGCGAAGGGATTGTTGACCACCGTGTCGATGTCGTAGCGGCTCTGGTGCAGGTCGATGAAGGACATCTCGCTGGTGGGAATGCCGTAGTGATCGTCCAGCGTCGAGGCCGACAGGCCGACGTAGCCCCAATTGGCGACATAGGATGCGCCCACGCCGCCGCTGGTTTCGTGGGTGAACGAATTGGGCAGGCGGCCCGAGGCGGTGGAAGGATCGCCCTGCTTGGCATTGCCGGGGATCTTGTAGTTGTCGGTGTCGCGGTAGTTGCCGTCGACGTGCAGGCCGATCTGGCCGGCCGAGGTATCCAGCGAGAAGGAACCGTTTTTCTCGCCGTCGACGGTGCCGTAGCGCCCCTCGACGGTGCCGGTGGGCTTGCCGACCAGTTCCGTCGGAATGCGGTCGTTGACCACGTTGACCAGGCCGCCGATGGCGCCCGAGCCGTACAGCAGCGCGGACGGGCCGCGCAGGATCTCGATCTGGCGCGCCGTGGCCGCCTCGGCGCCGACCGCGTGGTCGTTGGAGACGGTGGAGACGTCGGACACGGCCATGCCGTTCTGCAGGATCATCACGCGTGGCCCTTCCATGCCGCGGATGATGGGGCGCGAAGCGCCGGCGCCGAAGGCCGACGCCGACACGCCCAGTTCGGATGACAAAGTGTCGCCCAGCGAATTGCCCAGCTTGTTGCGCAACTCATCGCCGGCCAGCACCTTGGCCGGGGCCAGCACTTGCATATCCTCTTCCGAGGCAAAAGGAGTGGCGGTGACGACGATCGGCTGCAGCGCGGGTTGCGCCGGCACAGTGGCCTCGCCGGTGGCGGATGCGGTCTGCGCCAGTGCCGGTGCGGCCCAGGAGGCCAGCGCGGAAACGACCGCGGCGGCCATGAGTTGCCCTTGCAGGCGGCGTTGGAGTGGGTATTGGACTGCCATGTGAATTCCTTGTAGTGCGCAAGGCGCCGCCAGGGGCCGGATCAGCGGGCAGGCGGCGCCGATACGCCGGCCGTCCGGACGCGCCCATGCCGCGGCGATGCCGGGCCCGCACGGGCGGCGGCAATGCGCATGCGACCGGATCACGAAAGACAACCGGCAACGAAATGTCGAATCAACGCGGGAGGGAATTCAGCAGGGCGGGGCGCGCGAGGAGAAATGGCGGACAAAAGGCGCATCCCAGGATGCGAAGGCTTGCCACAGCGCCAGCATGCGGGCCGGCGGCAACAGCGGCGGCAGGGGAAAGTCGACATGCATGCCGGCCGACAGCGTGGCGGCGTCGTAGGCGGCGCAAGAGTGGTGCGGGTCGTCGCCGTGGGTGCTGGCATGCGGGTCGCCGGGGGCGGCCGATGAGAGTTGGCGATGGTCGTCGCCCTCATCGAACAGCGCCTCGTCAACCAGCGAGTGCACGGCGCCGCCTTGCCAGCCGGCGTGGGCGATGCCGTGCAGAAAACCCAATCCCTGCGCGAACAGCAGCGACACCACCAGCAAGGCGATGAAGGCCGAACAACGCGTGGAACGCAAGATGGGCATGGCGCTGGGATCAGGTTCGGATGCGCGTCATCTCAATCGAAGACGCGCAGCCGGAAACAGGAAAGCAAGAACAGGAAAGCAAGACGAGTGATTCAATGCGAACGATGCAGTCGGCCGACCACACCGGCGGCAAGGTCGCTGCCGGTGCGCGCCCCTTGCCGCGGCAGCAAGGGGTCAAGCCCTGCAAGGCCTGGGTCAGTCGCCGTAGAGCTTTTGCTTGAGCTCGCGGCGTTGCTGCGCTTCCAGCGACAATGTCGCGGTCGGGCGCGCCAGCAGACGGGGAATGCCGATCGGTTCGCCGGTTTCTTCGCACCAGCCGTATTCGCCGTTATCGATCGCGACGATGGACTGCTGGACTTTCTTGAGCAGCTTGCGCTCGCGATCGCGGGTACGCAGCTCGAGGGCGTGTTCTTCCTCGATGGTGGCGCGGTCGGCCGGGTCCGGCACCAGCACGGTTTCGCGCAGGTGTTCGGTGGTTTCGTCCGCATTCTTGAGCAGATCCTTTTCCAGCTGCTTGAGACGGGCCTTGAAAAAAGCAAGCTGCGCTTCGTTCATGTAGTCCTTCTCAGCCATCTTGAGGATTTGCTCCTCAGTCAGCAATGGTTGCGCTGCAGGGGTAGTTTTGGGAGTTTTAGTTGCCACTTCGCTTACTTTCAATATAGAACTCATTTCATCAATAGGCGCGAGTACGAGCGAGTCCCGTTATTGATGAAATGAGTCCTACTGGTTTTTCAACTATATCCAATGGCCCGGCCGATACCTTGCTGCCGGAACTGGTCGCTTTTGAATCCACTTCCCTTGCCGACGTTGCTTTTGCTGCCGGTGCAGGCTGCCATGGCGCAGCCTTTTTCGCGGTCAAGGATTGTACACCAACACTTCCGGATGCCAAGGGCTTTGAGCACGCTCCCGCCAGGGCGCCGCCGGGCTTGCCCGCACCTGGGATCGCGGCGGGGACAGTCGGCCCCGGCGCGCCTGTTTTGGGCGGCTTGCGGACTGGTGCGCTTTTCACGGAGCTATTCATTACTCCCCCTGTTCGGGCAAAGCGTTGGAGGCTGACTCCGCTTAAAAGTTATGGTGGTTCCGAGAGCATCAGCCTGGCCGGCTCAGCCGCAAGACCGGGCGCGCCTGAGGCGCTGCCGGGGAAATGCGGCTGGCAAACCGAGTACAGTTTATACCAGAAGATCGCAGGGAAGTGGACGCTGCCGGCGCTTGTTTGCTGCATCGCGGCAGGTTTGCCCGTGCGGCAACAAACCGGGGTCAGGCATGCCTTTTCCCGCACACCGGGCAATTGCGGTCGCGCGCCACCGAGATCGAGGTCCACTCCATCTCGCGCGCCTCCAGGATCAGCAACCGCCCGGCCAGCGAACGGCCGACTCCGGCCACCAGCTTCAGGGCCTCGGCGGCCTGCATGGCGCCGATGATGCCCACCAGCGGCGAGAACACGCCCATGACCGAGCACTGCACTTCTTCGAACTCGCGGTCGGGCGGGAACAGGCAGGCATAGCACGGCGAGGCGTCGTCGCGCGGGTCGAACACGCTGACCTGGCCGTCGAAACGGATCGCCGCGCCCGACACCAGCGGTACGCCGGCGGTAACGCAGGCGCGGTTGACGGCATGGCGGGTGGCGAAGTTGTCGCTGCAATCGAGCACCACGTCGGCTTGTTCCACCAGTTGCCGCAGGCGATCCCCTTCGGTGCGTTCGGCCAGCGCCACGACCTCGGTGTCCGGGTTGATCTGGCGCAGCGCCTCGCGGCCCGATTCGACCTTGGCCTGGCCGACGCGGCCGGTGGTGTGCATGATCTGCCGTTGCAGGTTGGTCAGGTCGACCGTATCGTTATCCACCAGCGTGATGCGGCCGATACCGGCCGAGGCCAGGTACATGGCCGCCGGCGAACCCAGGCCGCCGGCGCCGATCACCAGCGCGTGCGCGGCCAGCAGGCGCGACTGGCCTTCGATATCGATCTCATCGAGCAGGATGTGGCGCGAATAGCGCAGCAATTGTTGGTCGTTCATGGCGAAATGCGTGAAACCCCATGAAAAAAGGCCGCCCGGGAGAGCGGCCTGGCACAAAGTACCTGAATAGTTACTTGCCCGGGCTCTTGGCCGGCGGCGCCTTGCCGTCCTTGCCGTCGTCCTTGGCCGGCGAGTCTTGCTTGCCTTCTTCGTTGCGCACTTCCGGCTTGGCGCTGGACACCTTCACCGGCAAACCCTTCAGGTGGTTCAGCGCTTGCGCCAGCTGGAAATCGTCCTTGCTGCCGAAGTCCAGCGGCTTGCGCTTCTTCTCGGCGGCGATCAGGCGTTCCTCGGCTTGCTCGTCCAGCGTTTGCGCCTTGACCTCGGCCGACTTGTCGGTATCGTTGGTCAGGTGCTTGGAGAGATCGGCCTCGCGCAGGCGCAGGCCGTTCAGGCCGTCGCCGTCCGGGTATTCGTCGACCATGATGTCAGGCACGATGCCGCGCGCCTGGATCGAACGGCCGTTGGGAGTGAAGTAGCGCGCGGTGGTCAGCTTGACCGCGGTGTTCTTCTCGGGCGGCAGCGCGATCACCGATTGCACCGAGCCCTTGCCGAAGGATTGCGTGCCCATGATGGTGGCGCGCTTGTAGTCCTGCAGCGCGCCGGCCACGATCTCGGAGGCCGAGGCCGAACCGCTGTTGATCAGCACCACCATCGGCACCTTCTTGATGGCCTCCGGCAGGCGCGAGAGCGGATCGTTCAGCGGGTTGGAAGCGTAGAACTCGCGCTTGGCGTAGAAGGTCTGCTTGGAGCTGGGGATCTGGCCGTTGGTCGAGACCACCACCGAATCCTTGGGCAGGAAGGCGGCCGACACGCCGATGGCGCCCGGCAGCACGCCGCCCGGATCGTTGCGCAGGTCGAGCACGATGCCCTTCAGGTTGGGTTCCTGGGCGTAGATCGCGGCCAGCTTCTTGGCCATGTCATCGACTGTCGGTTCCTGGAACTGGGTCACGCGCAGCCAGGCGTAGCCGGGTTCGATGACCTTGGACTTGACGCTTTGCACGCGGATTTCCTGGCGCGTGATGGTCAGGATGATGGGCTTGTCTTCTTCCTTGCGGGCGATGGTCAGCGTGATCTTGGTATTGGGCTCGCCGCGCATCTTCTTGACCGCCTCGTCCAGGGTCAGGCCCTTGACCGGAGTGCTGTCCAGGCGGGTAATCAGGTCGCCCGACTTGATGCCGGCGCGAAAGGCCGGCGAATCCTCGATCGGCGAGATAACCTTGACGTAGCCGTCTTCCATCCCGACTTCGATGCCCAGGCCGACGAACTTGCCCATGGTGCCTTCGCGCAGCTCCTTGTAGGCCTTCTTGTCCAGATACGCCGAGTGCGGGTCGAGCGAGGCGACCATGCCCGAAATGGCTTCGGTCAGCAGCTTCTTGTCATCGACCGGCTCGACGTAGTCGGACTTGATCAGGCCGAACACATCGGCCATCTGGCGCAGCTCCTCCAATGGCAGCGATGCCGTTGCGTTCTTTTGCGCGATGGCATCGAACTGAATCATCGCGGTGGCGCCTGCCACCATGCCCAACCCGATCAGACTGATATTCTTGAGTTTGCTGCCCATGTGTCACCTAGTAGTTACCCACCCTTGTGGGTCGAATGCGCGGCCTTGATACCGCATTTCAAAGTATAAACCCGATTGCTCGTTGCCGCCGCTATTGCCCGCAGTGGCAATGCCTTCCCCGGCCTTGACCAGATCGCCCGCCCGCTTGAGCACCGACTGGTTATTGCCGTAGATCGTCATGTACTGGTTGCCGTGGTCGACGATGATCAGGTTGCCGAAACCGCGCAGCCAGTCGGCGAACACCACCCGCCCGGCCGCCACTGCCCTCACCTCCGAGCCTTCGGCAGCGCGGATGAACAGGCCGCGCGAGGTCGGCCCGTCGCCGCGACGGCTGCCGAACTTCGACGTCAGGTCGCCCTTGACCGGCAGGCGCAGCTGGCCGCGCAGGCTGGCGAAGGGCTTGCCGAAATTGTCCGGCTGCAGTTCCGGCAGCGTATCGTTGCGGCCCAGCGAAGCGGTCTTGGGCGGCTCGTCGTCGTCGATGGCGTCAGCCGGATCCGGCATCCTGGGCGCCGGCTTGCCGGCCTTGGCCGCTTGCGCCGCCCGCTCGGCCGCCCGCGCGCGCTGCTCCGCCAGGCGTTTCTCGCGTTCGGCCCTGGCCTTGGCCAGCTGTTCCTGGCGCCGCTTCTCGCGCGCTGCGGCCTCGGCCTTCTTCTGCTGTTCGATGATCTGCGCCAGCTTGTCGACCAGGGCCGACAGGCGCTGCTGGTCCTGCTCGATGCGCCCGGCTTCCTTGCGCTGCGTGTTCAGCTTGGTCGACAACTGCGACAGCAGCGCCGAACGCCGCGCCTTTTCCTTCTCCAGCACCTGTTTCTGCTCGTTCTCTTCCTGGGCGATTTCTTCCAGTTCGAACTTGGCGTTCTGGGTGTCGGCCTTGTTGCTGCGGATCGCCTGCAGATTGGCGCGCAGCGTTTCGATCAGCTTGGCCTGGGCTTGCGAGATGTAGCCCATGTACTGCAGTTCGCGGTTGATGCGGTTGGGATTGTCGCCCGACAGCAGCAGCTTGATGCGGTCTTCGTTGCCGGCCACATATTGCTCGCGCAGCAGCTTGGACAGTTGCGCCTGCTGCGCGTTGACCAGCGCGGTCAGCTCGTTGAGCTGGCGCACCAGTTGGGCCAGCCGGCTTTCGGTGGCCTGCTGTTCCTGCGCCAGGTCGCGCAGCGAACGGTTGGCCTTGGAAATCGCCTGTTCGGAGGCGGCCAGCGCATCGGCGGCATTGTCCTTGGCGGTCTCGGTCTGGTCGATGTCGCGCTTCAAGGCGGTCAGGCGCTGCTGCAGGTCGGCCCTTTCCTTTTCGGCGGCCTGTTTCTGCCGGGTGCGCTCGGTGATGGCCTGGGCCTGCGCGGCAGGCGTCCACGCCGCGGCACTGGCGGCCGCGACCGCCAGCAGCAGCGGCGCGGCATGCCGCCGGGCTGTCCGGAAAATCCAATGGAATGGCGTGCGCGGGACGGCGCACGTCTTACGGAAGGAACGCAGTTTTATTTCGACTTCCCTTGGTTGGCTACCGCCTTGAGCGCAGCTTCGATGGCGGACTGGTCGCCCAGATAGTAGCTCTTGATCGGCTTCAGGTCGGCGTCCAGCTCATACACCAGCGGCTGGCCATTGGGGATGTTCAGGCCGACGATGTCGTTGTCGCTGATGCCGTCGAGGTACTTGATCAGGGCGCGCAGGCTGTTGCCGTGGGCGGACACGATGATCTGCCGGCCGGCGCGGATGGCCGGGGCGATGGCATCGTTCCAGGCCGGCAGCACGCGCGCGACGGTATCCTTCAGGCATTCGGTCAGCGGGACTTGCGCGCGCGACAGGCCGGCGTAACGCGGGTCGCCAAAAGAATCGCGCTCGTCGCCCGCGGCCAGCGGATTGGGCGGCGTATCGTAGCTGCGGCGCCAGACCAGCACCTGGGCATCGCCGTACTGGGCGGCGGTCTCCGCCTTGTTCAGGCCTTGCAGGGCGCCGTAGTGGCGCTCGTTCAGGCGCCAGTCGTTCTGGACCGGCACATACATCTGGTCCATTTCGTCCAGCGTGGTCCACAGGGTGCGGATGGCGCGCTTGAGGACCGAGGTATAGGCCAGGTCGAACTGGAAGCCGGCTTCCTTCAACAGCTTGCCGGCCTGGCGGGCTTCGGCCACGCCCTTTTCGGTCAGGTCGACGTCGACCCAGCCGGTGAAGCGGTTGGCCAGGTTCCAGGTCGATTCGCCGTGGCGCATGAATACGATTTTGTACATAGTGGGCTTTTTTTGATGATGGAAAAGCTGTGCGCGGAAAGTCCGGGCTCATGGCTGCCGCGGCTTTCAGAACATGAACACGTTCCCAGGCCCTCGCGGGCCGTGAGCGTCGGATAATGCAAATCGCGAATGCTTCTATTTTATAATGCCGGGATTCAGTAAACTCATTGGACAACCGTGAAATTCATCATCGACAATATTTTCCTGATCGCTCTGGCCTTGGTCTCCGGCGGCGCCCTGCTGGTTCCTTACCTGCAGCAGCGCGGCAATAAGCTGACCTTGCTGCAAGCCACCCAGATGATCAACCAGGGCAAGACACTGGTGCTGGACGTGCGCGATGCCGACCAGTTCGCCGCCGGCCACCTGCGCGACGCCCGCAACATCCCGCTGAAGGAATTGCCGCAGCGCATTGCCGAACTGGACAAGCTCAAGGGCCGTCCGGTCATCGTGGTGTGCCAGAACGGCACCCAGGCCATGAAGGCCGAGGCCTCGCTCAAGAAAGCCGGCTTTACCGACGTCTACGGCTTGAACGGCGGCATCGCCGCCTGGGCCGGCCAGGGCCTACCGCTGACCACCAAGGACGCAAAATGAGCGCGCCGGTCGTGATGTACTGCACCGCCGTGTGCCCGTACTGCGTCATGGCCGAGCGCCTGCTTACCAACAAGGGCGTGACGCAGATCGAGAAGATCCGCGTCGACCTCGAACCTCAGCAGCGCGAGCTGATGATGCAGAAAACCGGCCGCCGCACGGTGCCCCAGATCTATATCGGAGACACCCATGTCGGCGGCTTCGACGATCTGAATGCATTGGACCGCGCCGGCAAGCTGGACCCGCTGCTGCAAGCCTGACGCCAGTGCCAGCGTACATTTTTTGAATAACCCACCGAACCTGAAAGAGATCCATGTCGGAACAGAACCAGCAAGAGCAACAGCAAGCCGTTTTCCAGATCCAGCGCGTCTACCTGAAGGACCTGTCGCTGGAACAGCCGAATTCGCCGGCCATTTTCCTGGAACAGGAAGCGCCGTCGATCGAAGTGTCGGTCGACGTCGGCGCCGAGGCGCTGGCTGAAGGCGTGTTCGAATCGACCGTGACCATTACCGTGACCGCCAAGGTCGGCGACAAGGTGGCTTTCTTGGTCGAGGGCAAGCAAGCCGGCATCTTCGAAATCCGCAACGTGCCGGCCGACCAGCTGGATCCGCTGCTGGGCATCGGCTGCCCCAACATCATCTACCCGTACCTGCGCGCCAACATCGCCGACGCCATCACCCGCGCCGGTTTCCCGCCGGTGCACCTGGCCGAGATCAACTTCGAAGTGTTCTACCAGCAACGCCTGCAGGCCCTGGCCGAGCAGCAAGGCGCCACCCTGGTCAGCAACGGCTCCACCGCCGTCAACTGACCTGCAGTCCAGCCTCGCGCTGCGCCGGCGGATCGCCCCGGCGCGCCGGGGCCGGCCAGCCGCCGCCGCGGCGCTTCCCCCCGAACCTGCGGAGACTTCATCGATGAAACGCCTGCCCCTGATCCTTTGCGCGACCGTCCTGGGCGCTGCCGCATTCGCCCCCAACGCCTTTGCGCTCGATTTCAAGTCGGTCGGCGCCTCGCCTTCCGTCATGTACGACGCCCCGTCCGAAAAGGGCCGCCGCGTCTATGTCGCGCCGCGCGGCATGCCGGTCGAGGTGGTGCTGACCTATGGCGAATGGAGCAAAGTGCGCGACGCCGCCGGCACGCTGTCGTGGATACAGTCCAAGGCCCTGACGCCCAAGCGCATGCTGGTGGTTTCCGCCGCCAACGCACGCATCTTCAATGCGGCCGACGAGGGCAGCCCGGTCGTGTTTACCGCCGACAGGAACGTGCTGCTGGAAATGGTCGAGAGCCCCAACAATGGCTGGGTCAAGGTTCGCCACCGCGACGGCCAGACCGGCTTTGCCAGGGTCGCCGACGTCTGGGGCGACTGAATCTCCCCGATCCGCCAATCCGGGGATCGCCCGCTTAGAACCTGTTTACGCTCTCACGCCCCCTAATGAAAATCACCATCCTCGGCGCCGGCGCATGGGGTACCGCGCTGGCCATCACCTTGGCGCGCAAGCACGACGTCATGCTCTGGGGGCGCACCCCCCAGGCCATGGAAGAAGCCGGCCGGCAACGCGAGAACCGGCGTTACCTGCCGGGCTTCCCGCTGCCCGATGAATTGACCGTCACGGCCGATTTCAGCGCCGCCGTACGCCACGTCTGCGGCGAACCGCAGACCTCGCTGCTGATCGTCGCCTCTTCGGTAGCGGGCTTGCGCGGTTTGGCCGGGCAATTGCGCGGCCATCCCATTCCCAACCTGGTCTGGCTGTGCAAGGGCCTGGAAGAAGACACCCGGCTGTTGCCGCACCAGATCGTGCAGCAGGTGCTGGGACCGGCCATCCCGGCCGGCGCACTGTCGGGCCCTTCCTTCGCCCAGGAGGTCGCGCGCGGGCTGCCTTGCGCACTGACCATCGCCGGCGCCGATGGCGCACTGTGCGAACGCGTCGTCACCGCCGTGCATGGCGGCAACATCCGCATCTATTCGAGCGACGACTTGATCGGGGTGGAAATCGGCGGCGCGGTGAAGAATATCCTGGCCATTGCCACCGGCGTGGCCGACGGCCTGCAACTGGGCCTGAATGCGCGCGCCGCGCTGATCACCCGCGGGCTGGCCGAAATCACCCGGCTAGGCGTGGCGCTGGGCGGCCGGCCCGAGACGTTCATGGGCCTGTCCGGCGTGGGCGACCTCATCCTGACCTGCACCGGCGACCTCTCGCGCAACCGGCGCGTAGGCCTGGGCCTGGCGCAAAACAAGAAACTCGAGGATATCGTGACCGAACTGGGGCACGTGGCCGAAGGGGTGCGCTGCGCCAAGGCGGTACGCGAACTGGCGCAGGAAAAAGGCGTCGACATGCCGATCACCAACGCGGTGGCGGCGGCCTTGTTCGATGGGGTGTCGGTGCAGGAAATGGTAGCGCGCCTGCTGTCGCGGGATCCGCGCGAAGAAACTCTGTGAGCCTCCGGGTCCGGCCTTGCTTCGGCCGGACATCTCCGCTCCCGCGACAGCGCGGGGCATCACGACATCATCGGGCGATGATGTCGCTTTCCATCTTGGGGCGCTTGAAGCGCTGCGGCGAGCCGCCCTCGACGATATCGTCCATCTGCTTGGAGATCTTGTCATAGGCCGATGAGCAATCATCGTCATGATGCGGCGCTTCGCCGGCCCCCTTGAAGCGCTTGCCGAAGCGGGACGGGCGGGACTCACCGTTGGTCACGTATTGCTGGGCCGCGCGGCCGGCATGGTTGTTACTGGCGTTGGTCTTGTTGCGTTGTATGGCTTGCATCGTATTTCCTCTTACGTCGCTTGACGCTCAACGTTCCCCGGTTGACGTTCCGGAGAACCGGCAACGGCCCGGAGGAATGTTTGCTCTCCGACAACCGTTCCAGATACATAAGCGCCCATGACAGGCGCTTGAACTATGTAACGTCCCAAGCGCGATTTGGAATACGTAAAAGTCAGTATTTTGTCAGCCAATTTTCATTTATTTTTGGGCAGCATTTTCATGATGCTTTGCAATATTGATTCAAGTGATTGAAAACAATAGGTTTTTCCTTGCCCAACAAAAGGGTGATTGTGCACTTTCCCGGGGCGGTGCAAAGATGAAACAACTGTTTCTAAACGTATCGATCCGGCGCGTGGAATACGAAACGCTGTCGCCAAGGCAAGAAAATTCCATGAAGGCAATTTTCCCGGAACAGGGGGGAATTACCGGGAGGAAAAGGTTTCAGGCCTCCACCGGCGCCGGCACGCCGAGATCGGCCGGCACCAGTGAAAACACCTTGGCGTCGCGCGGTTCGCCATGGAACACCAGGCGGTTGCGCGCCAGGCACTCCAGCGTGGCGCCGGTTTTTTCGGCCACGCGCTGGCTGCGCAGGTTGCCGGCCTGGGCCACGATCTCCAGCCGGGTCAGGCCGGTCTTGCCGAACGCGAAAGCGGCCGCCGCGCGCGCGGCTGTCACGGCAATGCCGCGGCCGGTGTAGCCGTCGCGCACCCAGTAACCCAGGTTGGCCAGCTGGTTAAGCTGGCTGATCTGGTTGATCGCCACGGAACCCACCACCAGGCCGGAAACGCGCTCGATGACGTTGAAGTCATACGCAGCGCGCATCTCCCATTGTTCGATACTGCGCTGCAGGAACTGCCGGGCATCGGCCAGCGCGTAATCGAGCGTGCACCAGGCTTCCCATTCGCTGATGGCGCGCACCGATTGGCGGATCGCGTCGTAGAGCGCCGGCGCTTCCCGCAAACCCAGCGGGCGCACCTCGATGTCACGGTCGCAGTAAATGATTTGCCGGTCGCGGTCTAGATGGTGGTTCATGCTCGGTCGCTGGCTCGGGAAAAGCGCAACATGGGGCCTGTTGCGCATACATTCGAGGACGTTTCATCGGCGCTGCAGCGCATCGCCGTCAGGATGCCAGATGCGGATGCAGTTCGGCCAGCCGGGTAATGACCGATACCTCCTTGGGCATCTCGGGATGCACGCCATGCTCCTGCAGCGCGATCACCTTCATGCCGGCCGCGATGCCGGCCTTGATGCCGGGCAGGCTGTCTTCCACCACCGCGCAGCGCGCCGGCGCCACGCCCAGGCTGCTGGCGGCGAACAGGAACAACGCCGGGTCGGGCTTCCAGCGCTGCACATCGTAGGCGCTGAAGATGCGGCCGGCGAAATACGGCAACAAGCCGGTCACGCGCAGGCACAGCTCGATCTTGGGATGCGGCGCGTTGGAGGCCAGCGCATAGGGAATCGACAGCGCCTGCACCATCTCCAGCGCGCCATTGATCGGCTGCAGTCGCTGTTCCAGCATGCCGGCCATCATGTCGCGCAATTCCTGTTCGAAAACGGCCGGCAACGGCGCGCCGCGCAACTCCTCGATGCGCGCCACGCACAGCTTCATGCTCACCCCGCGGAACTGCGCCAGCGCCTCCCGGGCCGTGAGGTCGACGCCGTAGCGGGCGACATATTCGGACCAGGCTTCGGCAGCGACCACTTCACTGTCAACCAGGGTTCCGTCGCAATCGAAGATGACCAGGTCGATCGCGTTGCCGGGATCCTTCATGTCAAAGCTCTCCGTAAGAATGCAGGCCGGAGAGGAACATGTTCACGCCCAGGAAGGCGAAGGTCGTCACCAGCAAACCGACCAGCGCCCACCATGCCGCCACCCGGCCGCGCAGGCCCTTCATCAGCCGCATGTGCAGCCAGGCCGCGTAGTTGAGCCAGACGATCAGCGCCCAGGTTTCCTTCGGGTCCCACGACCAGTAGCCGCCCCAGGCTTCGGCCGCCCACAGGGCGCCGAGGATGGTGGCGATGGTAAAGAAGGCGAAGCCGACCGCGATCGCCTTGTACATCACGTCGTCCAGCACTTCCAGCGACGGCAGGCGATCTGCCAGGATGCCCTTGGACTTGAACAGGTAGGCCACCGCCACCATGGCCGCCAGCGCGAAGGTGCCGTAGCCGATGAAGTTGGCCGGCACGTGGATCTTCATCCACCAGCTCTGCAACGCCGGCACCAGCGGCTGGATCTCGGCCGCATCGCGCGACACGGTGTACCACATCAGGAAGCCGACCGCCGCCGAGATCACCGTCAGCACGAAGGCGCCCAGCTGGCGGGTGGCATAGCGCTCTTCGTAATACAGGTAGAACAGCGCCGTGATCATGCAGAACAGGATGAACACTTCATACAGGTTGGAGATGGGAATGTGGCCGACGTCGGGGCCGATCAGGTAGGACTCGTACCAGCGCACCATCATGCCGGTAAATCCCAGCACCACCGCCGCCCAGCACAGCTTGGAGCCGAGCGCCGCGCCGGTGCCGGCGCGCGTGGCCAGCCCGCCCCAGTAGAACAGCGTGGACAGGGCGAACAGCGCGCTCATCCAGAGGATGGCCGACTGGCTGGAGAGCATGTACTTGAGGAAGAATTTCTTCTCCGCCATGTCCAGCGAGCCGCCGTACATGCCGATGGCGCCCAGCGACAGCAGCGCCAGCAGGGGGATCAGCCAGCGCACCTGTTTCCAGTGCCAGCCCAGCCAGGCGAAGGTCGGTGCGGCCAGCAGCAGCACCGCCTTCTCGTAGTAATCCATATAGCTGCCGAAACGCATGAGCGCATACAGCGAGCCGGCCACCAGCGCGGCGGCGTAAATCCAGTCCACCGCACTCAGGCGGCGAAAGAAGCCCTGTTCCTGGGGGTAGCCTGGGGTGGTTGCTTCTGTCAGTTCCATTCCGATCTCCACTGCATTCCTGCGGCCATGCTAGCGGCGGCGCCGCCCAGCGTTTATATGTGCAGGATGATAACCGCCATATTCCGGCGGCACGGTCTCCGTCATGTCATGAACCGGCTTATTGTCTACGCCAGCGCCGGCTTTGTGCAACGTCAGGAGGCAGAATCGGCGGCCGGCGCGAGCCCCGCTTTCATCTGCTCGAATTCCTTTTCAAAATCCAGCGTCTTGCGCTGGGTGCTCATGGCCAGCAGCGCATGGCTGCCCCGGCCGCCCTCTTGCGGCTTGATCCAGATCCACAGGCGGCGTTCGCGGATATACAGCATCGCGAACACGCCCAGCACCAGCAACAGGCAGCCCAGGTAGACCACCTTCTTGCCCGGCGAGCGCGTCACCTGCAGCACCGACGCCTTGATTTCCTCGAAGCCGGAAAGCTGCAGGAACACCGGCGCCGGATAGAAAGCCGCGTCGGCCAGCGCGTTGATCGCCAGTTGCAGATAGCGGCCATGCGCCTCGTCGCTGGCGACCGGGGCCAAGCCATCCTTGGCCCGCGCGGCTTGCCACAGTTCCCACATGCTGCCATTGAGGATCTTCATGAAGATATCGGCGGCCTTCTCCTGCTCGGCGGCCGGCAGCTTTTCCAGGAACCGGGTGACGGCGATGAAACCCGAGGTCTTGCCATCGCCGGCGAAGATATCCAGCCCGCGCTGGGCCGATTGCTGCAGTTGCTCGCGCAGCGCGGCCGGGGTATCGCGGCCGCCGGAAATGGCCTGGCGGGCGTAGCGGCGCGCCGCTTCTTCACGCAATGCCGGATTGGCCAGCGCAGCGCGCAGGCGCATCCATTCAACCACGCTGTCGTTGTCGTCGGCCGGGATGCGCAGGTAGCGGAACGGCTGGTCGGGCTGCTCGCGCATGCCGGCTAGGAACACGTAGGCGCCGTCGATCTGCATCGATTGCATGTAGTTGAAGTACTCGCGCGCCTGGCCGGTCTTGTCGCGCAGCTTGTACTGGATGCTGGGGCCGACGTTCTTGAAATCCTTGTTGTTGGCATTCTTGGCGCCGGAGCCGAGATGCTTGTCGAGGCTGCCCATGAAGCCCTGGTTCACCGTCTTGCCGATGTTGACCGCGCGCGCATCGCCGCCGGCAGCGCCGCCCGCGCCGTTGCCGGCGCTGTTCATGTTTTCCACGTTGAAGGGGCGAAAGCCGGTCCACTCCACGGTGTAGTCTCCGGCCGCCTGGGCCAGCGGCGTGCTGCCGTTGACTTCGCCGGCGAAGTCGAAGCGGTTGTTCTCGGCGCCGCGCATCGGGTAGCCGACCAGCTTGAGCCTGGTGCCGCCATCCTCGAAGCTGGATTGGTAGATCGCCACGTTCTTGTAGATCAGCGGTTCGTTGACCTTGATGGTGGCGGCGATCTCGTGGCCGGTCTCATGGTCGCGCACCACCACTTCGCTGGCGAACAGCTTGGGCATGCCGGTGGAATAGAAATCGATGATGAAACGCTTGAGCTGGATGGTGAAGGGCAGGTCCTGGATCATCACGCCGTCCTGCTGGGGGATGATCGCCGTACTGCTGCTGGCGCCCTCGGGAATGAGCGTGTTGCCGCGGAAGGTCGGGTTGCCGATGCCCAGGCGGTAGCGCTCCGGGATCTGCGAGATGATGCCGTTGCCGGAGAAGGCCTGCTTGCCGTAGAACCACTGCTGGAAACGGATCGGCAAGTCGGAGTCGAGCAGGCCGCCCAGGCAGATGATGACGATGGCCGCGTGCGCGAAGATATAGCCCCATTTGTTGGCCGCACCCTGCTTGGCGGCCAGGAGCGTGCCGCCATCCTTGTCGACCAGCTTGACCTTGTAGCCGCGCGCGCCGACTTGCCGGGCCAGGCGCGCGGCGGCCTGCGCCGGCTGTTCGGCGCTGCGCCATTCGGCCTTGTGGTGGAAGTTGCGCAGCGACTGCTCGCGCACGTTGTCGCGCCAGCTCTTGACGTCGCGCAGCATCTTGGGCGCATTGCGCGCGATGCACAGCGAGGTCGACAGCACCAGGAAGCCCATGATCAGCAGGAACCACCAGGCCGAATACACCGCATACAGGCCCAGCTTGTTGAAGACCTCGAACCAGAACGGCCCGAACTGGTTGACGTAGTTCGGCATCGGCTCGTTCTGCTTCATCACGGTGCCGATCACCGAGGCGACCGCGATCAACGTCAGCAAGCTGATCGCAAAGCGCATCGATGACACCAGTTCGACCGCATCGCTGACCCAGCGCTGCCTGGTCCTGATCAAAATCCCTTCGGTACTGCTGCCCGTCGTCATATTCCTGCCTTACCGGATCCGGCTTGCCGGTCCCGCATCCATTTCAATTGCCTTGCCGGACAGCAAAGCATCGCCAACCCCGGATTCTACCGCTCCCGGTGAAACTCCGTGATACGTACCGGCGCAGCACCGGTATCTGAGACCGCATATCTGGCGCAGCCTGCACCCCGGGAAATGCGAACCTGCCGGACCGGAAGACATCCTCCGCACGCCGCTTCCGGATGCGCCAGTCCTTCCGGGGCCGCGCATGGCCACATGGCGATGCGAGCCCGGGGAACACGCCGGCGCTACGTCAAACCCGATCCAGCCCGTGCACAAAAAAAGAGGCGGCACGCGGGCCGCCTCTTTGGTACCGGATCGCCAACAGGGTCTTGATTCTTATTTGAGGCCGGCGATGTAATCCGCCACGGCCTTGATTTCCTTGTCCGACAAACGTTCGGCGATGGCCGTCATCTGCGGGCTGTTGTTGCGGCTGCCGCCGCGGAAATTGGTCAGCTCCGCCACCGTGTAATCCTGATGCTGGCCTGCCAGGCGCGGATACTGGGCCGGAATGCCGGCGCCGTTCGGGCTGTGGCAACCGGCGCAGGCAGGCACGTTCTTGGAGGCGATGCCGCCGCGCCAGATGTGCTTGCCGAGCTCGAGCGTATCCTTGTTTTTGGCCGCGCCCGGCTTGGGCGACTGCGCTGCCAGGTAGGCTGCGACATTCTTGATGTCCTCGTCGGACAAGGCCTTGGCCAGCGGCGACATCACCGGGTTGTTGCGCTCCGGCGTGCGGAAATTCATCAGCTGCTTGGCGATGTAGGCTTCATGCTGGCCGGCCAGCTTGGGGTTTTGCGTGATGGTCGAATTGCCGGCTGCGCCGTGGCAGGAGACGCAAGCCACGATATTGCGGGCATTGTCGCCATTGGTATAAAGCGCTTCACCTTTGGCCGGATCGGCCTTGACGACTGCTTTCTTTTCTTCGGCTGCATATGCCTGGGAAGAAACTGCCAGCAATGCAACAAACACGGTCTGCAACACTCGGGAAAAGGCACGGTTCATTCGTCACCCTAATTTACTTATTGTGGTTGTGAAATTCAGAGATTCTGCCCGTCTGGCGGCTAGCGGCCCCCATACCCAATGCCGGTCTTTTGACCTGTCTCCGATGGCCGCCATTTTTTTGTTTGCTTGACGTCAACACGGCAATAGGTAGCGCCCCATTGTACAATAGCTTCTCTGCATTTTTGCCCCTCTTTCGGATTTCTGCCCCACCTATGTCGCAACTTTGGCAAGCCCGCTTTTTCACCACCGTCAATCATTTGCGGGATCTGCCCAAGACCGATGTGCCGGAAGTGGCCTTCGCCGGCCGCTCCAACGCAGGCAAATCCACCGCCATCAATGTGCTGTGCAACCAGAAACGCCTGGCCTTCGCGTCCAAGACGCCGGGCCGCACCCAGCATATCAATTACTTTTCCATCGGCGGCGCCCACGTCGGCCAGCATCGCCATGACGAAGTGCGCGCCGACGAGATCCGCGCCATGCTGGTCGACCTGCCCGGCTACGGCTACGCCGAGGTTTCCGGCTCGGCCAAGCACCATTGGCAAGCGTTGCTGGGCGACTATGTGCGCCAGCGCCAGCAACTGGCCGCGCTGGTGATGATCGTCGACTCGCGCCGCCCCTTCACCGACCTCGATATCCAGATGATCGAGTGGTTCGCGCCGACCGGCAAGCCCATCCATTGCATTCTCAGCAAGGCCGACAAGCTCAACCGCAACGACGCCACCAATGCCTTGCGCCAGGCCCAGACCTACCTGTCCAGCTATGTCGATGCGAATGGCGACCCGTTCCCGTTCACGGCCCAGTTGTTCTCGGCGCTCAAGCGTACCGGCCTGGATGAAGCCAATGACCGGATCCTGCAACTGGCAGGATTGGCCGGCGCCGACGAGCAGGGCGAAGAGATCCCCCCGGCTGCGGAATAAGCCCGGGAACGTGGCGAAAAACAGGAAGCAAGAGACGGAAGAGACGAAACACAGGCAGGCCATCGGCCATAAAAAAAAGCCTTGGAGAAAGGGGAACAATCTCCAAGGCCCAACGCCTTTCGCTTGCGCGATCGGCCCCGCTCAGGGAGGGAAGGGGAAGCGGGAGGCAACGAATTGCCTGCACATAGGATTGGGCGCTCCATGGGAAGTTTCGAAACTCCCATCGAGAGCCTCAATTTTCAGAACATAGCGACATTTACCTAGAAATTATTCCAAGTTGACGTGAGTTAGAAGCACATTGAACGGAAAGAAAGCCATGCCAGTTTCCACCACCCCTCTGCAAACTACCGCCGCCTACCCCGCCCTGCGCATGCGCCGCATGCGCCGCGACGCCTTCTCGCGCGCCCTGATGGCCGAGAATGTCATCACCGCCGCCGACCTGATCTATCCGGTGTTCGTCCAGGAAGGCCAGAAGCTGCGTACGCCCGTGCCTTCGCTGCCGGGCGTGGAGCGCCTGTCGCTCGATACGCTGCTGCCGGTGGCCGAAGAATGCGTGAAGCTGGGCGTGCCGGTGCTGGCGCTGTTCCCGGCGATCGATCCCGCGCTGAAGACCCCCGACGGCATCGAAGCCACCAACCCGGACGGCCTGATCCCGCGCGTGGTGCGCGCGCTCAAGGAACGCTTCCCCGAACTGGGCGTGCTGTGCGACGTCGCGCTGGACCCCTACACCAGCCACGGCCAGGACGGCGTGCTCAACGAGAGCGGCTACATCCTCAACGACGAGACCATCGCCCTGCTGGTCAGGCAAGCGCAAACCCAGGCCGATGCCGGCGTCGATATCGTTGCGCCATCCGACATGATGGACGGCCGCATCGGCGCCATCCGCGCCATGCTGGAAGAGCGCGGCCACATCTACACCCGCATCATGGCGTACTCGGCCAAGTACGCCTCGGCCTTCTACGGCCCTTTCCGCGACGCGGTCGGCTCGGCCGCCAACCTCGGCAAGGGCAGCAAGGCCACCTACCAGATGGACCCGGCCAACAGCGACGAAGCGCTGCGCGAAGTGGCGCTGGATTTGCAGGAAGGCGCCGACATGGTGATGGTCAAGCCCGGCATGCCTTACCTGGACATCGTGCGCCGCGTGAAGGACGAGTTCAAGGTGCCGACCTTCGCCTACCAGGTCAGCGGCGAATACGCCATGATCAAGGCCGCCGCCCAGAACGGCTGGCTCGACCATGACAAGACCATGATGGAAGCCATGATGGCCTTCAAGCGCGCCGGCGCCGACGGCGTGCTGACCTACTTCGCGCTGGATATCGCGCGCAAGCTCAAGCAGGCCTGATCCGCCCCGGCCAGCCATGGGCGCCAGCGCCGACACCGATATCTTCACCCGCCATCGGCCGCGCCTGTTCGGCGTGGCCTATCGCATGCTGGGCTCGCGCAGCGACGCCGACGACGTCTTGCAGGACGCCTGGCTGCGCTGGCATGGGCAAGACACGGCGACGCTGGCATCGGCCGAGGCCTGGCTGGTCACGGTGGTCACACGGCTGTGCATCGACCGCCTGCGCCAGGCCCGGCAGGAACGCCTGTCCTACGTCGGCCACTGGCTGCCGGAACCGCTGGTCGACCTGGCCGACGCCGCGCCCGAGATCGACCTGTTCGGCAGCGCCATGCTGGCGCCTTCGCCCGAGGCGCTGCTGGAGCAGCACAGCGACGTTTCCTTCGCCTACCTGCTGCTGCTCGAACGCCTGAACCCGGAAGAGCGCGCCGCCTTCCTGCTGCGCGAAGTGTTCGACAACGACTATCCCGACATCGCCGCCATCCTGCAAAAAAGCGAAGCCAATTGCCGCCAGTTGGTGCATCGCGCGCGCGAGCGGCTGGCCCGGCACGAAGATACCGGCCAGCGCGGCGGCGCCCCGCGCAAGCCGTTGCGCGCCGCCTCCAGCCCCATCTCCCGTGCCGCGCATGAAACCCTGCTGCAGAAATTCATGCAGGCGGTGCAAAGCGGCGAGCGCGAGGCCATGCTGGGTCTGCTGGCGGAAGACGCGCGCCTGATCGGCGACGGCGGCGGCAAGGTGTCCTCGTTCCCGCATCCGCTGTTCTCCGGCGCGCGCATTTCCTGGCTGTACTACGCCAATATCCGCCGCTTCGGCGCGCGCATCGCCTATCGCCCGGCCTGGATCAACGGCGGCCCGGGCTTGCTGCGTTATGTGGATGGCCAGCTGGAGTCGGCCCAGGTGCTGGAGACCGACAACGGCCTCATCCGCGAAATCTACGTGGTGCGCAATCCGGACAAGCTGGCGGCGATCGCGCGCCAGACCCTGGCCGCCTGAAAAAATCTTTTTCCGCTTTTTCAAAAAAACTGTCACAAGCCGACATGGCGCTCCGTCTTATGGATGAACGCCGGCGATTTGCGCCGGCGTCGATTCCAAACCCACAGGAGAATTGCCATGTCCGACTTCAAGCAACGCCTGCAACACACCAAGCTCGCAGCCCCCGCCTTCAATGCCCTGCTCAAGGCCAGCGAGGCCGTGCACACCAGCGGCGTCGATCCCAAGCTGCTGGAACTGGTGTTCCTGCGCGTGTCGCAAATCAACGGCTGCGCCTTCTGCGCCGACATGCATTCGCACGACCTGCTCAAGGCCGGCGAAAACCAGCAGCGCCTCAACACCCTGGCCGCCTGGCGCGAAATCCCCTTCTTCACCGAACAGGAGCGCGCCGCGCTGAACTGGGCAGAGCGCTTCACCGACCTGAAGAACCCGGACGCCGACAAGGAAGACGCCGCGTTCGCGCTGATGAAGCAGCACTTCACTGAAACCGAGATCGCCAACATCACCTTCGCGGTCGCCATCATCAATGCCTGGAACCGCCTGGGCGTGTCGATGCGCCCGCAGGTGCCGCGCCGCAGCTGATCGGCGTACCGCACAGGACAAGGACGAAAAAAAACGCACCCCGGTCGCCCGGGATGCGTCGAACATGGTCCGATCCACATCAGACTTTCTGCTCAAAACCTGCCCGGCGCTTCCTCGGAAGCGCCGGCTGAACCTATTGCTGCCTTACTTCCACAGCGCGCACTTGGACTCGGCCTTGGTCATGTAGGCCTGCTCGCCGGGAATGGTCTGCACCAGCTTGTAGTAATCCCACGGACGCTTGGATTCCGACGGCTTTTTCACTTCCATCAGGTACATGTCGTGCACCATGCGGCCGTCCGGACGGACTACGCCGTTAGAGGTGAAGAAGTCGTTGATCTTGTTCTTGCGCAGGTAATCCATCACCTTGTCGGCGTCGGTGCTGCCCACGGCCTTGACCGCCTTCAGGTACTGGCCCACGGCCGATGCATTGCCGGCCTGGAACATCGTCGGCATCTTCTTCATCTTGCCGAAGTAGCGGTTGCCCCATGCGCGCGACTGGTCGTTCATGTCCCAGTACCAGCCGTCGGTCAGGTACATGCCTTGCGTGACTTGCAGGCCCAGCGAATGCGTATCGGTGATGAAGATCAGGAGACCGGCCAGCTTCATCGTCTTGTTCACGCCGAATTCATTGGCCGCCTTGATGGCATTGATGACGTCGCCGCCGGCCACCGCCAGGCCCAGGATCTGGGCCTTGGAGGCTTGCGCCTGCAGCAGGAAGGAGGAGAAGTCCGACGTCGCCAGCGGCGCGCGGATCTGGCCCACGACGGTGCCGCCACCGGCCTTGACCACATCGCTGGTGTCTTTTTCAAGCGAAGTGCCGAACGCATAATCGGCCGTCACGAAATACCACGACTTGCCGCCCTGCTTGGTGATGGCCGCGCCCGTGCCGCGCGCCAGCGCAGTGGTGTCGTAGGCGTACTGGATGGTGTAGGCGTTGCATTCCTCGTTGGTCTGGCGCGTGGTGCCGGCGCCGACCGAGATGAAGACCTTTTTCTTTTCGCCGGCGACCTTGCCCATGGCCAGGCTGGCGGCCGAGTTCACGCCGCCGACCAGCATGTCGACGCCGTCGCGGTCGAACCATTCACGCGCCTTGTTGGCGGCGATGTCGGCCTTGTTCTGGTGGTCGGCAAACACGAATTCGATCTTCTTGCCGTTGATGGCGCCGCCGGCATCGGCAATGGCCATCTTGATGGCTTCGACGCCGCCCTGGCCGTCCATGTCGGCGTAAGTGCCGGACAGGTCAGTGATGAAACCGATCTTGATGGTATCGCCGGCGGCCTGCGCCGGCAGGGATGCGCCGAACAGGGCGCAGACGGCAGCGGACAGCGCCGCGCGCTTGATGCTTTTCCTCAAAGTCTCCTCCTCTGGGTGAACGCCACGGCGTCGTGCCGCGGTTCGTTTGGATTTCTCGCGTGGTGTTCTTGTTGCGACTCCGCAAGCGAGTGCGGAGAAGGTGTTGCCGGCATGCGCCGAGGCGCATGCCATCATGCTTGCGACAATCAGCCGAGGACGGCGCGCGTCAGTTCGCCATCGACCAGGCGCGTAATGCCCAGCGGGTTGGCGTTCTTCAGCGGCGCCGGCAGCATCGCGTCCGGGTAGTTCTGGTAGCACACCGGGCGCAGGAAGCGCTCGATGGCCAGCGTGCCGACCGAAGTGCCGCGCGCATCCGAGGTGGCCGGGTACGGGCCGCCGTGGACCATCGCGTCGCACACTTCGACGCCGGTCGGGTAACCGTTGAGCAGCAGCCGGCCGGCCTTCTGTTCCAGCAGCGCGATCAGGTCCTGGTTGCCTTGCAGGTCGCCGATCTCGGCTTGCAGCGTGGCGGTCAGTTGGCCATGCATGTTGGCGGCGAAGTCGATGAGCTGTTCGCGGCTTTCCAGCTCGACGATCACGGTCGAGGGGCCGAACACTTCTTCTTCCAGCGGCGCTTCCTTGGAGAACAGCAGCGAAGCCTCGGCCTTGAACAGGTGCGGCACGGCCTGGGTGTAGCTGCTGCCGCCGGTGGCGATGACCTTCACGCCGGGCAGTTGGGTCAGGCGCGCCACGCCGCTGTTGTAGTGCGACAGGCCGCCGCTGTTCAACATGGTGGCCGGCGCGGTGCCGCCGAAGGCGGCCGACAGCTTCTCGATGAAGGCGGTCAATTCAGGCGACTTCACGCCCAGCAGCAGGCCCGGGCTGGTGCACAGCTGGCCGCAGCCCATCGTGACGGAACCGGCCAGATCCTTGGCGATGGCGTCGCCGCGCCCCTTGAGCGCCTCGGGCATCAGGATGATGGGGTTGATGCTCGACATTTCCGCGAACACCGGGATCGGTTGCGGACGCGCCGCCGCCATGTCGCACAGCGCACGGCCGCCGCGCAGCGAACCGGTGAAGCCGACCGCCTGGATGGCGGCGCTCTTGACCAGCTGGGCGCCGACGCGGTCGCCGTAGATCATGTTGAAGGTGCCGGCCGGCATGCCGGTCTTCTTGACGGCGCGCTCGATGGCGTCGGCCACGATTTCAGAGGTGACCAGGTGGCCGGTGTGGGCCTTGAACACTACCGGGCAGCCGGCCGCCAGCGCGGCCGCGGTATCGCCGCCGGCCACCGAGAAGGCCAGCGGGAAGTTGCTGGCGCCGAACACGGCCACCGGGCCGACGCCGATCTTGTACTGGCGGATATCGGGACGCGCCATCGGCTTGCGCTCGGGCAGCGCGGTGTCGATACGGGCGCCGTAGAAGTCGCCGCGGCGCAGGACCTTGGCGAACAGGCGCATCTGGCCGCTGGTGCGGGCGCGTTCGCCAGCCAGGCGGGGCGTAGCCGGCAGCGCGGTTTCGCGCGAGACGGCGGCGAGGAAGTCGTCGCCCAGCGCGTCGATCTCATCGGCGATCGCGTCCAGGAAGGCGGCGCGCTGCTCCGAGGTGGTCGCGCGAAACGCCGGGTAGGCCTGCTCCGCCGCGTGGACGGCGGCCGCCACTTCCTTCTCGGTCGCAGTCACGAAGGGAATCTCGAAAATCGCGCCGCTGGTGGCGTCGATGCTGTGCAGATGGAGGTCGCCTTCGCCGCTGCGCTGACCGCCGATGTAGTTGTGTCCGAGGATGTTCAAGCTCACGATGTACTCCTGCTCTGTGCGTTGGCGCTGCCCTGACGGGTCACGCGCGAAGGGCCGCACCTCGTGTTGGCGAGGACGGCCGGTTGGTTCCGGTTAAGCTTCCCGCACGGCGTGTGCCGCACGGGTCTATTGTGTTGCATCACATGGATTGCTGCAGCATGCGTTCGTAATCCTGCGCCGAGGCCACGCGCGGATTGGTCTTGTGGCTGTGGTCGGCCAATGCGCCCTGGATGATCTTGGGGAACATGTCGGCGCTCACGCCCAGCTCGCCCAGGCCGGCAGGCAAACCGAGACGACGGCTCATCTCCTTGATGGCCGGACCGATCGCGGCGCCGTCCTTCAACCCCATGGCATGCGCCATGCGCGCCATCTTGTTGTCCTTGACCATGGTCTCGGCGCTTTCGTTGAAAGCGATGATGGCCGGCAGGAAGATGGCGTTCAGGGTGCCGTGGTGCAGCTTGGGATTGATGCCGCCCAGCGAGTGCGACAGGCTGTGCACGCAGCCCAGCCCTTTCTGGAATGCCATCGCGCCCTGCATCGAGGCGCTCATCATGTTCAGGCGCGCTTCGCGGTCGCCCGGCTCCTTGGTGGCGCGTTCGATATGCGCCCAAGCGCGCCACAGGCCATCGAGCGCGATGCCGTCGGCGGGCGGATTGAACGCCGGCGCCATGAATGTTTCCAGGCAGTGGGCGATGGCGTCCATGCCGGTGGCGGCGGTCATCAGCGGCGGCAGGCCGAGCGTCAGTTCCGGGTCGCAGATGGCGACCTTGGGCACGATGAACGGCGACAGCACGCCGACCTTGCGGCCGTCGTCCAGGATCAGGATGGCGCCGCGGCCGACTTCGCTGCCGGTGCCGGCGGTCGTCGGGATGGCGATCACCGGCGTGGTCTTGGCGGTGATGTTGGCCAGGCCGCCTTCGATCAGCGCGAAGGATTTCAACGTGCCTTCGTGGGTACCGCATACCGCCACGCCCTTGGCCAGGTCGATCGAGGAGCCGCCGCCCACGGCCACGATGCCGTCGCAGCCGGCTGCGCGGAACATCGCCACGGCCGCGCGCACCGCGCCTTCGTTCGGGTTGGGCGGCGTCTGGTCGAACACCGGGACGGCCGCGCCGTCCTTCAACTGGCCCAGTACCTTGTCGAGGATACCGGCGTTGCGGATGCCCATGTCGGTGACCACCAGCGGCTTCTTGATGCCGATGCGCTCGCATTCCTGCTGCAGGAGCGACAGCACGCCGTAGTCGAACTGGACCTGGGTAATGTAATTGATGAGTGCCATCACATAGCCTTGATTTATAGATGTCAGACCAAGGGCCGATTCGCGCCCGGCCTGGCGGGGAGCCGGACATTGATCCGCTTTCCCCGTTACTGCCTTGGTTTGGAAAGCCAGACTCTAAGCCAATGCGGGCGCTTTGACTAATGAGAGGTGTTGATATGGGCATAACCAACAGTCATACTGAGGATTTTCCGACGCCACGGCCCGCCGCCATGCAAACTTCCCTGCCCTCGCTCGCTTCGATCACCTCGCGTCTGCACCTGCGCCAGCTGCGCCTGCTGATCGCCTTGTCCGACCACGGTTCGCTGCTCAAGGCCGCCGAACAGGTCGCCCTGACCCAACCGGGCGCCAGCAAGGCCTTGCAGGAAATCGAAAGCACCCTCGGCGCGCAACTGTTCGTGCGCACCAACCGCGGGCTGGAACCGACCGAGCTGGGCCATTGCGTGATCCGCTATGCGCGGCTGATCCAGACCGACCTGACCCACCTGCGCGAGGAAATGCTGTCGATCATGCAAGGCAATGGCGGGCGGCTGGCGGTGGGCACCATCATGGGCGCGGTGCCGCTGTTGACCGATGCGCTGACGCGCCTGCTGGAAAAACGGCCCTCGCTGTCGGTGGAAATCGTCGAAGACACCAGCGCGCGCCTGCTGCGCCTGCTGGACCAGGGCCGGCTGGACATGGCGATCTGCCGCACCAGCATCAGCCAGCGCCCGCACCTGTACGACGCCTTCAATATCCACGATGAACAGCTGGCGGTCGTGGCCAGCGTCAACCATCCGCTGGCGCAGGCGCAAGAGTTGCAGCTGTCCGACCTGGCCGATTCGCGCTGGGTGGTGTATTCGGCCAACATGCCGATGCGGGTCTCGCTGGAGCGCGAATTCCACGACGCCGACCTGCGCTTTCCGCTGCACCTGATGGAAACCACCTCGGCCTTCACCACGCTCTCGCTGCTGCAAAAGAATCCGCACTTCGTAGCACTGCTGTCGGTGGACGTGGCGCAGTTCTGCACCCGCTTCGGCATGACCTGCATCCTGCCGCTGCAGTTGCACACGCGCAGCGAACCCTACCAGCTGGTGACGCGCCACGGCACCCAGCTGTCGCCGGTGGCGCGGCTGTTCATCGAGGATTTCGCGCAGGCGCTCGCCCCGTCCCCGGACGCATGAGCTGCCTGGGACGCATGCATCCTCCAATGAAAAAACGCTCCCGATGGAGAAATGCCGTCCCGTTAAAGCCAATTCTGAACCGCTCATCACCGAGTCCGTTCGGGCTGAGTAGGCCCGCCAGGGCCGTATCGAAGCCAGCGCACCAGCGTCAGCGGCCTTGCCTGCCCTTCGATACGCTGCTGCGCAGCTACTCAGGGCGAACGGAGTCTGGACTCCACAAACAAAAATGCCGTTCAGTACTTAACTGAACGGCATTTCTCCCGAAGGAGCGTTTTCTTGTCCGCGTGAAGCGAGCGGCTTACTTGTTCGGCTGCGGCGTGATGCGCAGGTAAGGGCGCGGCGCCTTGTAGCCCTTCGGGTACTTCTGCTTGATCACTTCCTCATCCTTGACCGTCAGCGGGATGATCACGTCGTCGCCGTCCTTCCAGTTGCCCGGGGTGGCCACGGTGTAGCCGTCGGTCAACTGCAGGGCATCGATCACGCGCAGTACTTCATCGAAATTGCGGCCGGTGCTCATCGGGTAGGTGATGATCAGGCGCACTTTCTTCTTCGGGTCGATCACGAACAGCGAGCGCACGGTGGCGGTCTCGGACTGGTTCGGGTGGATCATGTCGTACAGGCCGGCAACCTTCTTGTCGACGTCGGCCACGATGGGGAAACCGACCACGGTCTGCTGGGTTTCCTCGATGTCCTTGATCCATTGCTGGTGGGCTTCGGCGCCGTCCACCGACAGCGCGATGGCCTTGACGTTGCGCTTGTCGAACTCCGGCTTGAGCTTGGCGGTCAGGCCCAGTTCGGTGGTGCAGACCGGCGTGAAATCGGCCGGATGGGAAAACAGCACGACCCAGGAATCGCCCGCCCAGTCGTGGAATTTGATCTTGCCGATCGAGGATTCTTGCTCGAAATCCGGCGCGGTATCGCCCAGACGCAGTGTCATAACGGTCTCCTTGTTCGAGGGTGAGGGTAAAACAGAAGATTGACTATAGCTCGCGCGATGGCTTCGTCCAACAATTATTAAGACGTAACCAAATAACGTGACGCAATGATGATCTACCTAAGCCCGAAACTTCCTTACAAGCCCTGCAATACCGCCAGGAAACGGTCGGCGTCCTGGTAGCCGATGACGCGCTTGCCAACCTGTTCCTTGCCGTCGGCACTGAAGAACATGATGCCCGGCGGCCCGAACAGGTTGAAGCGCCTGAGCATGGCGCGGTCGTCGGCGTTATTGGCGGTGACATCGATCTGCAGCAACAGCATCCGGCTAAAGCGTTCCTTCACGCGGGCGTCGGTGAAGGTGAAGCGTTCCATCTCCTTGCAGGAGACGCACCAGTCGGCATAGAAATCCAGCATCACCGGCCGGCGCTCGCCGCGGGCATTTTGCGCCAGCGCGGCGTCCAGCTCGGCCGATGAGCGCACCCGCACGAACTCCGTGTGCGCGGCAGTTGCCCCTGGCGCGGCCAGATGCGCCAATGGCGCCAGCGGATCGCGCCCGCCGGTGGCCACGCTGACCAGCTGCAGCAATCCCAGCGCGGCGAACGCCAGGCCGAAGGCGCGCGCCAGCCAGCCGGCCGGACGCGACCACAGCAGGTAGGCGCCATACCCAATGCCGAGCGCGGCCCAACCGGCGACCTGCAGCCAGGCCGGGATCACCGGCGCCACCATCCACAGCGCGGTACCCAGCATCAGTACGCCGAAGAAACGCTTGACGGCATCCATCCAGGCGCCGGCGCGCGGCAGCAAGGCGCCGGCGGAGGCGCCGATCAGCAACAACGGCACGCTCATGCCCAGCGCCATGGCGAACAATGCACTGCCGCCCAGCACCACGTTGCCGCTCTGGCTGATATACAGCAATGCGCCGGCCAGGGGAGCGGCCACGCAAGGGCCTACGATCAATGCGGAAATGGCGCCCATCAGGAATACGCCCACCCATGTGCCGCTGCCGCCGCCGGAAGCGCTCGACAGTTTCGACTGCAGCGCGGCCGGCACCTGCAGCTGATAGACATCGAACATGGACAAGGCCAGGCCGGCCATCAGCAGTGCGAAGGCGCCCAGGATCCAGGGATTCTGCAGATATGCCGACAAGCCTTCTCCCAGCATGCCCGCGGCCACGCCCAGCGCCGTATAGACCAGCGCCATGCCCAGCGCGTAATCGACCGACAGCAGGAAGCTGCGGGTGCGTCCCTGGCCCGAGGCCGTTCCTTGCTGGCCGACGATGATGGAAGACAGGATGGGCACCATCGGCAACACGCAGGGCGTGAACGACAAGCCGATGCCGAGGATGAAGAACAGCGAGAGAATGCTCCACAGCTTGCCGCCCTTGAGCACCGCGGCGATGCCATCGACATCGGCGCCGCCGGCCGACGCCGCCTCATCGCCTGCCCCGCTCGCGCTGCCGGCCCGCACCACGGTGCCGATTGCCTGCGGCGACAGGTTCACTTTCAACGTCATCGGCGGATAGCACAAGCCCTTGTCGGCGCAGCCCTGCGACACCGCATTGACGGTGAACGGGCCGGCCGCGTCCGCCACCGGGATGCGCGCCGTCACCGCCTGGTGATAGGTCTCAACCTCTTTCTGGAAATTCTCGTCGTACTTGGTCACACCATGCGGGAATTGCGGCTCGCCCAGCGTCGCCCCCTCGGCGCTGAAATGGAAGCGGTCACGGTACATGTAATAGCCGTCCGCGATCCGGTAGCTCAGCTCCAGCGTGGCGGCATCCAGCATGCGCGCGCTGAGCTGGAAGGCCTGTTCCGGCGGCAGGTAGTCATCGGCGGCACGGGCCGGGCTCAATGACAGCAGTGCCGCCAGCGGCAACAGGCAAAGGATGTTCAGCAGCAGGCGATGCATGCTACGGTAAAAACGGTTCTCGGTTTTGTTCATGCGGCTCAAATTGGATTCTTCATCGTGGAACGCGTTACATCGACAGGCGAGAAACGCGCTCTAGGTGCGCAGGGGCTGGCCGGTCTCTTCCCTTATCCACCCCAGATACGCCGGCAAGCCGGCCGCGACCGGCAGCGCGACGATTTCCGGCACATCGTAAGGATGGGCCCGGCAGATCGCCTGCTCGACTTCCCCATAGCGCGCCTGCGTGGTCTTGATCAGCAGCGGAATCTCGACCGCGTGTTCCACCCGGCCTTGCCAGCGGTACACCGACGCCACCGGCGCCAGGATGTTGACGCAGGCGGCCAGCCCCCCGTCCACCAGCGCGCGCGCCAGGGATTGCGCCAGCTCCTGCTCAGGTACATTGGTCAACACCAGCAGCGGCTGGTTCAATAAGGATGATGTCATGTCTGCGGTCCTTTGCCATGCTGGCCCGGCGATGCCCAGGCATGGCGGCTGCGGATGAAATGGGCGGCCTCTGCGGGAACGTGGGGCTGCGCGGCAGATGCGGTCCCATATTCAACCACATCTGCGGCGGGCGTGCCGCCACTCCGCTCAAGTCAAGAACAGTTGCAGCGCATCGGCGGGCGGCACACTCATCCGCCCGCCGGCCGCAGAAACAAAAAAGCCAGGCAATGCCTGGCTTTTTTAATTGTGACAACCGGAATTATTCGGCGGTCTGGACTTCTGCATCGTCGCTGACTTCCGGACGGTCAACCAGTTCGACGAATGCCATCGGGGCGTTGTCGCCTTGACGGAAACCCATCTTCAGGATGCGCAGGTAGCCGCCATTGCGGGTAGCGTAGCGCGGGCCCAGTTCGGAGAACAGCTTGCCGACGATTTCGCGGTCGCGCAGGCGGTTGAATGCCAGGCGCTTGTTGGCCAGGGTGTCGGTCTTGCCCAGGGTCAGGATCGGCTCGACGACGCGGCGCAGTTCCTTGGCCTTCGGCAGGGTGGTCTTGATGGCTTCGTGGCGCAGCAGCGAAACGGTCATGTTGCGCAGCATTGCCAGACGGTGGGACGAAGTACGGTTCAGTTTACGGAGACCGTGACGGTGACGCATGATGATTTCCTTTCAGATAACAGTTTTGATCCAGTTCTTCTATCGGCAAAGCCAGCTTGGCTGACCCGCTCGCGGACCGGTAAATGACGAAAAACAAACGAATGAACAACAGGTACTGCTTTATTTCTTGCCGCTACGGCCGGCTGAAATACTCGCCGGCCGTTAGCATCAGAATTACTTCTCCAGGCCGGCAGGCGGCCAGTTTTCCAGCTTCATGCCCAGGGTCAGGCCACGCGAAGCCAGGACTTCCTTGATTTCGTTCAACGACTTGCGACCCAGGTTCGGGGTCTTGAGCAATTCGTTTTCGCTGCGCTGGATCAGGTCGCCGATGTAGTAGATGTTCTCGGCCTTCAGGCAGTTTGCCGAACGCACGGTCAGCTCCAGGTCGTCGACCGGACGCAGCAGGATCGGATCGACCTGCGGTGCGCGCGACGGCGCTTCGGCGGTCGCTTCGGTGCCTTCCAGGGCGGCAAACACGTTGAGCTGGTCAACCAGCACGCGGGCCGACTGGCGGATCGCTTCTTCCGGAGTGATGACGCCGTTGGTCTCGATGTTCATGACCAGCTTATCCAGGTCGGTACGCTGTTCCACACGCGCCGATTCGACGGCGTAGGAAACGCGGCGCACTGGCGAGAACGATGCGTCCAGGATGATGCGACCGATGGTCTTGTTGGTATCTTCCGACAGGCGGCGAACGTTGCCCGGCACATAGCCGCGGCCCTTCTCGACCTTGATCTGCATGTCCAGCTTGCCGCCGGCGGTCAGATTGGCGATCACGTGATCCGGATTGATCAGCTCGACATCGTGCGGCAGGTCGATATCCGATGCCAGCACCACGCCTTCGCCTTCTTTCTTCAGGGTCAGGGTGACTTCGTCACGGTTGTGCAGCTTGAAAACCACGCCCTTCAGGTTCAGCAGGATGTCGACCACGTCTTCTTGCACGCCGTCCAGCGAGGAATACTCGTGGACCACGCCGGCGATGGTGACTTCGGTCGGCGCATAGCCGGTCATGGTCGACAGCAGCACGCGACGCAGCGCATTGCCCAGGGTGTGACCGTAACCGCGCTCGAACGGCTCCATCACGACCTTGGCGTGACCGGGAGCGATTGCTTCCACTTCGATGATGCGGGGCTTCAACAAACTGTTTTGCATGAAATGTCCTTTTCAATACCCTCGGCTCGTTACGCCGATAAGGCTGATGGCAGTTCGGAAAAATGCCCACCTGATGGTGGGCACGGAGATACTGAGTGCTACGGATTAACGCGAATACAATTCGACGATCAGCGATTCGTTGACGTCATTGGCGATTTCGCTGCGGTCCGGCGACGACTTGAAGGTCGCTTCCAGCTTCTTGGCATCGACGGCAACCCACGACGGGAAACCGGATTGCTCAGCCAGCGACAGGGCTTCAGCGATACGCACTTGCTTCTTGGCCTTTTCGCGGATGGCGATGACGTCGCCGGCCTTGACCGAGTAGGAAGCGATGTTGACGACGATACCGTTGACGGTCAGCGCCTTGTGCGAGACCAGCTGACGCGCTTCAGCGCGGGTCGAGCCGAAGCCCATGCGGTAGACGACGTTGTCCAGGCGCGATTCCAGCAACTTGAGCAGGTTTTCGCCGGTGTTGCCCTTGCGGCGGTCGGCTTCAGCGAAGTAGCGGCGGAACTGACGCTCGAGGACGCCGTACATGCGCTTGACCTTCTGCTTTTCGCGCAGCTGGTTGCCGTAGTCGGAGGTGCGGGCGCCCGAAGTGCGGCCGTGCTGGCCTGGCTTGGAATCCAGCTTGCACTTGGAATCCAGCGAGCGGCGTGCGCTCTTCAGGAACAGGTCGGTGCCTTCGCGGCGGGAGAGTTTTGCTTTGGGTCCGATATAACGTGCCACAGTATTTCCTTTATTGAATGACGTCCCGTACAGCCGGACGCTAGTCTGATCTGCATACGCAAAAAATGCGCAGGATCAGACAGTGGTCTTAAGAACAAAACCCGCCAAGGTCATTGGCGGGTGGTTTCCGGCGTTTCGTGGGGGGGCTTTTCAGCCGAATCCCGCAAAGCGCAAGATTATACTACATAAATGCGTACAACTTAGATGCGACGGCGCTTCGGCGGACGGCAGCCGTTGTGCGGAACCGGAGTCACGTCCTGGATCTGGGTGATCTTGATGCCCAGGTTGTTCAGGGCGCGCACGGCGGATTCACGGCCAGGGCCCGGACCCTTGATACGCACTTCCAGGTTCTTGATGCCGCATTCGATCGCAACCTTGCCGGCTGTTTCAGCAGCGACCTGGGCAGCGAACGGAGTCGACTTGCGCGAACCCTTGAAGCCAGCACCACCCGAAGTCGCCCACGACAGGGCATTGCCCTGGCGGTCGGTGATCGTGATGATGGTGTTGTTGAACGAAGCGTGAACGTGCGCGATACCTTCAGCAACGTTCTTCTTTACTTTCTTACGAACACGCGATGCTGCTGCGTTGTTGGGGGACTTTGCCATAATGATTTCCTTGAATCCGACCAGTGACTAGCGCCTGCCGGGATTATTTCTTCAGCGATTGAGCGGCCTTGCGCGGACCCTTGCGAGTGCGGGCATTGGTACGGGTACGTTGGCCACGCACCGGCAGACCGCGACGGTGACGCAGGCCACGGTAGCAGCCCAGGTCCATCAAACGCTTGATGTTCATGGACAACTCACGGCGCAGATCGCCTTCCACGACGAACTTGGCGATTTCGTCACGCAGCTTTTCCAGCTCGTTATCGTCCAGGTCCTTGACCTTCTTGTTGGTCGGAACGCCGGTTGCGACACAGATGTCTTCTGCGCGCGGACGGCCAATACCATAGATGGCGGTCAGGCCGATCACGGTGTGCTGATGGTTGGGGATGTTGACCCCTGCAATACGTGCCATGCGTTATTCCTCGATCAATAACGTTAAGTTAACCTTGGCGCTGCTTGTGGCGGGGTTCGGTGCAGATCACACGAACGACGCCATTGCGCTTGATGATTTTGCAGTTGCGGCAGATCCGCTTCACTGATGCGAGCACTTTCATTGTGGCCCTCTTTCTTTCAATACTAGGTTCGATTCACTGTTACTTGGTACGGAACACGATACGTGCCCGGCTCAAATCGTAAGGCGTCAGTTCCACCGTTACCTTATCGCCTGGCAGGATGCGGATATAGTTCATCCGCATCTTCCCGGAAATATGGCCGAGTACAACATGCCCGTTTTCCAACTTAACCCTGAATGTCGCGTTAGGGAGATTTTCCAGAATCTCGCCTTGCATCTGAATAACATCGTCTTTTGCCATTCCCGTCTTCTTCCATTGGAACCGGGTCCGCTTAACGCGGAGTCATGCCGCCTTTGAAATTAGCCTTGCGAAGCAACGATTCGTACTGCTGCGACATTACATAATTCTGCACCTGAGCCATGAAGTCCATGGTCACGACCACGATGATCAAGAGCGATGTGCCACCGAAGTAGAACGGCACTTTCCAGCGGGCAATCAGGAACTCGGGCAACAGACAGACCAGCGTGATATAGACCGCACCAGCCAGTGTCAGACGCGTCAGGATCTTGTCGATGTAACGCGCCGTCTGGTCGCCCGGGCGGATACCCGGAACAAATGCACCACTCTTCTTCAGGTTATCTGCCGTTTCCTTGCTGTTGAACACCAGCGCGGTATAGAAAAAGCAGAAGAACACAATGGCCGCCGCATACAACAGAGCATGGATCGGCTCGCCCGGCGCCATCGATGCCGCCAGATCCTTCAGGAAACGAATGAAGGGATTCGACGTGTCGCCCGACGTAAACCAGCTGGTGATCGTCGCCGGGAACAGGATGATCGACGATGCGAAGATCGGCGGGATCACGCCTGCCATGTTCAGCTTCAGCGGCAAATGGCTGCTTTGGCCGCCGTAGATCTTGTTGCCGACCTGACGCTTGGCATAATTGACCAGGATCTTGCGCTGGCCGCGTTCGATGAACACCACCAGGAAGGTCACCAGCGCCACGATCACGCAAATCAGGATCGCCGACAAGGCGCTCATCGAACCCGTACGGACCAGTTCGAACAAACCACCCAGAGCATTCGGCAAACCAGCCGCGATACCAGCGAAGATGATGATCGAGATGCCGTTGCCCAGACCACGTTCGGTAATCTGCTCACCCAGCCACATCAGGAACATCGTGCCGGTAACCAGCGTCACCACGGTAGTCAGGCGAAACGCCAGGCCCGGATCCAGCACCAGGCCGGCTTGCGACTCCAGCGCCACTGCAATGCCCAGCGCCTGGAACGTCGCCAGCACCAGGGTGCCGTAACGCGTGTACTGCGTGATCTTGCGACGACCGGCTTCACCCTCTTTCTTCAACGCCTCCAGCTGCGGCGAAACTACCGACAGCAGCTGCATGATGATCGATGCCGAGATGTACGGCATGATCCCCAGTGCGAAGATCGTGAAACGCGACAGAGCACCACCGGAGAACATGTTGAACATGCCCAGGATGCCGCCCTGGTTCTGCTTGAACAATTGGGCCAGCTGCGTCGGGTCGATACCCGGAACCGGGATATGCGCACCGATGCGATAGACGACCAACGCTCCCAGCAGGAACCACAAACGGCCCCATGGGAAGCCTTTGGCGGCGCCTTTCGCTATTTGAGGAGTAGTTGCCAATTAATGCTCCGAGCCCGGATCACTCGCCAACAGAACCGCCAGCGGCTTCGATTGCAGCCTTGGCACCCTTGGTAGCGATCAGGCCCTTGACGGTTACCTTCTTGGTCAATTCGCCAGCCTTGATGATACGCACGACACGAGCCAGTTCCGACACGAGGCCGGCTTGCTTGAGTGCCAGCACATCGATCTCGGCGACGGGCAGTTTTTCCAGGTCCGACAGGCGCACTTCAGCCTTGTACGGCGTTGCCAGCGACTTGAAGCCGCGCTTGGGCAGACGACGTTGCAAAGGCATCTGGCCGCCTTCGAAACCGACCTTGTGGAAACCGCCCGAACGCGATTTCTGACCCTTGTGGCCGCGGCCGGCAGTCTTGCCCAGGCCCGAACCGATACCACGACCGACGCGACGCTTGTAGTGCTTTGCGCCTTCTGCGGGTTGGATTGTGTTTAATTGCATGATTCGCTCCGTTCGCAAGCTGACGCTTACGACACCACTTTCACAAGATAGGACACTTTGTTGATCATGCCGCGCACCGATGGGGTGTCTTCCAGCTCGGCAACCGAGTTGACGCGACGCAGACCCAGACCGCGCACGGTTGCGCGGTGATCCTGACGAGTACCGATCAGACCCTTGACCAGCTTGACTTTGATTGTGTTAGCCATCTGAATCACCTTAGCCCAGGATTTCTTCGACCGACTTGCCGCGCTTGGCAGCAACTTCAGCCGGAGTGTTCATCTTCGACAGACCGTCGAGGGTAGCACGCACCATGTTGTAGGGGTTGGTCGAACCGGTCGACTTAGCCACCACGTTGGTCACGCCCATCACTTCGAAGATCGCGCGCATCGGGCCGCCGGCGATCACGCCGGTACCGTCCTTGGCCGGCGACATCAGAACCGACGATGCGCCGTGCTTGCCGATCACGGTGTGATGCAGGGTGCCGTTCTTCAAGGTGACCTTGATCATCTTGCGGCGGGCTTCTTCCATTGCCTTCTGCACGGCGACAGGCACTTCCTTCGATTTGCCCTTGCCCATGCCGATGCGGCCATCGCCGTCACCAACCACTGCCAGCGCAGCGAAACCCATAATACGGCCGCCCTTCACCACCTTGGTGACGCGGTTGACCGCGATCATCTTTTCGCGCATGCCGTCATCAGGCTTGTCGCTTTGCGTTTTCGATTGCATTTTTGCCATGATGATTATCCTTAGAACTTCAGGCCGGCTTCACGCGCAGCTTCAGCCAACGCCTTGACGCGACCGTGATAACGGAAACCGGAACGGTCGAATGCGACTTCGGTCACACCCGCCTTCAGGGCCTTTTCCGCAACGCGCTTGCCGATCAGTGCCGCGGCAGCGGCGTTGCCGCCCTTGCCCGACTGGCCAGCCAGCTGGGCGCGAACTTCCGCTTCCAGGGTGGAGGCCGAAGCCAGCACGTTTGCATCAGGACCGATGACGCTGGCGTAAATGTGCGTATTGGTACGATGCACGGCCAGGCGATTGACCTTCAGTTCTGCGATCTTGGCACGAGTTTGCGTCGCGCGGCGCAGACGAGATTGTTTCTTATCCATCATCAACCCCTATTACTTCTTCTTGGTTTCTTTGAGCGTCACCACTTCGTCAGCGTAGCGAACACCCTTGCCCTTATAGGGTTCGGGTTCGCGGTACGCGCGAATTTCTGCGGCGACCTGGCCAACCACCTGGCGATCGATACCCTTGATCAGGATTTCGGTCTGGGTCGGGGTCTCAACCTTGATACCTGCAGGCATCTGGTGAACGATGGGGTGCGAGAAGCCCAGCGACAGGTTCAGCTTGTCGCCTTGCGCCTGTGCACGGAAGCCCACGCCAACCAGCGTCAGCTTCTTTTCGAAGCCCTTGGTGACGCCGTTGACCATGTTGTTGACCAGGGCACGCAGGGTGCCGGACATCGCATTCGCTTCACGGCTGTCATCAGCCACTTCGAAGCTCAGCGAGCCATTGTTGTTTGCCACCTTGACCTTGTTGGTCAGCGGCTGCGTCAGCGAGCCCAGCGGGCCCTTGACGGTGATGTGCGCTGCAGTGATGGTCGCTTCCGCGCCATTCGGCAGTGCAACAGGCATTTTACCTACACGAGACATCTTGCACTCCTTAGGCCACGTAGCAAATCACTTCGCCACCGACACCGGTTGCGCGTGCTTTGCGGTCAGTCATCACGCCGCGCGGGGTGGACACAATCGCCACGCCCAGGCCATTCATGACGTTCGGGATATCGTCCTTGCCCTTGTAGATGCGCAGACCCGGACGGGACACGCGCTCCAGGCGCTCGATAACCGGACGGCCGGCGTAATACTTCAAACCGATTTTCAATTCAGCCTTGCCTTCAGCGGCAACAACGGCGAAATCTTCGATATAACCCTCGTCCTTGAGGACGTTGGCAATGGCTACCTTCACTTTGGAAGACGGCATGACGACGGTAGTCTTGTTCACGCCTTGCGCATTGCGGATACGGGTCAGCATATCGGCGATAGGATCGCTCATACTCATTGCTTCTTCTCCTATTACCAGCTAGCTTTGGTCAAACCCGGGATTTCGCCGCGCATGGCGATTTCACGGACCTTGATACGGCCCAATCCGAACTTGCGGAAAGTACCACGGGGACGGCCTGTCAGTGCGCAACGATTGCGCTGACGGGTCGGAGCCGAATTGCGCGGCAGCGCCTGCAGCTTCAGGCGAGCTTCGTAACGCTCTTCTTCCGACTTCGATTGGTCGTCGATAACAGCCTTCAACTCGGCGCGCTTGGCGGCGTACTTCTTCACCAGTGCAGCGCGCTTTTGTTCACGGTTAATCAGTGCCAGTTTTGCCATGGCATCCTCAGTTTCTGAACGGGAATTTAAATGCGGCGAGGAGCGCTTTCGCTTCGTCGTCGGTCTTCGCAGTCGTGGTAATGCTGATATTCATGCCACGCAGCGCATCGATCTTGTCGTACTCGATTTCGGGGAAAATGATCTGCTCTTTCACGCCGATGTTGTAGTTGCCACGACCGTCGAACGCACGACCCGACACGCCACGGAAGTCACGCACGCGCGGCAGGGCCACGGTGATCAGACGATCCAGGAATTCGTACATGCGCGCGCCACGCAGGGTCACCATGCAACCGATGGGGTAACCTTCACGGATCTTGAAACCCGCGATCGCCTTACGCGCCTTGGTCACCACCGGCTTCTGGCCGGCGATCTTGGTCAGATCGCCCACTGCGTGCTCGATGATTTTCTTGTCCGCTACCGCTTCCGACAGACCCATGTTCAGGGTGATCTTCAGGATGCGCGGAACTTCCATTGCCGACTTATACGAATACTTCGCAGTCAGGTCAGCAACGACTTTATCTTTATAGAACTGTTGAAGACGTGCCATGATGATTAAACCTTAACGACTTCGCCGCTCGACTTGTAGGCGCGGACTTTCTTGCCGTCCACTTCCTTGTAAGCCACACGATCTGCCTTGCCGCTAGCTGCGTTGAACAACGCAACGTTGGACACATGAATTGGCATCAGCTTATCGACGATGCCGCCAGTTGCACCAGTCATCGGGTTCGGGCGGGTTGCCTTCTTAGCGACGTTGACGCCTTCCACAATGACATAATCGGCGCTGACGCGAGCAGCCACGACACCGCGCTTGCCCTTGTCTTTGCCGGTCAACACGATGACTTCATCGTTTTTACGAATCTTTGTCATGACCACTCCTTACAGAACTTCAGGCGCCAGGGAGACGATCTTCATGAAGCGCTCCGTACGCAGCTCACGAGTCACCGGCCCAAAGATACGGGTGCCGATCGGCTCGAGCTTAGCGTTCAGCAGGACAGCTGCATTACCATCGAACTTGACCAGAGAACCATCCTGACGACGGACACCCTTTGCGGTGCGCACGACGACAGCGTTATAAATTTCACCTTTTTTGACGCGACCACGCGGAGCTGCGCTCTTAACAGTAACCTTGATCACGTCGCCAATGCCCGCATAGCGGCGCTTGGAACCACCCAAGACCTTGATGCACAGGACTTCGCGCGCACCAGTGTTGTCGGCCACTTCGAGCCGGCTTTCAGTTTGAATCATGATATTTTCTTTCCCAACTTAATCCGCCGCGCACAATGCAGAAGCGGTCAGTCTTGGCCCTGTTAGCAAGCGAACTCGCTAGTTAGGGGACGAATTTAGCTACTTTTTTGACTCTTCCTGCAGGCAGGGCGCAGCAAGAAGAGAGCTCGATATTATGGCAGCATAATATCGAGCGCGCAAGGACTACTTAACTACTTATACGATTTGTGCTTCTTGTACAACACGTGTCACGGTCCAGGCTTTGGTCTTGGAGACCGGACGGCCCTCCTGGATCTCGACAGTGTCGCCGGCCTTGGCCGTGTTCGACTCGTCATGCGCATGGTACTTCTTGGTGCGCACGATGATCTTGCCGTACAGCGGGTGCTTGACGTGACGCTCGATCAGGACGGTAACAGTCTTGTCCATCTTGTCGGACACAACTTTGCCAATCAGCGTGCGCTTGAGCGCTTGTTTCACTTGATCGTTCATTGTTGACCATCCTTCGAGTTGATCACAGTTTTCACACGCGCGATGTCGCGACGTACTTTCTTCAGCTGTGCGGTATTGTTCAGTTGCTGGGTTGCAATTTGCATGCGCAGGCTGAACTGGGCCTTCAACAACTCGCCCAGTTCCTTTTCCAACGATGCCTTGTCCTTACCGCGGAGTTCAGATGCTTTCATGTTCCGCTCCTAATTATTGACCGACTTGACGAACAACGAAAGTCGTCGACAGCGGCAATTTGGCAGCAGCCAAACGGAACGCCTCGCGCGCCAGAGTTTCGTCAACACCGTCCATCTCGTACAGTACCTTGCCTGGCTGGATTTCAGCCACGTAGTACTCCGGGTTGCCCTTGCCGTTACCCATACGCACTTCAGCAGGCTTCTGGGAGATCGGCTTGTCCGGGAACACGCGGATCCAGATACGGCCACCGCGCTTGATGTGACGGGTCATCGCGCGACGTGCGGCTTCGATCTGACGGGCGGTAAGACGGCCACGGCCGACTGCCTTCAGACCAAAGTCGCCGAACGACACGGCGGTTCCGCGGGTGTGCGAAATGCCGGTATTACGACCCTTTTGTTCTTTACGATATTTTCTACGTGCTGGTTGCAGCATGATTATTCTCCTGCTTTCTCAGCCGACACACCGGCATCGGCAGCTTGAGGACGTCCACCGCGCTTCGCGCCGGCGCCAGGAGCGCCAGTCTTCGAGCGGGGACGAGCACCCGGCTTGCCGTCGTCACGACGCGGACCACGACGCTTCTTGTCGTCGTCCAGTTCGCCGACCAGCACCGGAGCTTCGCCGTTTGCCAGGCGATCGCCCTTGTAGACCCACACCTTGACGCCGATGATGCCGTAGGTGGTTTCAGCTTCGCCAAAACCGTAGTCGATATCGGCACGCAGGGTGTGCAGGGGCACACGGCCTTCGCGGTACCATTCGGTACGGGCGATTTCGATGCCGTTCAGGCGACCCGACGACATGATCTTGATGCCTTGTGCACCCAGGCGCATGGCGTTCTGCATCGCACGCTTCATGGCGCGACGGAACATGATGCGCTTTTCCAGCTGCTGGCAGATCGAATCGGCGATCAGTTGGGCATCGGCTTCCGGCTTGCGGATTTCCTCGATGTTGACGTGCACGGGCACGCCCATCAGCTTGGCCAGTGCGGTCTTCAGCACTTCGATGTCCTCGCCCTTCTTGCCGATCACAACGCCCGGACGGGAGCTGTAAATGGTGATGCGGGCGTTCTTCGCCGGACGCTCGATCACGACGCGGCCAACCGAAGCGTTCTTCAGTTTCTTCTTCAGGTAAGCACGGACCTTCAGGTCCTCGTTGAGCATGTCGGCAAAGTTGTTATTGCCTGCATACCAACGCGAGCCCCAGTTACGTGTAACCGCCAGACGGAAACCGGTTGGATGAATCTTCTGTCCCATCGTGACTCCTTAGTTTCCGACGGTCACGTAGATGTGACACGATTGCTTGGAAATACGATCACCACGGCCCTTCGCACGCGCTGTGAAGCGCTTGAGGACCGCACCCTTTTCCACATAAATGGTCTTGACCTTCAGCTCGTCAATGTCAGCGCCATCATTGTGTTCGGCGTTCGCAATTGCGGACTCCAGAACCTTCTTGATGATCGCCGCGCCCTTTTTGGGGCTGAAAGCCAAGATATTCAGTGCCTGATCAACTTGTTTACCGCGGATCAGGTCTGCAACCAGGCGGCCCTTCTGGGCCGACAGGTGCACACCGCGCAGAGTAGCTTTAGTTTCCATCATAGGACCTTATTTCTTAGCCTTCTTATCGGCAGCGTGACCCTTGAACGTACGGGTCAGCGCGAATTCGCCGAGCTTGTGACCAACCATGTTTTCCGACACATAGACCGGCACGTGCTGCTTGCCGTTATGCACCGCGATCGTCAGGCCGATGAAGTCCGGCATGATCGTCGAACGACGCGACCAGGTCTTGATCGGCTTCTTGTCCTTTGTCGCCTGGGCGGTTTCCACCTTCTTCACCAGATGCGCGTCGCAGAACGGACCTTTTTTCAATGAACGTGTCATGTTTTATCCCTTATTTCTTGCCGCGACGCGAGACAATCATCGAAGTCGTACGCTTGTTGCTACGAGTCTTCTTGCCCTTGGTCTGCTGACCCCACGGCGAAACCGGGTGACGGCCAGCCGCAGTCTTACCTTCACCACCACCGTGCGGGTGGTCGACCGGGTTCATGACCACACCGCGAACGGTCGGGCGGATACCGCGCCAACGCGTCGCACCGGCCTTGCCGATCTTGCGCAGGTTGTGCTCGCCGTTGCCGACTTCGCCGATGGTGGCGCGACATTCGATGTGAACGCGACGCACTTCACCGGAACGCAGGCGAACCTGGGCGTAGGTGCCTTCACGCGCCATCAGTACCACGGCAGCGCCGGCGGTACGGGCGATCTGTGCGCCCTTGCCCGGCAGCATTTCCACGCAGTGGATGGTGGTGCCGACCGGAATGTTGCGGATCGGCAGGGTGTTGCCCGACTTGATCGGCGCTTCCGAGCCGCTGATCAGCGAATCACCCACGGTCAGGCCCTTGGGAGCGATGATGTACTTGCGCTCGCCGTCCGCGTAGCACAGCAATGCGATGTGCGCGGTACGGTTCGGGTCGTATTCGATACGCTCGACCTTGGCAGGAATACCGTCCTTGTTGCGACGGAAGTCGACAACGCGGTAATGCTGCTTGTGGCCACCGCCGATGTGGCGGGTGGTGATGTGACCGTTGTTGTTGCGGCCAGCGGTCTTGGACTTCTTTTCGACCAGCGATGCCAGCGGACGGCCCTTGTACAGGTCGGGATTAACGACCTTGACCATACCGCGCCGGCCGGGCGAGGTCGGCTTAACTTTTACGAGTGCCATTATTTAGCCTCCTCGGTGAAGTTGATCTCTTGACCCGGCTTCAGGCTGACGAAGGCGCGACGGGTGTGGTTGCGACGGCCCATGGTCTTGCCGGAGCGCTTTTGCTTGCCCTGGCGGTTTGCCACTTGCACGGACTCGACTTCCACCTTGAACAGCAGTTCGACAGCGGCCTTGACTTCCAGCTTGGTTGCATCCTTGGCGACCAGGAAAACGACTTGCTCGTTCTTCTCGGCCACGAAGGTTGCCTTTTCAGAGATGACCGGCGCCAGCAGCACCTTCATCAGGCGCTCTTCGCTATGTTTCACGATTGCGTTCATGCCAGCAACTCCTCAATCTTTGCCAGAGCCGACTTGGTGATCAAGATATTCTTGAAGTACACCAGCGACACGGGATCAGCCTGACGCGGCTCAACCACCAGCACGCCCGGCAGATTGCGGGATGCCAGCAGCAGGTTCTCGTCCAGGCTGTCGGTGATCACGAGCACCGAATCCAGGCCCATGCCCTTCAGCTTCTGGGACAACAGCTTTGTCTTCGGCGCTTCGACGGCGAAATTCTCAACGACCGACAGGCGGCCTTCGCGTGCCAACTGAGACAGGATCGAGCAGACGCCTGCGCGATACATCTTCTTGTTGACCTTGTGCGTGAAGTTTTCGTCGGGCGAGTTCGGGAAGATGCGACCACCACCGCGCCACAACGGCGACGAGGACATACCGGCGCGTGCGCGGCCGGTACCCTTTTGGCGCCAGGGCTTCTTGGTGGTGTGACTGACTTCTTCACGATCCTTTTGCTTGCGGTTGCCGCTGCGAGCATTCGCTTGGTAGGCAACCACGACCTGGTGGATCAGGGCTTCGTTGTAGTCGCGGCCGAAAATGGTATCCGGTGCGGCGACGTTCGAAGCAGCTTGACCTTGGTCATTCAGGAGCTTCAGTTCCATTGATCAGGCCCCCTTCTTCGCTTTGACTTTGACTGCGGGCGAAACGATCACTTGACCGTTCTTGGCGCCGGGAACGGCGCCCTTGACCAGCAGCAGCTGACGTTCGGCGTCGACACGGGCGATTTCCAGGTTCTGCACCGTGGTGGTAACATCGCCCAGATGGCCGGTCATGCGCTTGCCCGGGAACACGCGGCCCGGATCCTGCGCCATACCGATGGAGCCAGGAACGTTGTGCGAACGGGAGTTACCGTGGGTCGCGCGACCCGACGAGAAGTTGTAACGCTTGATGGTACCGGCGTAGCCCTTACCGATCGAGACGCCCTGGACGTCCACTTTCTGACCGACTTCGAACATGCCGATGCCCACGACCTCGCCTGCCTTCAATTCGGCAACCTTGGCGGCGTCAACACGGAATTCTTTGAGAACGGTACCAGCTTCAACGCCAGCTTTGGCGTAGTGGCCGGCAGCGGCTTTGGTCACGCGGGAAGCGCGACGCTGACCGAAGGTCACCTGAACAGCGGAATAACCATCCACTTCAGGCGTTTTGATTTGTGTCACGCGGTTGTTGGACACGTCCAGCACGGTCACAGGGATCGAATCCCCATCTTCCGTGAAGATGCGCATCATACCAACCTTGCGACCAACAAGGCCCAGGCTCATTGTTTTCTCCATTCCCGCCTGCGATTGGGCGGGGCTGATGTTCGTACTACCAATAATTGCGGGCTCCGCAGACGCAAAACCCACATCGAAGCCGAGCATTATAGCCCGGAATAAAAAAGCGCACAACCATAGGTTGTGCGCTTTTCCAACACATTGCCTGCTTTTATTGCAGCTTGATTTCTACATCAACGCCAGCGGGCAGGTCCAGCTTCATCAATGCGTCAACCGTCTTGTCGGTCGGATCGACGATATCCATCAGGCGCTGATGGGTACGGATTTCGAACTGGTCGCGCGAAGTCTTGTTGACGTGCGGGGAACGCAGGACGTCAAAACGCTGGATGCGGGTCGGCAGAGGAACCGGGCCCTTGACGACGGCGCCGGTACGCTTGGCGGTGTCGACGATTTCCAGTGCGGACTGGTCGATCAGACGATAGTCGAATGCTTTGAGACGGATACGGATTTTTTGGCTAGGAACCGACATGATTTTCCTTTAAAGAACGAACCGGGGATGGGATCATCCCCGGCGATGGTGAAAATTGCTACAGGTATTGCGATCCGACAATCAGTCGAAGATCTTGGCGACGACGCCGGCGCCGACGGTACGACCGCCTTCACGGATAGCGAAACGCAGGCCTTCTTCCATCGCGATCGGGTTGATCAGTTGCACGGTGATCGACACGTTGTCGCCCGGCATGACCATTTCCTTGTCCTTCGGCAGTTCGATCGCGCCGGTCACGTCCGTGGTACGGAAGTAGAACTGCGGACGGTAGTTGTTGAAGAACGGGGTGTGACGGCCGCCTTCGTCCTTCGACAGGACATAGATCTCGCCGGTGAAGTGCTTGTGCGGCTTGATCGAACCCGGCTTGGCCAACACCTGGCCACGCTCCACGTCTTCACGCTTGGTGCCGCGCAGCAGCACGCCAACGTTGTCGCCAGCTTGACCCTGGTCCAGCAGCTTGCGGAACATTTCCACGCCGGTGCAGGTGGTCTTCTGGGTGTCGCGGATACCGACGATTTCGATTTCTTCGCCAACCTTGACGATGCCGCGCTCGACACGACCGGTCACCACGGTGCCGCGGCCCGAGATCGAGAACACGTCTTCCACCGGCATCAGGAAGGTACCGTCAACGGCACGTTCCGGCGTCGGAATGTAGCTGTCCAGCGCTTCGGCCAACGCCATGATCGCCTGCTCGCCCAGCGGACCCGTGTCGCCTTCCAGCGCCAGCTTGGCCGAACCCTTCACGATTGGCAGGTCGTCGCCCGGGAACTCGTACTTCGACAGCAGTTCGCGCACTTCCATTTCCACCAGCTCCAGCAGCTCGGCGTCGTCCACCATGTCGGCCTTGTTCAGGAACACGATGATGTAAGGAACGCCAACCTGGCGCGACAGCAGGATGTGTTCGCGCGTCTGCGGCATCGGGCCGTCTGCGGCCGAGCACACCAGGATCGCGCCGTCCATCTGCGCTGCACCGGTAATCATGTTCTTGACGTAGTCGGCGTGGCCGGGGCAGTCAACGTGCGCGTAGTGGCGGTTTGCAGTTTCGTATTCGACGTGCGCGGTGTTGATCGTGATGCCGCGCGCCTTTTCTTCCGGCGCCGCGTCGATCTGGTCATATGCCTTCGCTTCGCCGCCGAACTTCTTCGACAGGACGGTCGCAATCGCTGCGGTCAGCGTGGTCTTGCCGTGGTCAACGTGGCCAATCGTGCCCACGTTCACGTGCGGCTTGGTCCGCTCAAACTTGCCTTTTGCCATTTTAGATTTCCTTCAAGGAACGAATGTTTGCTTAACGTTAAACAGTGATCCGCCCCACACGGGACGGATCGATACTTTCTCGACTTACTTGACCTTACTTGGCCTTCGAAGTGACGATCGCGTCGATCACGTTCTTGGGCGCTTCGGAGTAGTGCTTGAATTCCATCGAGTAGGTTGCGCGGCCTTGCGTGGCCGAACGCAGCGTCGTCGAGTAACCGAACATTTCCGACAGCGGGACTTCAGCCTTGATGATCTTGCCGCCACCGCCGGCGATTTCATCCATGCCCTGCACCATGCCGCGGCGGGACGACAGGTCGCCCATCACGGTACCGGCGTAATCTTCCGGCGTTTCCACTTCGACCGCCATCATCGGCTCCAGGATCACCGGGCTGGCGCGACGGCAACCTTCCTTGAACGCCATCGAACCGGCCATGCGGAACGCGTTTTCGTTCGAGTCCACATCGTGGTACGAACCGAAGAACAGCGTGACCTTGACGTCAACCACCGGATAACCGGCCAGCACGCCGGTGTTCAGGGTTTCGCGAACACCCTTTTCCACCGCCGGGATGAATTCGCGGGGGACGGTGCCGCCCTTGATCGCGTCGACGAACTCGAAGCCCTTGCCGGCTTCTTGCGGCTCGATCTTCAGCACGACGTGGCCGTATTGGCCGCGGCCGCCCGACTGCTTGACGAACTTGCCTTCGGACTCTTCGCAGGTCTTGCGGATGGTTTCGCGGTAGGCAACCTGCGGCTTGCCGACGGTGGCTTCAACGTTGAATTCGCGCTTCATGCGGTCGACGATGATGTCCAGGTGCAGCTCGCCCATACCGGCGATGATGGTCTGGCCCGATTCTTCGTCGGTACGCACGCGGAACGACGGATCTTCTGCGGCCAGGCGGTTCAGGGCCAGGCCCATCTTTTCCTGGTCGGCCTTGGTCTTGGGCTCGACGGCCTGCGAGATCACCGGCTCAGGGAAGACCATGCGCTCGAGCACGACCACGGACTTGTCGTCGCACAGGGTGTCGCCGGTGGTGGTGTCCTTCAGACCCACGACAGCGGCGATGTCGCCTGCCAGCATTTCCTTGATTTCTTCGCGCTGGTTGGCGTGCATCTGGACGATACGGCCAATGCGTTCCTTCTTCGACTTCACCGAGTTCAACACGGTGTCGCCCGAGTTCAGGGTGCCCGAGTAGCAGCGGATGAAGCACAGCTGGCCGACGAACGGGTCGGTAGCGATCTTGAACGCCAGGGCGGAGAACTTCTCGTCGTCCTTGGCTTCGCGCACGACCGGCTCGTCGTCTTCGTTGAGGCCCGGAACCGGCGGGATGTCGACCGGCGACGGCAGGTATTCGATCACGCCGTCCAGCATGGCCTGCACGCCCTTGTTCTTGAATGCGGTGCCGCACATCATCGGGACGATTTCGCCCGAGATGGTGCGCTGGCGGATCGCGCCCTTGATTTCGGCTTCGGTCAGGTCGCCTTCTTCCAGGTACTTGTTCATCAGGTCTTCCGACGCTTCGGCGGCGGTCTCGACCAGGTTTTCACGCCACTTCTGGGCTTCAGCCTTCAGGCCTTCCGGAATGTCGCGGTAGTCGAACTTCATGCCCTGGCTGGCGTCGTCCCAGTAGATCGCGCGCATCTTGACCAGGTCGATCACGCCTTCGAAGTTTTCTTCGGCGCCGATAGGCACTTGCATCGGGATCGGGTTGGCCTTCAGGCGAGCGCGCATCTGCTCGTACACCTTGAAGAAGTTGGCGCCGGTACGGTCCATCTTGTTGACGAATGCCAGACGGGGAACCTTGTACTTGTTGGCCTGGCGCCACACGGTTTCCGACTGCGGCTGCACGCCGCCGACTGCACAGTAGACCATGCAGGCGCCGTCCAGGACGCGCATCGAGCGCTCGACTTCAATGGTGAAGTCGACGTGGCCCGGGGTATCGATGATGTTGATGTGGTGGGCCGGGAAATTGTTCGCCATGCCCTTCCAGTAACAGGTGGTGGCAGCCGACGTAATCGTGATGCCGCGCTCTTGCTCCTGCTCCATCCAGTCCATGGTGGCGGCGCCATCGTGCACTTCACCGATCTTGTGGTTCACGCCTGTGTAAAACAGCACGCGCTCGGTCGTGGTGGTTTTACCTGCATCGATGTGCGCGGAAATACCGATATTGCGGTAGCGCTCAATGGGGGTCTTGCGAGCCATGATTTATTCCTAAGTCTTTAATGCACGAAACCGAGCGTCAATTTTTTCAAATAAACGCTCGGCTCGAACCAATTCAGATATAGACAAGGGCCCTGCCGATGCAACGAGGGCCCCGTCCTGTCTTTGTTAGAAGCGGAAGTGCGAGAACGCCTTGTTCGCTTCAGCCATACGGTGAACTTCATCCCGCTTCTTCATTGCGCCGCCGCGGCCTTCGGCCGCTTCCATCAATTCGCCGCCCAGGCGTTGCGGCATGGACTTCTCGCTGCGCTTGTTGGCGGCTTCACGCAGCCAACGCATCGACAGGGCCATACGGCGCACCGGACGCACTTCAACAGGCACCTGGTAGTTGGCGCCGCCAACGCGGCGCGACTTGACTTCAACCATCGGCTTGCAGTTGGCCAGCGCGGCGGCGAACACTTCCAGCGGGTCCTTGCCGGACTTTTGCTGGATGTGGTCAAACGCGCCATAGATGATGTTTTCGGCAACCGACTTCTTGCCCGACAGCATCAGGACGTTGACGAACTTGGCGACATCAACATTGCCGAACTTCGGATCCGGCAGAATTTCCCGCTTGGGGACTTCACGACGACGTGGCATTTCAATTCCTTTCAATCTTCAGTTGAGTGGGCGAACCCTGAGACTTCGCTTTCAACATCGCCTGCACTCGCGGAGACCATCATGATCTCCACTTACTCGGCCCATCCGGACCGACACTTTTACCAGGCGACTAGCGCCATGATAAAGACCAATTATTACTTCTTCGCTGCCTTGGCGCGCTTGGCGCCGTACTTCGAGCGGGCTTGCTTACGATCCTTGACGCCCTGGGTATCCAGTGCACCGCGAACCATGTGGTAACGCACACCCGGCAAGTCCTTCACACGGCCGCCGCGGATCAGCACGACGCTGTGTTCTTGCAGGTTGTGGCCTTCGCCGCCGATGTACGAAATGACTTCGAAACCGTTGGTCAGGCGCACCTTGGCGACCTTACGCAGCGCGGAGTTCGGCTTCTTCGGGGTGGTGGTGTAAACGCGGGTGCAAACGCCGCGCTTCTGCGGGCTGTTTTCCAGCGCCGGCGATTTGCTCTTCACGATCGCGGAGACGCGTGGTTTGCGAATCAGTTGATTGATGGTTGGCATCGTTTTAATCCAACAAAGTACGACATTGAAAACAGGTTCCGGAAACGGTTGCCCGGAACCACACAAGAAACTTGCGCGAGAGAAACCGCGCGTTTCGATTTAAGACCGGGAGGGAGATAAGCGTCGCAACAGCGAAACTTCAGACCAAAGAACGCATAAGCCCGGGCGAGCCTAAATTCGAGAACTCGCGAGTATATGCCTGAAAGGCCATTTGGTCAACCCGGTCGGGCCTTTTACCCTGTTGGCAGGCTTTCTGACGCCAAATTACGACGTTTGGCATATGTCAATCAAGCAACATTGGACAGTCTGCCGCCCCAGATAAAAAAACGGCACCGGAAGCTATTCCGGTGCCGCTTCTGTCTTGCATGACGCTCACTCGGAGGCTAAGGCGGCCGATGCTTCCGGCCGCCTCAGGCAACTCAAGCTTCGCCTTCGTTGCCGCCGCCAATGGCTTCGGCCGACGGCGCTTCTTCGTTGAACACATCCGCGTGGGATGCGCGTTCGGCTTCGAGCAACGCTGCGCGCTCTTCGGCTTCCCAGACATCCTTTTCCTTGCGAGCGCGGTGGAAGGCCAGGCCGGTGCCCGCCGGGATCAGGCGGCCGACGATCACGTTTTCCTTCAGGCCGCGCAGGCCGTCCTTCTTGCCCATGATGGCCGCTTCGGTCAGCACGCGGGTGGTTTCCTGGAACGATGCCGCCGAGATGAAGGAGTCGGTCGACAGCGATGCCTTGGTAATACCCAGCAGGACGTTCTCGTAAGTCGCCGGCAGCTTGCCTTCGGCGGTCACGCGGTCGTTCTCGTCCAGCAGTTCCGAACGCTCGACCTGCTCACCGGTGATGTAGCTGGTATCGCCCGGCTCCACCACTTGCACGCGGCGCAGCATCTGGCGCACGATCACTTCGATGTGCTTGTCGTTGATCTTCACGCCTTGCAGGCGGTACACGTCCTGCACTTCGTCGACGATGTAACGCGCCAGCGCTTCGATACCCAGGAGACGCAGGATGTCCTGCGGATCGGCCGGGCCGTCCACGATCATTTCGCCCTTGTTCACCACCTGGCCGTCGTGCACCAGCACTTGCTTGTCCTTGGTGATCAGGAACTCGTGCTTGGTGCCTTCCATGTCGGTGATTTCCAGGCGCTGCTTGCCCTTGGTTTCCTTGCCGAACGCCACCGTGCCGGTGACTTCGGCCAGCATGCCGGCGTCCTTCGGCGAACGCGCTTCGAACAGTTCGGCCACGCGCGGCAGACCGCCGGTAATGTCACGGGTCTTCTGCGACTCGGTCGGGATACGCGCCAGCACTTCACCGACGTGCACCTGCTGGCCATCCTTGACGGTGATCAGCGCGCCGACCTGGAAGCCGATGGTCACGGCGTGCTCGGTGCCGGCGATCTTGACTTCTTCGCCTTGCTCGTTCAACAGCTTGACCTGCGGGCGCATGACCTTGGCAGCCGACGAACCGCGGCGCTTGGCGTCGATCACCACCAGGGTCGACAAGCCGGTGACTTCGTCGATCTGCTTGGCAACGGTGGAGCCTTCTTCCACGTTCTCGAACTTCACGGTACCGGTGTACTCGGTGATGATAGGACGGGTCAGCGGATCCCAGGTCGCCAGTGCGGTGCCGGCCTTGATCACCAGGCCGTCCTTGACGATCAGGGTGGCGCCGTACGGCACTTTGTGGCGCTCGCGCTCACGGCCCAGGTCGTCGGTGATCAGCACTTCGCCGGAACGCGAAATGACGATCAGCTCGCCCTTGCCGTTGGTCACGTAACGCATCGCCGCGGTGAAGCGCACGGTGCCGTTGGACTTGGCTTCCACCGACGATGCCACCGCCGCACGCGATGCCGCGCCGCCGATGTGGAAGGTACGCATGGTCAGCTGGGTGCCCGGTTCGCCGATCGACTGCGCGGCGATCACGCCCACGGCTTCGCCGGCGTTGACCAGCAGGCCGCGGCCCAGGTCGCGGCCGTAGCACTTGGCGCACAGGCCATAGCGGGTGTCGCAAGTCAGCGGAGTACGAACCTTCACTTCATCGATACCCAGGCGTTCGATCTCTTCGACCGCGTCTTCGTCCATCAGGGTGCCGGCTTCGTACAGGGTCGCCTGGTCTTCCGGATTGATGATGTCAGTAGCGGCGACGCGGCCGAGGATACGGTCGCGCAGCGCTTCGATGACTTCACCGCCTTCGACCAGCGCCTTCATCGACGCGCCGTTGGAGGTGCCGCAATCGTCTTCGATCACCACCAGATCCTGGGTCACGTCCACCAGACGGCGGGTCAGGTAACCCGAGTTCGCGGTCTTCAGCGCGGTGTCGGCCAGACCCTTACGGGCGCCGTGCGTCGAGATGAAGTACTGCAACACGTTCAGGCCTTCGCGGAAGTTCGCGGTAATCGGCGTTTCGATGATGGAGCCGTCAGGCTTGGCCATCAGGCCACGCATACCGGCCAGCTGGCGAATCTGCGCCGCCGAACCGCGGGCACCGGAGTCGGCCATCATGTAAATCGCGTTGAACGATTCCTGCGTGGTCTTCTTGCCTTCGCGGGTGACGACGTCTTCCACCTTCAGCTGGTCCATCATGGCCTTGCCGACTTCGTCGCCGGCCTTGCCCCAGATGTCCACCACCTTGTTGTAGCGCTCGCCGGCGGTCACCAGACCGGAGGCGTACTGCTGCTCGATCTGCTTGACTTCGCTTTCGGCAGCCGCGATCAGGGTCGCCTTTTGCGGCGGCACCAGCATGTCGTCCACGCAGATCGAGATACCGGCGCGGGTCGCCAGGCGGAAGCCCGACTGCATCAGCTGGTCGGCGAACACCACGGTGGCGCGCAGGCCGCACTTGCGGAACGACGTGTTGATCAGCTTCGAGATTTCCTTCTTCTTCAGCGCGCGGTTGAGCACCGAGAACGGCAGGCCCTTGGGCAGGATCTCGGACAGGATGGCGCGGCCGACGGTGGTCTCGTAGCGCTTGATGGTCTTGACGAACTCGCCGGTCGCCGGATCCTTCGGATGCTCGACGATACGCACGGTGATGCGGGTGGCCAGCTCGACTTCCTTGTTGTCGTACGCGCGGATGACTTCCGACACGTCCGGGAACATCATGCCTTCGTTCTTGCCGTTGATGGCTTCGCGGGTCGCGTAATACAGACCCAGCACGATATCCTGCGACGGCACGATCGACGGTTCGCCGTTGGACGGGAACAGGATGTTGTTGGAGGCCAGCATCAGGGTGCGGGCTTCCATCTGCGCTTCGATCGACAGCGGCACGTGGACGGCCATCTGGTCGCCGTCGAAGTCGGCGTTGAACGCCGCGCAAACCAGCGGGTGCAGCTGGATCGCCTTGCCTTCGATCAGCACCGGCTCGAACGCCTGGATGCCCAGGCGGTGCAGCGTCGGCGCGCGGTTGAGCATGACCGGGTGTTCGCGGATGACTTCTTCCAGGATGTCCCAGACCACCGGCTCTTGCGCTTCCACCAGCTTCTTGGCGGCCTTGATGGTGGTCGACAGACCCATCAGTTCCAGCTTGTTGAAGATGAACGGCTTGAACAGTTCCAGCGCCATCAGCTTGGGCAGGCCGCACTGGTGCAGCTTCAGTTGCGGACCCACCACGATGACCGAACGGCCCGAGTAGTCGACGCGCTTGCCCAGCAGGTTTTGACGGAAACGGCCGCCCTTGCCCTTGATCATTTCAGCCAGCGACTTCAGCGGACGCTTGTTGGCGCCGGTCATCGCCTTGCCGCGACGGCCGTTGTCCAGCAGCGAATCGACCGCTTCCTGCAGCATGCGCTTTTCGTTGCGCGTAATGATTTCAGGTGCGCGCAGTTCCATCAGGCGCTTGAGGCGGTTGTTACGGTTGATGACGCGGCGGTACAGGTCGTTCAGGTCGGAGGTCGCGAAGCGGCCGCCGTCCAGTGGCACCAGCGGACGCAGTTCCGGCGGCAGCACCGGCAGCACTTCCATGATCATCCAGTCGGGCTTGATGCCCGAGCGCTGGAACGCCTCCAGCACCTTCAGGCGCTTGGCGTACTTCTTGATCTTGGCTTCGGACTTGGATTCCTTCAGTTCCTGGCGCAGGGTTTCCGCGTCGCGGTCGATATCGATCGAGCGCAACAGTTCGCGGATGCCTTCGGCGCCCATGAACGCGACGAAATCGTCGCCGTACTCTTCGTACTTGGCGGCGTAGTCGTCTTCGGACATGATCTGGCACTTCTTCAGCGGGGTCATGCCGGGATCGGTCACGACGTAGGCTTCGAAGTACAGCACGCGTTCGATGTCGCGCAGGGTCATGTCCAGCACCATACCCAGGCGGGACGGCAGCGACTTCAGGAACCAGATGTGGGCGGTCGGCGAGGCCAGCTCGATGTGGCCCATGCGCTCACGGCGCACCTTGGCCAGCGTGACTTCAACGCCGCACTTTTCGCAGATGACGCCGCGGTGCTTGAGGCGCTTGTACTTGCCGCACAGGCATTCGTAGTCCTTGATCGGGCCAAAGATCTTGGCGCAGAACAGGCCGTCGCGCTCCGGCTTGAAGGTACGGTAGTTGATGGTTTCCGGCTTCTTGACTTCGCCGTAGGACCACGAACGGATTTTCTCGGGCGACGCCAGGCCGATCTTGATGGCGTCGAATTGTTCGTTTTGCTGAACTTGCTTGAATAGATCGAGCAGTGCTTTCATGTATCACTCCAGGTTGGCGTGAAAAACGCTAGTCCATCGATTGGCCGTTTCGTCCTGCTTAACCCTGTTCGCATCGGCGGGCGAGCCGGCGGGCCTTGCGCCCTGCGGTTCCACCGATACCGGGACAGGCGTCCACGGCCTACAACTGAGACTTCTTGGATTACTGGTATTGCTTGAATTCTTGACTGCCTGCCGACGCACCGGCGGGGCGCGACGGCATCAGCCGCGGCGCCCCTCCTGCGCATCAGGTCATTCGCGTTCCAGGTCGATGTCGATACCCAGCGAGCGGATTTCCTTCACCAGCACGTTGAAGGATTCCGGCATGCCGGCGTCGATCACGTGGTCGCCCTTGACCAGGTTCTCGTAGACCTTGGTACGGCCGTTCACGTCGTCGGACTTCACGGTCAGCATTTCCTGCAGCACGTAGGACGCGCCGTAGGCTTCCAGCGCCCACACTTCCATTTCGCCGAAACGCTGGCCGCCGAACTGCGCCTTGCCGCCCAGCGGCTGCTGGGTCACCAGCGAGTACGGGCCGGTGGAACGGGCGTGCATCTTGTCGTCGACCAGGTGGTGCAGCTTCAGGTAGTGCATGTAGCCGACGGTGACGGTGCGCTCGAAAGCTTCGCCGGTACGGCCGTCGTACATGGTGACCTGGTTCTTCGACGGCGTCATGCCCAGCTGCTTGGCGATCGGGTCCGGATAGGCCAGATCGAGCATGCGGCGGGTTTCCTTCTCGTGCGCGCCGTCGAACACCGGCGTGGCGAACGGAACGCCCTTCTTCAGGTTGGACACCAGCTCCAGGATTTCATCGTCGCTGAACTTGTCCAGCTCTTCCTTCTTGCCCGACTCGTTGTAGATGGTGGTCAGGAACTTGCGCAGTTCCGCGACCTTGGCTTGCGCCTGCACCATCTCGCCCAGGCGCAGGCCCAGGCCCTTGGCTGCCCAGCCCAGGTGCACTTCCAGCACCTGGCCGACGTTCATACGCGACGGCACGCCCAGCGGGTTGAGCACGATGTCGGCGGGAGTACCGTCGGCCATGTGCGGCATGTCTTCGATCGGCAGGATGCGCGACACCACACCCTTGTTGCCGTGACGGCCCGCCATCTTGTCGCCGGGCTGCAGGCGACGCTTCACGGCCAGGTAGACCTTGACCATCTTCTGCACGCCTGGCGGCAGTTCGTCGCCCTGGGTCAGCTTCTTGCGCTTCTCTTCGAAGGCCAGGTCGAACTGGTGGCGCTTCTCGGCGATCGATTCCTTGATCGCTTCCAGCGCGTTGGCCAGGTCATCGTCGGCCGGACGGATGTCGAACCAGTGGTACTTGTCCAGGTCGTCCAGGTATTCCTTGGTCAGCTTGGTGCCCTTGACCAGCTTCTTCGGGCCGCCGTTGGCGACCTTGCCGATCAGCAGGCGCTCCAGACGCTGGAAGGCGTCGCCTTCCACGATACGCAGCTGGTCGTTCAGGTCCAGGCGGTAGCGCTTGAGTTCATCGTCGATGATCTGCTGGGCGCGCTTGTCGCGCTGGATGCCTTCGCGGGTGAACACCTGCACGTCGATGACGGTGCCGACCATGCCCGAGGGCACGCGCAGCGAGGTGTCCTTCACGTCCGAAGCCTTTTCGCCGAAGATCGCGCGCAGCAGCTTCTCTTCCGGCGTCAGCTGGGTCTCGCCCTTCGGGGTGACCTTGCCGACCAGGGTATCGCCCGCCTCGACTTCAGCGCCGATGTAGGTGATGCCGGACTCGTCCAGGCGCGCCAGCTGGTTCTCGGCCAGGTTCGAGATGTCGCGGGTGATTTCTTCCGCGCCCAGCTTGGTGTCGCGCGCGACTACCGACAGTTCCTCGATGTGGATCGAGGTGTAGCGGTCATCGGCCACGACCTTCTCGGAGATCAGGATCGAGTCTTCGAAGTTGTAGCCGTTCCACGGCATGAACGCCACCAGCATGTTCTGGCCCAGCGCCAGTTCGCCCAGGTCGGTCGATGCGCCGTCGGCGATGACGTCGTGCTTGGCGACGCGGTCGCCGACCTTGACGATCGGACGCTGGTTGATGTTGGTGTTCTGGTTGGAACGGGTGTACTTGATCAGGTTGTAGATGTCCACGCCGACTTCGCCGGCTTGCGCCTCGTCGTCGTTGACGCGGATCACCACACGGCCGGCGTCGACGTAGTCGACCACGCCGCCGCGCAGCGCCTGCACGGTCGTGCCCGAGTCAACCGCCACGGTACGCTCGATGCCGGTGCCGACCAGCGGCTTTTCCGGACGCAGGCAAGGCACGGCCTGGCGCTGCATGTTGGCGCCCATCAGCGCGCGGTTCGCATCGTCGTGCTCGAGGAACGGGATCAGCGAGGCCGCCACCGACACCACCTGGCCCGGGGCCACGTCCATGTACTGCACGCGTTCCGGCGAGACCAGGATGGTTTCGCCGGCTTCACGCGCCGACACCAGTTCGTCGGACAGCTTGCCGTCGGTGATGGTGGCGTTGGCCTGGGCGATCACATAACGGCCTTCTTCGATGGCCGACAGGTAGTCGATCTGGTTGGTCACCTGGCTGTTCTCGACCTTGCGGTACGGGGTTTCCAGGAAGCCGTATTCGTTCAGGCGGGCGTACAGCGCCAGCGAGTTGATCAGGCCGATGTTCGGGCCTTCCGGCGTTTCGATCGGGCACACGCGGCCGTAGTGGGTCGGGTGCACGTCGCGCACTTCGAAGCCGGCGCGTTCGCGGGTCAGGCCGCCAGGGCCCAGGGCGGAAACGCGGCGCTTGTGCGTGATTTCCGACAGCGGGTTGGTCTGGTCCATGAACTGCGACAGCTGCGACGAACCGAAGAATTCGCGGATCGCGGCCGAAATCGGCTTGGAGTTGATCAGGTCGTGCGGCATCAGGTTGTCCGCTTCGGCCTGGCCGAGGCGTTCCTTGACGGCGCGCTCGACGCGCACCAGGCCGGCGCGGAACTGGTTTTCCGCCAGTTCGCCCACGCAACGCACGCGGCGGTTGCCCAGGTGATCGATGTCGTCGACTTCGCCGCGGCCGTTACGCAGTTCGACCAGGATCTTGATGACCGCCAGGATGTCCTCGTTGGACAGGGTCATGGTGCCGGTCAGCTCGTCGCGGCCGACGCGACGGTTGAACTTCATGCGGCCCACGGCCGACAGGTCGTAGCGGTCTTCGCTGTAGAACAGGCCGTTGAACAGCGCTTCCACCGATTCTTCGGTCGGCGGTTCGCCAGGACGCATCATGCGATAGATCGCAACACGGGCAGCGGTCTGGTCGGCGGTGTCGTCGGTGCGCAGGGTCTGCGAGATGTAGCCGCCCTGGTCGAGGTCGTTGGTGTACAGCGTCTGGATGGCCGAGATGTTGGCTTCGCGCAGCTTGGCCAGCAGTTCTTCGGTCAGTTCGTCATTGGCGCTGGCGATGACTTCGCCGGTGTCGCCGTCGACGATGTTCTTGGCCAGCACGCGGCCCAGCAGGTAGTCCTCGGGAACCGAGATGTGCTTGATGCCGGCGGCTTCGATGTCGCGCACATGCTTGGCATTGATGCGCTTGTCCTTGGCCACCATCACCTTGCCCGACTTGTCGGTGATGTCGAAACGCGCGACTTCACCGCGCAGGCGCTCGGAGACGAACTCCATGTCGGCGCCTTCGGCGTGCAGGTTGAAGTTGTCGAACACGAAGAAGTTCGCCAGGATCTGCTCGGACGTCATGCCGATGGCCTTGAGCAGGATCGTGACCGGCATCTTGCGGCGACGGTCGACGCGGAAGAACAGGATGTCCTTCGGATCGAATTCGAAGTCCAGCCAGGAGCCGCGGTAAGGAATGATGCGCGCCGAGAACAGCAGCTTGCCCGACGAGTGCGTCTTGCCGCGGTCGTGTTCGAAGAACACGCCCGGCGAACGGTGCAGCTGGGACACGATCACGCGCTCGGTGCCGTTGATGACGAAGGAACCGGTGGTGGTCATCAGGGGCAGTTCGCCCATGTAGACTTCCTGTTCCTTCATTTCCTTGACGACCGGCTTGGTCGGCGATTCACGGTCCAGGATCACCAGGCGCACCTTGGCACGCAACGGCGAAGCGAACGTCAGGCCGCGCTGCTGGCATTCCTTGACGTCGAACGGGGGAGCGCCCAGCACATACGACAGGAATTCAAGACGCGCAAAACCATTGTGCGAAACGATGGGGAAAATCGAGGTGAAGGCAGATTGCAGGCCTTCGTTCTTACGGCTCGACGGTAAAGCGTCGGACTGCAGGAACGTCTGGTACGACTCGATTTGAGTCGCAAGCAGAAACGGAACGTTGTGGACGTTTGCGCGCTTCGCGAAGGACTTGCGAATGCGCTTCTTCTCAGTAAATGAGTAGTGCATGGACACTCCGTGAGTGACAGGAAGGATAGATAGTTCAAGACTCGATTCGCACCGTGCGGCCCGGAGGCACTGGAAACCGGTATCTCAAATCTTCAAGTGTCAACCCTTGGTTTTTGCCCGAATCGCGCTTAATATTCCGGGCAACGGAAGATTGCAGCGCATCAAAATCGAACAAAAATAAGAAACGACAAAGGAGCCAAAGCCGAATCCCTTTTTCAAGGGATTCTGCACTTTGACTCCGGCGTAACAACTCGCCTTGGTTGGCAAGCAGAAATTACTTCAGTTCTGCCTTGGCGCCAGCTTCTTCCAGCTTCTTCTTGGCTGCTTCGGCGTCGGCCTTGGCGATGCCTTCCTTCAGCGGCTTCGGTGCGCCGTCGACCAGGTCCTTGGCTTCCTTCAGGCCCAGACCGGTGATTTCGCGGACTGCCTTGATGACGCCAACCTTGTTCGCGCCGACTTCGGCCAGAACAACGGTGAACTCGGTTTGCTCTTCAGCAGCAGCAGCGCCGCCAGCAGCGCCGCCAGCAGGACCGGCAACGGCCATCGCCGCAGCGGAAACACCAAACTTCTCTTCGAATGCCTTGACCAGGTCATTCAGTTCCATCACGGACAGCGCGCCTACGGCTTCCAGGATATCTTCTTTGCTAATTGCCATTTGAAACTCCTAAATTTATTTCGGTAATAACATCAGATTGGTAGTGACGCGGAACGTCGAAACTGCAGAGACAGCCGCCATCAGGCGGCCGCGCATCATGCGGCTTCGGCTTCCTTCTTGGCTGCCAGGGCAGCCAGGCCACGCGCGAAGCCCGACACCGGAGCCTGCATCATGCCCAGCAACTGGGCCAGCAGAACTTCGCGGCTTGGGATGTTTGCCAACGCGGTCACGGCAGCCTTGTCGAGCTGCTTGCCTGCGTAGTTACCCGCCTTCACAACCAGCTTGTCGTTGGACTTGGCAAAGTCGGCGACGACTTTGGCAGCGGCAACGGCATCTTCCGAGATCGAATAGATCAGCGGACCGGTCAGTTGTGGGGCGAGGTCGGCAAACTGAGTGCCTTCAACGGCGCGACGAGCCAGCGTGTTTTTCAACACGCGCAGGTACACGCCTTGGGCACGCGCTTGTGCGCGCAGTTGCGTCAAGGAACCAACCTGGATGCCACGGTATTCGGCCACGACGATAGTTTGCGCAGTTGCAACCTTTGCGGAAACTTCGGCGACGACGGCCTTCTTGTCATTCAGATTGAGACTCAAGATCAACCTCCAAAAATAGTGCTCGGCCATGACACAGGCGGAGATGCCTGCTTGCCTTACACCGGTTCGAACACGGCGTCCGAGGTTTAGGAGTTCATTGCAGCATAGTGCGAAGAAAATGCGGCCTGAGACTACAAAACTTGTTCGGGTTCACCATCTGCGCTGGGTCGATTGCATTCGCATGCGCTCTGTTTAACTTCTTCCGGCAATCCAGCCCGGCGTCCGCCCAACGGTCTTTGATTGCCTGCAGCGGCCAGACTTCAACCGCTACAGCCCAAAGATGCGCCCCGCTCCCTGACGGAAACGGGGACTTGATTCCTTCTTAAGCAGCCAGGGAAGCCTGGTCAACGCGCACGCCGGCGCCCATGGTGGACGACAGAGCGATCTTGCGCAGGTAGATACCCTTGCTGCTGGCCGGCTTGGCCTTGTTCAGCGCATCGATCAGGGCCAGCAGGTTGGCCTTCAGATCGGCGTCGGAGAACGACTTGCGGCCGATAGTGGCGTGGATGATGCCAGCCTTGTCGGTACGGTATTGCACTTGACCAGCCTTGGCGTTCTTGACGGCGGTGGCGACGTCCGGGGTCACGGTGCCGACCTTCGGGTTCGGCATCAGGCCGCGCGGGCCCAGGATCTGGCCCAGGGTACCGACGATACGCATGGTGTCGGGCGAAGCGATCACGATGTCGAACGGCATGTCGCCGGCCTTCACGCGCTCTGCCAGATCTTCCATGCCGACCACGTCAGCGCCGGCGGCCTTGGCGGCCTCAGCCTTGTCGCCCGAGGCGAACACGGCCACGCGCACGGTCTTGCCGGTGCCGGCAGGCAGAACGACGGAACCGCGAACGACTTGGTCCGACTTCTTGGCGTCCACGCCCAGCTGGACGGAAACGTCGATCGATTCATTGAATTTCGCAGTGGCGAATTCCTTGATCAGGGAAACGGCGTTATCGAACGGATAAGCCTTGGTGCGATCGATCTTGTCCTTGATCGCCTTGACGCGCTTGGATACCTTAGCCATTACAGACCCTCCACCGTGATGCCCATCGAACGTGCGGAACCAGCGATGGTACGCACTGCAGCTTCCAGATCAGCAGCGGTCAGATCCGGCTTCTTCTGGGTTGCGATCTCTTCCGCTTGCTTGCGGGTGATCTTGCCGACCTTGTCGGTGTGCGGCTTGGCCGAACCCTTCTGGATACCGGCAGCCTTCTTGATCAGGATGGTCGCCGGCGGCGTCTTCATCACGAAAGTGAAGGACTTGTCCGCGAAGGCGGTGATCACGACCGGAATCGGCAGGCCCGGCTCGACGCCTTGCGTCTGCGCGTTGAACGCCTTGCAGAATTCCATGATGTTCAGACCGCGCTGACCCAGCGCCGGACCGATCGGGGGGGAGGGGTTTGCTTTACCAGCTGGCACTTGCAGCTTGATAAAACCGATAATCTTCTTTGCCATGACGGCTCCTGTGTTGATTGAGTTTTAGCGCCTGTTCATTCGCCTTGCGGCTCTTTACTGTGGCTCCTCGGCTTGCCGGATTGGCCGAACGGGGATACCCGTGCGACGCGCTCCTGCGGGCGCTTGTTCTGTTTTGCGGAGAGTGAGATTCCGGGAAGGGATCAGACTTTTTCCAGCTGGCCGAATTCGAGCTCGACCGGGGTGGCGCGACCGAAGATGGTGACCGATACGCGCACGCGCGATTTTTCGTAGTTCACTTCTTCGACGTTGCCGTTGAAATCGGTGAACGGGCCTTCCTTGATGCGCACCATTTCGCCGACTTCGTACAGCACCTTCGGACGCGGCTTTTCGACGCCCTCTTGCATCTGCTGCATGATCTTGTCGACTTCATGCGGGGGAATCGGCGTCGGACGGTTCGACTTGCCGCCGATGAAACCGGTGACCTTGCTAGTGTTCTTGACCAGGTGCCAGGTTTCGTCGGTCATTTCCATTTCGACCAGCACATAACCCGGGAAGAAGCGGCGCTCGGTCACCGACTTGTGACCGTTCTTCATGTCGACGACTTCCTCGGTCGGCACCAGGATCTGGCCGAACTGCTCTTGCATGCCGGCGCGGGTGATGCGCTCGGTCAGCGCACGCTGGACGCTCTTTTCCATGCCGGAATACGCATGCACCACGTACCAGCGCTTTTTTCCGGCGCCTGAAACGCTTTGCGCACCAATCGGTGCGCTGTCTTGTGTGCTATCGCTCATGTTATTTCCAGCCCAAAATTACGTCGTACAACAGGAATTCGAGCAACTTGTCCGTACCCCAGAGGAAGATCGCCATGACCAATACGAAGGCGAAGACCACTGCGGTCATCTGCATCGCTTCCTTGCGGGTGGGCCAGACGACTTTCTTGGTTTCGCGAACCGATTCCTTGGCGAAACCGACGAAGCCGCGGCCTTGCGCAGAGGTCCAGGCAAATGCAATCGCCACCAGCAGACCGGCGACCAGGGCGAGAGCACGCACCGGAGTCGACTGGTCAGACAACACAAAAAAACCGACCACACCTGCGACGACGGCAACGATTGCCAAGGCAATCTTGATCTTGTCGTTGGAGGTATTGACGGTTTGAACAGGCTGGCTAGACATTATTTACTTTCAGTACCCTGCACCTGATTCGGTGGCAGGGGCGGAGGGCATCGAACCCCCAACCTTCGGTTTTGGAGACCGACGCTCTGCCAATTGAGCTACGCCCCTACAAAAACTCTCGATTGAGACACGAATGCCGCGATGCGAAATTCGCAGCGCGGCAAGGTGTTTTACAGCTTGATCTTAGTCGAAGATCTTGGCGACGACGCCGGCGCCGACGGTACGACCGCCTTCACGGATAGCGAAACGCAGGCCTTCTTCCATCGCGATCGGGTTGATCAGTTGCACGGTGATCGACACGTTGTCGCCCGGCATGACCATTTCCTTGTCCTTCGGCAGTTCGATCGCGCCGGTCACGTCCGTGGTACGGAAGTAGAACTGCGGACGGTAGTTGTTGAAGAACGGGGTGTGACGGCCGCCTTCGTCCTTCGACAGGACATAGATCTCGCCGGTGAAGTGCTTGTGCGGCTTGATCGAACCCGGCTTGGCCAACACCTGGCCACGCTCCACGTCTTCACGCTTGGTGCCGCGCAGCAGCACGCCAACGTTGTCGCCAGCTTGACCCTGGTCCAGCAGCTTGCGGAACATTTCCACGCCGGTGCAGGTGGTCTTCTGGGTGTCGCGGATACCGACGATTTCGATTTCTTCGCCAACCTTGACGATGCCGCGCTCGACACGACCGGTCACCACGGTGCCGCGGCCCGAGATCGAGAACACGTCTTCCACCGGCATCAGGAAGGTACCGTCAACGGCACGTTCCGGCGTCGGAATGTAGCTGTCCAGCGCGTCGGCCAACGCCCTGATCGCCTGCTCGCCCAGCGGACCCGTGTCGCCTTCCAGCGCCAGCTTGGCCGAACCCTTCACGATTGGCAGGTCGTCGCCCGGGAACTCGTACTTCGACAGCAGTTCGCGCACTTCCATTTCCACCAGCTCCAGCAGCTCGGCGTCGTCCACCATGTCGGCCTTGTTCAGGAACACGATGATGTAAGGAACGCCAACCTGGCGCGACAGCAGGATGTGTTCGCGCGTCTGCGGCATCGGGCCGTCTGCGGCCGAGCACACCAGGATCGCGCCGTCCATCTGCGCTGCACCGGTAATCATGTTCTTGACGTAGTCGGCGTGGCCGGGGCAGTCAACGTGCGCGTAGTGGCGGTTTGCAGTTTCGTATTCGACGTGCGCGGTGTTGATCGTGATGCCGCGCGCCTTTTCTTCCGGCGCCGCGTCGATCTGGTCATATGCCTTCGCTTCGCCGCCGAACTTCTTCGACAGGACGGTCGCAATCGCTGCGGTCAGCGTGGTCTTGCCGTGGTCAACGTGGCCAATCGTGCCCACGTTCACGTGCGGCTTGGTCCGCTCAAACTTGCCTTTTGCCATTTTAGACTCCTAACTATTTGATGAGAATGTCCAGGCAACACGCCCGACGATTGCTGACTTGCCTCAGCGAAACGACTCAAGAAACTGGTGCCCTTGACGTGGATTGAACACGTGGCCTCTCCCTTACCAAGGGAGTGCTCTACCACTGAGCTACAAGGGCATTTTTGCCAATTGCACAACTACCAAACATGCAACCGGACCAAAACTTGGAGCGGGTGAAGGGAATCGAACCCTCGTCTTAAGCTTGGAAGGCTTCAGCTCTACCATTGAGCTACACCCGCGAGGAAACAACTTTCACTTCACTGCCGCCGAATCTTTCGTTCGACTTTCCCGACTAAATGGTGGAGAGGGCTGGATTCGAACCAGCGTACTCGTAAGAGGGCAGATTTACAGTCTGCTGCCATTAACCACTCGGCCACCTCTCCGCGCAGGGAACTCAAAACTATAGTGGAACACTTTTCGATTGTCAACTAAAAGAAGAGCCGGAGCATGCTTTTTATTGACTTGGCGAGAGTTGCTCTCAGGAATGACGCGACGACGTTTTTTCGAATCTTCAGGCTTTTCTTGTCTGCGACTCAACCGGCTTTTCATTCCAGGGCGCAATTCTAGGCAACATCAGCATTCCAGGCAAGGCAAGAACGAAGCAAATGACAAAAAAAGTCAGCCAGCCCGTTTCTGCCACCACATACCCGACCGAGGAATTGACGAAAGTACGCGGCACCGCCATCAGGCTGGTGAACAGGGCGAACTGCGTGGCCGTATAGCGGGGGTCGGTTTCCCGCATGATGTAGGCGACGAAAGCCGTGGTGCCCAATCCCACGCCGAAAGCCTCCAGGCCGATCACCGCGGCCAGCGTCGGCAGGCTCGCGCCGACATGCGCCAGCCAGGCAAAGCCGAGGATGGGGATCGCCTGCAGCACGCCGAACACCCATAACGCGCGATTGATGCCCAGCTTCACCATCCAGATGCCGCCGATGATGCCGCCCGCCACACTGGCCCACAGGCTGGTGGTCTTGGAGACCACGCCGATCTCGGTCATCGAGAAGCCGAGGTCGATATAGAACTTGGTGGCCAGCGCCGTGGCCATGCTGTCGCCCAGCTTGTAGAAGAAGATAAAGCCCAGCACCCATGCCGCACTGCGCCAGCCGCCGCGCGCGATGAATTCGCGGAACGGCAGCACCACCGCCTCGTAGAGGCTCTTGGGCGGCACGCCATACACCTTGGGTTCCTTGACCAGCAACGAGCAGAGCAGCCCCGGCAGCATGAAGGCGGCGGTGATCCAGAACACGCTGGCCCAGGGCATGCGGTCGGCCAGCACCAGCGACAGCGCGCCCGGCACCATGCCCGACAGCTTGTAGGCGTTGACATGGATGGCGCTGCCCAGGCCGAGTTCATCATCAGGCAGGATTTCGCGCCGGAAGGCATCGATGGCGATGTCCTGGCTGGCCGAGAGGAAGGCCACCACCGAGGCCATGAAGGCGATCGTCGGCACCTGGGTCAGCGGATCGAGCATTCCCATGCAACCGATGCCCAGGAACAGCAACAGCTGGGTAAAGAACATCCAGCCGCGTCGGCGCCCCATCTTGCCGAAGTGGAAGCGGTCCATCAGCGGCGACCAGACGAATTTCCACGTATACGGAAACATCACCAGCGCGAACAGGCCGAGCGTTTTGACATTCAGGCCCGACTTCGCCAGCCATGCCTGCAACAGGCTCAGCAGGATGAACAGCGGCAGGCCGGAGGTGAAACCGAGGAAGACGCAGATAAGCATGCGCCGGTTCAGGTATTGGCGCCAAATGGCGTCAGGTGCTGTCATAGGCGAGAGTCTGGTGAAAGGGGAAATGAAAAACGCCGGCGAACCGGCGTTTGCGACACGGGATGGCGCTGCTGCGCCAGCCTACTTCTTGCGCAACCTGAACACGGCGACGCTGCCGCGCCAGTTGGGCAGATAACGCACCGGCTTGCCATCCTTGAGCGCCACGCATTCCAGCACTTCCAGCCCGACCGCGTTGGCCAGCGCCTCGAAATCCCTGATCGTGGCGCAGCGCAGGTTCGGCGTATCATACCACTGGTATGGCAGCGTCTTGGACACCGGCATGCGCCCGCGCAACAGCGCCACGCGGTGCGGCCAGTACGCGAAATTGGGGAAGGAAACCGTGGCCTCGCGCCCCACCCGCGCGATCTCGCGCAACGTGCCTTCCACATCCTTGACCATCTGCAATGCCGACAGGCACAGCACGGTATCGAAGGCGTTGTCCTCGAACATCGCCAGCCCGCCGTTCAAGTCCTGCTGGATGACCGAGACATTGCGCGCCACGCACTTGGGAATCTGCTCGTCGTCGATCTCCACGCCATAGCCCACGCACTGCTTGTCGCTTTGCAGGTAGTCCAGCATCACGCCATCGCCGCAGCCCAGGTCCAGCACGTTGGATTGCTCGCGCACCCAGTGGGCGATGAACGCCAGGTCCGGGCGCAGCCCGCTCAATTCGTTGAAAGTCATGCGCGGCCCTCCTGCGCCAGTTCATTCCAGATGCTTTGGTAGTACTCGCGCACCACCTTCATATAGCGCGCATCGTCCAGCAGGAAAGCGTCGTGCCCATGCGGCGCGTCGATTTCCGCATACGACACGCGGCGCTTGTTGGCCACCAGCGCCTGCACCATCTCGCGGCTGCGTTCCGGGGAAAAGCGCCAGTCGGTGGTAAACGACACCAGCAGGAACTTGGCCTGGGTGCGGCTGAAGGCCTTGGCCAGGTCGCCGCCGCCGAACTCGCGCGCGGGATCGAAATAGTCGAGCGCCTTGGTGATCAGCAGGTAGGTGTTGGCATCGAAGTAGGTAGAAAACTTGTCGCCTTGGTAGCGCAGGTAGGACTCGATCTCGAAATCGATGCCATAGCCGAACTGATAACTGCCCGAGCGCAGGTCGCGGCCGAATTTCTCGGCCATGTCATCGTCCGACAGATAGGTGATGTGCCCCACCATGCGCGCCACGCGCAGCCCGTTCTTGGGCACCACGCCGTGCGCATAAAAATCGCCGCCGTGGAATTGCGGATCGGTCAGGATGGCCTGGCGCGCGACATCGTTGAAAGCGATATTCTGCGCCGACAGCTTGGGGGTGGACGCGATCACCAGGCAATGGCGCAGGCGCTCCGGATACATCAGGCTCCAGGCCAATGCCTGCATGCCGCCCAGCGAGCCGCCCATGACGGCGGCGAACTGCGCGATGCCGAGGCGGTCGGCCAGCAGTGCCTGGGCGTTGACCCAGTCTTCCACCGTGACCACCGGGAAATCGGCGCCATAAGGCTTGCCGGTGGCCGGGTTGGCATGCATCGGCCCGGTCGAGCCGAAACAGGAGCCCAGGTTGTTGACGCCGATGACGAAGAACTTGTCGGTATCGAGCGCTTTGCCGGGGCCCACCATGTTGTCCCACCAGCCGACATTGTCGGGATCGTCGGCATACACGCCGGCGACGTGGTGCGAAGCGTTGAGCGCATGGCACACCAGCACGGCGTTGGATTTGTCCGCATTGAGCGTGCCGTAGGTTTCATAGGTCAGCGAATAATCCGCCAGCGCCGCGCCCCCTTGCAGCGGGAGCGGCTCGGCGAAATGCATGACCTGGGGCGATACGATTCCAATCGACATGATGATTCGGCGTGAGTGGCAAGGCGTCCCGCCAGGCACGCGCATCGCATGCCGGCATGGGACGATCGCTTCGCTTCAGCGAAGGTTTTCCACCTGCTTCCGGGCAAACCCGGAGCAAACCCAGGGCAAAATCGGGGCCGCATCGGGGCAACAAAAAAGCCCGGAAGCATCGCTTGCGGGCTCGTCTTGGGGAGAACTGCTGACTCCAAGCTCGCTTTAGCCGCATTTATATGGGAACAATCTCCCGGCGCCCGCAAGCTGAGGTTGGTTAAACCATTCAAATCGGCGCAGTGGCGTAAGAATACCCAAGTCGGGCAGGCGCGTCAAACCGGCGCACTGCGCCGGAAATAAACAAGGCCGCCCGCAGGCGGCCTTGCCGAACGCGCCGGATGGTCGATCAACGGCGGCGCGCGGTCTTGGCTTCGCGGATCTCGGGTTCGGCCGACAACGCCTGCAGCTGCGTCATGGCCGAAGTGATCGCGGCCGGTTCGGTGGCGCGGATGACCTTCTTGACTTGCGGTTCCAGCAAGCGCAAGTCGCTGTTGAGGATCTCGTTCTTCACCGACAGCAGTTGCGAGGGATGCATGGAAAACTCCAGCAAACCCATACCCAGCAACAGGCGCGTCCACTTGACGTCGCCCGCCATTTCGCCGCACACCGAAACCGGGATGCCGGCCTTGCGGCCCTGCGCGATCACCGTGGAGAGCAGGAACAGCACCGCCGGATGCAGCGGATCGTAGAGATGCGCCACTTCATGGTCGACGCGGTCGATCGCCAGCGTGTACTGGATCAGGTCGTTGGTGCCGATCGACAGGAAGTCGAGGCGCTTGACGAACATCGGCAAAGCCAGCGCGGCAGCGGGAATCTCGATCATGGCGCCGACCGGGATGTCCTCGTCGAACTTCTGCTTGCGCTCGCGCAGTTGCTGCTTGGCCTGTTCGATCATGCCCAGCGACTGGTCGATCTCGAAGGCATGCGCCATCATCGGAATCAGCAGCTTGATCGGACCGAAAGCCGACGCACGCAGGATCGCGCGCAACTGCGTGAGGAACATCTGCGGCTCGGACAGGCAATAGCGGATCGCGCGCAAGCCCAATGCCGGGTTGAGCGCGGTCTGCTCGTCCTCGTCCAGCGGTTTGTCGGCGCCCACGTCCAGCGTGCGGATCGTCACCGGCCGCCCCTTCATGGCGATGACCGCCTGCCTGTAGGACTCGAACTGCTCGTCCTCGGACGGGAATTTTTCCAGATAGCCGGCGCGCCCCATGAACATGAATTCGGAACGGAACAGGCCGATGCCCATCGCGCCGGCCTCCCATGCCGTTGCGGCGTCGGCGGGAAGCTCGATGTTTGCCAGCAAGGCAATCGGCTCGCCGTCCTGGGTGATGGCCGGCGTCTTCTTCAGCCGCATCAGCTTCTTGCGCTCGCGCAGCATGCGCTCCTGGCGCGCACGGTACTGCGCCAGCACCAGCGGCGACGGGTCGACGATCACCACGCCGGCATCGCCGTCGATGATCAGCAGGTCATCGTGCTTGACCAGCACCGAAGCGTTGTGCATGCCGACGGCGGCCGGGATGTCCAGGCTGCGCGCGACAATGGCGGTGTGCGAGTTGGGGCCGCCGAGGTCGGTCACGAAACCGGCGAAGGCGCCGTCGCGGAACTGCAGCATGTCGGCCGGCGAGATGTCGTGCGCCACCACGATGATGTTGGGCGCGGTATCGCCGTCGGTGGGCGGCAAGTGGATGGCGCTGCCGGTAAGCACTTTCAGGATCCGTTCGCCGACCTGCTGGATATCGGCCTTGCGCTCGCGCAGGTAGGGGTCTTCGATCTCGTCGAATTGCGCCGAGAGTTCGTCGATCTGCGTCACCAACGCCCATTCGGCGTTGTAGTAGCGGTGGCGGATGATGTTCTGCGGCACCTCCAGCAGCATCGGGTCCGACAGGATCAGCGAGTGCACGTCGATGAACGCGCCGAGCTCGGCCGGCGCGTCCTTGGGCAACTCGCTGCGAATGGTGTGCAGTTCCTGGTGCACCGCCTTGATCGCGCTCTTCAAGCGTTCGACCTCGGCCTCGACCTGTTCGTCGGCGATCAGGTAATGCTGGACGTCCAGCGCGGCCGGCGCCAGCAGATGCGCGCGTCCGATGGCGATGCCTTGCGACACCGCGATTCCATGTAAGCTGAATGATGCCATCGCGTTATCTCCTGCTTCGTTTTTTATATTCCGCCGTATTGTCGTTCGCGGTAGCCTGAAGAAAGTTACCGAACAAACTACGGTTTGGCAATCACGGCCATCGAAAGGATGAACGAGGCCAGGCGGAGAACAGGAAAACGGACAACCTTGTCGAACCGGATATCAGTGCAGGCGCCAGCGCTGCTGCGGCGCAGCGCAAGACTGCGGACAACGCCTGCTGCGATGGCGCTTACTGGCCTTCGCCGAATTTGTCGTTGATCAGCGCCTCCAGCGCGGCCAGGCATTCCTGCTCGTCCTCGCCGTTGGTTTCCAGCGTAATCACACTGCCCTTGCCGGCGGCCAGCATCATGACGCCCATGATGGACTTGGCATTGATGCGGCGCTTGTTGAAGGCCATCCACACTTCGCATTTGTACTTGCTGGCAAGCTGGGTGAATTTGGCGGAGGCACGCGCATGCAAGCCAAGTTTATTGACGATTTCGAGTTCTTTTTGAATCATTTGTCAGCTTTCGTTTTTATGGTCCTGCGTCCGCTGCGCGGCATGCGCCGGCATCAGGCCGAGGTCGCCACGCGGATACGGTTATCCACCCGCACCGCGCCATTCTGCCCTCCCGCCAGGGCCATTTCGACCACCACGTCGAGCGTATCGTTGCGGTAAGTCAAGGCGCGCAGCAGCATGGGCAAGCTGATGCCCGCAATCACCGAGACGTTTTCCAGGCCGCACAAGAAGCCCGTACAGTTGGACGGCGTGCCGCCCATCACATCGGTGATCACCAATACGCCGCTGCCGTCATCGAGGCGCTTGACCGCCTCGATCGCCAGGTTTTGCACTTCGGCCGGGTTCTGGTCGGCGATCACGTCGATCGCTTCCACCCGCTCGGGCTTGCCGCGGAATACGTGGGTCGCTGCGTCCAGAAAAGCTTGCCCCAGCGGGGCGTGCGTCACAAGAAGAATACCAACCATGGAATTGTTGCCATCGAATGCGACGCGCTTTTCTCCGAGCAGCCCGTCATGCTCCATCGTCCCCATTTAACCTCCGACTGCCGTTTCCAGCGCATCGACGAACATCGCCGCCACATCGAAACCGGTCTGCTGGGTAATTTCCTGGAAGCAGGTCGGACTGGTCACGTTGATTTCCGTCAAATAGTCGCCGATTACATCCAATCCTACCAGCAACAGTCCGCGCTGATACAGGATGGGCGACAGCGCCTCGCCGATTTCCAGGTCGCGCGCCGATGCCGGCTGCGCCACCCCCAGGCCGCCTGCGGCCAGGTTGCCGCGCACTTCGCTGCCTTGCGGGATGCGCGCCAGCACATTGGGCACCACCTTGCCGCCGATCAGCAAAATACGCTTGTCGCCTGCGCTGATCTGAGCAATGAAACGCTGCGCCATGATCGTACGTTGACCGTTGTCGGTCAGCGTCTCGATGATCGAGCCCAGGTTCATCGCATCGGCCTTGACGCGGAAGATGCCCATGCCGCCCATGCCGTCCAGCGGCTTGAGGATCACGTCCTGGTGCTCGGCGTGGAAGTCGCGCAGGCGCTTGGCGTCGCGCGTGACCAGCGTAGGCGCGGTGTATTGCGGAAACTGGGCGATCGCCAGTTTCTCGTTATGGCTGCGGATCGCCTCGGGCTTGTTGAACACGCGCGCGCCTTGCTTTTCGGCCAATTCGAGCAGGTAGGTCGTGTAGATATATTCCATGTCGAACGGCGGATCCTTGCGCACCACCACCGCATCGAACTCCGACAGGAACACCGACGCCGGCTTGTCGGCACGATACCAATCCTCGGCCTCGCCGGTCAGCGCAATCCTGGCGGCGCTGGCGGTCACCAGGCCGCTCTCCAGCACCAGGTCGCCCTGCTCGAAGGCGTAGATCGCATGGCCGCGGCGAGCAGCCTCGCGCATCATGGCGAAAGTGGAATCCTTGTACGTCTTGAACGTATCGAGCGGATCGGCGAGAAAAGCGATTTTCATATTGCTGGCGTCCTGTTGGGCTTGGCTGGATCGTACGAATGTGCGTGGCGATGCCGCTCAATATACTTCCGGGTTGGGATCGGTCTTTTCCATTTCCAGCGAGGCCGCCAGCAGCGCCAGCCGCGCCACCACGCCATACATATAGAAACGGTTGGGGGCGGTGGTGCCTGGCTTGGCATGCATGTCCGGCAAGGCATGCTGCTGGGCGAAGGCCAGCGGCACGAAATGCGCGCCGGGGGCGTTCAGGTTCTCATTGACGCCGCGGTCGGCATGCACGCGGTAGAAACCGCCCACCACATAGCGGTCGATCATGTAGACCACCGGCTCGGCCACCGCTTCATTGATGCGCTCGAAGGAATGCACGCCTTCCTGGATGATCACTTCGGACACTTCCAGGCCTTCCTTGCCCACCAGCATTTTGGTGCGCTGCTTGCGGTTGAGGTCCTTGACCTCGCTGGCGTCCTTGACGGCGATGATGCCCATGCCATAGGTGCCGGCATTGGCCTTGATGAAGACGAAGGGCTGTTCCTTGATGCCGTATTCCTTGTACTTCTTGCGGATCTTCGACAACAGGCTCGATACGCTGTCGGCCAGCGCATCGGTGCCGGTGTTTTCCTGGAAATCGATGTCGCCGCACTTGGCGAACAAGGGGTTGAGCATCCAGGGGTCGACCTCGACCATCTTGGCGAATTTCTTGACCACCTCATCGTAGGCGGCGAAGTGGTTGCTCTTGCGGCGCATGGCCCAGCCGGCATGCAGCGGCGGCAGCACGCTTTGCTCATGCAAGCCTTCCAGCACCGAGGGAATGCCGATCGACAGGTCATTGTTGAGCAGCACGGTACAGGGATCGAAGTTCTTCAACCCCAAGCGGCGGCCGTTGGCCGAACGTTCCAGCGGCTCCAGCGTGATGCTGGTGCCGTCCGGCAAGGCGATTTCCTTGGGCTTGGCAATCTCCGGCGCCAGCGTACCCAGGCGCACATTGAGCCCGGTCTGGCGGAAGATCTGCATCAGCCGGGCGATGTTTTGCAGATAGAAGGTATTGCCGGTATGGCTTTCCGGGATCAGCAACAGGTTGCGTGCGTCGGGGCAATATTTTTCGATCGCCGCCATCGCCGCCTGCACGGCCAGCGGCAGCATTTCCGGCGACAGGTTGTTGAAGCCGCCCGGAAACAGGTTGGTGTCCACCGGCGCCAGCTTGAAACCGGCGTTGCGCAGGTCGACCGAGCAATAGAAGGGCGGCGTGTGCTCTTGCCACTCCATGCGGAACCAGCGTTCGATGGCCGGCGTGGCGCCCAGGATTTTCTTCTCCAGCTCCAACAAAGGGCCATTCAGAGCGGTGACAAGATGCGGGACCATATAAGACCTTAACGATTTGTAAATGCCGGCAGCAAATGCTGATTTTAGCGGATTCCTGAAGTCGTGTTGCGACGCCGCAGGATGGCCTTGCCAGATCGCCATCCTTCGTTGCGGGAAACCATTTGCCTCGATCGCCTCGCTGCGCAGCGGAGGTTCTGGTTGTCTACATGGCGGCCATTGGGCTCTTTTTAAAGAGCCCGAGTCAAATACTCGGGAATTGTATTTGCCGAAAAACAATAAAAAAGGCGCTCCGGAGAGCGCCCTTGAAAGGGACCGTTGCCGGCCCCGAAGGAATACAACTTGAATTCGACTTAGTGGTAGGCCGACTCGCCGTGGCTGGAGATGTCCAGACCTTCGCGCTCTTCCTCTTCGGTCACGCGCAGGCCGATCACCACGTCGACGATCTTGTAGGCGATGAAAGACACCACGCCGGACAGGATCAGGGTAGTCAGCACGCCCTGGAACTGGATCCAGACCTGGCCGCTGATCGAGTAGTCCGGGGACACCGCGTTGGCAACGTAGTCATAGATGCCGGTGCCGCCCAGGCTCGGCGCTGCGAACACGCCGGTCAGGATGGCGCCCAGGATGCCGCCCACGCCGTGCACGCCGAACACATCCAGCGCATCGTCGGAACCCAGCAGCTTCTTGAGGCCGGTGACGCCCCACAGGCACAGCAGGCCGGCGACCAGGCCCAACACCACGGCGCCGATCACGCCCACGAAACCGGCGGCCGGCGTAACGGCCACCAGGCCGGCGACGGCGCCCGAGGCTGCACCCAGCATCGAAGGCTTGCCCTTGCCGATCCATTCGCCGAAGCTCCAGGACAGGACAGCGGCGGCCGTTGCCAGGATGGTGTTGATGAAGGCCAGCGCGGCGCCGCCGTTGGCTTCCAGGCCGGAACCCGCGTTGAAGCCGAACCAGCCGAACCACAGCAGCGAGGCGCCGACCATGGTCAGGGTCAGGCTATGCGGCTTGAAGGCTTCCTTGCCGAAACCGACGCGCTTGCCGATCACATAGGAACCGACCAGGCCCGCGACCGCAGCATTGATGTGCACCACGGTGCCGCCGGCATAGTCCAGCGCGCCCTTCTGGAACAGCCAGCCCGAGACGGCGGTCGCCTTTTCGGCGGCAGCGGCATCGGTGAAGGCGTCCGGACCGGGCCAGAACCAGACCATGTGTGCCATCGGCAGGTACGAGAAGGTGAACCACAGGATCGAGAACAGGATCACGGCGGAGAACTTCACGCGCTCGGCGAAGGAGCCGATGATCAGCGCCACGGTAATGGCCGCGAACGCGCCCTGGAAGGCCACGAACACCAGTTCGGGGATCACCACGCCCTTGCTGAAGGTGCCGGTGTTCGAGTCGCCGGTCAGGCCATGCAGGAACAGGCGATCGAAGCCGCCGAAGAACGCGCTGCCCTCGGTGAACGCGATGCTGTAGCCGTAGACGAACCACAAGATGTAGATCAGCGAGAAGATGACGAAGCACTGCATCAGCACCGACAGCATGTTCTTGCTGCGGACCAGGCCGCCATAGAACAGGCCCAGGCCGGGCAGGGTCATCAGGATCACGAACGCGGTGCAGACCAGCATCCATGCGGTGTCGCCCTTGTTGGGCACCGGCGCCGGCGCGGCGGCTGCAGCAGCCGGCGCGGCCGGAGCGGCAGCCGCAGGTGCGGCGTCAGCCTTGGGCGCTTCGGCGGCTGCGGCCGGAGCGGCAGCGGTCGCGGCGGCGGCTTCAGGCTTGGGCGCATCCTGCGCCTGGGCCGGGGCGGTAAATCCTACCGCCAACAGCAAAGCGCCAATTGCCAGGGCGCTGGAAAACATTTTTTTCATGCTCATTCGAATTCCCCTTTGTTTTACAGAGCGTCTTTGCCGGTTTCGCCGGTACGGATGCGGATCACATCCAGCAAATCCTGCACGAAGATCTTGCCGTCGCCGATCTTGCCGGTGCGGGCGGCCGTCTCGATGGCCTCCAGCGCGCGTTCGACGATAGCATCGTCCACTGCCGCTTCGATCTTGGTCTTGGGCAGGAAATCGACCACATACTCGGCGCCCCGGTACAGCTCGGTATGGCCTTTCTGGCGGCCGAAGCCCTTGACCTCGGTCACGGTGATGCCCTGCACCCCGATCGCGGAGAGGGCTTCACGCACCTCGTCCAGCTTGAAGGGTTTGATGATCGCTGTGATCAGTTTCATACGCACCTCTTGTTAGAAAGTTTTGCTGAGGGAAAAGACGACACCGTTCTTGCCAACGTTTTTGAGGCCGTCCGAAGCCGGGGTAGTCGCAAAGCCATCCGTCAGGTCGGTACCGACATAAGCCACACCCAAGGTGATGCCGGCCAGATCGTCGAACGTCTTGGACAGGCCGATCTTCCAGTCGGTGTAACTGGCCTGGCTGGGGTTGCCGCGCACATTCTGATGGCCGACATGCAGACCCAGCATGATGCCGTAGAAGGTTTCGATGTTGGCGCCCAGATCATAGTACTGGCTGTACTTGCTGTTGACCGCGCCGAACAGGTTGGTCAGCGATTGCGAATACTTGAAGTAGCCCGGACCGTAACCGATCTGGCCATACAGTTCGAAGGTGTTGGCGTTTTTCGCGATGTCCGCGTAATTGTTGCCCGGATAGTAGTAATACAGGCCGCCGACGTCATAGGTGAAACCGCCGCCGATGTCGCCGCGCTTGCCGCCGTAGATGTCCCATTCGACATCGCCCTTGCCGCCGCTGCCCTTGGCCATGTCGACGCCATCCTTGATCCACTTGATGTTGGTCAGCCAGGTGCCGGCATACAGGCCGGTCGGGTTATGGGTATAGTCTGCGCCGACTTGCAATGCCGGATCGAAGCGCGTCTGGGTCAGGCCACGATAGCGGTAATCGCTCACCACGGCGGCATTGAAGCTGAATTCGTTGTCTGGCTTGGCGTCTTCCGCGCGGGCCATGGTAGTAACAAACGATGCTGCGATGGCTGTTGCAAGAATCAGTTTCTTCATGACTTCCCTCTGGATTGTTGTTGAACAATAAAAATCGTTTCTTGTGTTTTGCCAAGGCCATGTAGCAGGAGCCGTGCCAAGTCCTTTCGGCACGGCGAACTCGGCTTTCCCAGAGAAAGAAGGCTTTCCTCCCGATTTTTTTGTAGATAAAGACCAAAATAGTGCGCACAAAGGACAAAAGCACAGTGTTGGTGCGATATTGGTTTCCTTTTGACAAACTTCTTCACTATCGGCAAACACTTTTTTGGTGCGCAGCGTTCGACAAGCCATGAGGATCACCAAGTCGGATCACTTTTCCCTTCAGGATGCTTTCACCGCCCGGCCAGGCATGTCTCCGCGATGGCGCTTGTCCGCGCATCCAGCGCCGACGGTTTATGCATGGCCAGGAAACGGCTAAACTTGACGCCACAACAACCTGCCAAGGAGATCCGTCATGGACAAGCCCCAATTCTTTGAAGACCTGCAATCCAAACTCAACAAGGCGATCGAAAACTCTCCGGCCAAGGACCTCGAAAAGAACGTCAAGGCCATGCTGAGCCAGGGTTTTGCCAAGCTGGACCTGGTCACGCGCGAGGAATTCGACGTCCAGGCCCAGGTGCTGGCCAAGACCCGCGCCCGCCTGGAAGCGCTGGAAGCGCGTGTTGCCGAGCTTGAAGCCCAGCAAAAACAAACCCTATGACGCCGACGACAGCCGCCCCTCCTTTTCCCTCGCCCGCCGCCATTCACCCCAAGGACTGCCCAGGTTCGCCGCGATGAGCCTGGCCGTCCTTCGCAGCCGCGCCCTGGCCGGCATGCGCGCCTCGCCGGTCACGGTCGAGGTGCACCTGGCCAATGGATTGCCTTCCTTCACCATCGTCGGCCTGCCCGAGGCTGAAGTAAAGGAAGCCAAGGATCGCGTACGCGCCGCGCTGCAAAACGCGCGCTTCGAGTTCCCGGCCCGCCGCATCACCGTCAACCTGGCCCCGGCCGACCTGCCCAAGGAATCCGGCCGCTTCGACCTGCCCATCGCGCTGGGCATCCTGGCCGCTTCCGGCCAAGTGCCGGGCGACAGCTTCGACCGATATGAATTCGCGGGAGAACTCTCGCTATCGGGCGAGCTGCGGCCGATCCGCGGCGCCCTGGCCATGACTTACGCCATGCACCACGCCGGCGGCGATGCCTCATCTCGGCGCGCCTTCATCTTGCCGGCTGCCAATGCCGATGAAGCCGCCCTGGTGATGGATGCCACCATCCTGCCGGCGCGCTCGTTGCTGGATGTCTGCGCGCATTTCTCCTCCCGCGACGAACAGCACCGGCTGGCGCGGCATCGCGCCGCCACCCACAACCCGCGCCCGGGCAACTGGCCCGATTTCAGCGACGTCAAAGGCCAGTTGCAGGCCAAGCGCGCGCTGGAAATCGCCGCCGCCGGCGGCCACAGCCTGCTGCTGGTTGGGCCGCCCGGCACCGGGAAATCGATGCTGGCGGCACGCTTTCCCGGGATCCTGCCGCCCATGAGCGATGAACAGGCGCTGGAAGCGGCCGCGGTCCAATCGCTGGGCGCCGGCTTCGACGTTTCACGCTGGAAGCAGCGCCCTTATCGCGCGCCGCATCACACCGCCTCGGCCGTGGCGCTGGTAGGCGGCGGCAGCACGCCGCGTCCGGGGGAGATTTCGCTGGCCCACCATGGGGTGTTGTTCCTCGACGAGCTGCCCGAGTACAGCCGGCATGTGCTGGAAGTCTTGCGCGAGCCGATGGAGTCCGGGAGCATCACCATTTCCCGCGCCGCGCGCCAGGCCGAGTTTCCGGCGCGCTTTCAGTTGCTGGCGGCGATGAACCCTTGCCCGTGCGGCTATTCCGGTCATGAGAGCGGCAAATGCCGCTGCACGCCGGATGCCATCGCGCGCTACCAGGGGCGCCTGTCCGGCCCGCTGCTCGACCGCATCGATCTGCAGGTATTGGTCGGCGCCCTGGCGCCGCACGAACTGGCGGCCGCAGCGGCAGGAGAACCTTCCAGCGCCATCGCCGCACGCACCGCGCTGGCGCTGGATCGGCAGCAACAGCGCCAGAACAAGCCCAACAGCCGGCTCGCGCCCCAGGAGATCGACCAACATTGCCGGCCGGAACAAGCCGGCGACGAGCTGCTGTACGCCGCCATGGCAAGGCTGAACTGGTCAGCCCGCGCCTATCACCGCGTGCTCAAGGTGGCCCGCACCATCGCCGACCTGGCGGGCGCGCCGCAAGTCCTGCAGCCGCACGTCGCGGAAGCCATCCAGTATCGGCGTGCGCTGAACAACAACTAGCACGCATTGCACCGCTGGCTCGGCAACGGAGCCTCCCGCCGATCAGCGCGCCGGCAACACGCGCCGCGCCACCGACCACAGGACCAGCAAGAAGGCCAGCAATCCCAGCCACTGCCCGATGCCGTCGAAAGCGCCGGCCGCCAACGCCAGCGGCGCATCCTTGCCTGTGAAGCCGATCAGCGCCGCCAGCAGCACCCCCACCAGGCTCTCGCCCACGATCAGCCCCGACGCCACCAGGATGCCGCGCTGGCGCGGCCGCTCCGCATAGTCGTCGAACTCCTGGCCAGCCGCGGCGGCGCGCTGCCGCAAGCGTCCATCGATGAGCCATCCCAGCACCGCACCGAAGAACAGCGCCATGCTCACCGTCGGCGGCAGATAGATGCCGATGCCGACCGCCAATACCGGCAGGCGCGCCACGCCGCCGCGGCGCGCCAGCAACCAGTCCGCCGCGATCAGGACGACGCCCAGCGCCACGCCGATCACCAGCATGGTCCAGTTCAGTTCGCGGGTGAAGATGCCGGTGGCGATGGCCGTCATCAGCGTGGCCTGCGGCGCCGCCAGGGCCTGCGCCGCATCCATGCCTTCGCGCGGCAGCGCGCCGGTGAAACCGTAGGCGTTATAGAGCAGGTTCAGCACCGGCGGGATGACGGCTGCGCCCACCGCGCAACCGACCAGCAGCGCCACCTGCTGGCGCCAGGGGGTGGCGCCGACCAGTTGGCCGGTCTTGAGGTCCTGCAGGTTGTCGTTGGCGATCGCCGCTACCGCGATGATGGCGGCGGTGACGAACAATGCGATGGCAATGGCCAGCTTGCCGCCCTGCGGCGTGGCCAGCAATGGGTCGACCGCGCCCGAGGCCAGCAGCAGCAAGGACACCAGAATCACCGCGACGATGCCGATGCCGGAAATCGGGCTGGAGGACGAACCGATCAGGCCCGCCATGTAGCCGCAGGCGGCCGCCACCAGGAACCCGAAGATGAAGGCGAACGCCACGGCATACGCGATCAGCCCGGCGAACAATGCCAACGACACCGGCGCCTCCGACAGGAACGAGGCAAACACCACCGCAAGCAGGGCGATCATGGCCAGGCTGATGGCAATGATCCAGGCCGGCGACATATCCTGGTCGGTCCGGTCGCCGCTGCCCTGCTCGCGCCGCGACAGGGTCGACAGCGATACCTTCACGCCCTCCAGCATCGGTTTGAACAGCGTCGCCAGCGTCCACACCGCCGACACCCCGATCATGCCCGCGCCCATGAAGCGCACCTGGCTGCTCCAGATGCCGCTGGCGAAAGCCGACACGGCGGTGCCGGCGTCGCGCGGCGTGACCGCGGTCAGGTAAGGCACGGCGATGCCCCAGGCGATCACCAGGCCGATCAGGATGGCGACGCCGGAGACGATACCGATCATGTAACCCGCCCCCACCAGCGCCAGCGAGAATCCCACCGGCAAGCGCAGCACCGACGCTCCGGCCGAGAACCACAGGTTCATGTTCTCGGCGAATACCTTCAAGCCGCTGGCCGCCAGGCTGAAACCCGCCGACAGCACGCCGCCGAACAGGATGTCGCGCAGGCCCCGCCGGGTCTGCTCGCCGCCCCCGGCGTCGGCGCTGCCCACGCGCAGGATCTCGGCCGCCGCCACGCCTTCGGGATACGGCAACCCGCTTTGCACCACCATCACGCGGCGCAGCGGGATCGAGAACATCACGCCCAGCATGCCGCCGGCGGCGCAGATGCCCAGCGTCTGCCAGAACGGAAAACCGTGCCAGTGCCCCATCATCACCAACCCGGGCAGGATGAAGATGATGGCCGACAGCGTGCCCGCGGCCGACGCCTGGGTCTGCACCATGTTGTTTTCAAGGATGTTGGCGCCGCTGAAAAAGCGCAGCACGGCCATCGAGATCACCGCGGCGGGAATCGCCGAAGAAAAGGTCAAGCCGACCTTGAGCCCGAGATAGACGTTCGATGCCGTAAACACCACCGTGATCAGCGCCCCCAGCACCATGCCGCGCAAGGTCAGTTCGGGCAGGCCGGTTCCGTTGTGATGATGCATGTCGCGCTCCCTTATCGGTTGGAATGGATTCTTATACCGCAAGAACCGGCCCGCCGCAGTCAGACAAATCTGATTTTTCACGGTGATCCATGCGCCCGATCCGGGGCCGCCAGAACAGCGATGGCGTTTTGCTATGATTCCCCTCCCAGCCATCACCTCATGCACAACCATGCGCAGCTCCCCCCTCGCGCAACGCGCCTGCGCGCTGCTTGCCTTTTCGCTATCGATCCTGCCCGCGCTGGCGCAGGACGATGTCAACAAGGCCCTCACCCCATATGCGTCCGATGTCAGGAAAGCGCTGGCGCCGCTACCGGGCGAGTCCACACGTCCCGGCCTGGACATCAACGACAGTGAAAGCGCCGCCTGCCGCGGCTTGCGTTTGCAGATCGAACGCGCTCGCAGCGCCCCTGCGCCGCAATACGACGTTTACCCCGAAGCGCCGCTGCGCGACGGCCGGCGCGACGCCAACGCCCCCATCCCGGGCGGCGCCACCACATCGACCTCACGCTCAACCTTCCTCAAACCCGGCGGCAACGACCATGGCCAACTCGGCCAACTGGAAACCCGCTACATCAATGAATGCCGCTGATGGGCAAACTGCGCAAAACAATTCTGCTGCCGGTATTGGCAGCCGCGATAGTGCTCGTCGCCTGCTCGCCCAAATACAACTGGCGTGAAAGCAGCGACAACGGCGCGCACTTCGTGGTACTGCTGCCCGGCAAACCCGCCAGCGCGACGCGCACGATCGATCTCGACGGCCCCAAGGTCGAGATGAGCATGATCGCCGCCGACATCGACGGCACCACCTTCGCTGTCGGCACCGCCGAACTGGCCGACAACGCCGCCGCCGACCGCGCGCTGGATGCGATGGGCGCCGCCCTGCTCAACAATATCGGCGGCAAGGCCACCGACAGGCCTCCCCTGCCGGGCCAGACGGCAGGCTTCTCGCGCACGCTGGAACTGGATGCGCAAGGCACGGCGCGCGGCCGCCCGCTGCGGCTGGTGGCGCGCCTGGCATCGAAGGACAGGCGCATCTACCAGGTACTGATCCTGGGCGAGCCCAAGGCCGTCACGGAAGAAAATATTGAAACCTTTTTCGCCTCTTTCAAACCAATATGACGCAAAACGGCGTGCATCCTGTCTGTCGGACAGGTAATGACAAAAGACCAAGCCGGGTAGTATTCTAGGAACCGATCCGGACAAGCACAGAAATGCCGGCGCAGTCCGCAGCGCATTTCCCGATGGCCCGGCGCTGGCTGGCAGCACGCCTGGCCACCCGATAAAAATCGTTTCAAATCAAAGACTTCAGAGGAAATATGCTGATCACATTCAAATCGAAAGCGGCCGCCGATGTGGTGATGTACGAGTCGCACGCAAAACCCATCCTGGACATGCTGCACAAGGACCTCGCCCGCGGCGTGATCACGGCGGCCGAATCCGGCGACGCCATCGCCCTGCTGGAAAAGCAGATCACCGCCAGCAAGGCGCATGAAGCGGCCGAAATGCTGGAGCGCGACGTCAACGCCCACCACAACGCCAATACCGATGACCACAACCACGAAAAGATCGAACCGGTAAGCTTCTCGGCGCGCGCCTACCCGCTGCTGGACATGCTGCGCGAAGCCAAGAAGGGCAATTACGACATCCTGTGGGGCGTCTGAGCTTGCGCCTTGCGTGACGATGCGCCGGCGGTTCGACCGGCGCAAAAAATAAAGCGGCTGTCGCAGTGGATGACTGCGACAGCCGCTTTATTTTTTGCCGCGGGATGTCCCGCCGGCGTTATTGCCGCCCGCGCAATTCGGTAAGGTAGTACAACAACGCCACCAACGGAAAGGCAAAGCCTACCCAGGCCACGCCCGTCCAGCCGGCCTGCGCATACATCCAGCCGCCCAATGCCGATCCAACCGCACCGCCGGCGAAGAAGGTGGCCATGAACAGGCCGTTCAGCCGGCTGCGGATCTCGCCGCCCAGCGCATAGATGGCGCGCTGGCTCAGCACCAGATTGGCCGATACCGCGAAGTCCAGCAGGATCGCCGCCAGCAGCAGCATGGCCAGCGAAAAATCGCGCTCGCCATGCATCAGCAATGGCAGCAGGAAAGACCCTGCACCGCACAGCAAGGCCACACCGGTGGCCGGGCGGCTCCAGCCGCGGTCGGCCATGCGTCCGGCCACCGGCGCGGCGATCACGCCGATCACGCCGGCGAAGGCGAACAGGGCGATCCCTTGTTGCGACAGGCCGAATGCGGGGCTGGCCAGCCATAGCGGCGAAGCGGTCCAGAACAGGCTGAACGACGCGAACAGCATGGCGTGGTAGAAGGCGCGGCGGCGCAATATCGGCGTGGTCTTCACCAGCGTCCACATCGACCCCAGCAGGGCGCCGTAGTGCATGCCGGCCGGCGGACGGCGCGGCGGCAGGTAACGCCCCAGCACCACGGTCAGCGACGCCACCAATACCGCCGACAGCCCAAAGATGGCATGCCATCCGGACAGATCGGCCACCAGGCTGGCCAGCGGACGGGCCAGCAAAATGCCAAGCAGCAGGCCGCTCATGACGCTGCCCACCGCTCGCCCACGCGTATGCGGCAGCGAGAAGTGGGCCGCATAGGGCACCAGCACCTGGGCGCCCACCGACGACAGGCCGATCACCAGCACCGATACCAGCAACTGCGCCGCGCTCTGGGCCAAGGCAGCCCCCACCAGACCGAGGCAGGTCGCCACCAATCCGGTCAGGACCAGTTTGCGGTTCTCGAACAGGTCGCCCATCGGCACGATGAACAGCAAGCCCAGACCGTAGCCGATCTGCGTGAGCGTCACGATCAGGCCGGCGGCGGCGGGCGAGATCCCGGTCGCGCGGCTGATCGGGCCGATCAGCGGTTGGGCGTAGTAGAGATTGGCGACGATGATGCCGCAGGCGGCGGCCAGCAGCATCACCATCCAGCGGGGAATATCCTGTTGCGGCGCGGTATCTGCCGTGGCGGCTTGCATATTGTTTTATTTCCTTGAGGTGTGGCGTCCGGGTTTCCGGGAGGCAGCCACTTTAGCCGAACTCGCACATTCTTGCCGGAGACCACTCCACCCGCTCCGATTCGCGGGCCGCCGCCGCACCCGCTACAATGCAGGTCTTCCGAATCCCCCCTGCGCGCCATGAATGCACTCGGCATCACCGACTTCAGCCTGTTCTGCCTGGCTGTTTTCCTGTTGAACCTCACGCCCGGGCCCGACACCGCCTACATCATCGGCCGCAGCGTGGCGCAAGGGCGCGCCGCCGGGGTAGTGTCGGCGCTGGGGATCTCCTTCGGTTGCTGTTTTCACACGCTGGCCTCGGCGTTTGGCCTGTCGGCGCTGCTGGCGGCCTCCGCCACCGCTTTCCTGGCAATCAAGCTGGCCGGCGGCCTTTACCTGATCTACCTCGGCATCAAACTGATTTGGCAAAAACAGACGGCCGGCGACACCGAAATCTCGCCTCCGGCGCCATTGTCCCTGCCCGCCGTTTTCTGGCAGGCCACCCTGACCAATGTGACCAATCCCAAGGTCATCCTGTTTTTCCTGTCCTTTTTCCCGCAATTCGTGGCCCGCGATGCGCCGCGCCAGACGCTGGCCTTCGTGGTGCTGGGCATGACGTTCATCACGCTGTCCACGCTCTGGAATAGCTTCACCGCGCTGGTCGCTGGTACACTGGCGGCCCGCGCCGGCCGCCGGCCACAGTTCAAACGCTGGGCCGAACGCATCGTCGGCGGCGCTTTCGTGGCCTTGGGCATCCGCCTGGCCCTCAGCAAGAGTTGACGTGATCCAAATTTCCCTTATTTCCCCTTCGGCCAAGGCCGACTCGCTGGCTTACCAGTTGGCCTACGCCGCCCAGGCCGTGGCCGGCGTGCGCGCCGGCACCGCGCTGCCGCAGGCGCTGGCCCAGGTTTTTACCCGCATCGGCAACCAGCCGCAGGCGCGCGGCGCGATCCAGGACATCAGCTACTGCGCCATGCGCCGTCTCGGCCTCACCGATGCCCTGCTGGCGCTGCTGGCCAACAAGCCGCCGCAGCCGGAGGTCTTGCGCGGCCTGCTCGATTGCGCGCTGGCGCTGCTGGTGGATGAAGACCAGGCCGGCTACGACAGCTTCACCGTGGTCGACCAGGCGGTCGAGGCGGCCGCCATCAGCCCCGACATGAGCTTCGCCAAGGGCGTGGTCAACGCCATCCTGCGCCGCTTCCTGCGCGAACGCGCCAACCTGATGCCGCAAGCCGTCAAGACCCCGCCCGGCACCTGGAATTACCCGACCTGGTGGATCGACCGCATCAAGGCTGCCTATCCCGAGGACTGGCAGCGCATCCTGCATGCCGGCAACCAGGCGCCGCCGCTGACGCTGCGCGTGAACCGCCGTCAAACCACGGTTGAACAATATCTCGCGGCGCTGGCCGCGGCCGGCATGCCCGGCCGCCAGGTCGGCCCGTCGGCGGTGCGCCTGGACAAGCCGGCGCCGGTGCAGCAGATCCCCGGCTTCGCCGAGGGCATGGCGTCGGTGCAGGATGCCGCCGCCCAGCTGGCCGCGCCGTTGCTGGACGTGGCCGACGGCATGCGCGTGCTGGACGCCTGCGCCGCCCCCGGCGGCAAGACCGGCCACCTGCTGGAACTGGCCGACCTCGAACTGGAAGCGCTGGACCACGATCCGCGCCGCCTGGCCCGCATCGACGAGAACCTGCAACGCCTGGGCCTGCGTGCCCGCCTCACCGCCGGCGACGCCCGCGAAGGCAACTGGTGGGACGGCCGGCCGTTCGATCGCATCCTGGCCGACGTGCCCTGTACCGCCTCGGGCATCGTGCGGCGCCACCCCGATATCCGCTGGCTGCGCCGCAAGACCGACACCGCGCAGCTTGCAACACTTTCTGCGCAAATTTTAGACAACCTTTGGCAGATGCTCGGGCCGGATGGTAAATTGCTGCTCGTGACATGCTCGCTGTGGCCGCAAGAATCGGAACAGCAGGCACTTGCCTTCGCGCAAAGAAACAATGCCATACGGCTGCCAGCCCCAGGCCAACTGTTGCCGACTGCCAGCGCAGAAACCGACCACGATGGCCTGTTTTACGCGCTGTTCCAAAAAACTGGTGCATGAATTTGACGCAATCGGCCCTTCCCCTCTTGAACTCGCAATGCGGCCCGCGCCAGGCCGGTGGCGGCGCCCGTCCGCAGTCGCCTGGTTCGTTCGGGCGCTGGCTGCGGCTGGCGCTGGCGGCACTGGCCGCGCTGCTGATGCTGTCGGCCGCGATCCCGGCGCGGGCCGCCGAAATCACCATCACGCAAGCCTCGATCGAACCCAGCGCCGAAGGTCACCGGCTGTCGCTGGCCTATTCGTTCGAATTGAACCGCGGCCTGGAAGATGCGCTCACGCGCGGCGTGCCGCTGTATTTCACGACCGAAGTGCAGATAACGCGCCGCCGCTGGTATTGGTTCGACGAGACCAACGTCTCGGCCACCCGCACCGTGCGCATCTCCTATAACGTCCTGACCCGCCAGTACCACACCGCCATCAGCGGCCAGCTGCAGCAAAGCTTTTCCAACCTGGAAGACGCCATGGCACTGATCCGCCGGCCGCCGCGCTGGATCGTCGCCGACAACGACACGCTCAAGTCCGGCGACACCTACAACGTGGGCGTGCGCATGCGGCTTGACGTGGCGCAGCTGCCCAAGCCGTTCCAGATCAACGCGCTCAACAACAGCGATTGGCGCCTGTCTTCCGACTGGATCGAATTCACCTACAAACCCGAATGAACCGCGCCTTACGCTATCTGCTGGTAGTCGGCGGGGGCGTCATCAGCATCCTGCTGTTCCTGCTGGCCTCGGCTTCCGAAAACTCCGCCCTGTTCGAGCAGCACTATCCGTGGCTGCTGTTCCTCAACGGCATGGTCGCGGTCTCGCTGCTGTGCCTGGTGCTGCTGCTGCTGACCCGCCTTTACAAGCGCTACCGGCGCGGCAAGTTCGGCTCCAAGCTGCTGGCGCGGCTGGTGCTGATGTTCGCGCTCATCGGCATCCTGCCGGGCGCGGTGATCTACCTGATGTCGGTGCAATTCGTGTCGCGCTCGATCGAATCCTGGTTCGACGTGCGCATGGAAGCGGCGCTGGAATCCGGCCTGAACCTGGGCCGCAACGCGCTCGACTCGTCGCTGTCGGACCTCTCCTCGCGCGCGCGCGGCATGGCGCAGGAGCTGTCGGACATGAGCGAGTCCGAGCAAGTGACCTATTTTTCGCGCCTGCGCGAGCAAAATAGCGAAATCACCATCGTCAACGGCAGCGGGCAAGTCATCAGCGCCGTCGGCGGCGCCATCGGTTCGCTCACGCCGGTGCTGCCCAGCGCCCAGGCGATGCGCCAGGCCCGCATCTCGCGCGGCTTCGCCGCGGTGGAAAGCGACGACTCGCGCCCGCCCAGCGGCGAATCCGATTCCGACGCCAACCTGCGGCTGCATGTGGTGGTGCTGATCCCGGGCTCCAGCAAGGGCTTGTCGCTGCAAAACGAGACCCGCTACCTGCAGATCCTGCAACCGGTGCCGGATTACCTGGCGAGCAACGCCGAAACCCTGCGCGTGGCCTATAGCGAATACCAGCAGCGTTCGGTGTCGCGCTCCGGCCTGCGCAAGATCTACCTGGTCACGCTCACGCTCACGCTGCTGCTGGCCATCTTCGGCGCCATCGCCAGCGCCTTCCTGATCGCCAGCGACCTGGCCAAGCCGCTGCTGCTGCTGGCCGAAGGCACCAAGGCGGTGGCCGAGGGCAACCTGTCGCCGCGGCCCATCGTCAGCACTTCCGACGAACTGGGCACGCTCACGCAATCGTTCAACACCATGACGCGCCAATTGCTGGAAGCGCGCACCTCGGTGGAAAAGAACCGCGCCGAGCTGGAAAACGCCAAGGCCTACCTGGAATCGGTGCTGGCCAACATGTCGGCCGGGGTGATCGTGCTGGACGGCCAGTTCAACATCGTCAGCAGCAACGACTCGGTGCCGCGCATCCTGGGCTACGATTTCTCGGGAGACATCGGCACCCCGCTGCAGACCATCGAAGGCCAGGCGCTGTTCGCCCAGGCCATCATCCGCGCCTTCTCCGAACAGCGCGCCCAGCAAAGCACCGAAACCCCGCACGACGCCCTGCACTGGCAGCGCCAGATCGAGCTGCCGCGCCAGCCGGGCGCCGCGTTCGATGGCGGCGACGACCAGGGCAACGCCGGCAAGCCGGACCAGGACAAGATCACGCTATTCGCGCGCGGCTCGCACCTGCCGGTGCAAAACGGCGTGGGCTACGTGGTGGTGTTCGACGACATCAGCAACGTGATCTCGGCCCAGCGCTCGATCGCCTGGGGCGAGGTGGCGCGCCGCCTGGCGCACGAGATCAAGAACCCGCTCACGCCAATCCAGCTCTCGGCCGAGCGCCTGCAGCACCGCCTGTCGGACAAGCTCATGCCCAACGACGCCGCGATCCTGGAAAAGGGCACCGCCACCATCGTCAACCAGGTCACTGCCATGAAGCGCATGGTCGACGACTTCCGCGACTACGCCAAGACGCCGCCGGCCAAACCGGCGGCGCTGGACCTGAACGCGCTGATCGAGGAAATCCTCAACCTCTACCTGGCCGGCGACGGCCGCGACGCCATCCATGCGCGCCTGGCGCCGGACATGGCCAAGGTCATGGGCGACGCCACCCAACTGCGCCAGGTCATCCATAACCTGCTGCAAAACGCGCAGGACGCGGTGGGCGACGACGGCCAGCAGGCGCCGCGCATCGACCTGGTCACCGAGCAGATCGAGATCGCCGGCGCCGACGGCGCGCGCCAGCCGGCGGTGCGGTTGTCCATCCTGGACAATGGCCCCGGCTTTTCGCCCAAGATCCTGGCGCGCGCCTTCGAACCCTACGTCACCTCCAAACCCAAGGGCACCGGCCTGGGGCTGGCCATGGTCAAGAAAATCGTCGAGGAACACGGCGGAAGAATCGATATCCAGAATCGCACCGACGGCAGGGGCGCAAAAATAGTAATTTTGCTGGTAAAGTTAGCACCTATTGATTAAGACTCAAGATTCGCGTGCCGCACCCCGGGGAATCGGCTGCGCATGCAGCCAGCCCACCGGGACAAGACCGAAAACTTGGACAATGAACTAGCAACGAGGAAAGCAGCACATGGCTAACATCCTGGTCGTCGATGACGAAATGGGTATCCGCGAATTGCTCTCAGAAATTCTGGGCGATGAGGGACATGTCGTGGCAACCGCGGAGAACGCCCAGCAAGCGCGTGAACTGCGCCAGAACAGCGTGCCCGACCTCGTGCTGCTGGATATCTGGATGCCCGACACCGACGGCGTCACCCTCCTCAAGGAGTGGCAGCGCGATGGCCTGCTGACCATGCCCGTGATCATGATGTCCGGCCACGCCACCATCGACACCGCGGTCGAAGCCACCCGCATCGGCGCGCTCAACTTCCTGGAAAAGCCGATCGCGCTGCAAAAGCTGCTCAAGGCGGTCCAGCAGGGACTCTCGCACAGCCGCGAACCGGCGCGCCCGGCCAGCTACCGTCCGAGCCCGGTCGCCGCCGTCGCCAACGGCAGCGTGGAGAACCTGCATGCAGCCGACCACGCCGCCCCGATCGCCAACTACGCTCCCGCCCTGGGCGGCGACCCGCTGCACCATGGCATGCCGGCCGCCTCGCCTTACAGCCAGGTAGCCGACAACGCCGCCAACATCTCCTTCGACCTGCCGCTGCGCGAGGCGCGCGATGCCTTCGAGCGCGCCTATTTCGAATACCACCTGGTGCGCGAAAACGGCAGCATGACGCGCGTGGCCGAACGCACCGGGCTGGAACGCACCCACCTCTACCGCAAGCTCAAGCAACTGGGCGTGGAACCCGGCAAGCTCGCCAAGAGAAACCATTGACCGCGGCCGGCGCCTCCGATGGGCATCCGGCGCCGACCAACAGGATCACAGGATCGCAGGACCGCTTGGCGGTCCTGTTTGCTTTCATGGCATGCCTATCGACGTCTCTTGCGCGTATCCATTGCCGCCGCCTTGCGGTTTTTCTTTCCGGGTTCGGGATTTTTCCGGTTTCCCTCTCCTCCCGCAGGTCGCCCGGCAAATACGGTAGTTTTACGGTATCTCCCGTCGCCGGGCCCGGGACGATGCCCGGTCGCGCCGGAAACGCCCGGCAATCACGCGGGGCGGCGCAGTGACGGCGGGTTGACGGATTTGTTTGCGCCCCGGCAACGCCAGCCCGGCGATGAACTTCCGGCAGACGGCTTCATCTACTGATGTAATGCCGTCGTCCGCCAACGGCCGTACGGCTGCAGCAGAAAGCCGGGGGACAATCGGGCATCAAGGTTTCAGGCAACAATGCCGTAACCAGACTCAGGGAGCGCATGGGGTTGCTCCCGGAGGTACCGCAGCAAGATGGCAATAAAGCATCACACCGCCCGCCAGAACCGCTCTTCGGGCTTGCTCTTGAAATTCCCAGTGAAGACGCCACTTCCTTTTCGAAGCAGTATTCCAGCATAAGGAGTCACTATGAATCTCATCTACAACAGTGAACAGTACAGCGTCGTCGAATTCGGTGCCGACACCGACCATGAAGCCCTGCGTTTCGGCGGCTACGAGATCATGGACAAGTCGGGCCAGCGGGAAATCTACATCGACGGCCCCGCCGCAGAACTGTTCCGCAAGGATGTGCAAGAGCTCATCGCCAGCGAACCGACGATGGAAGACATCGACACCTTCCTGAGCCGCTACGACGTGATGATGCGCCACCCGATGACGCTGCATTGAATCCACCTTCCACCATCCCGTGACAACGCCGCGCCCGCCAGCGCGGCGTTTTTCTTTGCGCTGCCGCTTTGCAGCCCTGCTGAAATAATGGCGCACAAGCCCTAGAATTGCGCTTTCGTCTTCTTTTGCGCAGTCCGTGAACTCCACCCCCATCAGCAGCGCCCAAACCGGCGTGCATGAGCAACTTGCCGGTCTGGTCGCGCGCCATGCCGCACACGCGTTCCGCAAGCCCATTGCCGACTACAACCGCCGCGCCTTCGAGCACAGCCTGGCGGCCTGGCGCGCCGCCGGCGAAGCGCCGCTGATCCTCGACACCGGCTGCGGCGTGGGGCTGTCGACGCTGCACCTGGCTGCGCAATACCCCGACCACTTCGTGATCGGCATCGACCAGTCGGCCGACCGGCTGGCGCGCAACACGCATTGGGAAGGCGCGGAACCCGGCAACCTGTGTTTCGTGCGGGCCGACCTGGTCGACTACTGGCGCCTGGCGGCCGATGCCGGCTGGCGGCCGGCGCGCCACTACCTGCTCTATCCCAATCCCTGGCCCAAGATCGGCCACCTCGCACGACGCTGGCACGGCCACGCCGTCTTCCCGACCATCCTCCAGCTGGGCGGCCATCTCGAATGCCGCAGCAACTGGCGCATCTATGTCGAGGAATTCGCCGCCGCGCTGAAGCAGCTGAGCGGACAGGACGCCGCCGCCGAGCCTTACACTACCGACGCTCCCATCACCCCCTTCGAGCGCAAGTACCTCGCCTCCGGCCACTCTCTCTGGCGCTGCCGCGCAACTCTATGAACCTCCCCGTCATCGGACTGGTACTGACAGCCGCCCTGTTGCATGCCTCCTGGAACGCCTTGCTCAAGAGCAGCGCCGACCGCCTGACCTCGCTGTCGCTGATGACCATCGGCGCCGGCCTGGGCGCCATCCCGCTGGTGCTGTGGCGCCCGCTGCCCGATCCGGCCAGCTGGTTCTGCATCATCCTCTCCGGCATCCTGCATACCGGCTACAACCTGTTCCTGATCCGCGCCTACAAGATCGGCGACTTCGGCCAGTCCTATCCCATCGCGCGCGGTTCCTCGCCACTGCTGGTGGCGCTGGGCGCGGCGGTGTTCGCCGGCGAGCAACTGGGCATCCATACCGCCATCGGCATCGCGCTGGTCTCCGTGGGCATCGTCAGCCTGGCCAACCTGCGCGGGCTCGGCCACCGCGAACACCTGCGGGCGCCGGCGGCCGCCTTCGCCACCGGCGCCTTCATCGCGGCCTACACCGTCACCGACGGCATCGGCGCGCGCCTGGCCGGCGACTCGATTTCCTATACCGGCTGGCTGTTCGTGCTCGACAGCATCCCGCTGGCATTGATCTATCTCTACAAGCATCGCCGTTCGCCGCTCGCCCTGGGCCAGCGCGACACCTGGACCAGCCTGCTGGGCGGCGTGATGTCGCTGCTGGCCTACGGCATCGTCATCTGGGCCGTCACGCTGGCGCCGATGGGCATGGTCTCGGCGCTGCGCGAAACCTCGGTGCTGTTCGCGCTGCTGATCGGTGCGATCTTCCTGGGAGAGAAACTGACGCTGCGGCGGGTATTGTCTTGCGCGGTGATTACCGCCGGTGCGGTGGCGCTGGGGATACGGCATTATTAGCTTGCCGCCAGGCCCCGCGATCGGCTTCTACAACGGCCGACCATGTTCTAGCGATTCGCATCGGCGCCAGCCAACAATGCCTGCAAGGCCTGATTTTCCTGTTGCATCGTCTGCGTCAGTTCCACCGCCAGGAATTCGATGAAGGCGCGTACCGCCGGCACCAGTCCCCGGCGGGAGGGGAACACCGCATGCAACTGGTGTGCCGGCGCCCGGTACTGCGGAAGCAGCATCGCCAGTTCGCCCCGGACAATCGCTGCATGGCAGACGTTGAATGGCAGTACCGCCAAGCCGGCGCCGCCCACGGCGGCAGCCATCATCAGGTGTACGTCATCGGTTTGCAACGCGCACACATAGTCGACCTCGACCGTTTCGCCTTCCGGCCCTTGCAAGCGCCAGCAGGAAGGCTCGCCGGGCATGCCTCCAGGGCCGAGGCCGGGCAGCCCTTGCAGGGATGCGGTGGTGTCAAAGGGGCCATGGCTGCGTATGAAGGCCGGGCTGGCCGTCAGGATCTGCTGGCTGGCGCCAAAGGTGCGCACCACCAGATTGGAATCCTCCAGTGTGCTCCTGACCCGCATGGCGACATCGTAGCCTTCGCCGATCACATCAACCCGCCGGTTGCTCAATTCCAGTTCCAGCCTGACATCCGGATGCGCTTTCAGGAAGCGCGCCAGTAGCGGCGCCAGAAAGACGTGCGCGACCCCCATGGGCGAACTCACCCGCAGGCGGCCGGCGGGCTTGGCGCCGGCGTGTTCTGTCACTTCCACCGCCGCGCGCGCGGCATTGGTCATGGCCTCGCAATGGGTGAAGAAGGCCGAGCCGACATCGGTGACCCGCACCACCCGGGTGGAACGCTGGAGGAGCCGCACCCCCAGTCGCTGCTCCAATTCCGCTACCCGGCGGCTGATGCGCGACTTGGGCGTATTGAGCGCCCGCGCTGCTGCGGAGAAACTGCCGTGCACCACCACGGCGGCAAATAAAGCCAGGTCATTGAGATCTTCCATGGGGGGCCGCGGCTTGATATGAAGACTTCATTATAGAAGCCTGATTGTCCTATTGATGGAACAATCTGGTGCAGTGGCGGCGACTAGTGAAGCACCGACCTACTGGGTATCGTGACTCCGTATTCTTCATTTCCCGATTTCCTGAAAGGTCTCTGCCATGCAAATCCTCCATCTCGACTCCAGCATCCTCGGCCCAGCCTCTGCCTCTCGCGTACTCAGTGCCGCAGTGGTCGAGGAACTGCTTACCCTGCATCCCGCTGCGCAGGTGAACGTGAGGGATCTGGCTCAAACGCCTATCGCCCACCTGGATGGCGCCATTGCCGCCGGCTTCCGCCAACCCGGCACGGTTGCCGAGGATGCCGCCGTGCGTAGCGAACATGCGCTGTCGGAAACCCTGGTCAGCGAATTGCTGGCCAGCGACGTGATCGTACTTGGCGTGCCGATGTACAACTTTTCCGTGCCCAGCCAGTTGAAAGCATGGCTGGACCGCATCGCTCAACCCGGACGCACCTTCCGCTATACCGAAACCGGCCCCATCGGCCTCTCCGGAGACAAGGCGGTGATCGTGACGTCTACCCGCGGCGGCATGTATTCCAGCGGGCCGGCGGAGATAATGGATCATCAGGAGTCTTACCTGAAAGCCTTCTTCGGCTTCCTTGGTATCCAGCGCGTGCGCTTTGTGCGCGCAGAACTGCTGACCAAAGGCGCGGAGCTGCGCAGCAAGTCGATGCGCGAGGCGCTCGACCATATCCCGGCCACTGTTGCCGGCCTCTTTTCCAACTGACCCAACAATCAATCGATCGACCGATCTGGAGAACGCATCATGATCTATGCAGTCTTGCTGAACTACACACGCCCCATGGAGGAAGTGAACCACCATCTGGAGCCCCACAAGGCCTGGCTCGTCAATAACCTCCGCCAGGGCGGCATGATCTTCGCCGGCCCCCTGGACTCGAAGACCGGCGGAATGATCTTGGCCTCCTGCCCCAACCGCGAAGCACTGGAAGCGATGATGGCGCAAGACCCCTTCATCGCACAAAACGTGGCCAGCTATCAGGCCCATGCCTGCTCGCCGGCACTGGCATCGGCGGAATTTCCCGCGCATTGGGCGCCCGGCGCCAGGTTCATCTGACATCAAGGCCATTGGGAGCACGACATGCACAAAGTCAAACGCATGATCTCGGCAGCGAGTCGGAAAATACTGCTGGCGCTTTTGGTGGCCGCGTCACTCAATCCGGTCTTGGCAAAGGCGCAATCCGAGATGCAAAAACCCCTTGATATCGTTCTTGTCCACGGCGCCTTTGCCGATGGTTCCAGTTGGTCCAAAGTGATCGCCCTGCTGCAGAAGAAAGGGTATCGCGTCACGGCGGTGCAGAACCCATTGACGTCGCTGGAGGCCGATGTAACGGCTACGACCAGGGTGATCGAGCGTCAGCCGCATGATGTGCTGCTGGTCGGTCACTCTTGGGGCGGTGCGGTGATTACCGAAGCCGGAAACCATCCCAAAGTACATGGCCTGGTGTACCTGTCTGCACTGACGCCCGATTCGGGCGAAAGCGTTGGCCAGCTACTGGAACGCTTGCACGCTCCCATGGAAGGCATGGCGCCCGATACGAACGGCCTGGTCTGGCTTGATGATCCCGCAGCATTTGCCAAGGTGATGGCCGGCGATGTCGCCTCCCAAGAAGCACGACGGCTGGCGGCGGTGCAACAGCCGATCGCAGCCGCGGCGTTCAGCGAGAAGATCGGACAGGCGGCATGGCGCGGCAAACCCAGCTGGTATTTGCTGACCGAAGGCGATCATGCCCTGCCCATTGCGGTGCAGCGCAAGTTAGCGGCAATGACCGGTGCGCACACGGTAGAGATCCGCTCCAGCCATATGTCATTGGTTTCGCATCCGGATGCAGTGGCCGCGTTGATCGACCGGGCGGCGCGGACGGCGCGCTGATGCCGCGCACATGGATGAAAGCGGGCATTCCGCACAGAAAAATGCCCGCCCTTTAAACCGCACCCCAAACGTTGGATGCCGATCCAGGCTTTGGGGTATTTTGCTTTTCCGGGCCGCAGCAGGTAGACCTGGCCGCCAGGTCCTTCATGAGCAGCGTTCGGCCGAATATCAGGCTTCGCTCTTCTCCCGGGCCAGGATCCTGTCGATGATCCGGCGCGACTGAACGCCTCCCGCGTCGATATTGAGCATCAGGAGCTTGCGCTGCGGATATTCCAGGATATTCGCTTGCTGGCGCTCCAGCATTTCCCGGTCTTCCGCAAAGACGGCCCCCTGCCCCTTGCGGATTTGTTCGGTCACCTCGGGATCGTCCGCCTTGAAGTTGCGGGCCATGCCCCAGAAATACCAATGCGAAGTATCGGTCTCCGGCGTGATGAAATCGACGACCACGCTGGACGCCTTGAATTTCGGGTCGGCGTGATAGCCGCCGTTGCCGGCCAGCGCCACCCCGACCTCGATCATCACATGGCTCGGCGGGGTAAAGCGGCAGATCTGCCAGCGATCGACCGGCTGGCTCGGGTCCAGGTCGTTGGCGCGCATGGCGCCTTGCCAGAATGGCGGCGCGATAATGTTTTCCATATGGCGCTCGGTGATCACGCAGTCTCCTTCGACCCGGGTATTGACCGGCGACTCGTCGATTTCCTTCTGGCCGATGCTGGTCGCATGCACATAGGTCTCATGCGTCAAGTCCATCAGGTTGTCGATCATCAGGCGATACTCGCAATTGATGTGGTACAGCCCGCCGCCATACGCCCACTGGGGGTTGACCGCCCACTCCAGATGCTCGATCTTGGCGGGATCCGCCAACGCCTGCTCGCCCGGCCAGACCCAGACAAATCCATAACGCTCCTCCACCGCAAAACTACGGATGCAGGGGAAACCGCGGACACGCTGCTCCGGCATGGACACCGTCTTGCCGTCACAGCCCATTTCAAGCCCGTGGTAGCCGCACACCAGGTTGCCATCGCGCACAAAGCCCAACGACAACGGCGCCCCGCGATGCGGGCAAAAATCCTCCAGTGCGCGAACCTTGCCGTCCCGGTCGCGGTAAAACACCATCTTTTCGTTGCAGATGCGCCGTCCCAGCGGCTTGTCCTGTACCTCTGACGGGTAGCAGGCGACATACCAGGCATTCCTTGGAAACATGATGCAGTCCTTTCAAGATCAGGTGGGCGTGGCGCAACCGTCGTGCGCCACAGGAGATTCATCCGGGCCATGCGCGGCCGGCGCAGTCGGGCGCGCGGCCATGACCAGTTTCATGTTGTCGATGGACAAACCGGCGTGCTCGCGCATCAGCGCCTCGGCGCGCGCGGCCTGGCGCCGCAACAGCGCCTGGACGATGTCGCGGTGCTGGGCCTGGGCGGCGCGGATCAGCGCGAACTGATGCGCACGCGCTTGCGGCGTATCGAGCTTCAATGCCACCGCGCCGGCCGCCGCGAACGGCAGGCATTCGTTGAGCGCCACCGCATGGCTGAGCGCCTGGTTGCCCGCCGCCCGCACGATGGCGTCGTGGAAGCGCACGTTCATCGCCGCAAATACCTGCGCATCGGCATTGACCAACATGCCCTTGCGCAGCAGGCGCTCGCCGGTCTCCAGGCACTCTTCCAGGCAAGCCTGCTCGGCGTCCGACAGGCCGCGCATGGCCAGCTTGCGCGCCGCATAACCCTCCAGCGCGCCGCGCACTTCGATCGCGCCGGCCATGTCGCCCAGCGTGAATGCCCGCACCTCGCAACCGCGGGTCGCGCCGCCGGCCAGCAACCCCTCGCCTTCGAGAATGCGCAAGGCGCGCCGCACCGGCGTGCGCGAGACCTGCAAGCGCTGCGCCAGCGCCACTTCGCGCAGGCGCTGGCCGGGCGCGAGTTCGCCGTCGAGAATCATCTCGCGCAGGCGCACCACGATCTGGTCCTGCTGGCTCATGGGCCCGGCCTCCAGTCGAGACATTCGCGGGCGGCATGCAGGTGCTCGCGCATCAGGGCTTCGGCGCGCACGCTGTCGCCGTCCTCCAGCGCCCGCGCCAGTGCGTGGTGCTGGCGATGCGCGTAACGCAGCTCCTCGCGGCGCACGGCCGGCGGCAAGGCCTGCAGCGCCAGCGCCTCGGCGGCGACGGCGTGGACATTGGGCGCCAGCAACTGGTCCAGCGCGGGATTGCGCGCCGCCTTGACCAGCAACGCATGCAGGCGCACATCCATCTCGAGGAAAGCCGCCTCGCCCGCCGCGCCATCGGCCAGCAGGCGGTCCCCTTCGGCCAGGCATTGCGCCAGGCCCTGTTCAGCGACCGTGCGCACCGCGACGCCTTCGAGGATGCCGCGTACATCGAGCGCATCGCGCATGTCGTCGATGCTGAAACCGCTGACCCGGTAACCGCGCGAACCGCAGCGGCTCAACCATCCCTGGCGCGCCGCCACCGTCAGCGCGTGGCGCACCGGCGTGCGCGACAGGCCCAGCCGTTCGGCCAGCGCGGTTTCCGTGACCCGGCTGCCGGCGCCGAGGACGCCGCCGAGAATCAGTTCACGCAACGCATCGGCTGCCTGGTCTTGCTGGGTCGCCATGGAAACGCGCGTCAGATCCAGAACGATCCGCGCCGCTGCGCGAATTTCCAGCCGTCGGCGGTCAGCGCGAACCGGTCGTCGAACACGCCCGGCACCGGCGGCCGCGCTGCGCCGGCCATCACTTCGCCGTGTTCCCGCGGCGCCGACAGCATCAGGATGCGCGAACGGGCGCATGCCGCGCCGGCATGCTCGACCTCGACCAGCATGTCGCTGCAGCAATGGAAGGTGGCGGTATCGGCCGGCCGCCGCGAAAACGCCGCCAGGATCTGCGCGCGCCCGACGATCGCCTGTTCGGGCGCCGACGGCCGATACAGCACCGCGTCTTCAGTGAACAGTTGCGCCAGTTCCTCGAACCGGCGCTCGTCATTGAGGTAGGCATATTGGACGATGAGCCGCATGCAAGCGCGCTCGATGGCCGCGCGGTCGTTGTCATCCATCACGCTTTTGCTGTTCATGCCGCCGCCATCACGGCCGGCGTTTCCGCACGCGCCAACCCCAGCAGGGATGACATCTGCGCTTCGTCACCCAGCAATTGTTCGCTGCGGCCCTGGTGCACGATGCGTCCGCGCTCCAGCACCACCACGGTATCGGTAACTTCCAGCGCCAGGTGCGCATGCTGTTCCACCAGCACCAGGGTCAGGCCGGATTGCTTGAGCATCCGGATGGCATCGAGCAGCACATCCATGATCAGCGGCGCCAGTCCTTCCAGCGGTTCGTCCAGCAGCAGCAGGCGCGGATTGCCCATCAGGGCGCGCCCCATCGCCAGCATCTGCTGTTCGCCGCCGGAGAGCTGGTTGCCGAGGTTGCCGCGCCGCTCCTGCAAGCGCGGGAACAGGCCGTAGACGCGGGCCACATCCCACTCCCCCGGCCGCTGCGCCACCTTCAGGTTCTGCTCCACCGTCAGCGACGGGAAGATCTCGCGCTCCTGCGGCACATAGGCGATGCCGCCGCGGTTGCGCTTGTAGTTGGGCAAGGCCGTCACATCGACGCCGTCCAGCCTGACGCTGCCGCGCGAGACCGTGGTCAGGCCCATCAGGCTTGCCAGCAGCGTGGTCTTGCCCACGCCGTTGCGCCCCAGCAGCGCCAGCGCCTCGCCCGGCTGGAGCGCCAGCGACAAGCCGTCGATCACGACGGCATCCTTGTATCCGGCGCACAGGCCGTCTATCGACAACATCTCAGCCATGATGGCGTTTCCCCAGGTAGACATTGCGCACGCGCTCGTCGGCGCGGATCTCGGCCACCGTCCCTTCGGTCAGCACGGCGCCCTCGACCAGCACGGTGATCTGCTGCGCGAAACGGAACACCAGGTTCATGTCGTGTTCGATGAAGACGATGGAAATATCCTGCGGCAAGCGTTCCAGCAATTCCAGGATCACCCCGCTTTCGCTGTTGGGAATGCCGGCCGCCGGTTCGTCCAGCAGCAGCACCTGCGGCTTGAGCGCCAGCGCGATGGCGATCTCCACCAGGCGGCGATGGCCGTAGGCGAGGTCGACGATGCGCTTGCCGGCCAGCGCCAGGATGCCCAGTTCGTCGAGCAGGCGCGCCACTTCTTCCACCACCCGCGGATGGCCGCTGGTCTTGCCCCACAGGCGCCAGCTCACGTCCAGGCGCTGGGCGGTGGGGATGGCGACGTTCTCGGCCACGGTCAGCTGGCTGAACAGCGCATTGATCTGGAAGGTGCGCGCCAGGCCCCCGCCGACGCGGCGCTGCGGCGTGGCGCCGGTGATGTCCTGGCCGTCGAGCAGGATCTGGCCGCCGCTGGGCGCGAATACGCCGGTCATCAGGTTGACCAGGGTCGTCTTGCCGGCGCCGTTGGGGCCGATCAGGGCATGACGGGCGCCGCGGGCAATCTTCAGGTCGACGTCGCGCGTCACCTGGATCGAACCGAAGCGCTTGCACAGGTTGCGGGTTTCCAGGGCATAGGCGCTCATTGCCGTCCTCCCCGGTTCGCGCCAAACAGCCGGGCGCGGACATCGGCGGCCAGCCACAGCAGGCCGCCCGGCGCAAAGCGCACCAGCAGGATCAGCGCCAGCCCGACGAAGAACATCCAATGGAAGGGATTGACCGCGGCGGCACGGTCCAGCAGCAGCATGTACAGCGGAATCCCGACGAACGCGCCGTACAGCCGCCCCACCCCGCCCACGATCAGCATGATCAGGATGTTGCCCGACAACTGGAAGCTCAGCAGGTCCAGGCCGACGGTCTTGGTCAGTTGCGCATTGAGGCCGCCAGCCAGGCCGGCGATGGCGGCCGACAGCGTATAGACCACGACCAGCCGGGCATGCACCGAAGCGCCGACCAGGTTCATGCGTCGCGAATTCTCGCGGATGCCGCGCATGGCCAGGCCGAACGGCGAGTTGGCCACGATGCGCACGAGCGCGAACGCCGCCAGCAACACCGCCAACGCATACAGGTAGGAAGTCTTGCCGTACAGGTCGAAACTGAACAGCCCCAGCAACGGCGACACGCTGATGCCCGACAGGCCGTCGGCGCCGCCGGTGACCTCGCTCCAGGTATTGGCCACTTCATGCAGCAGCACCGTGATGACCATCGTCAGCATCAGCAGCGCCAGGCCGTGGGTGCGCAACAATAGCCAGCCGGACAGCAGCCCCACCACGCCGGCGGCCAGCGCCGCCGCCAGCAGCCCGGTCAATGGCTCCGGCGACACGTGCAGCGCGAAGTATCCGGCCACATAGGCGCCGATGCCGAAGAAGGCCGCATGTCCCAGCGTGTTGATGCCGGCGAAGCCCAGCGCCAGGTCCAGCGAAATACCGAAGATCACCATGATCAGGATTTGCGTGCCCAGCGACAGGTAGGTGTCGAACAGGAAGAACACCAGGATCGCCACGGCCCAGGGCAGGATGTCCAGCGGCCGCAGGCGGTAATAAGGCAGCGCCGTCGCCGGCAGCGCCTTGGCGGATTGGAAATGTGCTTGTTGCGTCATGCCGGCCTCCCCAGCAGGCCTTGCGGCCGGATCAATAACACCGCCAGCGTGGCCAGGTAAAGCACGATGCCGCCGCCGGAAGTCAGGTAATAACGCCCCAGGGTATCGATGATGCCCAGCACCAGCGCAGCCACCAAAGTGCCCTTGATGCTGCCCAGGCCGCCGACCGACACCACGATCAGCACCAGCACCAGGTATTGCAGCGCATAGAACGGCTCCAGCGGAAAAATCTCCGAACCCAGCGCGCCGCCCAGCGCGGCGAAACCGCAACCGATGGCGAAGGTGACGGCGAACATCGCCTTGACGTCGATGCCGATGCAACCGGCCATGCGGGTGTTGTCGACCGCCGCGCGCAGCTTGGCGCCGGCTTCGGTACGCTCCAGCGCGAACCAGATCAGCAGGCCGCAGGCGGCGCTGACCGCGACCAGGAACAGGCGGTAGACCGGCAGGCTGAGCGGCCCCAGCTGCACCATGCCGCGCAACGCGGCCGGCACCGGGATGCTCTGGATCGACGAGCCGAACACGGCATTGGCGGCGGCGATCATGACGAAGGTCAGGCCGATGGTCATCAGCACCTGGCCCAATTCGCTCTGGCCATACACCCAGGAATACACGGTGCGTTCCAGCAACGCGCCGATGACCATGGTGGCCGCCACCGCCAGCGGCACCGCCAGCAGGAACGGCAGATCCAGCCAGGCGGTCAGCATGAAGCACAGGTAGCCGCCGATCATCGCGAAACCGCAATGGGCCAGGTTGACCACGCGCATCACGCCCATCGTGATCGACAGGCCGACCGAGATCAGGAACAGGATCATGCCCAGCGCCACGCCGTCGAACAACGTGGTCGCGAACGACGCCAGGGACTTAGCCAGCATGTCCACCTCCGCTGCGCACTGTGTTGTCAGTCTTTTTCATAGGGGTCTCCTCCGTGCGCATCGCGCCGAATCATGCCGACTCGGGCACGCGCCTGGTTTTCAGGAATTCTTCCAGCGTCTCGCCGCGCATGGCCGCATACACGGCCAGGTTGGACATCTTGACCACGCGCGCGAATTTCTCCAGCACGAAGAAGCTCACGCCATACCTGACCAGGCCCAGCCAGTCGCGCCGCCGCACCAGGTCGCGCTCCTCCGAACTCAATTGCAGTTCGTCGAAGGCCGCTTCCAGGTCGCGCGCCACCAGCTCGCGGAACGCCGGCTCCCGATGGCGCCAGAAGAAGCGGTTCAGGCGCACCGCATGGACACTGGCGCGCAAATCGAACGGATAGGTGCCGGGAATCTTCTCCATCCCGGCCACCTGCGGGTTCACATGCACCGGCGCGGCCGGCGCCTGGCGATCGGCGCCCTGCTCGTAGATCGCCACGGCCATGTTGGTAGTCGTGGCCAGGTAATGGTTCTTGTGCACGCACCTGATCTCGTCATTCAAGGCGCCGCGCATGGCCAGCCACATGATCACTTCGGCGCTCTCGGCGCCGCCCAGCTCGACCAGTTCCGCATGGCGCAGCGCGGCCAGCTTGTGCGGCTGGTCGACGATCATGTCGAGGAATTGCTCATCCCATTCCACATTGTTGAAACCGGTGCGCTCGCCGTGGATCTGGTGCGACAGGCCGCCGGTCCCGACCACCACCACCTTGAGGTCGGCAGGGAAGGATTCCACCGCGCGGCGCACCGCCTGCCCCAGCTTGTAACAGCGCGCGGCGGTCGGCAGCGGATACTGCAGCACATTGATCGCCAGCGGCAAAATCGCGCCGGGCCAGCCGGGTTCATGCGGCCACATCAGACCCAGCGGGGAATTGCAGCCATGATCCAGCGCCCGCTCCTGGAACACCGCGATATCGAATTCGTCGTTGACCAGCGACTCGGCCACATGCGCGGCCAGCGCCGGATGCCCCTTGATGCCCGGCAGCGGACGGCGGCCGGCGCCTTCGTCGGCCATGTCGAAATCGGGAGAAATGCCCAGCGCGAAGGTCGGGTAACAGTCGAAGAAGAAACTGTTGGCGTGGTCGTTATAGAAAAACAGCAGCACGTCCGGCTGTTTTTCCGCCAGCCAGCGCGCCACTGGCTTGTAGCCTTCGAACAGGGGCGCCCAGGCCGGGTCGTCCTGCCGCTTCCTGTCATAGGCCAGGCCGATGGTGGGCACGTGCGAAGTGCCGATGCCCCCGATGATTCTTGCCATGTGATCCACGAATGATGGTTGCCGCCTTATGCGGCCATGCTGGCGTCCTGCGCCGCTTCCTCGGCGGCCAGGCGCAACAGGATCTTGCGCATCGCGATGCCGGGGCGGTCGGGGGCGAAACTGGCTTCCTCGATCGGTTCGCTTTCCTTTTCCACTTCCTGCTGGATCCAGGTCAGCGCGTCCACGTCTTCCTTGTAGGCCTTGACCGAGGCATCGCGCAGGTACTGGTCGACCGCCGTATCGTCGATGTTGCAATCGCGGCTGTTGAACCACCAGTAATGGATGGTGTTCTGGTGTTCCGGCGTGTAGATGTGAGTGATGGTGAAACGGTATTCCCGCTTCTCCCCCTCGCGCGGCTCCAGGTTGACGATACGGGCATGCGCCACATGCCATGCCGGACTGGCGAAAGCGGCGTCCGAGAAACGGTCCACCGGACGCCCGGTCAGCCTGGTGGGAATGCCATAGATGTCCGGCGGCGGCGAATTGAGCAGGCTGCGGGTCTGTTCCACCGTATCGCCGACCACCCGCACTTCCAGCGTGGCGCGCGAATACTCGGGCGTGCCGATGCCGGTACTGGAATGCAGGATGGGGAAATGGGTCTGATCCAGCAGGTTCTCATGCATGGCGACATAGTTGGTGCCGACATGGAACTGGCCGCTGACGGTCTTCCAGTCCGGCGCGCTGAGCCAGGGCGTCTGCGGCACGCTGGCCGGATCCGCCTTGGCCGGGTCGCCCATCCAGACCCACACCAGCGGCCCCTGTTCGATCACCGGGTAGGAAGCGATCGTCACATGGGTCGGCGCCTTCGCCATCGACGGCATGAACACGCAATTGCCCTTGTGGTCGAAATTCATGCCGTGATAGCCGCACACGACCTTGTCGCCGTCGAGCCGTCCCTTGGACAAAGGGAAATTGCGATGCGGGCAACGGTTTTGCATGATCACCGGCTGGCCCCCTTCGGTGCGGTACATCAGCACGCTCTTGCCCAGCAGCGTACGCTCCTTGAGCTCGCGCCCGATCTCCGATCCCAGCGCGGCCACATACCAGCAATTCCTGACCAGCGGCGTGGTGTAATCCGCCATCTTCTGGCGGGCCGGTTCGACTTTCTGCAACATGATGGACTCCTTCTTTGCCTGGTGGAGGCGCCTGCGCTCAGAAACAGGTTCTTATTGCACCTTGACGCCGGGATCGCGCACCGCAGGATAGGTCTTGAAAGGCTTGTTGACGTACTTGCCGTTGACCTTCTCGATGCGGCGGATATAAACGTTCTGGATCAGTTCACGCGTCTCGGGATCGACCTTGACCGGGCCGCGCGGGCTGTCCCAGCCGTAACCCTTGATCGCGGCCATGGCCTTGTCGCCATCCGGCTTGCCGTCGGTGGCGCGGATCATCTCGGCGATCATCGTCATCGAGTCGTACGCGGAGACCGAAGCCACGTTGGGAATGCGGTCGGCGCCATACTTCTTTTGCAGGCCGGCCACGAAGGCGGCATTGGCCGGTTCGGTCCCGGCGGCCGAATAATGCAGCGCGGTCACCACGCCGGAGGCGGCGTCGCCGTAGGCGGGCAATTCGCTTTCCTCGGTCTCGGCGGTAGCCAGCAGCTTGATGCCGGAAGTGCCCAGGCCGCGTTCGACGAAGGATTTGATGAACGCCACCGACATGGGACCGACCGGCATGAACATGTAGAGATATTCCGGATTGGCTTCCTTGATCTTCTGCATGTAGGTGGAGAAGTCCGTGGTGTTCATCGGGATCTTCGCTTCGCCGCTGATCGCGCCGCCAGCCTCGGTGAACGCGCGCCGGAAGGAATTGATGGCATCGATGCCGGGCGCATAGTCGGCCGCGGCCAGGAACACCTTCTTGCCGCCCTGTTCGGCTACCCATTTGGCCAGCGGCGTGGCGACCATCCACTGGGTATAGCCGGCGCGCAACAGGTAGGGGGAGCGCGACAGGATGCCGGAGGTGCCGGAATTGTTGACGATGGTCGGCACCTTGGCCTGGGTCGCCACATCGGTGACGGCCAGCGCGGTCGGCGTGAATTCCAGCCCGGCCAGGTATTGCACCTTGTCGCGCACCACCAGCTCTTCGGCCAACTGGCGCGCGCGCGCCGGATTGTTGCCGCCGACGTCGCGGTAGATCACCTTGATGGTGTGGTTGCCGACCTTGCCGCCGTTCTGCGCCAGGAAGTAATCCGTGGCTTCCTGGATGTTCTTGCCCCAGTTGCTGTAGGGGCCGCTGAACGAGGCGATCACGCCCACGCGGATTTCATCCGCGCGAACCGGAGCGGCCATCGTCACCAGGGCGGCGCCAGCCGCCACCAGGGAATACTTCAGGAAATTGAGCGCCATGCTGTTTGTCTCCGTGTCTGTTTAGAATTAATTTGATCAATAGGCGTGAGTGCGCGCTTTCTAAGCAGAACGCATCTCGCGCCTATTGATGAAATGCGTTCCAGTAATGACCTTCGGCCGGCAAGACCGGATCGAAGTGCGGCTCGTGCCGTGTGGCGGCGATTTGATGCAGTATGCGCGCCGTCCTCCCCGGTCTGTATCCAATCTGCGCCACAAAGGCATCCAAAATACTTATCGCCCGTTTGCACATTGGCGGATCGTCGTTGCCGCAAGCCATGCGCGGCGCCCACGCCCCGCAAACGCAACGGCGCGCCAATGTATACATTGGCGCGCCGCAATATTCCCGAAAAGTTCGCGGGGAAGGAAGTCAGAGATCGAGAACCAGGAGCTTCCCTTTGGCGCGTGAACAACATGGCGTGAACTGGTCGTTCTTCGCGTGCTCTTCGTCGGTGAAGTAGACATCGCGATGATCGGGAATGCCCTCCAGCACGCGGGTGATGCAAGTCCCGCACACGCCCTGTTCGCAGGACAGCGGGATATCGATGCCGCAGGCTTCGAGCGCCTGCGCCACGGTACGGTCGGCCGGGATGGTGTAGCACTTTCCGGTACTGGCGATCTTCACCTCGAAGCTGGTATCGCCATCGGTATTGGCCGCTGCCGCGCCGAAATACTCGAGATGGACCTGGTCCGCCGGCCAGCCTTTTTCCCTGGCCGTGTTAACGACATGGTCGATGAAACCGCCGGGACCGCACACATAGATGTGGGTTCCCGCTTCGGGATGGGCCAGCAGCTCCGGCAGTTTCAGCTTTTGCTCCTCGTCGCCGGAATCGAAATGCAACTGCACCCGGTCGGCGAACGCGCTCGCGGCGATGCGCTGGCGAAACGCGGTGCGCCCGGGAGAACGGGCGCAATAATGCATGGCCGAACGCCTGGCCCCGATCTGGGCCAGGCGTTCGGCCATGCAAAGGATGGGGGTGACGCCGATACCCCCGGCCAACAGCAAGGTGCGCCGGGCCTGCACCAGCGGGAAGTGATTGCGCGGCATGCTGATTTCGATCACATCGCCCTGTTGCACCTCATCGTGCATGGCCTGCGATCCGCCCCGCGAAGCGGGATCGCGCAACACGCCGATCAGGTAGCGGTGGCTTTCGGCCGGGTTGTTGCACAGCGAGTACTGGCGCACCAGGCCCGGGCGGATCATCACATCGATGTGGGACCCCGCCGAGAATGGCGGCAGCGGCGTGCGGTCGGCACTGGCCAGTTCATAACTGAAGATATCCTCGGCTTCCTGCACCTTGGCGACGACTTTGACCGCGATGGTATTCATGGCTTGATTGGCATGCTGGACTGATGAAAAAGCCCGGGCGAACGCGCCGCCCGGGATGAAGCACTGCTGGACACTGCGGGATCAGGCCGCCTTGAGCTGGCGATGCGGATCGATCACGAATTTCTTGGGCACGCCGGCATCGAATTCGCCGTAGGCCTTGGGCGCGTCGTCCAGGCTGATCACCTGCACGTTGACCACCTCGGCCACATTGATGCGATCCCACATGATGGCCTGCATCAACGCGCGGTTGTACTTCATGACCGGCGTCTGGCCGGTGTGGAAACTGTGCGACTTGGCCCAGCCCAGGCCGAAGCGGATCGACAGGCTGCCGCGCCGGGCGGCGTTGTCGACGGCGCCCGGGTCATCGGTCACATACAGGCCGGGGATACCGATCTTGCCGGCCGCGCGGGTGATCTCCATCAGCGAGTTGAGCACGGTGGCCGGGGCTTCATGCTGGGCGCCGGCATGGCCGTGGCCGCGCGCTTCGAAGCCCACGCAATCCACCGCGCAATCGACTTCCGGCTTGCCCAGCAGTTGCGCGATCTGTTCGCCCAGGCTGGCATCCTGCGACAGGTCGACGGTCTCGAAACCGACCGCGCGCGCATGCGCCAGGCGCACCGGGTTGACGTCGCCGACGATGGTCACGGCCGCGCCCAGCAGGCGGGCCGAAGCCGCCGCCGCCAACCCGACCGGGCCGGCGCCGGCGATATAGACGGTGCTGCCGGGGCCGACGCCGGCCGTCACCGCGCCGTGATAGCCGGTGGGCAGGATGTCGGACAAACAGGTGAGGTCGCGGATCTTGGCCAGCGCGCGGTCGCGCTCGGGCAGCTTCAGCAGGTTGAAGTCGGCATACGGCACCATCACGTATTCCGACTGGCCTCCAATCCAGCCTCCCATGTCGACATAACCATAAGCGCCGCCGGCGCGCGACGGATTCACATTCAGGCACACGCCGGTATGCTGTTCCTTGCAGGTCTGGCAACGGCCGCAGGCCACGTTGAACGGCACCGAGACCAGATCCCCTTTTTGCAGGGTCTCGACATCGCGCCCGACTTCGAGCACTTCGCCGGTGATCTCATGGCCCAGCACCAGCCCCTGGGGCGCGGTGGTGCGACCGCGCACCATGTGCTGGTCGGAACCGCAGATATTGGTCGTCAACACTTTCAGGATGACGCCATGTTCGATCTTGCGCCCGCCCGGGTCTTCCATTTTGGGCGACTGGATTTCATGCACTTCCACCCTGCCGGGTCCCATGTAGACCACACCGCGATTGTCCGCCATGCCTTGCTCCTCTCTTATATATAAAAAAGCAGGCCCGTGCCGGCGCCTGCGACACTGACATCATCAGAAGGTGTGCTGGATCCCGGTCATGATGCCGTTCTGGGTACCGCCCGGCGCCACCGTGGCCCCCGCGCTCAGCGCCACCGCCGCCGTGCCGCCGTTGCTGACGCGGCCCACCAGGCCATAGATCGCCGTGCGCTTGGACAAGTAATAAGTGCCCCGCACCACCGCCATGTTGGTGTCGTTGGGGCTGTTCTTGAAATCCAGGCGCGCCACCTGCGCATCCAGGCTGAACTGCGGCGTAAACAGGTAAGTCATGCCCAGGTAGGTGAGCGTGCTGGTGGGCGTGACGGCATTGCCTTCGTTATTGCGATGCAGGAAGCCGCCAGCAATGGTGGCATCGCCGATCTTGCCGTAACCGGCGATATGCCAGCGGGTATCGGTACGCGCGCTGCTGGTCGGGCTGAAGGCCGCCGCCGCGCCGCCGCCGCCGTGATAAGTGTCGTAGGCGCCCAGCACGCCCCATTGCTTGCCGGCCGCGTCGTAGCGCAACATGGTCGACCAGTTGCGGCAAGCCTGGGCATCGGCGGCATTCTCGCCGGCGCAGTTGGTGGCCGCCGGACCGCCCGCGGACGAGGTATCGCGACCGAAGCTGTAAGTGGCGCCGACGGTCAGGCCGCTGAACACGCCCTTGTACGAAATTGAATTGTCGTGCCGCGCATTGGGCAGGTAAAGGTCGAGCGAGCCAATCGAAAATTGCGATGGGCCGATCACGTCGACATCGAAGAAGGACTGGAACAGCATGCTGTAGGTACGGCCCATGGTGACGGTGCCGAAGCTGCCGGCCAGGCCGACCCAGGCCTGGCGGCCGAACAGGCGGTTACCCTGGTTCATGCCGCCGCTGTCGGGCTGGAGGCCGTTTTCCAGCGTGAACACTGCGCGCAAGCCATCGCCCAGGTCTTCCTGTCCGCGAAAACCGATGCGCGACGGGAACATGCCGCCGCTGAGGTTGGGCATGCGCGTCAGGCTGTCGCCGGCGGCGTTGACATTGGTCAGATGTTCAACCGCCGTATCGATCAGCCCGTAGATTTGCACGCTGCTCTGCGCCTGTGCGGCGCCGGCGGCGCCCAGCAGCGCCAGCGCCGCCATGGTGGTATGGACCTTCCTCATTTCCGTGTCTCCCTTTTTTATATGAATGGGTGGCGCAACCGCGCCTATGGATGCGTAACGGCCTGTCGTCCGCCGTTTTTCTTATTCGATGCCGTTGATGCGCACGGATGCCGGATTGGTCCGGCCCGTTGATGTGATGCCGATTCTAGGCATTTGAAAATCGCGCGCTAACGGATTTGGGCCAGATATCGATCTAATTTATTTATGCCCCCGCGTCCCCATCGCCCGGACCTGCGCCCGCGGCGATGCGGGGCGCGGCCGCACGACCGATGCCGCGATAAAGAAATTAGATCGACTTTGAGGGGACAACGCACACCTTGCGCCCGAGGACTTGGCGATACTGCTCCAGAAGAAAACCAGATGGAGAAGTAACCATGCAGACAGATTCAGATGCGCAGCAGCGGGCGGTTCCTTGCCTGCTGATGCGCGGCGGCACTTCGCGCGGTCCCTTCTTCGCCGAATCCGACCTGCCGGCCGACACCAAACAGCGCGATGCCGTTCTGCTGGCCGCGCTGGGTTCGCCCGACCGCCGCCAGATCGACGGCCTGGGCGGCGCGCATCCCCTGACCAGCAAGGCCGGCATCGTGCGCCCCAGCGCCACGCCGGGCGTCGACCTGGACTTCCTGTTCGCCCAGCTGCAACCCGATTCGGACAAGGTCGACACCACCCCCAACTGCGGCAACATGCTGGCGGCGGTCTTGCCCTTCGCCATCGAACGCGGCCTGGTGCCGGCGCAGGATCCCGTCACCAGCGCCCGTATCCTGACCCTGAACACCGGCATGCAATGCGATGTGACGGTGCAGACGCCGGGCGGCCGCCTGCGCTATAGCGGCGACACCCGCATCGACGGCGTGCCCGGCAGCGCGGCGCCGGTCAAGATCAATTTCCTCGATACCGCCGGTTCGGTCTGCCCATCCATGCTGCCCAGCGGCCGCGTGTTGGACCAGGTCGCCTTCACTACACCCGATGGTGTCGCACACGCGATCACGGCTACGCTGATCGACAACGGCATGCCGATGGTGCTGGTGCGCGCCGCCGATTTCGGCATCGCCGGCCGCGAAAGCGTGGCCGAGCTCAACGGCAACCGGGCCCTGAAGCAGAAACTGGAGGCGCTGCGCCTGGCATGCGGCCCGCTGATGGGCCTGGGCGACGTGGCGACCAAGAACTATCCCAAGATGTGCCTGCTGTCGGCGCCGGCGGCCGGCGGCGCCATTGCCACCCGCTGCTTCATCCCGCACGTCTGCCACGAAGCCATCGGCGTGCTGGCGGCGGTGACCGTGGCCACGGCCTGCGTGCTGGAAGGTTCTGTCGCGCAAGGCCTGGCACAGGCCGGCGGCGGCCTGCAGCGCACGCTGTCGGTGGAGCATCCGAGCGGCGAATTCAGCGTCGAGCTGGAGCTCGATGCCCGCGACAGGCAAAAAATCGTCCGCGCCGCGCTGCTGCGTACGGCGCGCCCCATCATGCGCGGGGAAGTCCTGATCCCTGCCGCCATCTTCAACGAGAAAGAACCATGAGAGATCCCCTGATCATCGATTGCCACGGCCACTACACCACCGCCCCCAAGGCGCTGGAAGAGTGGCGCAACCGGCAGATCGCCAACCTGAAGACGCCGGCGCTGGGCCCCAGGCCGTCCGAACTCAGGATCAGCGACGACGAGCTGCGCGAATCGATCGAAGGCAACCAGCTGCGCCTGATGAAGGAACGCGGCGCCGACCTGACCATCTTCTCGCCGCGCGCCAGCTTCATGGCGCACCACATCGGTGACCTGGAGACCAGCCAGACCTGGGCGGCGATCTGCAACGAGCTCTGCCACCGGGTGGCGCAACTGTTCCCGCAGCACTTCGTCGGCGCGGCCATGCTGCCGCAGTCGCCGGGCGCGGATATCCGCACCTCGATTGCCGAACTGGAGAAATGCGTCAAGGAATACGGCTTCGTCGGCGTGAACCTGAACCCGGACCCGTCCGGCGGCCACTGGAGTTCGCCGCCGCTGTCCGACAAGTCCTGGTACCCGCTGTACGAGAAGATGGTGGAGCTGGAAATACCGGCGATGATCCACGTCAGCACCAGTTGCAACGCCTGTTTCCACACCACCGGCGCGCACTACCTGAATGCCGACACCACCGCCTTCATGCAATGCCTGACCAGCGACCTGTTCAAGGACTTCCCGACGCTGAAGTTCCTGATCCCGCACGGCGGCGGCGCGGTACCTTACCACTGGGGGCGTTTCCGCGGACTGGCGCAGGAGATGAAGAAGCCGTTGTTGAAGGAGCACCTGTTGAACAACATCTTCTTCGACACCTGCGTGTACCACCAGCCGGGCATCGACCTGCTGACCAAGGTGATTCCGGTGGACAACGTGCTGTTCGCATCCGAGATGATCGGCGCGGTGCGCGGCATCGATCCGGAGACGGGGCATTACTACGACGACACCAAACGCTACATCCAGGCGGCCGCGTTGAGCGACGAGGAACGCGGCAAGATCTACGAAGGCAATGCGCGCCGGGTGTATCCGCGGCTGGACGCCGCACTCAAGAGCCAAGGACGGTAAACATGAGCACACCCCTGATCAATCAGCTGGGCATTGTCAAGCGCAATATTGAACGCGCCGATGCCGGCGTAGTGGAGCACCTGGGGAAATTCGGCGTGGCCACCGTGCATGAGGCGCAGGGCCGCACCGGACTATTGAAACCCTACATGCGCCCGATTTATCCGGGCGCCGCGGTATCGGGAACCGCCGTGACCGTGCTGCTGCATCCGGGCGACAACTGGATGATGCACGTGGCGGCCGAGCAGATCCGGCCGGGCGACATCGTGGTGGCGGCCATCACCGCCGAATGCACCGACGGCTACTTCGGCGACCTGCTGGCGACCAGCTTCATGGCGCGCGGCGCCAGGGCATTGATCATCGACGCCGGCGTGCGCGACGTGAAGATCCTCAAGGAAATGGGTTTCCCGGTGTGGAGCAAAGCGATCAGCGCCAAGGGCACCATCAAGGCCACGCTGGGTTCGGTCAACATCCCGGTGGTTTGCGCCGGCGCGCTGGTCAACCCGGGCGACGTCATCGTCGCCGATGATGACGGCGTGGTGGTGGTGCCGGCGTCGGACGCGGCCCGGGTAGCCCAGGCCGCGCAAAAGCGCGAAGATCTGGAAGGCGAGAAGCGCGAAAAACTGGCCGCCGGCGTGCTGGGGCTGGATATGTACGACATGCGCGATCCGCTGGCAGCGGCCGGTCTGAAATATCTGGATTAGAAAGTGAGAAAGACGCCATGAAAAAGACGCTTTATCTGCTGTGCGGCCTGTTATGCGACGAGGTGGTCTGGGCGGCCCAGGCGCAAGCCTTGCAGGACGACTACGATGTGCGCGTGATTACCTTCCTGCAGCAAGACAGCATGCAGGCAATGGCCGAAAAGGTCTTGGCCGATGCGCCGGCGAACTTCGCCCTGGCCGGCCACTCCATGGGCGGGCGGGTGGCGCTGGAGGTGTGTCGCCGGGCGCCGCAGCGCGTCGAACGGCTGGCCCTGCTCGACACCGGCTACGAAGCCGCCGCTCCCGGCGAAGCGGATAAGCGCGCGCTGCTGGTTCGGCAGGCCCTGGCCGAAGGGACCGACGCCATCGCCGCGGCCTGGGGATTGCCCATGCTGGCGCCCTGCCACCGCGAGGATCCGCATCTGGTGCAGGCGATATTCGATATGGTGGGGCGCATGACCGGCAAGATCTACGCGGCGCAGACACACGCCTTGCTGAACCGTCCCGATGCCGCCGACGTCCTGGCCAGCCTCGCTTGCCCGACACTGCTGTTGTGCGGCAAGCAGGATGGCTGGAGCCCGCCGCAGCGCCATGAACGGATGGCGCAGATGGTTCCGCACGCGGTGCTGGAACTGGTGGATGATTGCGGCCACATGTCGATGATGGAACAACCCGAGGCCGTACTGCAGGCAATGCGGCGCTGGCTGGCGAGCCGATAACACGGCCAGGCCGGCTCAGGCGACCATCGCCTCGCCGACCGGCCGCAGGACATCCTGCGGCGCCGGCGCCTTGGGCCGGCGGATCTCCGCTACCACGTCGCGAATCGCCGCCATCAGCGCCGACGCGCCGGGCGACGGTTTGCTCTCCGCCCGTTGGATGAGCCCTATCACGCGCGTCGTGCTGGGCAAGCTGATATCCAGCGCCTGCAATGTGCCATTCCCTATTTCGAACTCAAGCTGGCGCGTCGAGATCGCGGTGGCCATATCGCTACGCAACAGCAGCCCGCGCAGCAACGCCAGGTCGCTGGTTTCCACCGCCGGCGCCGGCGGCGTCAATCCCTGCAGGCAGAAGGACTGGCTGAACAGGCGACGCGCAGGCGTATGCGGATTGGCCAGCACCCAGGAGAGGCCGTCCAGGTCTTGCAGGCTGAGGTTCTTGCGCCGGCCCAGCGGATGGCCGTTGCGCACCACGATGGACATGCTGTCGTTGAGCAAGGGTTCGCCCTTGAGATCGCGCGCGTAATCGGCAGGCCGCAGGGCGCCGAAGATGAAATCGATATCCCCGGCGCGCAAGCGGTTGGCCAGCGTGTCGAACGGCGCTTCGATGGTTTCGATGCGCAGCAAGGGATGTCGGGACAGCACCGCCAGGATGGCATTGGGCAAGATCTGGGTGCGCCCCAGCGGCAAGGCGCCAATGACCACCTTGCCTTCGGTAGCCCCCTTGATGGCGCCGAGCTCGGCCTCCACATGGCGCAGCTCCATGAGCGCCCGCTTGACGCGAAACAGCAGCGCCACGCCCGGCTCGGTCGCGACCACTCCCTTGGAGGTGCGCCGGAAAAGCGCGACCCCGAGGTCGCCTTCCAGATCGTTGACGCCCGCGCTGACGGCCGGTTGCGATATGCCCAGCAACTTGGCGACAGTGGGCATGTGGCCGTGCTTGGCCAGATTCACCAGAATCGCCAGGCGCCGTTCGCTGAGCAGCGCCGCGGGCACCCGCGTCCTGGCGCGCGCCTGCGGATCGGCGCTCTTGCTCGCGACCTCGGCAACCCCCTGCTCCAGTTCGTGGATGGCGCGCCGCCCGCGATACAGCAGCGCGCTGCCGAACGCATTGCACAACATGCCGGTCGCCTTGCGTTCGAACAGCTCGACGCCAAAGTACGACTCCAGTTCGTGGACCGAGCGGGTGACCGCCGATTGCGCCCGGCACAGATGCTCGGAGGCGCGCGTGGCGCTGCCGGCCTCGGCGACGCTGATGAAGGCGCGCAGGTGGCGCAGGTTGAATGACATCGGCATAGCGTCCCTCCTTGCCGCGCGCCTCCGGTCAACCCGGCGGCGACGACATTAAGCTGGCCAGGCGCATGCGCCGCATCGCAACAACATGGGCCTCTGGCTTTATTTCAGGCATACCATGCCCGGCCTGGACGCAACCCGCGTGCAAGACCGGAGAATGGGGGGTGATTGCTCGTTCGCGACGGCAAGCGCGCGTCAAGAAAAGATGATCCGTGTCGGCATAAGGTCTCCTGAATGCTTGATGTTTATCGTTTTTTTGATGTAGATGATAACCAACACGTGGTATATAGCAATGAAATTAGTTAGATAACATTTATTCGATAACTGAATAACATGAACGATCTGGACTTCGATCTCAACCTGTTGCCGGTGATATTGGCCGTCATCGAAGAACGCAGCGTCAGCCGCGCCGCGCTGCGCCTGGGATGGAGCCAGCCCAAGGTAAGCATCGCCCTGAACAAATTGCGCACGGCCCTGGGCGACCCGTTGTTCATCCGCGGTTCGCACGGCGTGGAACCGACGCCGCGCGCGCTGTCGCTGATGGAGCCGACCCAGGAAATTCTCCAGCGGATCCGGCAGAACGTATTGCTGCACGCGCCTTACGCCCCGGCCGCCTCTACCCGCGCCTTCACCTTCGCCTTATCGGATGTGGGCGAGATGTTCATGCTGCCGCAACTGATGCGATACCTGGCCGAGGTGGCCCCCCATGTCTCCGTCACCAGCGTGACGCTGCCGCCGGACGATATTGCCAATGGCCTGGAAAAGGGCGAGATCGACCTCGCGGTAGGTTATTTTCCTGATTTGACGCGGCGCAATTTCTACCAGCAGCGCCTGTATTCGCACAGCTTTATCAGCCTGATCCGCGCAGGGCACCGCATCAAGGACAAGCGGCTGAGCATGGAACAGTTCCTGGAGCTGGGCCATGCGGTGGTCCGGCCTGAAGGCCGCAGCCACGAAGCCTTCGAACAGGTATTGGCCAAGCTCAAGATCAAGCGGCGCATCGCACTGTCGGTACCGCATTTCATGTCGATTCCTTTCATCGTCGCCTCGACCGATCTGCTGGTCACCGTGCCTGCCGCGCTGGGCGAGCGCTTCGCCACCCTGGCCGATGTGCGGACGATCTATCCGCCGATGGAGCTGCCGACGGTGGATTTGAAGCAGCACTGGCACCGGAAATACCATCGGGACGAAGCGAACATCTGGATACGGTCGGTATTCTTGAAGATGTTTTCCAACGGACCGATGCTCTGACGCGGCTTATGTTGCCATCGCACGGCCGCGCAAATGACGCAGGATAATCCTGGCTTGCCATGCCGGTTTATCCCCGATAAAAACAAGAACGCCCGCAGATGCGGGCGTTCTCTATTCAGGCACTTCTCCGAGCAGGCGACGATCAGATCTCGACCTTGGTCCCCAGCTCCACCACCCGGTTGGCCGGGATGTTGAAGAAGTCCGACGGCTTGGCGCCGTTCTGGTACATCCAGGCGAACAGGCGCTCGCGCCACAGCGACATGCCCAGGAGCTTGCTCGGCACCACCGTGTCGCGCGCCAGGAAGAACGAGGTGTCCATCAGGTCGAAATGATGGCCGAACTGCTGCTCGGCCAGCGCCATCACCCGGTGCACCTCCGGCGTCTCCTTGAAGCCGAAGGAAGCGCGCAGCAGGTAGACCTGGCCGCCCAGGTCCTTCATGGTCAGGCGCTCGCTGTCGGCCACGTAAGGCACGTCCCAGATGCTGATCTTCAGGAAGAACACCCGCTCGTGCAGGATGCGGTTGTGCTTGAGGTTGTGCAGCAGCGCTACCGGCACGGTGTTGATGTTGCCGGTCATGAAGACGGCAGTGCCGCCCACGCGGTGCGGCGGATGCGCCAGCAGGCCTTCGACGAAGGGCTCCAGCGGGATGCCGTCGTCCTTGATGCGCATGCGCAGCAGCATGCGGCCGGAATACCACGTCATCAGCAGGAAGAACGCCGCGCCGCCGATCACCAGCGGGAACCAGCCGCCCTCGGTGAGCTTGAGCAGGTTGGCGGCAAAGAACGCCACGTCCACCACCATGAAGCAGCTGATGACCAGCACCACCGCCGGCATCCGCCACTTCCAGATATGGCGCATCACCACGCCCAGCAGCATGGTGGTGATCACCATGGTGGTGGTCACCGCCACGCCGTACGCGGCGGCCAGGTTGTCCGATTTCTTGAAGGCCAGCACCACGGCCACCACCAGCACCAGCAACATCCAGTTGATCAGCGGGATATAGATCTGGCCCTGCTCGTCTTCGGAGGTGTGCAGGATGCGCATGCGCGGCACGAAGCCCAGAAGGATGGCCTGGCTGGTCAGCGAGAAGGCGCCCGAGATCACCGCCTGCGAAGCGATCACCGTGGCGCAGGTCGACAGCAGCACCATCGGCAGCACCAGCGCCTCGGGCACCATCAGGTAAAAGGGGTTCTTGATCGCCGCCGGGTTGGCGATCAGGTTGGCGCCCTGGCCGAAGTAGTTGATCAGCAGCGCCGGCATGACCGTGAAAATCCAGGCGAAGCGGATCGGCTTGATGCCGAAGTGGCCCATGTCGGCATACAGCGCCTCGGCCCCGGTCAGCACCAGCACCACCGAGCCCAGCACGATGAAGGCCTGCAGCGAATGATCGGCCATGAAGCGCACGGCGTAGTAAGGGTTGATCGCCACCAGCACTTCCGGCGCCTTGACGATGTTGTATATGCCCAGCAAGGCCAGCGACAGGAACCAGGCGAACATCACCGGCCCGAAGAAACGGCCTACCACGCTGGTGCCGTGGCGCTGGATCAGGAACAGCACCACCACGATGGCGATCGTCAGCGGGATCACCACATGGGCGGTCTGCGGCGCGGCGATCTCCAGCCCTTCCACCGCCGACAGCACCGAGATGGCCGGCGTGATCACCACGTCGCCGTAGAACATGCAGGCGCCGAACACGCCCAGCATCATCAGCAGCTTGGCGCGCGGCGAGCCCGACACGGCCGACCGCAGCGACAACGCCATCAGGGCCAGCACGCCGCCTTCGCCGTTATTGTCGGCGCGCAGCACGAACAGCACGTATTTGACGCTCACCACGATGGTGATGGCCCAGAACAGCATGGAGATGATGCCCAGCACCGCGTCGGGAGAAAAGGCGATGCCGTGGTCGGGGCTGAAACACTCCTTGAGCGCGTACAACGGGCTGGTGCCGATGTCGCCGAACACCACGCCGAGCGCGGCCAGTGTGATCAGGTGCAGCTTCTGCGAACGGAAGGACAGATTTGGATTGGTGTGAGATGAACTCATCGGACTCCCTTTGCTTCTTCAAATTGTCGCCGCCGGCGGCGCGGGCCTTGCACAAAAGGCAGGGATCGGGGCATCCGGCCGGGCAGGACGCGTACTTTATCGCACTCTACCTGCGGTGCGCGCAAATTGCCCGGGCCGCATGCAGGACGTTGCGCCGCTGCCTCTGCCCGGGCATCCGGAACTTGACAGCGCGGCAATACGGCGGTTCGGGTTTCGCCGGCCGGCTCCCCCGCATGGCGCGCCGTCCTTGCCCCTGCCGCACATGGGCTGCCCGGGCGCCAAAGGCCGCCAGCGGCAAGGCCTGGCAGCCTATGCCGTGGCCTCATATGGATATGCGGTAATCGAGTTTTTCTTTCTTGCGCGCCCTTTATATACTCCAATCGAATAAAGAACCACGCTTTCCCGACAAGATGGTTCTAAGAAGCTGTGCGCGGTCCCTGCCGGGATCGCAAACAGGTTCTCAGCCGATCGCCCCTCCCACCGACAACGACAGGACATCATGCAACCAACCCGCCCCACGCCGGGACGTCTCCGGCGCTTCATTTCCAACACCCTGGCCGCTTCGGCCACCGGCGCGCTGGCGCTGTCGCTGCTGGGCGCGCCGATGGCGGCGCATGCCGAAGGGCAGTTGCGCATCGCCGAACAGTTCGGCGTCGTCTACCTGCTGCTCAACGTCGCGCAGGACCAGCAACTGATCGAAAAGCACGGCCGCGCCGCCGGCGTGGACATCAAGGTCGACTGGCTCAAGCTCTCCGGCGGCTCGGCCGTCAACGACGCGCTGCTGTCCGGTTCGGTGGACATCGCCGGCGCCGGCGTGGGCCCGCTCCTGACCATCTGGGACCGCACCTACGGCAAGCAAAACGTGCGCGGCGTGGCGTCGCTGGGTAACTTCCCCTACTACCTGGTGAGCAACAACCCGAACGTGAAGACCATCGCCGACTTCACCGAGAAGGACCGCATCGCGCTGCCGGCGGTGGGCGTATCGGTGCAATCGCGCGTGCTGCAGTTCGCCTCGGCCAAGCTGTGGGGCGACGCCCAGTACAACAAGCTGGACAAGATCAGCATCGCCGTGCCGCACCCGGATGCCGCCGCCGCCATCATCAGCGGCGGCACCGAGATCACCGGCCACTTCGGCAACCCGCCGTTCCAGGAACAGGAGCTGGCCGGCAATCCCAAGGCACATATCGTGCTCAACTCCTACCAGGTGCTGGGCGGTCCCTCCTCGGCCACGGTGTTGTACGCCACCGAGAAATTCCGCCGCGACAATCCCAAGACCTACAGCGCCTTCGTCGGCGCGCTGGATGAAGCCGCGAAGTTCATCGCCGCCAATCCCGAGAAGGCGGCCGACATCTACCTCAAGGTCAACAAGGGCAATACCGACCGCAAGCTGCTGCTGCAGATCATCAAGAACCCGGAAGTGCAGTTCAGGATCGGCCCGCAGAACACTTACCCGCTGGCCGAGTTCATGCATCGCGTGGGCGCCATCAAGAACAAGCCGGCTTCGGTGAAGGATTACTTCTTCGACGATGCCCATATCCAGGGAGGCAGCTGACATGCCGTTCGCACGCACATTCTTCCCGGCCCTGGCGGCCGGCCTGATCGCCCTCGGCCCGGCCGCCAGCGCGCATGCCGAAGGCCAGATCCGCATCGCCCAGCAGTTCGGCATCGGCTACCTGATCCTGGACGTGGTGCAGGACCAGAAGCTGATCGAAAAGCAGGGCAAGAAGGAAGGCCTCGACATCAAGGTCGAATGGAACAGCCTGTCCGGCGCCACCGGCATGAACGAGGCGCTGCTGGCCGGCGCGCTGGATGTGGTCTCGGCCGGCGCCCCGCCGGCGCTGGTGCTGTGGGACCGCACGCGCGGCCGCCAGAACGTCAAGGCGATCGCTTCGCTGGGTTCGATGCCCAACTACCTGCTGTCGAACAATCCGAACGTGAAGACCGTCAAGGATTTCAGCAGCAAGGACCGCATCGCGGTGCCGGCCGCGGGCGTGGGCTTCCAGTCGCGCACGCTGCAGATCGAGACCGCCCGGCTGTATGGCAAGGACAACTACAAGCGCTTCGACGACATCACGGTGAGCCTGTCGCACCCGGACGCCACCGCCGCGCTGCTGGCCGGCGGTTCGGAAATCAATGCCCATTTCTCCAGCCCGCCGTTCCAGTACCAGGCGCTGGAGAACAAGAACGTGCACAAGGTGATCAGCTCCTACGACATCCTGGGCGGCCCGGCCTCCTTCAACTTCCTGTACACCACGCAGAAGTTCCACGACGAGAACCCCAAGACCTACCGCGCCTTCTACAACGCGCTGGTGGAAGCGGCCGAATTCATCCGCAACAACAAGGCCAAGGCGGCCGATACCTTCATCCGCGTGCAGAAGTCCAAGCTGGCGCCGGAGTTCGTGCGCAAGATCGTGGAAGACCCGGAAATCAATTTCACCGTCTCGCCCGAGCGCAGCTTCGTGTATGCCGAAAAACTGCATGAGATCGGCGTGCTGAAGAACCGCGCGGCGTCATGGAAAGACTACTTCTTCGAGGAAGCGTATGCACAACCCGGCAGTTGAAGCGGCCAGCGTATCGGCCGCCGTCCAGGCGTCCACGCCGCTGCTGCAGGTCGACCGGGTCAGCCTGCAGTACCGCACCGCCTCGGCCGTGGTGCAGGCCACGCATGATGTCAGCTTCGGCGTCTATCCGGCCGACCGCTTCGTGCTGCTCGGCCCGTCCGGCTGCGGCAAGTCGAGCCTGCTGAAATCGGTGGCGGGCTTCCTGCCCCCGGCCTCCGGCGAGATCCGGCTGGATGGCCAGGCCGTGCGCCATCCGGGCCCGGACCGCATCGTGGTGTTCCAGGAATTCGACCAGCTGCCGCCGTGGAAGACGGTGCTGCAAAACGTGATGTTCCCGCTGCTGGCCTCGAAGACGCTGGGCAAGCGCGCGGCCGCCGAGCGTGCCCGCCACTACCTCGAGAAAGTCGGCCTGGCGCGCTTTGCCGACGCCTATCCGCACACGCTCTCGGGCGGCATGAAGGCGCGCGTGGCGATCGCCCGCGCGCTGGCCATGCAACCCAAGATGCTGCTGATGGACGAGCCCTTCGCCGCGCTCGATGCGCTGACCCGCCGCAAGATGCAGGAAGAGCTGCTGGCGCTGTGGGAGGAGGTGCGCTTCACGCTGCTGTTCGTCACCCACTCGATCGAAGAGGCGCTGGTGGTAGGCAACCGCATCCTGCTGCTCTCGCCCCATCCGGGCCGCGTGCGCGCCGAGATCAACAGCCACCAGTACGACCTCGCCAGCCTGGGCGGCGCCGGTTTCCAGCAGACCGCGCAGCGTATCCACCGGCTGCTGTTCGACGAAGGCGCGGCCCCTGCCGCACCGGAGAAACCGATCAATTTCGGCGACGTGCGCTTCTCCTACTGACGCGCCGCGCCCACCGAGGTAAGCCCATGAACCTGACGCCCCCCGTGCGGGAAGAATATGAACTGCCGCTGACGCCCTTGTCCGGCGTGGTGCTGGAACGCCGCCTCTCGCTACCCCAGCGCATCTGGCAGCAAACCTGGATCCGCAAGGGCGCGATCCTTTTGCTGCTGGCCATCGTGTGGGAAGCCATCGGCCGCTGGCAGAACAACGACCTGCTGCTGCCCACCTTCGGCCAGACCGCGCAAGCCTTTGCCGAGGGCATCGCCAGCGGCGAGCTGTTCAACAAGACCTGGCTGTCGCTGCAGGTGCTGCTCAAGGCCTATGTGCTGGGCATCGCCGCCGCCTTCGTTCTGACCACGCTGGCGGTGTCCACCCAGTTCGGGCGCGACCTCTTGAGCACGCTGACCTCGATGTTCAACCCCTTGCCGGCCATCGCCCTGCTGCCCATCGCCTTGCTGTGGTTCGGCCTGGGCCAGGGCAGCCTGATCTTCGTGCTGGTGCATTCGGTGCTGTGGGCGCTGGCGGTCAACACCTATGCCGGTTTCCTGGGCGTGTCCGACACCTTGCGCATGGCCGGCCGCAACTACGGCTTGCATGGCCTGCCGTTCGTGCTGCAGGTGCTGGTGCCGGCCGCGCTGCCATCGATCCTGGCCGGCCTGCGCATCGGCTGGGCCTTCGCCTGGCGCACGCTGATCGCCGCCGAGCTGGTGTTCGGCGCCACCAGCGGCAAGGGCGGCCTGGGCTGGTACATCTTCCAGAACCGCAACGAGCTCTATACCGACAAGGTCTTCGCCGGGCTGGCAATGGTGATCCTGATCGGCCTGCTGGTGGAAAACCTGGTGTTCAATACGCTGGAGCGGGTGACGGTGAAGCGCTGGGGGATGCAGCGGTAAGCAGGACATAAACGCAACATAACCGCGACACTCCCTGGCAGCGTTATAAACGCCGCCAGATTCCGACAGCAGTCACAGCAACGAAAGCTGGTTGGGATCCGCCGCGCGCCGGTGCTGCGCTTTTCTTCCCGGGTCGATCGCCGCGCCCGCATCGTGCCCTTCGGTGGAGATGCCTTCGATCGCCAGCAGCAGTTTCTTGGCATGCAGGCCGCCGGCGAAACCGGTCAGCTCGCCGCCCGAGCCGATCACGCGATGGCAGGGCGCGATGATGGAAATCGGATTGCGTCCGTTGGCCGCGCCCACCGCGCGCACCGCCTTCTCGTTGCCGAGCTCGCGCGCAATCTCCAGATAGGTGCGGGTCTGGCCGTAGGGAATGGTGAGCAGCGCGGCCCATACCCGCTTCTGGAAATCGGTGCCGTCGAATGCCAATGGAACATCGAAGCTGGTGCGCCGGCCGGCGAAATAATCGGCCAGCTGGCGCGCCGTCTCGAGCAGCACCGGGCACGCGTCGTCCTGCGCCATCTCGCCCAGGCGCACACGGCCGGCGCGGTCGTTCTCCCACAGGATGGCCGTCAGTTTGTCGCCCCTGGCCACCAGCGTGAGCCGGCCGACCGGCGAATCGATGTGCTTGTATGCGTAGTCCATATGCGGCCTCCTGAGTCGGAAGCCGATTCTAGCCTATTGATCCTACCCCGAAACGCTCAGAGATATTCGCTGCGAAAACCTGAGCGCCGGCTGATCACCTCTCCGGCCACCATGAATTCTCCATTGCCTTTGTAGTGCACCGTCTTCGGGTTTTTCGGCGTGCGCGCCACATGCGCCTTCACCACGTCGAAAATGAAATAGTTGTATTTCCCGATCAGCTTGCCGTCGTGCAGGCGGCATTCGAAGTTGGCGTGGCATTCGCCGATCAGCGGCGCGCCGACCTCGGCCGCGGGCAGCGGCGTCAGGCCGAAGCGCTCGAACTTGTCGACCTGTGCGCCCGAACAATTGCCGATGCCGACCACCTGGTCGATCAGTGCGACCGTGGGCAGGTTGATCACGCATTCCCGGCTGTTGCGGATGAGCTCGAAGCTATGGTTGCCGCCGGCGATGACGCAACCCAGCAACGAGGGCGCGAACTCCATAACGGTATGCCACCCCATGGTCATGATGTTGCGCTGTTTCCTGTGCGCCGACGACACCAGCACGATCGGGCCGGGCTCAAGGTAGCGGCGTATCTGATGTACCGGGAAATCCTGCTTGGCGGGCAACCTGGGGGCACGGGGCATGGCGGCTCCTGGCGATTATTGCGGAGGAAAGCCGGCACGCGTTGCCGGCGCGCCGCGGTAAACGCCGCAGGGCGCGGCTCCTATCCGGGCGGCGCCCTGCGCGTGATACGGCAATGAAGCCTTGGTATCGTTCAGCTCAGATGGTCAGCACGGAATGCCCGCTTTCGTTCATGGCGTCATAGCAACGGGTGCAAACGCGGCAGAACAGATGCGAGCGCTTGACATGGCGATGCCGCAACACCAGCTGCAGGGCCACGCCCGGGCAATGCGGGCATGCTTCGCGCATGGGGCCGACCGGAACGACGTCGGCGGCCTGGAAGCCTTGTTCGGTCATCACGCCCTCCACGACGTCGCGCGGATCGAGCTCGACCAGCGACAGCAACAACGGGGCGCTGCGCTGTTCGAAGCGCGAGGCGGCGCGCGCCCCGCTCTCGGACGGGAACAGCGGCGGCGGGGACGGCCTGGCATCCGGATACCGGGTTGCGATGCTCATTGAGGTCTCCTTGGGTGGAACGCAGAAGCTTGTGTTGAGGAACTGCCGGGAAGGCCTGCCGATCTGGTCAGACCGGCAATCCTGGGGAGCCGCTTCCCGAACTGGCATGAACCAGGCCGCGATGCGACGGAGTCTTTACTCTAGTCGGCGCATCGCCTGACTTCAATGGCGCCGGCAAAAGAATTTTTCAATCGCGGAACAGAGGCCTATATCCATGCGCCAACGAGGAAATCGATGCCAATGAATGCCCGCCAATGGCTATCCGGGCATCGCTGGCGATAGCCTGCAAATTTCCCGCGTCGGTTTTTTGAAAAATGCACATCGTTCCGTCCCGCTTGTCTATTTTTCGCCATCTCACACGGGCACCAAGGGCAAATGCTACAAAGCGGTGCAATAATCCCACCATGACTACACTCAACGATATCGAAGCCGCCGCCCGCCGGCTGCAAGGCCAGATCCTGGAAACCCCCTGTGTCGAATCACGCACGCTGTCGCAGATCGTCGGCGCCCAGGTGTTCCTCAAGTTCGAGAACCTGCAGTTCACCGCCTCCTTCAAGGAGCGCGGCGCCTGCAACAAGCTGGTCGACGTCGCCCAGAGCGGCGACGGCACGCGCGGGGTGATCGCCATGTCGGCAGGCAACCATGCCCAGGGCGTGGCCTACCATGCGCAACGCCTGGGCTTGCCGGCCACCATCGTCATGCCGCGCTTCACCCCCGGCGTGAAGATCGAGCGCACGCGCGGCTTCGGCGCCAATGTCGTGCTGCACGGCGATACGCTGGAGGCGGCGCGCGCCCATGCCTATGCGCTGGCGGAACAGGAAAACCTGACCTTCGTCCATCCCTACGACGACGAGGCCATCATCGCCGGCCAAGGCACGGTAGCGCTGGAGATGCTCAGCGCGGTGCCCGACCTCGACACGCTGGTGGTAGCCATCGGCGGCGGCGGCCTGCTGGCCGGGATGGCGGTGGCGGCGCGCGCCATCAAGCCGGAGATCGACATCGTCGGCGTGCAGACGCGGCGCTTCCCGAGCATGGTCAACGCCGTCAAGGGCACCGAACACCCGATGGGCGCCAGCACCATCGCCGAAGGCATCGCGGTCGGCACGCCCGGCACGCTCACGCGCGCCATCATCGCCCGCGAAGCCAACGAGCTGCTGCTGGTGGACGAAGGCGATATCGAACAAGCCGTACTGATGCTGCTGGAAATCGAGAAGACCCTGGTCGAAGGCGCCGGCGCGGCCGGCCTGGCGGCGCTGCTGCGCCACCCCGACCGCTTCCGCGGCAAGCGCGTGGGACTGGTGCTATCGGGCGGCAACATCGACCCGCTGTTGCTCACCGCCATCATCGAACGCGGCATGGTGCGCGCCGGCCGCCTGGCGCGCGTGAAGGTCAGCTCGCGTGACGTCCCCGGCACGCTGGCGAAAATCACCGGCATCGTCGCCGAAGCCGGCGCTAATATCGACGAGGTCCACCACCAGCGCGCCTTCACCCTGCTGGCGGCGCAAAACGTCGACATCGAACTGGTGCTGCAAACGCGCGGCCGCCCGCATCTGGCGCAAGTGCTGCAGGCGCTGCGCGGGGCCGGGTTCGAGGCGGAAGAGCTGCACTGAGACGGCAGGCCAGCCTGATGCCGGCATTCAGTCGCGCGGCATCAGGCGCAGCGTCAATACCCACCACAACAAGGCCGCCAGGCTGACCGCTGCGCCGAGAACGCAAACCCCACCCCAGCCGGCATAGGCGTACATGTGCGTGGCCGCCAGCGCGCCGCCGCCGCTGCCCACCGCGTAGAACATCATGTAGCAGCCGACCATGCGGCTGTGCGCTTGCGGTTGCGCGCGCAGGATCAGGCTTTGGTTGGTGACATGGATCATCTGCCCGCCCAGGTCCAGCAGCAGGATGCCGGCCACCAGCGCCCACAGGCTGGTATCGGCAAAAACCAGCGGCAGCCACGACAGCAACAACAGGAGCAAGGCGCCGCCGGTGGCGTACCGGGCCAGGCCGCGGTCGGCCCAGCGGCCGGCGCGGGCCGCTCCCAGCACGCCAATCACCCCGACCAGGCCGAAGGCGCCGATGGCGCCATGCGACATCGCATGCGGCGGCGCCGACAGCGGCAGCACCAGCGCGCTCCAGAAAATATTGAAGGCGGCGAACATCAGCAGCGCCAGCACGCCGCGCACCTGCAACACCCGCTCGCGCAACAGCAAGCCGGCCATCGAACGCAACAATTGCCCATAGCGCATCGATGGCGCCGCTGCGGGCGCCGGCGGCAACATGCGCGCCAGGCCAATGGCGGTGGCCGCGATCATTGCCGCCGAACACAGGTAGACCAGCCTCCAGCCCCCTACATCAGCCAACAACCCCGCGACCAGACGGGCCAGCAGCAAGCCGATGACCACGCCGGCCTGCACCGTCCCCAGCAACGCGCCGCGCTCCTGCGGCGGCGCCAGCGCGGCCGCATAGGAAATCAGTCCCTGCGTCATCGCCGTACCCAGCATGCCCACCGCCAGCATGCCGGCCAGCAGCATCCACACCGACCCGCTGGCGGTCACCGCAAGCAGAAACACGGCCAGCGCCGCCGCCTGCCATAGCATCAACCGGCGCCGCGACAGCAAGTCGCCCAGCGGCACCAGCAGCAACAAGGCCAGTGTGGAACCGACCTGGGTGGCGCTGATCACCATGCCCACCGCGGCGGTAGCGATGCCGAAATCGGCAGCCAAGGCATCCAGCAAGGGCTGGGCATAGTAGACGTTGGCCACGCTGATGCCGGCGGCGATGGCGAACAGCAGCGTCAATGTCCGGCTGAGGGCCGGCTGCCGGCATGGCCGGGATGGCAGGCAAGGAGTCGCGGTTAATATCGATGTCGCTGTCGAATCCGGTGCGGCGGATGGCATGGGAAGCCTTTCAATGTAGTTGCATTTCAAAACCATTTGGAGTGTAAGCGATTATGGTTTTAAAATGCAACCAGACTGGCAGCAGGGTTTTCAGCTGCCGCTTCGACAACGCAGCTGCGACCGACACCGCCATTCCCATGCCCGCCGACAAGAAACCCGCCCTCCAGCCCCATGCGGCTTATGCCCAACACTGCCCCGTAGGTCGTTCGCTCGACATCGTCGGCGACCGCTGGGCGCTCCTGATCGTGCGCGACGCTTTCGACGGCCTGCGCCGCTTCGGCGAATTCCGCGACAACCTGGGCGTGGCGCGCAACATCCTCACCGACCGCCTGAAGAAGCTGACCGAGGCCGGCATCCTCGACAGCGTGCCGGCCTCGGATGGCAGCGCCTACCAGGAATACGTGCTGACGAAAAAAGGCGAGGCGCTGCTGCCGGTGGTGATCGGCCTGCGCCAATGGGGCGAGCAGCACCTGTTCGCGCCGGGCGAAAGGCATTCGCAACTGGTGGAAAAGAAAAGCGGTAAGCCCGTGCCGCGCATGCAGCCGACCGGACACGACGGTAAACCGCTCGCGGCGCATCAGGTGGAAGTGAAAAAGGCGCCAGGCAGACGCATGCCTGAATAGATGAATCCGCCTTCGATACAAATCACAATGTGTTAATTTGAAAAACAAATCAAAATTTGTATATCAAATAAACAAATCTTGATACGTAAAGCATTAAAACATAGTATGATTTGTTTCACGTGAATACATACCAAGGTTTGTATGGCTGAATATCCCATCAGAACCGCTGCCCAGCTGCCCGCCATCCTGCAGGCTTACCGCAAGCAAACCGGGATGACCCAGACCGAGGTTGCCCATCGGCTCGGCGTTACGCAGCAAACACTTTCCGCCATGGAGAGGAACGCCGCCAAGGCAAGCGCCGACCGCCTGCTCGAACTGCTCAACATACTGGGCGTTGAACTGGTACTGCGCAAAGCCGACGCCGACGTTCCCAGTTCTGCATCCATGCCGGATACGCCACGATGGTAACGGCACGCCGCAACAGAACCAGGGCGCTCACCTTATGGATGAACGGCGCCTTTGTCGGCACCTGGCAACTCGGCCACGGCGGCGATGTTCTGCAATATGACGAGCAATGGACCAGATCCGGATTGGGCCGGCCATTGTCGTTGTCGCTTCCTTTCAGGCCCGGTAATCCGCCGCACACCGGCGACGTGGTGCGTCACTACTTCGACAACCTGCTTCCCGACAGCAGGGAAATCAGGGAACGGATTGCGCGCCGCTATCAAGCCGCGGACACGGACGCCTTCGGCCTGTTGGCAGAAGTCGGCCGCGACTGTGTCGGGGCGCTCCAGATTCTCCCCGCCGATACGGCGAATGCCCCGCAGCTGCCTGTCGAGGCCATCCACCTGACAGAGCAGGAAATCGCAGAGCTATTGCGCGAGACCTTGATGCCTGCGCCTCTGGGGCTTCCGGAAGCCGAGGATTTTCGGATCTCGATTGCCGGCGCACAGGAGAAAACCGCACTGCTGAAGTATCTCGACCGGTGGTGCATGCCACATGGCCCGACACCCACAACCCACATCTTCAAACTCCCCCTGGGGGCGATAGGCGGCCTCAAGCTCGACATGCGCGACTCGGTCGAGAACGAATGGCTATGCGCCAAGATCCTGGCCGCCTATGGCATGCCGGTAGCGCCTTGCGACATATTGACGTTCGAAGACCAAAAAGTATTGGCGGTAGAGCGCTTCGACAGGCAATGGTGGATGGATCCAGCGACCGGGCAGTGGAATCTGCTGAGACTCCCCCAGGAAGACATGTGCCAGGCAACCGGCACCCCGCCATGGCAGAAGTACGAATCGGACCATGGCCCGGGCATGAAGGAAATCATGGAATTGCTGTCCGGCGCTATCGACCCCGTGACAGCGCGGAGGACTTTCTTCAAGGCCCAGGTGCTGTTCTGGATGCTGTGGGCCACGGACGGCCACGCCAAGAATTTTTCCATCTTCCTCAAGCCCGACGGCAAATACGAACTCACGCCTTTATACGATGTGCTGTCGGTCTTTCCGATTATCGGGGAAGGCCCGGGCAAGCTGTCGGAGCATAAGGCCGCCATGGCAATGGCGGTACGGTCGAAGAATCCCCACCGGAAAATGCGGGAAATCCAGCCCAGGCATTGGCATGGGGTCGGCATGCACTACGGCATCGTTACCGAAGATGGTGACGGTCCCAATGCGATACTCAAAGAACTCGCAGATAAAACACCTGACGTTATTTCAGGCGTGCGCAAGGAACTGCCTGCAGACTTTCCGGAATATGTCGCGGACAGCATCCTCAACGGGCTCAATGACTCCGCGGACAAGCTCGCGGCATATCTCCGATTGATGGCCACGGCGGAAAACTAGCGCCCAATAAAAACGGGCCGGGGGATACCCAGCCCGGAACAAGCTATACGCCGATGGCTCGCATCGCCGGCGCCTCCAGAGGTTCTGGCTGGACCCGCGCCTGACGCAGGGCGGGCGACTGGTCATCCCCGTCAACCTCGAACACGCTGACCAACTGCGCCAAACCGGCCGCCTGCTCGCGCAGCGACTCGGCGGCGGCCGCGGCCTGTTCGACCAGGGCCGCGTTCTGCTGGGTCATGGCGTCGAGATCCGACAAGGCGGCGTTGACCTGGCTGATGCCGCTGTTCTGTTCGACTGCAGCCGCCGTAATTTCACCGATCAGGCCGCTGACGCGATGGACGTCGCCGACGATCTCCTGCATGGCGGCGCCGGCCTGGCCGACCTGTTCCGAGCCGGCGGCCACCGTGGCCAGCGAACTGCCGATCAGCTCCTTGATTTCACGCGCGGCCTGGGCCGAACGTTGCGCCAGCGAACGCACTTCGGAGGCCACCACCGCGAAACCGCGGCCCTGCTCGCCGGCGCGGGCGGCTTCCACCGCCGCATTCAATGCCAGGATATTGGTCTGGAAAGCGATGCCGTCGATCACGCCGGTGATCTCGGCGATCTTGCGCGAGGAGCCGGAAATCTGCGCCATGCGCTCGACCACGTCGTCCATCACGCTGCCCCCGCGGGTGGCCGATTGCGCCGCCTGGGTGGCCAGCTGGCTGGCCTGGCGCGCGGTATCGGCCGACTGTCCGATGGTGCCGGCGAATTCTTCCATGGAAGCGGCGGTGACCTGCAGATTGCCCACGGTCTGCTCGGTGCGGTACGCCAGCTCCTGGTTGCCGCTGGCGATTTCCGAGGTCGCGGTCGAGACCGAACCGACGCCGCTGCGCACTTGCGCCACCAGCGTGCGCAGGCCATCGGCCATCCGTTCCAGCGCCTGCTGCAGCTGTCCGAACTCGTCGCGCCGGTCTTGGCCGCCATCATCCCGGCCGCGCAACAGGTTGCCGTGTGCGATACGCTCGGCCTGTTCGACGGCACGCGCCAGCGGACGCGTGATGGAACGCGCGATCAGGCGCGCGGTGGCAAAGCCGATGGCCAGCAGCAAGGCGGCGCCGATGAGGCCCGCGCTCATCAGCCGGCGGCTTTGCGCGCCGACATCGGTCACCACCTGGTCGCGCTGCTGCTCTTCTAGGGCGACGAACTTCTTGAGCGCGCCGAGATAAGCGGCGATGGCCGGCTTGAGCTCGTTGTCGATCATGGTCTGCACGCCGCCGATATCGCCCTTGTAGGAGAGTTCGGAGGCCGCCTTGGAGATGCCGGCCAGCCTGGCGCTAGCGGCCTCGATGGCGGCCAGCGAAGCGCGATCGCCGTCGCTCAGCGCATGCGAAGCGAGCTCTTTTTCCAGCCTGGCCATCTGCTCGCGACCGGCCTGCACTTCCTGTTCGTAGCGCATCGCCAGGTCGCCGTCGGAAGTGTTGAGCGCGCCCACCATGCGTTCGCTGGTCAATTCGGCAGTACCCAGCCAGCGCACCGCGGTGATGATGCGCTGGTCATAGTCGCGCACCGACGCCTGCGCCTGCTCCATGGTCAACACCGTGGTGTACTGGGTGGCGGCCGCCACCGACAGCATCGCCACCATCAGGCCGGTAATGCAGGCCGACAGGCGCGTCGAGACGCGCACGTCATTCCATTTCATTGGCTTCCCCTTGTTTTTCCTTGTGTCCGGCGCCGGCTTCAGTGGTCGCGCAGTTCGGCCAGGAACTTGCGCGCGCGTTCGCTCTGCGCACGGGTGAAGAACGCTTCCGGCGTACCGGTCTCGACCAGCTTGCCGTGGTCCATGAACCAGACGCGGTCGGCCACTTCACGGGCGAAGTTCATCTCGTGGGTGACGCACATCATGGTCATGCCTTCGCGCGCCAGGCCCTTCATCACTTGCAGCACCTCGCCCACCATCTCGGGGTCGAGCGCCGAGGTCGGCTCATCGAACAGCATCGCGGGCGGGTCCATCGCCAGCGCGCGGGCGATCGCCACGCGCTGCTGCTGGCCGCCGGAAAGCTGCCCCGGAAAAGCTTCCGCCTTGGCCGCCAGGCCGACGCGCTCAAGCAGTTCCAGCGCCCGCACGCGGGCGTCGACGCGCTTTTTCCTGAGCACGTTGATGGGCGCCATCATGATGTTCTCCGCCACCGACAGGTGCGGGAACAGGTTGAAGCTCTGGAACACGAAACCGACGCGGCTGCGGAAGTGGTTCACGTCCAGCTTGGGGGCGTGGACGTCTTGCCCGTCGAATACGATGCGCCCCTTCTGGATCTCTTCCAGGCGGTTGACGGTACGGATCAGGGTCGACTTGCCCGAGCCGGACGGGCCGCAGATCACCACCACTTCGCCCTTGGCGACTTCGGCATTGATGTCGGCCAGCGCGTGGTAGCTGTCGTACCACTTGTTGACGCCTTCGAAGGAAATCATGGCCGTGTTGGTTGCGGACGGGTTGTTGCTCGCCATATGCGTTGCTCCTCGTTGGGTTCAGGCTGCGACCGGCGGCGCTGCCTGCGCCGTCGGGTTCACGGGGTTGGCCGCACGCTTGGCGGCGATGCGCTTTTCCAGCACGCGCGCCATGCGCGTGAGCATGAAGCACAGCACGAAGTACATCAGCGCCAGCAGGATGAAGACCGGGAACGGCTTGGTCAGCAGCATGCTGTTGATCTGGTTGGCGGCGAAGGTCAGTTCGTTGACGCTGATCACATAACCCAGCGAGGTTTCCTTGATGTTGGAGACGAACTGGCTGATCATCGCCGGCAGCATGTTGTACAGGGCCTGCGGCAGCACCACCTTGAACATGGTCTGCAGGTAGCTCATGCCCAGCGCGCGCGAAGCCTCGACCTGGCCGCGCGGCAGCCCCTCGATGCCGGCGCGGATCACTTCGGCCAGGTAGGCCGCCTCGTAGATCACCAGCGTGATGAGCATGGTGGTGAAGCCGGAAACCGTGCGCCCGATCAGCAGGGGAACGAAGAAGTACACCCAGAAGATGAACATCACCAGCGGCACGCCGCGGGCAAGGTAGACGATGACGGTGGCCGGCACGCGAAACACCCGCAGCGGCGAGACGCGCCCCAGCGCCAGCAGCAGGCTGACCGGGAAGGCCAGCGCCAGGCCCAGCACCGAGAGCAGCAGCGTGATCGCCAGGCCGCCCAGCGGGCCGTGCGGATATTGGCCCACCAGCAGCAACATCCAGTTGTCGCGGATGATGTCGTAGATATCGTTCATGGCGTTCCCTTCAGCGCGTCTTGATGCGGTAGCGGTTTTCCAGCGCCGCGCCGATGGCCATGATCAGCAGCGAAATGCCGAGATAGATCGTGGTGGACAACAGGTAGATTTCCACCGTGCGGAAAGACTGGCTCTCGATCTCGCGGGTGGCGTAGGTCAGTTCGGCCACGCCGATCACCATCGCCAGGCTGGTGTTCTTGAACAGCAGCACGCTGTAGCTGACCAGCGTAGGCAACGCCAGCCGCAGCGCCTGCGGCAGGATCACCAGGCGCGAAGCCTTGAGATACGACAGCCCCAGCGCGCGCGCCGCTTCCATCTGCGCGCGCGGGATCGAACGGATGCCTGCGCGCAGGCCTTCGGACATATACGCGCCCATGGCCAGGCCGACCGCGATGGTGGCGAACAGGAAATCGCTGCGGTGCATGTTGAACCACAGCTGTACGGAATCGGGCAATAGCGTGGGCACGCCGAAATACCAGAGGAAGATCTGCACCAGCATCGGCACGTTCTGGTGGTATTCGACATAACCGGCGACGAAGCCGGTGGCGACGCGGTTGTTGGTCATGCGGATCACGGCCAGCACGATGCCGACCGCCATGGCCAGCAGCCACGAATAGGCGGTCAGCTTGAGCATGGTGATCACGCCCTCGATGATCATGCGCGGGTAGTCGTCCCGCAGCAGCACCGAAAAATCCAGTTTCATGGAGTACTCCTGCAATGCGCTGCGCCGGACCTTGTTGGGTCCGGCGCGGTCGGGACCGCCTTGCGCGGTCCGGTGATGCCGGCGCCCGGACGATGCCGGCGCCGTGCATTCTCAGAGCCTGTTCACGATCTTGCCGGGAGTTGGCCGACCGCCCTTTCAGGATCGCGAACAGGTTCCTGGCATCAGCCCTTGATGGGCTCGATCTTGAAGTCGCGCTTGAGCTTGTACTGGGTCGAGGGGCCGAACCACTTGTCGAAGATCTGTTGCGCTTCGCCCGACTTTTCCATGCCTTCCAACGTGGCGTTGACTTGCTTGATCAGGCCGCCCTCTTCCTTGCGCATGCCTACGCCCCACAGCTCATTGATCAGCGGCGGGTTCAGGATGTCGATCGGCGAGCTGCTTTCGACTTGCGCCTGGAACTTCGAGAGCATCAGTTCGGACACGGCGAAACCTTCGACCTTGCCCTGCTGCATCGCCAGGAAAGCGGCCGGCGGATCCTGGAAGGTGGTCACGGAAGCGGTCGGGATGGCTTTGCGCACGGCCAGTTCCGAAGTGGAACCCTTGGTCGCGGAAACGCGCTTGCCGCCCAGGTCGGCCGGCGACTTGTAGCCGGAGCTGCGCTTGACGGCAACCTTTTGCGGGCTGGCGTAATAGGCGTCGGAATACGCGATCTGTTCGGCGCGCTCGGCGGTCCAGCCGAGGTTGGCGATCACGATGTCGACCCGGTTTTGCTGCAGCTCGGGAATGCGGGCCGCGACCGAAATCATCTTCAGCTCCAGCTTCACGCCGAGGTTCTTGGCGATGGCCTTGCAGAAGTCGACGTCATAGCCCTGGATCTCGCGCGTTTGCTGATTCGGGAAGCTGAACGGCTCGGCAGTGCCCAGGGTGCCGCACACCAGGGTGCCCTTTTGCTTGATGTCGGCCAGCTGGTCGGCTGCGGCGGAGAAGCTCGCCGCCAGCAGGGCGACGGCCATAACGGTTTTCTTGAAGTTCATCATGATCCCTCCGGTTAGATGGAGCGCGTGATGCACGCTCCCGGTTTGTTCGCGGCCTTTCGAATGACCGCTGTGTGAAGCCGGCCGGTAAAGACCGGCCGGCAAGTTTTACTGAACCCGCGCTTACTTCAGCGCCGCGACCGCGGCGGCAAGCTGGGCGCATCCCTGCTCGATCTGTTCCAGCGAAGTCGCGAACGAAAAACGCAGGTAACCCGGCTGGCCGTAAGAAGTGCCGTCGATGGTGGCCACCCCGGCTTGTTCGAGGAAGTACATCATCACGTCCACATCGCTGGCCAGCGTCTTGCCTTGCGGCGTGCTCTTGCCCAGCAGGCCCTGCACGCTCGGGAAGATGTAGAAGGCGCCATCCGGCGCCAGGCAGCGCATGCCGTCGATGGCATTGACCAGCGCGACGATGCGCTCGCGGCGCTGCGCAAACAGCGCCGCGCCTTCGGCCACGCATTGCTGCGAACCGGACAACGCCGCCACGGCAGCGGCCTGGCTGACGCCGGCAGCGCAGGTGGTGCTCTGCGTCATCAGCAAGCCCAGCGCCTGCATCAGCGGACGCGGTCCGGCGCCGTAACCGATGCGCCAGCCGGTCATCGCATAAGCCTTGGAAACGCCGTTGATCACCAGCGTGCGTCCGGCCAGTTCCGGCTGCACCTGCAGCGGCGATACGTGCTGCGCGCCGGCGTAGACGAAATGCTCGTAGATCTCGTCGGTCATCACCCACACCTGCGGATGGCGCATGAGCACCTCGCACAGCGCTTTCAGTTCGCTTGCGGTGTAGACCGCGCCGCTGGGATTGTTGGGCGTATTGAGCACCAGCCAGCGGGTGCGCGGCGTGATGCTTTTTTCGAGTGCGACGGCGGTCAGTTTGAAGCCGGAGCTTTCGTCGCAGCCGACGATGACCGGCGTGCCGCCGTTGAGCGCCACCATGTCCGGATAAGACACCCAGAATGGCGTCGGAATGATGACTTCGTCGCCTTCGTTCAAGGTTGCAGCGAAGGCATTGTAAATGATGTGCTTGGCGCCGATGCCGACCACGATCTGGTCGACGCCGTAGGAAAGCGAGTTCTCGCGCTGCAGCTTGTCGGCGATCGCGCGGCGCAGCGCCGGGGTGCCGGTGGCTGCGGTGTAACGGGTGTGGCCGGCGCCGAGCGCGGCGATGCCGGCCTCGACGATGTGTTGAGGCGTCGGGAAGTCGGGCTCGCCGATGGTGAAATCGATGATGCTGCGCCCTTCGGCGCGCAAGGCGTCGACGCGAGCTTTTGCAGCCATGCTGGGGGATGGCTTGACGCTGTCAAGCCGATGGGCAGGCAGGAAATCCAATGCAAACTCCAATGTGGTGAAAACAGGGGGCGATGCCGGCGCGGTTCACAGGCCGAACGGCGTCAGTACGCGGGCCAGCCATTCCTGCTCGACGCGGCCGTTGGCGATTTCAGCCTTGATGGCCTCTTCGTACGCCTGGGTCTTGCGGGCGGCGTCGATCAGCGACTCGGCCTGCGCCTGCGGGAAGCACACCAGGCCGTCTTCGTCGCCGACCACGATGTCGCCGGGATTGACCACCTGGCCGCCGATGGTGACCGGCACGTTGATGTGGCCGGGGCCGTTCTTGTAGGGGCCGCGGTGCGAGACGGCGCGCGCATAGCAGGGGAAGTCGGCCTCCAGAAAAGCCGCGGTGTCGCGCACCGCCGAGTCCAGCACGAAGCCGGCGCAGCCGCGCTGCTGCGCGTACAGCATGATCAGTTCGCCCACCAGCGCATTGCTGGTCTCGCCGCCGCCGTCGACCACCAGCACGTGGCCCGGCTGCATCATCATCAGCGCCTTGTAGATCAGCAGGTTGTCGCCGGGACGGGTCTTGACCGTGACGGCCGTGCCGACCAGCTTCTTGTCGCCATGGATACGGCGCAGGCCGCCCATGCCGCTCAGGCGCTGCAAGTTGTCGGAGAGGTGCGAGACGACGATGTCCTGCAAGGCGGCGACGATGTCGGCCGGGGCCGGCGCGGCAACGGGATTGATCTGGAAAGGCAAAGCGGAAACAGGGACAGTGGTCGCCATGTCGATCTCCTCGGATGCATGTTGTTTTGGTTGATGGCCGCATCATAGGAGCGATAAAAACTCAAAAAAAGCGATATTTAATTATCAGAAATCATCGCTTTTAAGAATGTATTGCACATCCGGCATGAAACGGCTTTGGTGGCGCAGGCGCGCTCCCGGACAACGGGAAAGGCTTCTCGCACAACAAGGAAAACAAAGGGAACACGGCGGCAACGGGCCGGCGATGGCCGGCGGGAGAAAACAAAAGCGATGCCCCGCTTGCACTACAATGCGCCATCCGCCGTGGCGCCACGGCGGCCTGCCAGGAAATGCCCCCATGTTCTCGTTCAAGCAACTCGAAGCCCTCTACTGGATCGCCACCCTGGGCGGTTTCGCGCCGGCCGCGCGCAAGCTCAACACCACGCAATCGGCGGTCTCCAAACGCATCAAGGAACTGGAAGCCAGTTTCGACACCCCGCTGTTCGACCGCGAACACCGCCAGGCGCGCCTGACCGAAAAAGGCGAAGAGATGCTGCTGATCGCGCGCCGCCTGCTGGAGCAGCGCGATATCGCCATCGAGCAGTTCAGCAAGCCCGAGGTGATCGAGCGCCGCCTGCGCATCGGCGTGACCGAACTGACCGCGATGACCTGGCTGCCGCGCCTGGTCAGGCGCATCCACCAGCACTATCCGCGCGTGGTGATCGAACCCGACGTGGACTTGAGCGTGCACCTGCGCGACAAGCTGCAAAACGATGAGATGGACGCCATCATCGTGCCCGACGCCTTCACCGACCCCGGCCTGTCGGCGCTGCCGCTGGCCAGCGTCAAGAGCGTATGGCTGGCGCGGCCGGGGCTGATCGGCGAGCGCAAACGCCCGCTGCGCATGCATGAACTGGCCTCGCACACGATCCTCACCCAGGGCAACAAATCGGGCACCGGCATCATCTACGACCGCTGGATCAAGTCGCAGTCGATCTTCCCCGGCCATTCCTTGAGCTGCAGCAGCGTGGTGGCGCTGATCGGCCTGACGGTGTCGGGCATGGGGGTGAGCTACCTGCCCTACCAGCCCTTGCGCCCGCTGATCGAGAGCGGCACGCTGGAAATCATCGAGACCACGCCCAAGCTGCCCGATGTGCCCTACGTGGCGCTTTACCGCAGCGAGCGCAAGAGCAGCTTCATTTCATCCATCCTGATGCTGGCGCAGGAGTGCTGCGCGTTTTCCGACATGTTCCAGATCGAGGAACTGGCGGGCCAGCAGCATGCCAGGAAACGTAATTCCGGCCCTTTTTTTTAATATTCAGACAATAATTACGCGGGGCGTTGTCGCTTCCGCGTCGGACCGGAGAAAATTTTCATGCGTTTTTTTTGCAGCGCACTATACTTCCATCAATTTCCACAAGGAAATTTTTAGAACGCATCCCATCCATGGGCTTCGCTGTCCGCGCGATGCGTTCTGCCAAGGGCAAGGGACGAGACGCCGCCGATTCCGGCTGGGAAACCGGAGTGGCCGCAAGGCCGGCAGCGCTCGCAGGGGTGGCAGGGAAACCGCATGGGAGCGGCTTCTCCGCCGCGATTGATTTCGATTCAAGCAGGTCGCGCGGGCCTTTGTCGGACCGGCGCCCTGCGCAAACAAGAACAACATGAATCCAACGCCACCGGATTCGGCCGAGTCCGACATGCCGCAACAGATGCGGGTGCGCACGCTGATCGATGAGATCGGCGCGCTGACGCTGCATGTCCAGGAGCTGGGCCGCATGGCCGAAGAGGCCCGCCAGCTGTATGAGCGGGGCGAGATGCCGCCGCCGGACGATCCGCGCCGCTTGATCGACGAGGTCGAGACCTTCCGCCGCAAGCTGGAACACGCCATCGTGCGCATCTTCGAGGAAATCTTCGGGCCGCGCACCGACACCATCGAACGCCAGATGAGCATGCGCCTGATCGCCGAGATCGGGCCGGCCGCTTTCGTGCAAAAGGTACTGTGGGGCGAGGAAATCAGCGACATCGCGCTGACCATCGCCTTGGAACGCATGATCCCTTCGCTGGAAAAGCTGGTGGAGCAATATCCGGCCGCCTTCCTGGAACAAGCCAATTCGGTGCTCGCCCGCTTCAAGCGGCAGTGACGCGCGCGCCGCGACAGGCGGCCACACGCCGCCCTGCCCCTTTACTCCTGCCGGTTCGCGGCGCTGGCGATCCTGGGCATCGTGCTGCTCACCATCGGCTTCTTCACCTCGCACTCGGCCGCCAGCAGCTGGCCCGGCGCTTGTGGCATCCAGGCCGGGGCTGAATACGTTCAAGAAAACACCCGCCCCGGCCGTAATGCCGTGCAGTTAAGCGCTGAACGGCATTTGTGTTTGTGGAGGTTTGTGGAGCCCAGGCTCCGTTCGCCCTGAGTAGCTGCGCAGCAGCGTATCGAAGGGCAAGCAAGACCGGTAAGGCCGACACGCTGGCTTCGATACGGCCCTGGCGGGCCTGTTCAGCCCGAACGGGCTCGGGTGATGCGTGCTTCAGAATTAGCCTTAACTGAACGGCATTACCGACCCGGCCGGTCCCGTTCCGGTTTCTTCATTGGCGCGCCCGGAGCAGGGCCCGCCGCCGCCGGGCGCGGCATGACAATTGCTTGTCACTACGGATAAATGGACAGCAGAATGCCCCATGGCGCGCCATCCCTGGCCGCCGGCTCTAACGCCATCACATCACATTGGAAGCAGACATGGATATCAAGATCCCGGCCGCGGCGGCCGAGCCCGACGTGCCGCTGGCGCAGCAGCTGCGCAGCGACAACGAGGCCCTGCATGGCGCCGCCCACGGCATCACGCGCGACACCTACGGCGCCGGGGAACAGCGCGCGCACGAACTGATGGCATCGACCGCGCGCCGGCTTGGCCTGGAAGTGAGCACCGATGCCGCGCTCAACCTTTACCTGACGCTGCCCGGCCGCGACCGCGCCGCCCCCGCGCTGATGACCGGCTCGCACCTCGACTCGGTTCCGCGCGGCGGCAATTACGATGGCGCCGCCGGCGTGGTAGCGGGACTGTCGATACTGGCCGGCTGGATCGCGGCCGGCATGCAACCGCAATGCGACGTCACCGTCATGGGCGTGCGCGCGGAAGAGAGCGCCTGGTTCCCGCTCTCCTACATCGGCAGCAAGTCGGCGTTCGGCCTGCTTGGCGCCGACGCACTGGAAATCCTGCGCCTGGATACGCGGCGCAGCCTGCGCTACCGGCACGCGCAGGTGCTGGGCAACTATGCGCACTCCGGCGCCACGCCGCGCAGCCATCGCCACGACGCCGTGGCGGCGCTGGCGGAAGTGATCGCCCGCCTGCAGCAGGATTGGGCGCAAATGGAAGCGCAAGGGCATGAGCTGACGCTGACCTTCGGCCAGGTCTATACCGATGCGCAGCAAGCCGACATCAGCAAGGTCTCCGGGCAGGTCAGCTTCGGCGTCGATGTGCGTTCGCGCAGCGTGGACAGCCTGCAGCGCATGGAACGCCACCTGCTGGATGCGGTGGCCGCCGCCGAGCAGAAGCATGGCGTGCGCTTCGCGCTGGGCGAGCGCACCGGCAGCCAGCCGGCGCACATGGACGCGGCCCTGCAAGACGAGCTGCAAGCCGCCGCCGAACGCCTGCGACTGGCGCATCGCCGCCTGCCCAGCGGCGCCGGGCACGATGCCGCGCTGTTCGCCAACCAGGGCATCCCGACCGCGATGCTGTTCATCCGCAACGGCAACGGCAGCCACAATCCGGACGAGGCGATGGCGCTGGACGACTTCGCCGCCGGCACGCGCGCGCTGGCGCAGGTGATGGCGGCGCGCGCCGGACTCGCGCCGAAAGGCTGAGAAAGACTGACGCGCCACGCCATTGCCTGGCGGCGGGTTGTGACGCATGGCAGCATCGCCACAGACCGCCACATGCCTCCACATACCGCGAGGCAACTCTGTTGCTTTCCCGCATCCGCGTGCGACGGCTATTCACGCCGCCTCCAAAAGCCAGTAATCTGGATCGGCAACTGCTGTCGCACCGGGTCGCCTCGATCCGCCGCGGCAGCGGCCACGCCCAATAACAACCAACAACAATAATCCAGAGACCTGTGGCGCAAGCCACCATCCATTTTGCCGACACCATGAATATCCTCTCCCGCATGCGGATTTCCAACCGCCTGACCTTCGGCTTCGCCATCGTGCTGGTGCTGGCCGTGCTTTCAACCTCGATGGCGCTGTACAACGCCAAGCGCAACGCCGACGCCACGCGGCAGATGATGGAGGTCCCGCTGGCCAAGGAACGGCTGGTGGCCGACTGGTTCGTGCTCACCTATTCCGCGGTGGTGCGCACCTCGATGATCGCCCGCAGCACCGATGCCGAGCTCTCCAACACCTTCAAGGAAGACATCGAGGAAAGCGTCAAGAAGGGCAGCGCCATCATCAAGAAAATCGAACCGCTGCTGTCTTCGGATGAGGAAAAGGCGCTGATGGCCGTCATCATCGAGGCCCGCAAGAAATACCAGGGCGCCAAGGAACTGGTGATGAACACGCGCAAGACGGGCGACGCCGCCGCTTCGGAAAAAGCCTACAAGGAAGTGTTCGACCCGGCGGCCAAGGCGTATGGCGCGCAGGTCAACAACCTGCTGGCGATGCAGCGCAACGCCATCGACCGGCTGGCCACCAGCATCGACCAGAGCAGCGAGCGCAGCATGCAACTGATGATCGTGCTGGGCATCCTGCTGGTGGCTATCGGCGCGGTGGCGGTGGTGATCATTTCACGCAGCATCACCACGCCCTTGAAGCGGGCGCTGGACGTGGCCAGGATGGTGGCCGCGGGCGACCTCTCGGCCACCATCGAGCAGCACGGCAAGGATGAGATCGCCGAACTGATGCGCGCGCTGAACGAGATGAACGAATCGCTGCGCACCATCGTCAGCGAAGTGCAGGTCGGCACCGAATCCATCACCACCGCAGCGGGCGAGATCGCTTCCGGCAATTTCGACCTGTCTTCGCGCACCGAACAGCAGGCCGGCTCGCTGGAAGAGACCGCGGCCTCGATCGAGCAGCTGACCTCGACCGTCAAGCAGAACGCCGAGAATGCGCAGCAGGCCAACCAGCTCGCGATGGATGCCTCGGACGTCGCCCGCAAGGGCAGCGGCGTGGTGTCGCAGGTGGTGGAAACGATGAACGAAATCAACCGCTCGTCCAACAAGATCGTCGACATCATCAGCGTGATCGACGGCATCGCCTTCCAGACCAACATCCTGGCCTTGAACGCAGCGGTGGAAGCGGCGCGCGCCGGCGAACAGGGCAGGGGCTTCGCGGTGGTGGCCTCGGAAGTGCGTTCGCTGGCGCAGCGTTCGGCGGCGGCCGCCAAGGAGATCAAGCAGTTGATCGACGATTCGGTGGGCAAGGTCGACACCGGCAGCAGATTGGTCAACCAAGCTGGCGCCACCATGGGCGATGTAGTCGACAGCATCCGGCGCGTGACCGACATCATGGGCGAGATCTCGGTCGCCAGCCGCGAGCAGAGCTCGGGCATCGAGCAGATCAGCCGCGCCGTCACCGAGATCGACGACGCCACGCAGCAAAACGCGGCGCTGGTGGAACAGGCCACCGCCACTTCCGACATGCTGCGCGCGCAAGCGCAAAAACTGGCGGAGGCCGGACGCAAGTTCAGCCTGGGCCATCCATTGCCGGCAGGCGCCGCCCGGCGCGAACGCGACATCACTCCGTCGCCGCTGCAACTGACGCCTTCGGCCTGAGGGCCTGCCGCAGGCAGGTTCCGGACCGTCCCTTGGCGGCGCGCGGGTTCATGCCGTGCGCCGCATCCCATTCCGCTCTTTCCTTCCCCTGGCGGCCGCCCGAGAGCCGCCCCCCTTCAACGGCGGCGCGAGCTGGCGTTGATGATATTCGCCCCCACCTGCCGGGATATGACACAGGAACATGTTTGAAGAACTTGCTCAAATCCATTGAACAAGTTCATTGGCATTTTGTATCGCGGCAATAGGCAACCTCTTGTCCGGCCTCCGAGACTTGGTCGCACCGGCCCGTGCGGCCATGCTGCCATTGATGGCACAATCCCTTGCTGCAGCGGCTTTCCAGGCGATCACGGGCGGTTTTTGCGGGAATCCCGCATGTCGCCGCGATAGGGAAAAATTGCCATAGATTCAATGGTCTTGTACGAAAAAACTGATTGTTCTACTTTTGGGAATTATGTATTCCGGTTTTGCGCCTTTTTCTTGGGCCTTCCGATCCTTACACTTGGTATCACGATGAAAGCGAAAAGCGACTGATCCACAAACGTCGGGCCGGGCTGAATCGCGCATCTTCTCTCTCACAAGGAAACCATCATGAACACCAAGAACATTGCCAGGAACCTCATTGCAGGCCTTTTGTTGAGCAGCGCCGTCGGCGCCGCCATGGCTGAAGCCCCATATCCTCCGGAATCCCCGATCGTGTCGACCAAGACCCGCGCCGAAGTGATCGCCGAGCTGCAACAAGCCCGCGCCAACGGCGAGATCCTGGTCACCGACCAATACCCGATCGACAAGCCTTTCGTGTCGACCAAGACCCGCGCCGACGTGGTCGCCGAACTGAAGGAAGCCCGCGCCAACGGCGAGATGGTGGTCACCGACCAATATCCCGTGGACAAGCCCTTTCGTTCGACCCTGACCCGCCAGCAAGTGCAGGAAGAACTGCAACAAGCCCGCACCCAGGGCAATGTCGTCGGCAGCGAACAGTATCGTCCGCTGTAATCGGGCCTGATGCGCGGCAAGCCCGCGCATCCCCCCGGCGCAGTACGCAGTAACCGGCAGCGCGCGCCATCCGCGCCCGTTGCCAAGGACGCCGGCGATCCCGGCGTGCCAAGCTCTCCCCAGGCGGGCCCCATGAAAGCGACAGTCTCTCCCCTCGGTCGCAAGTAGTGTGGCCCGCCTACCTTTTTGCCTTCCCGTTTTCTCTTCTTCCAGCGTGGTTCAAACGCCGCCTTCCCTGGGCGAGCCATCGATGATGGCGCCCGGCGCGTCGGCATCGGGATCGTTGTGCGCCTGCACTTCGGCGCGCAGGCGCGGCAGCGCGTGGGGATAGTGTTTCGCGATGAAGTCGATCATGTGTTCGCGGATCTGGCAACGCAGCTCGAAAGCGCTGCCGGAGTCGGCGGCGGAGACCAGCAGGCGGATCTGCATGTTGCGCTCGCCGGCGTCGGTCACGTGCATCACGCATACGCGCTTGTCCCACAACGGCAAGGTCCGGCACACGCGCTCGAACTCGGCCCGCACTTGCTGCGTGGGCACGCTGAAGTCCATCCACAGGAACACCGTGCCGAGGATGGTGGAAGAGGTATGGGTCCAGTTCTCGAAAGGGTTTTCGATGAACCATTGCAGCGGCACGATCAGGCGCCGCTCGTCCCAGATCCGCACTACCACGAAGGTGCCGGTGATCTCCTCGACGCGCCCCCATTCGCCCTTGACGATGAGCACGTCGTCGATACGGATCGGCTGGGAAAAGGCGATCTGCAACCCGGCGAAGAAATTGCCAAGCACCGGCTTGGCGGCGATGCCGGCGACGATGCCCGCCAGGCCTGCCGAAGCCAGCAGGCTGGCGCCGAACTGGCGCGCGCCCGGCAGCGTCAGGAGCACGAACGACAAACCCAGCAGCCCGATGATGAAATACGCGCTGCGCGAGAGCACCCGGGTCTGGGTCAGGATGCGGCGCGCCCTGAGGTTGTCGGCAACGTCGTAGGGATTGAGCTTGATGACGGCGACGCTGACCGATTTCACGCAACGGATCAGGAACCAGGTCAGCGCCAGGATCAGCGCCACCGAGGTCAGGTAGGAGATCGAGGTCAGCCCGGGCGTATTGTCCGGCGCGCCGGTCAGCACCAGGCGCAGCAGGAACAGGATCAGGCACAGGCGGCTGGCGTTGTAGGCCACCTCGGTGGCGGTGATGGTGAACAGATGGCCGCGGGCCAGGCGGCGCATCAGGCCAATGCCGATGCGATGGGCGATGACGGCCACCAGCACCGCGGCCAGCGCCGCGCCGAGCACGATCAGGCCCGAACGCAGCGGGCCTTCGTTCATGTTGTAGAGGAAATCCAGGTCCATCGCACTCCTTCCATATGGTGGCCACGGCAATGCCGTGGATGCAAACGCTGTGTTCGCGTTCGAACCGGGAAGGGGGATTTTGTTTCCGCTTTTTGTTTCCGCTGCTTGGCCTGGCCGCGCTCAATGCCGCGCCGGGTCAGGGCAGAGCGCCGCCGCCAGCAGGCACAAGGTTTCCACCGCATCGGCCTGGGCCAACTGGATCGGCGCGGGGCGCCGGCGTGACAATTCATGCAAGGCCGCGCCATCCCGCGCCGCCAACGCCGCGCCCATCTCCTGCAGCCAGGGAACCAGGCCGGCCGCGCCCGGCTGCGGATGCGTCCACACATGGCTGGCGTCCGCCGCCAAGCGGCGCGACAACGCCACGGCGGTGCGGCCGGCGCCGCTTTCGCCCTCGGCCAGGCTGCGCTCGCGCATCAGGCGCTGCAGCAGCAGGCCGGCCTCGACGTTGGCCACGCAGGCATCGCGCCGCCGCGCATGCATGCGGGCGACTTCGGCGCCGTCGTGCCCGGCGCACATGGCGTCGGCCAGGTATGCGAGGTTGAGCTGTACCATGCGCAGCAATTGCGCCCGCAGATCGACCGGCTGGCGGCGCGGCCAGAACAGGTAACTGGCCAGCACCGCCACCGCCGCGCCGATCACGTTGTTGCCGGCGCGCAGCGCGGCGTTGGTCAACTGCTGCGCGGGATCGACCGCCACATCGGCCACCAGCACGAACACCGGCGTGAGGAAAGTCGCATACAAGCCATAGCTGACCGGGCGCAGGGCCATGGTCAGCACCGTCAACGGAAACACCAGCACCGCCAGCGCCAGCGGCGAATGCACCACCAGGCACAAGGCGAGGGCCAGCACGCCGCCGACGATGCTGCCGATGGCGCGCTCCATGCTGCGCGCCCAGCTGTCGGCAATGCTCGGCTGCATCACCAGCATGGTGGCCATGGTGGCCCAATAGCCGAACGGCAGTTCCAGCAGATGCACGATCAGGTAGGTGGCGCCGGCGGCCGCCGCGCAGCGCCAGGCGTGATGCATCTCGGCCGAACCGGCATTGGTGTGCAGCGCCGCCTTGCGCCACAGGGCGCGCGCACGATGCCACAGCGCCCGCAAAACGCCGTCGGCGTCTAAACCGGCAACGCGTGCGGCCTGCTTCAGCCCGGCCGGGTCGATAGCGCCGACGCCCGCGGCCAGCGGGGCCTCCATCAATTGCAGCACGCGCCCGGCGCCGCTGGGCAGGCGCGCCACCAGTTGCCGCAACCGCAGCATGATGCGCGCGTCATCGGCGGCCGCGATGCTGTCGCCATTGGCCATCGCCGCCTGCATGCCTTGCAGCAGTTGCGCCATGCCCTCCAGCACGCGCGCGGTGCGGCGGCCGGCGGCGGGTTCCTGGTAGTGCGTCAGGCGCAGGTCGGCCAGCACGGTGATGCAGTCGAGCAGCTCGCCGGCACGCGCCAGCCGGACCAGCAGGTTTTCGTACAGGCGGCGCGATTCGGTGCGCTCGCCGGCCACCGCGTCGAGCGCGCGGCGCGCATTGGCGATGTCGACGCGCGCATGGCGGCGCGTATGCGCGGCCAGTTCGGCGGCATGCGCCAATTGCACAGGGTCCTGGTCATTGCGGCTTGCGGCGGCGATCGCCGCCAGTTCCGCCAGCGCGCCATAGACCCGCGCCACCGCCTTGCGCGCCGGCGCGAAAGGGTGGATGCGCCAGACCGTCAGCCCCAGCAGCACGGCCCACAGGCAACCGCTGAAATAAATCAGCACATGGCTTTGCGCCAGCGGCCACAGCACTACCGGCGCGTCGGCCATGATGGCCGAGACCCCGGCCGCCAGCATCAGCACCAGCCCGGCGGCAGCGCCGTAGATGCGCGAGAAGCCGGCCACGCCGGCGCAGGCCATGATGGCCAGCAAACCCGCCTCGACGCTCCAGCCGGCGACCGTGGCCGCGAACATGCCGCCCAGGGTGGAGGCCAGGGCGAAGCCGCCCATCGACGCCAACCGCGCACGGTTGGAACCGGCGCTGTCGGCCAGGCAGGTGAGGAAAGCACCGATCGCCGCCCACGAGAACAACGGATTGCCCAGCCATTCGCCCAGCAGCAACATGGCGCTGGCGCCGCAGGCCGCGCGCAGGCCCTCGGACAGGCTGGCGTTGCGCAACGGGAAATCCGCCTGCCAGCGCTCCAGCCGCGCGCGGGCATGGCGCCAGGGGGTTCGGACGAGACCACGCAAGAAAGAAAAACCGGGGATGGATAGCGGCGGCGGCATGCTAAGGGTGCGGCGGGTCGGTCTGAAGTGGGGAGGGGGAAGCCGAGGCCCGCGCGCTTTATTCCCGCAGCGGCGTCATTCCGGTTCCGCCGCCACGGCCGGCAGGCGCTGCAGGCATCGGCAGGAGGCAGTATAGGAAGGCCGAAATATTCTTTGTATGACTTAAGTGCTTATATTTCATTCCAAAGCAGAATAGTTTGAAAAGCACATTCAGACGCCTGATGTTGTTTCATGCTTCAGCCCACAACCCGTCGTCCCGGCGCATGCCGGGATCCAGTGTCTTTCGTTGCCTCCCGATGGCCGTTGAACGACGCTGGGTCCTGACTTTCGTCAGGACGACGGGGGAGGGTCGTCGTTGCCGCCCTGGCTACACGGCATTTATTTCAAACCCCCGGCAAACAATTCCCCGCTGATCCCCATCCACGCCCGCGCCGCATGCGACAGGTAACCGCCTCGCGTCACGTAGGCGACCTGCCATTGCACCTCGGGTTCGACCAGGCGCACCGCCTGCAACTGGTCGGTGGCGATGCGGTGGATGAACGGTTCGGGCAGCAGGGCGGCGCCCATGCCGGCCAGCGCCATGGCCACCAGCCAGTCCCACTGGCCGCTTTGCGCGGCGATCTGCGGGGCGATGCCGATGTCGCCGAAGGTGCCGCGCAAGCTGCGCGTGAGGCCGAATTCGTTGTTGAGCATCACCAGCGGCATGCCGTCCAGCTGGGCGCAGCGCAAGGTGGCCCGGTTCTTCTGGAAGCTGCCGGCCTGGGACACGGCCCAGATCGGATAGCGCGCCACCGGCATGACTTCCAGCTCCAGCTCGGGATCGACGGGCAGCACCGTCATGCCGATCTCCAGCTCGCCATTGGCCACCCGCTGTTCGATCTGCGGGCCGGTGTCTTCCTTGAGGTTGAGCGCGATTTCCGGATGGCGCTCGCGGAAGACCTTGAGCACCGGCGTGCACAGGATGTTGATCATGGGCGGGATGCCGATGTCCAGGTGGCCCAGGCGCTGCGCCTTGGTGTCACGCACCTCGGCATGCAAGCGCTGCATCGAGGCCAGGATCTGCTGGCCCTGCTCGTAGACCACGCGGCCGGTGTCGGTCAGCGCCAGGCGGCGGCCGTCGCGGATCAGCAGCGGGGCGTCCACCTCGTCTTCCAGCTGGCGCACCATCTTGCTGACGGTGGACTGGGTCACATGCAGCGCGTCGGCGGCGCGGCTGAAGCTGTTCAGGCGCACCGTTTCGGTGAAATAGCGCAGGGCGCGGATATCCATGTCGGCCGGCTTTCGAGGGTGAATTCGAGGGAGATCAAAGTATGCAGATTTCGACTGGAATCTCAGAATTTAAATCATACAGTGCATGCAGGCGGACTTCTATACTGAAGTAAAACAAGAATGAAAGAAGTCCGTTCCGCAGGCCATGCAACGCTCACTGGCGCGGATGCACTTCTCTTTTCCAAAAGAAACCGAGCAGGAGCACACCATGGACAACCAGCGCATCCGCCAGCCCGAATTGGCCGGCAAACTGATGTCGGCCGACGAGGCCGCCGCTTTCTTCCACAATGGAATGACCATCGGCATGAGCGGCTTCACCCGCGCCGGCGACGCCAAGGCCATGCCGCGCGCACTGGCCGAGCGCGCCAGGCGTGAGCCCTTGCGCTTTACCGTCATCACCGGCGCCTCGCTGGGCAACGGCAGCGACGGCCTGATGGCCGAAGCGGGCCTGCTGGCGCGGCGCCTGCCGTTCCAGGTGGATGCCACGCTGCGCGGCAAGATCAATGCCGGCGAGGTCATGTTCATCGACCAGCATCTTTCCGAGACCGCCGAACAGCTGCGCAGCGGCACGCCGTCAGGCATCGACATCGCCGTGATCGAAGCGGCGGCCATCACCGAGCACGGCATCGTGCCAACCATGTCGGTGGGCAATTCGGCCAGCTTCGTCGAACAGGCCAAACAGATCGTGATCGAACTCAATACCAGCGTGCCGCTGGCGCTGGAAGGCTTGCATGACATCTACCTGCCTGGCGATCGTCCGGCGCGCGGCCCGATCCCGCTGACCAGTTCGCAGCAGCGCATCGGCGGCACTGCCATTGCGTTCGATCCGGCCAAGGTGGTCGCCATCGTGCTGACCGAAACGCCCGACAGCCCCTCCTCGGTGCTGCCGCCGGACGAGGAAACCAATGCCATCGCGCGCCATGTGATCGGCTTTCTCGAAGGCGAAGTGGAGGCCAGGCGCCTGCCGCACACGCTGGCGCCGCTGCAGGCCGGCATCGGCACCATCGCCAACGCGGTGCTGCACGGGCTGGTGGATTCGCCGTTCCGCGGCCTGACCATGTATTCGGAAGTGCTGCAGGACAGCGCCATCGAACTGCTCGACTCGGGCCAGCTGGCGTTCGCCTCGGCCTCGTCGATCACGCTGTCGTCGGCCAAGTACGAGCACTTCATCAAGCACCTCGACCGCTACCGAGACAAGCTGGTCCTGCGTCCGCAGGAAATCAGCAACCATCCGGAGCTGGTGCGGCGGCTGGGCATCATCGGCCTGAACACCGCGCTGGAGTTCGACATCTACGGCAACGTCAACTCCACCCACGTCGGCGGCACGCACATGATGAACGGCATCGGCGGCTCGGGCGACTTCGCCCGCAACGGACAGATCTCGATCTTCGTCTCCAAGTCGGTGGCCAAGGGCGGGGCGGTTTCCAGCGTGGTGCCGATGGTCACGCATGTGGACCACAGCGAGCACGATGTCGATGTGCTGGTCACCGAATGGGGCCTCGCCGACCTGCGCGGACTGGCGCCGCGCGAGCGCGCGGTGCAGGTGATCGAGCATTGCTGCCACCCGGATTACCGTGCGCAATTGCGCGACTACTTCGAGCGCGCCTGCCGGGCCGGCGGCCATACGCCGCACCTGCTGGGCGAAGCCTTCTCCTGGCACCAGCATTACGCGCAGCACAAGACCATGCGTTTGCGCTGAACCTCAATCTTCCTGGCCGGGCGGCGTCTTGCGCCGCGCCAGCGCATCCCAGCCGACCGCGCCGCGCACGGCGCCGGGCATGGCTTCCTTCATGGTGTCGATGAAATGGCGCAGGCGCGCCGGGTAAAAGCGCGCGTAGGGATACAGCAGCGACACCGGCAGCGGCGCCGGCTCCCATTCCGGCAGCAACTGCACCAGCCGGCCCGCCGCCACATCCTCGGCCAGGATCCATGACGACCCCACCGCCACGCCCATGCCTTCGATGGCCGTATTCCGCAAGGCGTACAGGCTGTCGGTGACCAGCTGCGGACGGAACGAGATGTGCTTTTGCTCGCCGCTGCGCGCATGGGTGAGCGTCACCTCGCGCCGGTAAAAGGCGGGGATGGCGATCCAGGGCAGGGCGGCCAGGTCGGCCGGATGCTGCGGCAGCGGACGGCCCGCCAGCAACGACGGCGCGGCCACCGTCATGCGCGGCACTTCGGCCAGGTGGATCGCCACCACGGAAGGGTCATGCACCTCGCCCACCTGGATCGCGCAATCGATGCCTTGGGAAATGAAATCGGCGGCGCGGTCATGCAGCAGCCACTCCACCATGACCCGCGGATGGCGGCGCATGAATTCCGTGAGCGGCCCGATCAGCTGTTTTTGCCCGAACGCGTGCGGCACCACCACCCGCAACGCCCCCTCGGCCTGCAGGCGCGCCCCGCGCAGGTCGCTTTCGAACTCGTCCCATCCCGCCAGCAAGTCCTTGGCGCGCTCGTAGCAGCGCTCGCCGTCGTCGGTCAGTTTCATCGCATGCGTGGAACGTTGCAGCAGGCGCACCCCCAGCGAACGCTCCAGCGCCTGCAAGCGGCGGCTGATGGTGGGCTGGGTCATACCCAGCTGGGATGCCGCGGCCGACAGGCTGCCGGCTTCGACGATGCGCACGAAGGTCTGCATCAGCTCGATGCGGTCAGTCAGGCCGGCGGCAAGCGCTGCTGTCTGGGCGGGGGCGGGTGGCTTGGTCATACGCCAAACGTATATCAATTCTGCTGATTGCGCTACTACCGTATGCGAGCCGGGTGGCGCAGAATCCGCCTCAACGCTGGCATACAAGGCTTTCCAAGACCAGCTCGACGCAAATCCATGGCAAACATTTCGGGAGTTTCATCATGAATAACATTCCTAACACGCATATAGCCCCGGGCGACTTGGCGGCCAAGGCGCATCCGCAGGCGCATGGCCTGTCGCCGGCCCTCATCCTGCTGCTGGCCACCGGCGCCGGCCTGTCCGTGGCTTCCCTGTATTACTCGCAGCCGATGCTGGGCATACTGGCCGACGATATCGGCGCTTCCGAGCGCGTGGTCGGCATGGTGCCGATGTCGACCCAGCTCGGCTACGCGCTGGGCATCCTGCTGCTGGCGCCGCTGGGCGACCGCTACGACCGCCGCCGCATCATCCTGATCAAGGCCGCGGTGCTGGCTGCCGCGCTGCTGCTGGCCGGCGCCGCTTCCGGCGTGGGCATGCTGCTGGCCGCCAGCCTGGCGGTCGGCTTGTCGGCCACCATGGCGCAAGACATCGTGCCGGCTGCCGCCACCCTGGCGCCGGAACAGCACCGCGGCCGCATCGTCGGCACCGTGATGACGGGCCTGTTGCTGGGCATCCTGCTGTCGCGCGTGGTGAGCGGTTTCGTCGCCGAAAACTTCGGCTGGCGCGCCATGTTCGTCGGCGCCGCCGCCAGCATCGCCTTGATCGGCGCGGCCGCGTGGCGCGGCCTGCCGCGCTTCCACCCGACCACCCGCATGCACTACGGCGCGCTGCTGGGTTCGTTGGCCAGCCTGGTCAGAAAGCATGGCGCCCTGCGCCGCGCCGCCCTGGCCCAGGGCCTGCTGTCGATCGGTTTCTCGGCCTTCTGGTCGACCCTGGCGGTGATGCTGCATGGCGCGCCGTTCCACCTGGGCAGCGCCGCCGCCGGCGCCTTCGGCCTGGCCGGCGCTGCCGGCGCCCTGGCCGCGCCGCTGGCTGGCCGCATCTCGGATAGGAAGGGCCCTGAACTGGTGACCCGCCTGGGCGTCGGCCTGGCGACCGTATCCTTCGCTGCGATGGCGCTGTCGCCGTGGTTTTCCAAGGAGGGCCAGTTGGTCCTGATCGCGCTGGCCGCCATCGGCTTCGACCTCGGCGTCCAGGCCACGCTGGTGGCGCACCAGACCATCGTCTACGGCATCGAACCCGGCGCCCGCAGCCGTCTCAACGCGGTGCTGTTCGTGGGCATGTTCATCGGCATGGCCAGCGGCGCGGCCTTGGGCAGCCTGGCGCTGGCGCAGTGGGGCTGGATCGCCGTGATCGGCCTGGCCACGCTGACCTCGATCCTGGCGCTGGCGGTGCGCCTGTGGCCGGGCGCCGCCCAGGCGCGCTGAACGCCCGGCTGCTACTCCCGGCCTTTTCCTGAAGCGGTTCCGGTGCCAGCCGGGGCCGCTTTTTTCATTTCACGATGGCTCCGGTACCGCACGAATGCGGGAAAGCGCCGCAAGCCTGCCTTGGGCCAGTACAGGGCAGTGCGCGCGCCGTTCATGGTTGCGCCTCTGCCTGTCTATCGGGCGTCGTTGCCGGGCATGAACCGGCCGCACCCACCGGTGCGGGAAAGCCATCCCGCCGGGCCGCCCACACTACCGCCAGCGTCGCCGCCAGCAACACCAGCAAGGCCGGTGCGAACGCGCCGACGCCCAGCCGTTCGAGCAGCACGCCGCCGACAATGCCGCCACCGGCAATCGCCGTGTTCCAGGCGGTGACCAGCATGGACTGGGCGACATCCGCCGCCTCTCCTGCCGTCTTGGCCAGCGCCGTCTGGAACAGCGTCGCCGCACCGCCGAAGGCCAGGCCCCAGGCGGCCACCGCTGCATAGACCACGACAGGCGCATCGCTCCCCACGCCCAGCGCCAGCGCGGACAGACCGAACACGACAGTGCTGGCAAGCGTCAGCGCACGCAGATGGCGGTCGATCAGCACGCCGATGATCCAGATACCCAGCAGCGAGGTGACGCCGAATACCAGCAGTACCAAATCCGTCCGTTCGACCATGCCCGCCGCCGCAAGGAACGACGCGATGTAGGTATAGAGGATGTTGTGCGCCAGCACGAAGGCCAGAACCACGAACAGCACCGGGCGCACGCCGGCGATCCTGAAAACACGACCCAGAGACAGCCGCTTGCCCGCCGGCTGCCCGGCGAAATCCGGCACCTTGACGCGCACCCACACCATGAGCGCCAGCGCCAGAGCGCTCATGATGCCGAAACACATTCGCCAACCGACCAGATTGCCGAGAAAGGCGCCGGCCGGCACACCCAGCGACAGCGCCAGCGGCGTGCCGGCCATTGCAATGGCGATGGCGCGCCCTTTCTGGCGCTCGGGCACCATGCGCGCGGCATAGCCCGCCAGCAGCGCCCACAGCAGCCCGGCCGACACGCCCGCCAGGAAGCGCGCCGCCATCGTCAGGACATAGCTCCCGGAAAGCGTCGTGACGGTATTGGCGACGACGAAACCTGCGATGGCCGCCAGCAGCAGCGGGCGGCGGCGCACGCCCTGCGTGGCGGCAGTCAGTGGAATCGCCGCCGCCAGCGAACCGATAGCGTAGATCGTCACGGTCTGGCCGACCCAGGCCTCGGACACTGCCAGGCCCTGCGCCATCTGCGGCAGCAGTCCGGCCGGCAGCGCCTCGGTCAGGATGGTGATGAAAGCCGCCATCGCCAATGCCAGCAGCGATGCCAGCGGCAGGCGGTCATGGGCAACGGCGCTCATCGTCCAGTCTCCCGCGCGGGTTGCGCCGTGTCGCCCAGCGTGGAGCCGCGGCGAAACGCGATGACCGCCATGCGTGCGGGTATCGTCTGCATCATCGCACCTCCAGCGCGCCATAGACGGCATCGCGCAGGTCGGTGACGAAGCGGCCGGACATGCCTTCGTACAGCGTATTGGTGAAGGCGACGACGCTCAGGCCCTGCGCCCGATCCACGAACCAGGAATGGCCGTAGGCGCCGCCCCAGCGCCATGTGCCCGCCGATTCGGGCGAAGCGGCGAGCACCGGGTCGCGCAAGATCGAGAATCCCAGGCCGAAGCCGAAGCCCGGCGCATCGGGCAGTTCCCGACCGTCCGTTTGATCCCGGGCCATCTCCGCGATCCATTCGTTGGGCAGGAACACACCGTTGCCCTGGCGTAAAGCTTCCAGGAGGCGCAGCAGGTCTTGCGCCGTCCCCGCCATGCCTGCGCCGCCCGAAGGAAATGCCTGCGGATCGAAGATGCGGGATGGACTGTAGGTGATGCCTACGGTGCCGTCGAAGGCCGCGACCGTCTCGCCCTCGGCCAGCCGATGCGGCTGTGGCGTGTCGTTCACATAGACGGTCGCCACCCGCTGGGGATCGCGAGCGGCAAAGCCGGTGTCGATCATGCCCAGCGGACCGGTCACCAATCGGTGCACCGCCTCGTCCAGCGGCGTGCCGTGGATGCACGCGATCAGCGCACCCAGCACATCCGTCGCCAATGAATAGCCCCAGGCCGCGCCCGGTTCGTATAGCAGCGGCACGCTGGCGAGGCGGCGCAGGTTCTCCTCCAGGCTGATACCGGACGCATCCATGCCGTCCGACACGCCGGCCCGTGCGTAGGGGCCGGCTGCGTCGGCCTCGAAGAAGCGATAGCCGAGACCGGCCGTATGGCTGAGCAGTTGCCGCACCGTGATGCGTGCCAAACGGCCGTCGACAAGCCGGGGCTGGAATTCGGGCAGCCAACGCTCGATGCCCGCGTCCAGGTCGAGCCGGCCTTGCGCCACCAGCGCCAGTGCCGCAGTGGAGACGATGGGCTTGCTCACCGAAGCCAGCCGGAACACCGTCTCGGTGGTCATCGGCCGCGCGCTTTCGCGGTCGGCGAAGCCAGCGGCCTGCTGGTGGATCAGTTCGCCGTCGCGCGCCACGAGGATGACGGCACCGACCAGCCACTGGTCGTCCAGGGCTTGCTGAACGGTGTTGTGAATGCGTGTGCTGAGATGCGCCGGCGGAACGCCTTGGCGCAGGAAAAGTGGAGGATTCGTCATGACAAGTTGCTCGACTCAATGAGTGAAACCTTGATGATAGAAATCCTGCGATTAAAGAAAAAGTAGGCTACAGTTCCTGTTTGTGCGGATATATAAGTCCGCAATTGAGGTGCAAAATGGACAGCCTGAACGGCTTCGTAGTGTTCGTGCAGGTGGCCGAAACGCGCAGCTTCGTCGCCACCGGCCGGCTGCTGGGCGTGTCGGCCTCGGCCGTCGGCAAGAGCGTGGCGCGACTGGAGGAGAAGCTGGGGGTGCGCCTGTTTCACCGCAGCACGCGCAGCGTCACACTCACGGCCGAGGGCACGCTGTTCCTGGAGCGCAGCCGCCGCATCCTGGCCGAGATCGAAGCGGCGGAACTGGAATTGTCGCAAGCCAGCACGGCGCCCCGAGGACGCTTGCGCGTGAGTCTTCCGCTGGTCAGCTCGCTGGTACTGCCGGTGCTCGGCGAGTTCATGCGCGAATACCCCGAGATCGAGTTGGACCTGGATTTCACCGACCGGATGGTCGACGTGATCGAGGAAGGTTTCGACGCGGTGGTACGCACGGGCGAACCGACCGACTCTCGCCTCACTGCGCGCCGGCTGGGAACCTTCCGTTCGATGTTGGTCGCCTCACCCGACTATCTTGCGCGGCGAGGTACGCCCAAAGTGCCAGCGGACCTGCTGGAACACATCTGTTTGCATTACCGCTTCCCCAACAGCGGCAAGCTGGAGACCTGGGCGCTGCGGCAAGCATCCGGTGCGCCGGAACTGCAATTGCCCACCTCGATGATCTGCAACAACATCGAGACGCGCGTGTGTTTCGCACTGCAAGGACTGGGAATCGCCTACCTGCCGGACTTCGCTATCCGCGAGCCATTGGCCGATGGTCGGCTTCAACCCATCCTCGCGGACCATGTGGAGCGCGCCGGCGTCTTCCATGTACTTTGGCCCGCGAGCAAGCATCCCTCGCCGAAGGTACGGGCGCTGGTGGACTTCCTGTGCGAACGGGTGTTTCCAGCTTCCGAGGACAAGCCCGGAGCGGAACCTCGACTCCTGGCCAACGGCCACGGACAGTAATAACCCTGCCGCCAGCCGCGTCAAATAACAATCGTTCTCATTTATAATCGAGCCCCTCCTCGCCGGATGACGGATTCAATGCACAACGGGAGACTCACATGAACGACACGACGCTTCCTGCGCCCTCCATCCAGCGGCCGGATGGCACGCAGGCCGATGAGCATGCGGTACTGCTGCGCCACCTTGCTGCCGCCCAGCTGCGCTGCAGCGAGACCATGTGGCGGCAAGCCGCAGAGATCGCGCAACTGCGCGCGCAGGCGATGCAAATGCGCGCGGCCATCATCGCGCGCGACAGTGCGCTGGCCTGGGCTTGCGAAGACCGCGCCGCGCTGGAGGCGGCCATCCCCGACCTGGCGCCGCGCGTCACGCTGGCGCGCAAGGTCAGGGACCTGAGCCGGCGGCTGCAAGAGCTGATGCGCGACACGCTGCGCCCAACCATATCGACGCCGGCGCCAGCGACACGCCCGCAAGCCGCCGCCGGCGCGGCGACGCCGGACATCTCGGCGCTGGAGGCCAGCATCGTCGCCGCCGATCTCGTGATCTGCCAGACCGGCTGCCTAAGCCACGGCGCCTACTGGCGCGTGCAGGACCACTGCAAGCGCACCGGCAAGACCTGCGTGATGGTCGAGCAACCGGCCGATTTCCGCGTGGTGCGTATCCACCGTGACATGCGCACGGCCGTCGACGGCATGGCGCCAACTCTCGACTAATCAGCAGAACCCGTTCGGGCCGTATCGACGCCAGCGTGTCACCGTTAGCGCTCTTGCTGCCCTTCGATACGCTGCTGCGCAGCGACTCGGGGCGAACGGGAGCTGGACGGTACTACCGGCGTTGCCGGCATTTCTTTTTACCCGGCCGGCACGAAAACAACGGCTGCCGGGCACCGTTTGTTAATGGTAATCACTATCATTTATAATCACGCTTTCTCACTCCCGGCCTGGCCGCGCCGACAAGGCGCCGATCGAAGCGCGCAGGCGGCTTGCCGGATCGGTTGCCATCTTGTCTGGGATGCCTTTTCCCCATGTCCATCGAAGCCCTCTATTGCGACCACCATTCCTGGCTCAAGGGATGGCTTCTGCGTCGGCTCGGCAATACCGAGCAGGCGGCCGACCTGGCGCATGACACCTTCATCCGCCTGCTCAGCAGCGAACGCGTGCCGGCCACCATCCATGAGCCGCGCGCCTATCTGACCACGGTCGCCCAGAACCTGGTATCCAACCATTGGCGGCGCGAGAAGCTGGAAAAGGCCTATCTCGAAGCGCTGGCGCAAGCCCCGGCCGGCCTGGCGCCATCGCCGGAAGAGCAGGCGATCCTGCTGGAAACCCTGCTGGAACTCGACCGCTTGCTGGACGGCCTGCCGGCCGTCGTCAAGCGCGCCTTCCTGCTGTCGCAGCTCGACGGGCACACCCATGCCCAGGTCGCCGCGGCGCTCGGCATCTCGATTCCCACCGTCAAGCGCTATCTCGCCAAGGCCCTGCAGCGCTGCTACTTTGCCGACATTCCCTTTCCCGGATGAGGCCGACCTTGCCTGCCTCCGACTGGTATAAGCACACGCCCGATGCCGCCGCGGTGCCGCAGCATGTGGCCGAGCGCGCACTCGAATGGCTGGTGGAACTGCAAGCCCAGCCGGTGCCGCCCCAGACCATCGCGGCATGGACCCGCTGGCGCGCCGAGCATGCCGACCATGAGCGCGCATGGCAGCGCATCGAGTCGGTGCGGGGCCGCCTGCTGCCGCTGGCTTCGCCGCTCAATTCGGCCGTCGCCCAGGCGGCGCTGGCGCCGCGCGGTTCGCCGCATCGGCGCCGGATCGTCAAGGGCCTGGCCGTGGCACTGTGCGCCGGCGGCGCCGCCTGGGGCACGGCGCAATACACGCCCTGGCGCGAGTGGAACGCCGATTACCGCACCGCCGTCGGCGAACGCCGCGCACTCACGCTGGCCGACGGCACGCGGCTCATGCTCAACACCGGCAGCGCCGTCAACGTCGGCTTCAGCCCGGCCGAACGGCGCATCCGGCTGGTGGCCGGCGAGATCCTGGCAACGACGGCCAAGGATGCGGCACACCGCCCATTCATGGTCGAGACCGCGCACGGCACGGCCCATGCGCTGGGCACCCGCTATACGGTCAGGCACATGGACGACGCCACCGAAGTGCGGGTATTCGAAGGCGCGGTGCGCATCGCGCCACGCCACGCTGCCGCCGGGAGCCTGGTCTTGCAGGCCGGCCAGCAGGCGCGCTTCAACGCCGCCGGCGTCCATGCCGCCGGCCGGGTGGACGCCAGCGCCATCGGCTGGACCGACGGCTTCATCATCGCCCGCAGCATGCGGCTGGACGATTTCATCGCGGAGCTGGGCCGCTACAGCCGCGACACCCTCGCTTGCGACCCCGCCATCGCCGACCGGCGGGTATCCGGTTCGTTTCCGCTGGACGATATTGATCGCGTCATCGAAACGCTGGCCACCACGCTGGACGTGCAGGCCGACATCGGCCACCGCTTCTGGGGCGGCCGCCGCATCCGCATGGGCCCGCGGCCGCAACGCGGCTGATCCGTTTCCGGTTTTCGCGGGTCATCGCAACAGGGACGTCAATTTCTTATCCGGAAAGGTCGCATCGACATGGAGCAGGCGAGGGCGCGCTATGCACACGCCATGCAGGCAATGCAGCGGGGGCTGCGGCGTGCGGCATTCATCTGCCGCGCCGTTGCCGCCGTCGCCGCCATGTCGGCGCAGCTGATCCCCGCTCCCGCCTTCGCGCAAGCCGCCGTGCGCGCCTACGACATTCCCGCCGGCCCGCTGGACGAGGTGCTGGGCCGTTTCGGCCACGATGCCGGCATCCTCTTGTCGTTCCGGCCGGACATCGCCGCCGGCCTCCACAGCGACGGGCTGCGCGGCAGTTATAGCGTTGACGGCGGCCTGGCCGCGCTGCTGGCCGACACCGGCATCCAGGTGCGCCGCCAGGCCAATGGCGGCTATCTGCTGGACAAGCCCGCCTTCGGCATGGCCAGCCGGCCGCTGCCCACGGTCACCATCATGTCCACCGCAGACCAGGATGCCACCGCGCCCTACGCCGGCGGCCAGATCGCCAAAGGCGGCAGCCTGGGCATCCTCGGCGCCGGCAATGCCATGGATGTTCCATTCAGCACCGTGAACTACACCGCCGCCCTGCTGGACAACCAGCAGGCGCGCACGCTGGCCGACGTGGTGGAGAACGACGCCTCGGTACGCATGCTCACTTCCGCCGGCGGCTTCGGCGATACCTTCCAGATCCGCGGCTACAGCCTCTCCAGCGGCGATGTCGGTTTCAACGGCCTGTTCGGCCTGGCGTCGGCCAGCCACATGCCGGCCGCCATCATGGAAAGAGTGGAGGTGCTCAAGGGCCCCGGCACCCTGATGAACGGCATCAACCCCGACGGCAGCATCGGCGGCAGCATCAACATCGTCACCAAACGCGCCGGCGACGAGCCGCTCGCGCGCCTGACCACGTCCTTCCAGGGCAAGGGGCAGGCAGGCGTGCAGGCCGATGCCAGCCGCCGTTTCGGCGCCGACAACGCGTGGGGCATCCGCGTCAATGGCGTCTACAAGGATGGGGAGGCCAGCATCAGGGACGGCAACCAGCAACTGGCGGTCGGCGCGCTGGCGCTGGACTACCGCGGTCGCCAGTTGCGCTGGTCGCTGGACACCTATGCGCAGCATGAGGACACCGACAATTTCCGCCCGCAGGTCGGCTTCCTGCCGGAGGTGACATCGCTGCCTTCGCCGCCGCCGGCGGATGCGAACTTCTATCGCGGCAGCCAGTTGCGGCTGGAAGATGCGGCCACGGTGTCGCGCCTCGAATACGACATCGATGGCGACATGACCGCCTACGGCGCCATCGGCTATCGCTACGGCGCGTCCTGGCAGAACCTGGCGACCGGCGCGGTCGATGCCGCCGGCATCGGCACGCTGCGCAACAGCTATTACGATACCTACAGCAAGACCATCACCGCCGACGCCGGCCTGCGCATACGCTTCGACACGGCCGGCATCGGCCATGCGCTGGCCATCGGCATGACGCGGCTGCAGCAGGAAGCCGGCAACGCCTACATCCCCTCCGGCGGCACCGCCACCTACAGCATCTACGGCGCCACGCCGCTGCCGGCCATCACCGATGCGCGCACCTCGCCCAGGAAGTCCTACGACATGGTGCTCACCAGCGTGACGCTGGCCGACACCTTGTCCATGCTGGAAGGCCGGCTGAACATCTTCGCCGGGGCGCGCCAGCAGCAGGTGCGCTACGACAGCTTCGATACCGTCACCGGGCTGCAGGCCTCTTCCTACAGCGCCGGCGCGGTTTCGCCGCTGCTGGGCGTGGTGCTCAAGCCGTCCGGAGCAGTTTCGCTGTATGCCAACTACACGGCCGGCCTGACCCGCGGCACGGTGGTGCCGACCGGCGTGCTCAATGCCGGCCAGGTCCTGCCGCCCTACCGCTCCAGGCAATACGAGGCCGGCGTCAAGGTCGACTGGGGCCGCATGACCACCAGCGCGTCGGTATTCCAGATCACCAACCCGAGCGCGGTCATCACCATGTTGCCCAACCCGCCGGGCGCCAGCCTCTACGGCTACGACGGCCAACAGCGCAACCGCGGGCTGGAGCTTTCGGCCTATGGCGAAGCGGCATCGGGCCTGCGCCTGATGGCCAGCGGCGCGTTCTTCGACGCCAAGCTGACGCGCACGGCCAACGGCGCCAATGACGGCAAGAACGCCGCCGGCGTGCCGAGATACGCGTTCAGCCTGGCGGCCGACTGGGATACCCCATGGCTGGCCGGACTGGCCCTGAATGCGCGCTTGGTCCATACCTCGTCGGTCTACTTCAACGCCGAGAACACCCTGAGCCTGCCCGGCTGGACCCGCGCCGACATCGGCGCGCGCTACCAGGCCCGCCTGGCCGGCAAGCCGGTGGTGTTGCGCGCCAACGTGGAAAACCTGTTCAACCGCGACTATTGGCTGCTCGCCAGCCCCTACGCCACGGTGGCGGCGCCGCGCACGTTGCTGTTGTCGCTACAGGTCGATTTCTGAGCGCCATCGCGGCCGCGCCTTGCTGCGCGCATCTTGCCGCCAGGGAATGCGGCGCAGGAATATCTCCCGCCAGCGTCGCCCGCGCTGCCAACATCTTTTATAATCGCCCACAGGAGACAACCCCTCGCGGCATACCTGCCGCTTCGCCATCGCGCCCACCAGGCAACATGGATGGCAGGCAGACAAGACGGCATGGCGCGAACAACGACGGTGAATGGCATGGCACTGTATTTCAAGAACAAAAGACCGAAGACCTTCCTTGGCGCGCCCGTGGGCTGGCCATTGATGTTGCTGATGGCGCTCGACCTGTGCATCGCCGGCCTGATGTTTCTCTCCGGCCATGACTGGAGCGGCCTGATCCTGCTGTATCCTCCAATCGCGCTGGCGATCGCCATGCTGGCCGACGCCCGCCGGGAAAAACAGGCCGCCCAGCAACGCCGGCGCTGACCCGCCCCAGCCGCATTGCCGGACCGCTCTGCCGCCCGGCGCTTCCACGCAAGACTTCCATGACGACATCACAAGACCGCCCCGCGCTGTTGCTGGTCCGCAAACTCAATTTCGCCTATCCCGGGCATGCACTCTTCAAGGACCTGTCCGCCGCGATCCCGCCCGGAGTCACGCTGGTGCGCGGCGGCGACGGCCGCGGCAAGACCACCCTGCTGCAATTGCTGGGCGGGCTGATGCCGGTCAAGGACGGGGTGCTGGAACTGGACGGCATCCGCCTGGATGAAGACAGCGAAGCTTATCGGCGCCACGTATTCCACGTCGATCCGCGTACCGAGGCTTACGACCAATTGACGCCGCCGGAATTTTTCGACGCCATGGAGAAGCGCTTTCCCGGCTTCGATCATGCGCGCCTGCCGGCGCTGATCGACGGCCTGTCGCTGGCGCCGCACCTGGAAAAGAAACTGTTCATGCTCTCCACCGGCAGCAAGCGCAAAGTCTACCTGGCCGCCGCCTTTGCCGCCGGCGCCGCGCTGAACCTGCTGGACGATCCCTTTGCCGGGCTGGACCGCGCCTCGATCAACTTCGTCACGCAAACCCTCGACGCGCAATCGGACAACCCGCGCCAAGCCTGGGTGGTGGCCTTGTATGAAGCGCCGGAAGGCGTGACGCTGGCCGGTACCATCGACCTGGGTGATTGAGCCTGCGTCTTCCTCACCGCGTTTTCCTCACCGCGCTTCCCAGTACCGGGAATTGGCTGTGCCGTCGCCATCGCTGTGCGTGTGGTCGGCGGCGCTGGCGTTATGTGCCAGGCGCACCGGCTTTTCGATTTTCTGGGCCCCGATCTGAGTCCCGACTTCAGTCGCGCATCAAGCGGCCCAGCCCGCCGCGATCTGCCGCAGCCCCTCCAATGCGCCGCAGCGCAGCCCGATCCGATCCGCCCCCTCCACCATCCACTCGCGCGGATTGATCCGCACCAGCGGCGCCCCCAGCCGCTCCCCCATGCGCCGCACCGAGGCAATGGCGGTGCCGGCGCCAAGCTCGATCACCACCGGATGCCGAACCTTGTCCAGCCAGGAACGCATGCGGCGATACTGCCCATCCGTACGTCGCTCATTCCAGCGGGAGTCATCGAACATCAGGATATTGGGCCGCGCCACCGCGCCGCAATGCGGGCACTCCGGCAATGGCGAGCGCAGCCGGCAGTGCGCCATCTCCACCTGCGGCACCACCCCATCGGCCGGCCAGATTGCACCGACACAGTCCTGCGTGCATTGCAGGTGATGGATGCTGCCATGGCATTCGACGATACGATCCTCCGCCACGCCGGCCTGTTGGAACTGCCCGTCGACATTGCTGGTGAAGACGAACATTCCCTGCGGCTTGTCCGCGGCCAGGGCGCGCAATAGCGCAAAGCCGGCATGCGGCCGGGTCTGGCGGTACAGCGCGAGCCGATGCCCGTAGAACCCCCAGGCCAGTGCCGGATCTTTGTCGAAGGCCTGGCCATTGGCGATGTCGGTGAAGGCGATGCCGGCCCTTTGCAGCGGCGGATAAGCCGCCCAGAAACCTTCGTTGCCGCGAAAGTCCGGCAGCCCTGAATCCACGCCCATGCCGGCGCCGGCGGTGATGATGAGACCGTCGGCTGCGCGTATCCATTGGCGCGCGCGGGCCAGATCGCTCGGTGCGAGCGGAGAGAATAAGGACGACGGTGCATTGACAGACATTTTTTCCGATCGCGGGCAAGAATTAACAAAACACCAAAAACTTCCAAAAGGAAAAATATTGCCACCTTATGATTTTTTACCCTATTGATAATTTTTTGCATTCCCTGCCTGCATCGCAGGCGAACTAGAAAAACAACCAGAAAAAAATCATTTAACAACCAAGATCCGCGCACATGTCGATGATGCCGCCAAGGTCGCTTGACTGCGCCTTTTCGGATCGGCTTTACTAGCCGATCACCTGAACGGGAACGTCTTCCCGTTCACGCATCAATTCCTCTCCAGATAATTTGACTTATGCCATCAGCACATTGGTTGTGGCCCGGAAAAGGGCTTGAATTAAAGACCGCGCAATTATCGGCTCGCCCATTGGCGCCGCATGAAGTACGGGTCGCCGTGCGCGCCGCGTCGCTCAATTACCGGGACCTGCTCATTTCCAGAGGCGCTTACCCGGCGCCTTCCGAACGGCCCATCATTCCCTGTTCCGATGGTTCCGGCACGGTTCTGGAAGTCGGCGCCGACGTGGGAAATCTCTTTAAGGCAGGGGACGCCGTCGTCGGCTCTTTTTTCCCCAATTGGCACGACGGCCCGTCAAGCCCTGAAAAAATTGCCGCTACCGTCGGTTGCGACCTGAACGGATGGCTGGCGGAAGAAATCATCCTGCCGTCTTACGCCCTGGTCCATATGCCGCCGGCGCTCTCCTTCGCCGCCGCGGCATGCGTACCTTGCGCCGGCGTCACCGCCTGGGTTGCCTTGGTCGAGTTGGCCAGGCTCGCGCCCGGCCAGACCGTGCTGATCCAGGGAACCGGGGGCGTCGCAATGTGGCTGGCGCAACTGGCCCAGGCTCACCAATTGCATGTCATCTTTGTCACGTCCGATGTCGAGAAGGCCGCCAGGCTCCATCCCAACCGCCTCGGCGCGATAAGTTACCGCGAGCATCCCGACTGGTCGGAAGAGGTTCTCAAACTGACCGATGGGCGCGGCGCCGACCTCGTCCTGGAAGTCGGGGGCAACGCCACCATCAAAGAGTCTCTTCGCGCAGTGGCCTTTGGCGGCCATATCGCCCTCGTGGGCGGCCTGGGAGGCTGGATTTACAATCGCGTGGAATATCTGGAATTAATCACCAAAATGGCGACCGCCCATGGCATCTATGTCGGCAGCAAGCGCAGCCTGACGGATCTGCTGGCGTTTTCAGCGGAAAACTCGATCTCGCCCCACGTCTCCGCCACGTTCGGCTTCAACGATGCGCAGTCTGCCTTCCACGCATTGGAAGCCGGACGGAACATCGGCAAGATCGTCATCGATATGGATTATTAACCGAGGTTTCCGCTCCATGCCAAATCACCCGCCCATCGCGCCATTGCCGCAAACCACAGGCCGCTTCCGACATTACGGAGGCGGGGAATATGAAGTGCTTTGCATCGCCCGGCATAGCGAGACGCTTGAAGAGCTGGTCGTCTATCGCCAGTTAGACAAGGACACGGGATTCTGGGTCCGACCGTACGGCATGTTCTTTGGAGAGGTCATGCACGATAACGTCATGCAGCCCAGGTTCGCCAAAATTGACTAAGTCGCATGTCGGCAACGAGATCGCCCGGAAAAGGGAGCTCTCCCTCCTGAAGAGCCTGTTGCGCCGAAAGAATATTCCGCAAAAAAGCTGGGCGCGCATTATTTCAGAAATCATTGGCGGCACCCGGAAGACAGCCTCTCGCCGGCTGGCCGATGAAAGCGTGCTCTCGCTTGGCGAGTTATTTGCAATCGCAGACCATTTCAAGACAACGGTCACGGCGATGCTGCAATCCGATGTGCCTGCAGAAAAAATCGTCCCGGGCGCGCGCAAGGCATTGCTCCGGATAGGGAAGTCGCAATGCGCATGTACAGTGGTCACGCGGAAATCAGCCCCTGAAGCGCAGGATCTTTTTGTCGCCTACGAGGATGAGGCCGAAGAATGCCTGGTCGTTTGCCCGACAGACGACGCCCCCAAAGGGAAGGCGCAACGGGGCGTTCTCCATTTGCATGTGGACGCATTCGGCACCTCGGGCCCCGTGGTTGTCATTGTCGACGACGAGCAGACGGCGACCCTGCCTTTCTTCCGGTTCATACAAATCGATGGCGGCTTCAACACGAAATATTTCAGCCATCCCGAGCCTGTGCTCGCCCTGCTTGAGACGCGTCCGCTTCCCGATGGATATATCCTGGACTGGACGCTGGCCGATGGAGAAACCTCCCGCGGGTTGATTGAAGCCATTCGCCGCGTTGATAAAACCTGCCCCATCATTCTTTTGACCGGCACCATCCAGGCCCGGATAGAAAACGAAAACGATATCGCCGAACTTGTGCGCACACACAATATTGATGTCCTGCTAAAGCCGTTTCCGACATCGATTATTGTTGAAAAACTCAAGTCGGTCCTGAATCGGCAAACGCAGATGCATTTTGCAGCGGAAGCCGAATACTGATTTCCGTTCCCGCCTGCAACTCGGAGCGAATATCCATCTCCCCGCCCATCTCAAGCAAGTGGGATTGGACGATGGCCAACCCCAGCCCCAATCCCTGGGGATTAAGCAGATGACTTTTGCTGCCGCGGGCAAACGGTTGCAAAACCCGCCTGGTTGCCGCCTTGCTCATGCCGATGCCGGTATCCTTCACCCGCAGCGCCAGGTCTTTTTCAGGTTCAATGGCCGCATGTATTTGCACCGCGCCTGCCTCTGTGTATTTGACCGCGTTCTCCGCAAGATTGACGATAATCTGCCGCATACGGATCTCATCGATTGCAATCGTCACATCCAGGCCTTCGGGCGAGAACGAGAACTCAAGGCCCTTGGCCAACGCCTGCCTGCGGATGGGCGCCAGGGTTTTCCGGAAAAACGTGGCCGCGTGCAGGGCGCGGATGCGCAAGCCAGGAGCACTGTCGGCACGCACGAACTCGACCAGGCCCAGCGCAATGTCATTGAGCTGTTGCGTCGCTTCGCGCATCGGCATGACGCAGTTTTCGATTTCATGGGGATAGCGCTCGAGAAGGTCAAGGCTGCTCATGATGCTTTGCAAGGGCGAACGCAGTTCATGCGAAGCCGTAGCCATGAAGATCTTGCGCGCGGCAACCGTGAGCTCCTTCTCCGAATTTGCCACCGCTTGTGCGGCCCTGAGCTGGGCCTCGCGCAAGGTATTGCGTTCGGCTTCGACCCGCTTGTAATCGGTGATATCGCGCCCGCTCATGCCCAGCACGAGTTGCGCATCGATCGGATCGATCACCGGCCGGCAATCCAATTCAAAAATTCGCTCGCCCTGTTTCGCGGTGAGCACGTTGAACTCCCCGAAAATCCTTTCCTTGCCCGATACCGCCCGGATAATCCGCCCGGCATCCTGCGGATTGGCAAAGGTGGCGCTTAGCGCATCCGTGTCGCGATCGTTGCTCAAGCCGTCCCAAATGGCGGATGCGACCGGGTTTCGGAATAAGACATCTCCTGCCAGCGTGTAAAGCGCCGCAACGGTTGAGGTGTACGACAGCACCTGGACGCCGCGCAACTGCGCGTCCGGCACGGCGCGCAGGTTTGCCGCGCAAAAGAGTATTCCCTCCGTTGAATTATCTTTTTCTCGCACCACCGCGCTTTTCAGGACCACCTGCCTGGGCTGGCCTCGGGGATAAAGCGTCCATTGCTCCTCAACGTTGATCCCTTTCAGGGCATTGCGATGCACGGCATTCAGACGATCCATGGCGGTTGGGGTGATGTCTGAAAAATCCCTGCGCGCCAGCTCCTCAATCGAGTTGGCCGCCCAAAATTCAAGGGCTGACGGATTGGCCCATGTGATTCGCAACCGGCTTCTGTCGAACACCCACATCGGAATGCTCAGCCAGTTATAGACATGCAATTGATCGACGGAAATCAGGAAACGATCCATCTTCGAAATGACCTTCTCCTTATTGTTGGCATGCCCTAAGCGACAAGCATGCAATCTCGATGGCCGTTCGGACTTCCCGGTTACCTCTTCAGTAGCCGCTTCATCAAAAGCGTCGGGAAATCCTGCTGATGCCCGGCAACGGCATATACATAAATGTCATTGCCGATTCGGCGGTAGACCAGCTTGTGATGCGATGTAAACACATTCTGGTATTCAAAAATGCCAACCGACGCCAACTCTTTTATGGTGCTACCCGGATAGTCCCCCGCGGGGGCCTGTTGCAGTTTTTCAAAAATCTCGTCCTTCTCCTTCATACATTCGAGCCCCCCATTTATCCAGCATGTACTCTTGAGACGAGAGCAAATCCTCTTGCGCATCGGGAAGAATGACGACAGCCATTATTTGCGACGCTGACGGGCAGCACGAAGTTGTGCGCGAGATTCATCGACGGTGAGCCCCTTGCCCTGCAGACGGTCTTTTTCGCCCAAGGCGATGATTTTCAGCGCGGCAATCAGTTCTTCTTTTTCCTGAAATTGCTTGATGCCCTCGATCACCATGCTGGCCTCACCGTTTTGGGTGATGATGAATGGGTTTCCATTCAATTCCAGGTCTTCCGAAATTTGCGCCGCATGGCTTTTCAGATAGAAAATCGACTTGATGTTGGCAATGGATTGCATGAAAAACTCCTTCAGACGAATAGATCCGAATTTAGGACCAAATTCAGTCAAAATCAATGATTGATCTATCCGCGTCATGTTGAATTGCTGCCTGTATTTGCACCGCGCCTGTGAGTTCTTGCCTTGCGTTTGCACCCGCTTGCGATCCGCGATACCTAGGACAAGAGGCGCGAACCAAAGTGCTGGAGATCAGCCGCCCCGCGTTATGATATCGATCCGCCGCCCCACCCTTCACCATCCATGAAACCCCAACGCGCGCCCGCCGACAACCCGGAAACCCTCGACCAGAACGTATACGAGGCGATCTTCAACGCCGTCATGCACGGACGCCTGAAGCCCGGCACGCGGCTGCAGGAAGCCAGCCTGTGCGAACAATTCGGCGTCAGCCGCACGGTGGTGCGGCAAGCGCTGCGGCGGCTGGCGGAATTGCGCATCGTCGACATCGTGCCCAACAAGGGCGCCGCGGTGGCCACGCCGGGCCCGAAGGAAACGCGCGACGTGTTCGCCGCGCGCCGCGCCATCGAAAGCGCCATCGTGCGCGAAGTGGCGCGCAGCATCGACCACGGCGACGTCACCAAACTCAGGCAGCGCATGCAAGCCGAACACGCCGCCCTGCACGAGGGCGACCACCCGCGCTGGGTGGCGCTGGCCGGCGGCTTCCACCTGACGCTGGCCGAGCTCTCCGGCAACCAGGTCCTGCAACGCATGCTGACCGAGCTGATGACGCGCTGCTCATTGATCGTGGCGCTCTATGAAGTACCGGGCGAAGCCAGTTGCGAGCACGACGAACATGCGCGCCTGGTCGACCTGCTGGCCCTGCGCGACGGCAGCGGCGCCGCCGCTGAAATGGACAAACACCTGCTGGCGCTGGAAGCCCGGCTGCGCCTGCCGCAAGACAACACCGAAGCGCTGCGCCGCGCGTTCTGATTTCTCGCCCGCCGTCTCCGGCCGATGCGGCTGGTGCTGCCAATGCGGCCGATGCGGCTCCTGCCCGCTGGCGGTGCATCCGCCCTCCAACCTCATCTCCCTTGCCCATTTTGCGTGCGAACGTCAAAATGTATACAATCCACATAAATACGTTAAATCCTTTTAAATCAACTAGTTGATTGCATTTCATGGCTGGCATCCAATTTGCATGTATACGATCAATGGCGATCTTTCGCCACCGATCGATCCATCCAATCAAGGAGTCTTGCCGCCATGAACCGCCGTCAATTCTTGCTCGCCTCGGGCGCCGCCCTGGCCGCCTCGTCGCAACCCTTCGCCGCGCTGGCCGCGGCACCCAAGCTCAAAATCGGCTTCATCTATCCCGGCCCGGTGGCCGACATCGGCTGGTCGTTCCAGCACGATCTGGGGCGCCGCATGCTGGAGAAGGAATTCGGCGCGCGCATCGAAACCGTGTTCGTCGAACGCGTGCCGGAAACGCCGGAAGCCGAACGCGTCATGCGCCAGCTGATCGACGACGGCTGCAAGATGATCTTCGCCACCTCGTTCGGCTTCATGAACCCGGTGCTGCGCGTGGCCAAGGAAAACCCGGACGTGATCTTCGAACACTGTTCCGGCTACACCATGGCGCGCAACGTCGGCCTGTACCAGACCCGCTTCTACGAAGGCGCCTACGTGCTCGGCACCATCGCCGGCCGCATGACCAGGACCAACACGCTGGGCTACATCGCGCCGATCCCCATCCCCGAAGTGATTCGCAACCTGGACGCCTTCGTGCTGGGCGCGCGCAGCGTCAACCCCAAGGTCAATGCCAAAGTGGTGTGGATCAATGCCTGGTACGATCCCAGCCTGGAGCGCGACGCCGCGCAGACGCTGGCCGGGCAGGGCGCCGACGTGTTCTACCAGAACACCGACTCGCCGGCCCCGATACAGGTGGCGGAAAGCAAAGGTCTCTACGCCTTCGGCCAGGACTCCGACATGAGCCGCTTCGGCCCCAAGGCACACCTGACCGGCAACACCCTCAACTGGGGCGTGTACTACGTGCACAAGGTGCGCCAGGCGCTGGAAGGCAAATGGAAAGCGGAAGACACCAAATGGGGCATGAAGGAAGGCATCGTCCAGCTCGCCCCCTACAACGCCGCGCTGCCCAAGGACGTAGTGGCGCAGGCGGAAGAACGCCGCAAGGCCATCGTCGCCGGCACGCTGCAGCCCTTCGCCGGCCCCATCAACAACCAGGCCGGCCAGCTGCAGGTTGCCGCCGGCAAGGCCGTCCCCGAATCCGAACTGTGGACCATGAAATGGTACGTGGAAGGCATCCAGGGCAAGCAACCATGACCGCCCGCCACGCAACAGGCCGCATCCATATGAACCGCCATGACTGAAATCGACTTCTCCGAGATCGGCGTCTACCAGCGCTACAAGCTGATGGCCAGCCTGATCGTGCCGCGCCCGATCGCACTCATCACCACGCTGGGCGTTGACGGCACTGTCAACGCCGCGCCGTTCTCCATGTTCAACATGCTGGGCGAAGACCCGCCGATCGTGATGGTCAGCATCAACCGCCTGCACGACGGCGCGCTGAAAGACACCGCCGCCAACATCCTGCGCACAGGAGAGTTCGTCGTCCACCTCACCGACGAAGCGATGTGCACGCAAATGGACGCCTGCGGCGCCACGCTGCCGCCGCACCAGAGCGAGCTGGAGCATGCCGGACTGCACGCCGTGCCATCACGCACCATCGCCCCGCCGCGCATCGCCGAAGCGCCGGTCGCCTTCGAATGCGTGCTGCACGAAAAACTGGAAACGCCCAGCCGCTACATCTTCATCGGCCGCGTGCAATGGCTGGCCGCGCGCGACGGCCTGGTCGACACCGAACAATGGCGGGTAAGGTTGCAGGACTACCACCCGGTCGGACGTTTCGGCGCCAGCTTCTACCTCAACTCCAGCGGACGGTTTACGCTGGACAAAGCGCAAACCGCATCTACCCAGATCGATGAAATGTGAGGCCAATATGAACGACAAACCCGTGACCGGATTTACCGAACAAGATATTGCCGCGATGCGGCTGGCGATCGACGCCTCCGAACAGGCATTGAAGCGCGGCGACATGCCGTTTGGCGCGACGCTGGTTTCGCCTGCCGGTGAAGTGCTGATGGTGGAGATGAACAATCAGAACACCGCGCAAGATTGCACGGGGCATGCGGAGATGGTGCTGGTGCGGCGGGCGCAAAAGGAGCTGGGGCTGGCGGCGATGCGTGGCGCTACCGTATATGCAAGCGGGGAGCCTTGTGCGATGTGTGCGGGGGCGATGTTTTGGGGGGGAGTGGGGAGAGTTGTTTTTGCTGCTTCCACTGTACAGATTGGGGAGGCGTTGGGGGGGGCGGTGTTGCCGTTGCGTACTGCTGATGCGGTTGAGGGGGCGTCGCCCGTTGTGGAGGTGATTGGATCCTTGTTAGCAAATGAGGCTGTGTCTGTGTTGTGCAAGCTTTAAAGCTAAGCGAGCAGTAAGCTCAAGGAAGCTATCAGAATTTCCGTGTTCAAGGCGGGTTGAAAATTACACGGAAGGCCGACAGAAACGATCCTCGTAGAGGATAGCGAATTGATTCATGGCCTGCTTCCAATACCGGGTGGCTCGGCCCCAGTCAGCGGTGATATTGCGCAAGGCCAGCCAGAGCAGCTTGGTCGCGGCATCGTCGGTCGGGAAGTGTCCCCGGGTCTTGATAATTTTTCGTAGTTGCGAGTTGATGTTCTCGATGGCGTTGGTCGTGTAAATGACCTTGCGCACCTCAGGTGGAAACGCAAAGAACGGAATCACGCGATCCCAGGCATTGCGCCACGCCGCGCTGACTGTGGGGAATTTTTGTCCCCATGGCCCTTGGGCAAACGTTTCAAGCTCGGCCTGGTCGGCCTCTACGCTCGGGGCGGTATAGATCGGGCGGATGGCCTTGGCTAGCATCTTGCGGTCCTTCCAGCTTGCATAGTCCAGGCTGTTGCGGATCAAGTAGACGATGCAGGTTTGCAGCGTGGTGGCTGGAAACACGGCCGCCAAGGCCTCTGGCATGCCCTTTAGGCCATCGGTCACGGCGATCAGGATATCACCTACGCCGCGTGTCTTGAGGTCGTTGAAGACCTTCATCCAGAACTTGGCGCCTTCGCTGCCTTCGATCCATAAACCGAGGATGTCGCGTGTGCCGTCGGACAGCAAGCCCAGCGCCAGATAGACGGCCTTGTTGCGCACGACCGCATCCTCGCGGATCTTGACCCGAAGGGCATCAAAGAACACTACCGGATACATGGGTTCGAGCGGCCTGGCCTGCCAGACAGTGACCTCGGCCATGACCTCGTCAGTGACCGAACTGATGAAGTCCGGCGAGACCTCAGTGGCGTATTGCTCCAGAAGAAAGCTCTGGTTCTCGCGCACCGTCATGCCTCGGGCATACATGGCGACGATCTTATCGTCGAAGCCCGTGAAACGGCGTTCGTGCTTGGGGATCAGTAGCGGGTCAAAGCTGCCCTCACGGTCGCGCGGCACGGCGATGCGGATCGGACCGTCCTCGGTCAGCACCGTCTTCGATCCCTTGCCGTTGCGCTGGTTGCTCATTGCTTCAGGCTTGGCCGCGCCAGTTGGGTAACCCAAATGATGGTTCATCTCACCCGCCAGGGCACGTTCGATCAGGGCCTTCTTGAAGGCCAGGGATGCAGCATTGATAGCTTCGACCGTCATCGGGCCGTTACCAAACGACTTCAGCAACCCGGATGGAATCGCCGGCAGCTCTGCCGGCTGGGTTCTTGGTTTGTTTGGCATAGACACTCCTTGACGTCATGTTATGCCCAAACACGAAATTAATGACAGGCCCGATTAAACCGTTGAAAAATGCAACTCACTTGCCTTTGCTTAGAATAACTTTGGACCAGCGAACATCACTTCGATTGAAAGAGTCTTTCTTAACGCGGCCAATATGCGCTATAGAAAAACCTATTCCTACTGCGCGCGCAGTCAAGTCTTCCACGCTGACATCGAACATCGCACGAGCTTCATCAGGCTTAGCTATACGAAGAGAGATAGCAAGATAGCCACCGGGCTGCAGCAAATTCCACAAGGTTTGGAGCGAAGAATCCCGCTCAGAGGGACGTAGATGCATCCAGACGGCACTCAGCAAAATGAAATCGTAAAGCTCATCACGCAGTTTCACCTTTTTCAGAAAAGGGAGCGAGTCCCGCTCCCACTCTATGTTGCGGACGTTATGAAGCATTGACGCCAGTTTAAGCAAAGCGCCATTAGGCTCTACCGCGAGGACATGAATGCCTCGTTTAGCAATAGCGGCGGCATCTCGCCCAGATCCTGCACCTACGTCAAGACACAACCCTCCTTCAGAGGGTAAATATCTGACCAAGTCGAAATGCACATCTTCAAATCGAAGGCTCTCAAAACGCCTGAAGTGCTCTTCTGGATTTGTCTGATAGTAATCCCAGGAATTTGCTGACATCTATTTCTCCGCCTTATCCTCCTCCCCCTTTTGCACAAACCTTCCCGATTTCAGTTTTACCTGATGCTCCAGACTCAATGCAAGCCCTCACAGGGCGTTCTTCAGATGCTTTTTTCAAATCACCAACTTTCGTCATACCCAAGCCATTAAGAATGGCCACGCAAATCAAAATCGCGGTCCAGCACCATACAACCGTATGTTTTCCAGGAGAAACGGGACTAGAAGCGGTTTGCCACTGACGTTGAGTCTCAATGTATTTATCCATTACGCCCCGGACTCGCCTCACGATTAAGATTGTAATGAGATTAATTCCCAAACCGAAACCTAGTATCGCCGTTTTGATCTGCGAGTCTTCGAATAACGTCAATCCGAACCATAGACCACCTGTGATAGCAATGACCATTCCCGGCACTGACCGGCCTGAAACAACTGGTCCAGACTTAAAGTTAGTCTAAGCGGCAAGCCGCAGTGGTGCTGGGGTTGTTGCCGGCAGCGTAGCCTGCGGT
>NZ_VIUO01000006.1:0-274348 GCF_007828355.1 Herbaspirillum sp. SJZ099 | reverse complement strand
CACCGCAGGCTACGCTGCCGGCAACAACCCCAGCACCACTGCGGCTTGCCGCTTAGACTAACTTTAAGTCTGGACCAGTTGTTTCAGGCCGGTCAACCTTAATTCCCAAGGTTCTGGAAATGAAGGTTTACCGAGAATCGCAAACTCAAATCATCCGGCTAGCCGGGGAATTTGAAATAAAGCCAATGTACAAAGTTATGCATCCAAAATGCGACCCATAACTGCCTTTTCTTAAGGCAGTCAGGAGCGCGACTGCGCAACCTTGAGAGCGATCCATTCGGCCACTTCTTCTTCGATGAATGCCACCCGACGAGCACCAATCATCACCGGCTTAGGGAAAGTGCCATCCTTGATGGCGGCATAAATTCCCGAACGGCTCATGGATGTTTTGGCGATCACGGCGGCAATCGAAAGCAGTATTGATGCTTTCATAATCACCTTCCGTTGTTACTGCTACTGTTATTGCCATCACTACTGCTACTGCCGCCGTCATGCGACGACAGAAATGAAGTATCCGCACATGGAAGGCTCTTGCCAACCAAACCCGCTTATAACCGCATAAAACCGCTTGTAGCGACTGGACAAGCGGCCAAAACCGTAAAATCACGTTTCCTGTATGAGATATTTACGGTTTGTACTAATTTCGGCTATATCCGCCCTAGCATCCATGCGCACCATTTATTCAATTGATGAAGCAACGGAGTTGACGCAACTAAGCGAACCCGAATTGATCGCCCTGGGTTGTTCAGGTGTTCTTCGTTTTTTGATTGATGTGCCGGGAGACGTTCAAATCGGCAATGTAGGATGGGGCGATACCGAAGAAGCGGTTGATCCAGTGAGGCGTAAGCTGAATCCTAAGGCGTTTCACCTGACGCCAGCTCCGGTACCGAAGCTTGACCTGCTGGCCCTGAGCAAAGAGGATTGTCAGAAATTGCAGGCAAGAAAAACACTCCGCCAAGCCGTATTCTTCCGGGCAGCAGTTTTTGGCCCCGAATCCGAGTTAGAGATCATCCGTCCATCCAGACTGGAAGATGATTCCTACCGGCTTGGAAAACTTCATTTCCCCCTGCGTGTCTTTGCCGCGTATGATCGGAGCACCCCTTTCCAAGGGCAAGGTAATGCCGTTGTGCCGACGAAGGAATTGAAGATTACTATCTTGGATTTATACATAGCTGCCGTAGAGCTTCAACCATACTTGACTAATCAAAAGCAGGAAACAAGCCCTCAGCCTTTGCCTTCCCCCAAGCCTACGAAGAAGGGAAAAGGAATCACTGAACTTACCAGACTTATTAAGCGAACGGTTTATGATCCAGCTACGGCAGATGAAAAGAAAGATACAGATGTGCTTTGGAGCAAACTAGTTTCTCTTGCGAAGCAAGCATCGCCTGACAGTCTTTTGAGGGGATTTGATGAAGAGACTGAGCATGTCCTTTACAAAACTTCTGGCGGAAAAGGAAGATTAACCCGAACCCAATTTAATGATCGAGTGGATAGAATAAGACTACCTTCCTAATTAGTAAGTCCAAGAACATCCAATCATGTTGCAAACACCTGACAGCATGATCACTTTGAGATTTGTCGGTATTTTTGACGGCATTTTCTAATTTAAATTCAAAAAATCCCCGTTGTTATTGGGTTTTCGTGGTGTTTGCGATTCCGGTCTCAGCACCAATGCGGCACTGTTCCGCAACCCGGTCAGCGGGATTCCAGACTTCCATTTCCTCCTTTGTCAGCCGGCGCCATCGAGCGCGGAGGCGCGAGCCGTTTCCGATCCGCTTCCATCGGGCCTCGCATCCGGCAAGCCGCGGCGAGAGAGTAAAATGGAGCCTTCATTGATCATGAGGGCCGCGACGATGACAGAAGCAGTAGTGAAGACGGTGCAGTGCATTTCTCCCGGCGGGCTGCACACGATGGCCTACAAGGAATGGGGCGATCCCCGCAACCCCAACGTGCTGGTGTGCGTGCATGGCGTCACGCGCGTGTCGGACGACTTCGACCGCATGGCGCGCGAGCTGTGCGACACCTACCGGGTCGTCTGTCCCGACGTGGTGGGACGCGGCCGTTCCGGGCGCTTGCGCGATCCGCAGTATTACACGGTGCCGCAATATATCAGCGACATGGTGACCTTGCTGGCGCGCCTGGATGCGGAGATTGTCGACTGGTTCGGCACTTCCATGGGCGGCCTGATCGGCATGGGCCTGGCGTCGTTGCCGGACAATCCCATCCGCCGCCTGGTGCTCAATGACATCGGCCCCTCCATCAACGGTTCCGCGCTGGCGCGCATCGGCGAGTACATCGGCCAGGATGTGCGTTTCGACAGCTTCGGCGAAGCCGCGCAATACATCCGCACCATCTCGGCCAGCTTCGGCGCGCACAGCGAGGAGGAATGGCACAAGCTGGCCAGCGACGTGCTGCGCCAGAACGACGACGGCAAGTGGATTCGCCACTACGACCTGTCGCTGGCGGTGCCGTTCAAGCTGACCACGCCCGAAGCCGCCACCGTGGCCGAGCAGATGCTGTGGGCCGCATACGATGCCATCCGCTGCCCAACCTTGCTGGTGCGCGGCGCGCATTCCGACCTGTTGCTGCCTGATGTGGCGCAAGCCATGACGCAGCGCGGGCCAAGGGCCCGTCTGGTCGAATTGCCTGATGTGGGCCATGCGCCCACCTTCATGCATGCGGACCAGATCGAGATCGCCAAACAGTTCCTGCTGGGTTGAGTTCTCCGCTTTTCCCGGCACGATTCATCTTTACCTGTAACAGCAATAACGCATAAAGGAAGTCACATGTCTGTACAACGCCTGCATGTCGGAAAGCGCCTTTCCGAAGTCGCCATCCATAACGGCACCGTGTATCTGGCCGGCCAGATCGCCGAAGACACGGCCCAGAATATCGAAGGGCAGACCCGCGAGGTGCTGGGCCACATCGACCGCCTGCTGGCCGAAGCCGGCAGCGACAAGAGCAAGATCCTGTCGTGCCAGATTTACCTGGCCGACGTGAAGGATTTCGCCGGCATGAACGCGGTGTGGGACGAGTGGGTCGCGCAAGGCAATGCGCCCCCGCGCGCCACGGTTGAAGCCAAGCTGGCCCGTCCCGAACTGCTGGTGGAAATCATCATCGTCGCGGCCCAGAAGTAAGCAGCCATGGTTTCAGTGGCAACCATACCGGGCGAAGGCCTGGCAGCGATCACCGCCGGTCTGGGGGCCGACGATGCCGCGCGCGTGGCACAGGCGCTGGCCGAGGTCGAGCCCCTGTATGCGGACAAGCAGATCCTGTCGGGCCAGAACGCGCTGCAGTTCGTGTTCTCGGTGGCGTCGGTGCTGACCGCCTTGAATGCGGACGCGCAGACGCGCATAGCCGGGCTGCTGTTCGAAGCGCAGATGCTGCATCCCGGGCTGGAAGAAAAGTGGGAAGAGCGCTTCGGCAAGGAAACTGCCGACCTGGTCGGCAGCGTGCGCCAGCTGATGCGTTTCCATAGCCTGACCTTCCAGCCGCCGCAGCAGGAAGTCCTGCGCGGGAAGAATGCCGCGCAGCAGGCCGCCGCCCAGGTCGAAACGCTGCGCAAGATGCTGCTGGCGATGGCTTCCGACATGCGTGCCGTACTGGTGCGCCTGGCTTCCCGCGTGGCGACCTTGCGCTATTTTGCCGAGACCAAGCAGGAAAACGAGAGCAGCCGCCAATACGCGCGCCAAACCTTTGATCTCTATGCGCCGCTGGCTAACCGGCTTGGCATCTGGCAGCTCAAGTGGGAGCTGGAAGACTTGTCTTTCCGCTTCCTGGAGCCGGCCACCTACAAGCGCATCGCCAAGATGCTGGAAGAGAAGCGGCTAGAGCGCGAACAGTTCGTGGCCAGCGCGATCGCCCGTTTGCGCTCGGAGCTCGCATCGCAGGATATCAAGGCCGAAGTCAGCGGCCGGCCCAAGCACATTTACAGCATCTGGAACAAGATGCGCGGCAAGGCGATCGACTTTTCGGAGCTCTATGATGTGCGCGCGTTCCGAGTGATCGTCGACGACGTCAAGACTTGCTATACGGTGCTGGGCATCGTGCACGATATCTGGACGCCGATTCCCGAGGAGTTCGACGACTATATTTCCCGTCCCAAGCAAAACGGCTACCAGTCCCTGCACACGGTCGTGGTGGCCGAGGACGGCCGGGCGCTGGAAGTGCAGATCCGTACCCATGAGATGCACCATTTTGCGGAATACGGCGTGGCGGCGCACTGGCGTTACAAGGAAAGCGGCGGTTCAAATTTCTCCGCGCAAAAGTACGACGAGAAAATCGCGTGGCTGCGCCAGCTGCTGGCCTGGAAATCCGAGGTCACCGACGCCGTGGTGGACCAGGATGAGGTACGCCGCGACTGGGTGGAAAAACTCAAGGCGACCACGCTGGACGAACGCATCTATGTGTTGACGCCGCAGGCGCGGGTGATCGAGCTGCCCAACGGCGCCACGCCGATCGATTTCGCCTACCACTTGCACAGCGATGTCGGCCACCGTTGCCGCGGCGCGCGGGTGGATGGCGTGATGGTGCCGCTGAACACGCCGTTGAAGAACGGCCAGACGGTGGAGATCATTACCGTCAAGAGCGGCCCGGGCGTCGGGCCGTCGCGCGACTGGTTGAGTCCGGGTTATGCGGCGAGCTCGCGCACCCGTTCCAAGGTGCGCGCCTGGTTCAATGCGATCGAGCAGCAAGAGACCTTGTCGGTGGGCCGCGGCCTGCTGGAAAAGACCTTGCAGCGCGAGGGCAAGACCGCGGTCAACCTGGAAGAACTGGCCCAGAAACTGGGCTTCGCCAAGGTGGATGACTTGTGCCTGTCGCTGGGCAAGGATGAGTTCAGCCTGCGCCACGTCGAGCAGGCGCTGCACGACGCCGAAGCCAAGAAGCCGGAGATCGACGACGAGGCCGCGATTACCCGCAAGAGCCGCGCATCGAGCATCGTGCAAGGCGCCAAGTCCGGCGTGCTGGTGGTCGGCACGGATGGTTTGCTGACCCAGCTGGCGCGCTGCTGCAAGCCGGCGCCGCCGGATCCGATCGCCGGCTTCGTCACGCGCGGCAAGGGCGTGTCGATCCATCGCGCGAGCTGCAAGAACTTCGCCGAGATGAGTTCCCATGCGCCTGAGCGCGTGATCCAGACGACCTGGGGCGCGCCGGCCAAGGATACGGTCTATCCGGTCGATATCTTTGTGCTGGCCAATGACCGGCAGGGCTTGCTGCGCGATATTTCGGATATCTTCCTGCGCGACAAAATCAATGTGATCGGCGTGAGCACGCAAAGCGCGCGCGGCCATGCGCGCATGGCCTTTACCGCCGAAATCGCTTCGACCGAACAACTGCAGAAGGCCTTGGCGGTGATTCGGGAGGTAAAGGGCGTCATTGAGGTGAAGCGGCAATAGATGTGTGCAGGGAAGTGGGCCGGAACTGCCCGCGCGCATGCATGCGCGTTGGCAGTTCCGTCGCCGTGGTGCGTAAGGCATGGCCGGATGAGAAAAATATTTCAGGTTTTTTCTTTTACCCCTTTGCAAATTTTAAAAAGCCACCTATAATCTCGCTTCTTCGTTAGGCGCGTAGCTCAGCTGGTTAGAGCACTACCTTGACATGGTAGGGGTCGTTGGTTCGAGTCCAATCGTGCCTACCAATTCTTCTGATGGTTCAGTCGAGTTGGGCAGCGAAGTCAAACTGAAATGGAAGCGCGTTCGCGGCTTCCATTTTTGTTTTCCGCCCTCCGTTTTTACTTTTCCCTGGTTTTTGATTCGGCGCGTATGTTTGCTTCGCGTGGGATACGTGCGGCCGGAGGGGCGCAAGGCCGGCTTGGGTATTGGCCCGGCGCATGAGATGTGCTGCCGGATGGCCCGCTTGCAGTTCATGCTGATGTAAATATTGGTGATTATTATTTTGCTGTATTGCGGAAACTTTTTAAAAATGTTTTAAACTTGAGGCTAAGTTTTTTCTTGCTCTTTCTCTTCAGGTTTTATCTTTATTACAGGCGTTCGATTACCTATGGCTGCAGATGATCAGTATTTCCTCGTGGTTGATGACTTTTCAACAATGCGGCGCATCGTTAGCGGATTGCTGAAAGAGTTGGAGTACAGCAAGATTGTCGAGGCCGATGACGGTTCTTCTGCCATGAAGGTGCTGGAGGCGGGCGCCTTGCCGGTGACTTTTGTGCTTACCGACTGGAACATGCCGGTAATGGACGGCTTGACGCTGCTCAAGAAGATCCGTTCGACGCCGTCGCTGAGCCATCTGCCGGTGCTGATGATTACAGCGGAGGCGAAGAAGGAGAATATCGTCGAGGCCGCGCAGTCGGGCGCCGATGGTTATATCGTCAAGCCTTTTAATGCGGCGACCTTGAAGGAAAAGATCGAAAAGATTCTGGCGCGGCGCGCCAATCTGGAAAAGACATAAGCGGAAAAGGTATTTCCCCTTGAATGAAAAACGGCATCCTGATGGATGCCGTTTTTCATGTGTGCGCCGGTTCGGTGTGTCGAAAGGGCGGCGTTAATCCTGTTTGAGCCCGAAATAGGGGAGGATGTCGCCGCGCGTCCACGATTTGATTTCGTCGCCGTTGAGCAGCACCCGGTATTCCTGGTGGCGCATGCCGTCGTCCAGTTCCACGGTGCGGCTTTGCAGCGTGTATTCAACGTTGTTGATGACGGTAGGGTGTTCGATGCAATTGCGTTCGTTTGCCATGATGCGATTCTCCATAATCCATCGAAATCCTAGCATGAGGATGGGGATAAATTGATGACACGTGGCTCGTTGGCGGCATATTTGCATTTGTAAGGCGAGTCAGGCGGCCGGTTTTTTGCGTGATCCTCCTGCCGGGAGGCGGCGTGATCGATAGTTTCGTCTGCATGTGACTGCGCGTACTTGGAAACAGTGTTGTTTTTCTGTTATCCATGTTGACCGCGGCAAAAGGAAGATCCGGTGGGGCGGATAAATTAATTTGCTATAATTTCGGCTTGCGCTGGCTGTCGTCCTGGAAAGTTGAAAAGGCGGCAATGCGGCATGGCGATGGATCCACAACATTCTGTAAGAGCGAGAAAGGCAAACCGGTTATGACACCGCGAACTACCACCGAGTTTTTTGCGCGACGCTAGTCGGGTTCTTTTTCGTTTTCTGAAAAAGCGCGGCTGGTCCGCGTTTTTTTTCGTCCGTCATTTCGACATCAATACCCTAATCAGGCAAGGCAGCGCGGCTGCCGACATGGAGTGCTAAATGGTTTCAGTTCGTCTTCCCGATGGTTCGCAACGCCAATTCGACGGCCCGGTGACAGTGGCGCAGGTCGCCGCCAATATCGGCGCCGGCCTGGCCAAGGCCGCGCTGGCCGGCCGTATCGACGGCAAGCTGGTCGATACCTCGTATCTGATCGACAAGGATTCCGACCTCGCCATCGTGACCGACAAGGATGCGGACGGCCTGGAAGTGATCCGCCACTCGACCGCCCACTTGCTGGCCTACGCGGTCAAGGAGTTGTTCCCCGACGCGCAGGTGACCATCGGCCCGGTGATCGACAACGGGTTCTACTACGACTTCTCGTACAAGCGTCCTTTCACGCCGGACGACCTGGCCGCCATCGAAAAGAAGATGGCCGAGCTGGCCAAGAAGGATGAGCCGGTGACCCGCAAGGTATTGCCGCGCGACGAAGCGGTGGCTTACTTCAAGTCGATCGGCGAGGACTACAAGGCGGAAATCATCGCGTCCATTCCGCAAAACGAGGATGTGTCGCTATACACCGAAGGCAGCTTCACCGACCTGTGCCGGGGCCCGCACGTGCCCTCTACCGGCAAGCTCAAGGTATTCAAGCTGATGAAGCTGGCCGGCGCTTACTGGCGCGGCGACTCCAACAACGAGATGCTGCAGCGTGTCTACGGCACCGCCTGGGCCAAGAAGGAAGACCAGGAAGCCTACCTGCACATGCTGGAAGAGGCCGAGAAGCGCGACCACCGCAAACTCGGTCGCGCCCTGGACCTGTTCCATTTCCAGGACGAGGCGCCGGGCCTGATCTTCTGGCACCCCAAGGGCTGGTCGATCTGGCAACAGGTCGAGCAATACATGCGCCGGGTCTACCAGGATAGCGGCTACCAGGAAGTGAAGGCGCCGCAGATCCTGGATCGCTCGCTGTGGGAAAAGACCGGTCACTGGGATAACTACCGTGAAAACATGTTCACCACCGAGTCCGAGAACCGCGCCTATGCGCTGAAGCCGATGAATTGCCCGGGCCATATCCAGATCTTCAACTCCGGCCTGCACAGCTACCGCGACTTGCCGCTGCGTTACGGCGAATTCGGCCAATGCCACCGCAACGAGCCTTCCGGCGCGCTGCACGGCATGATGCGCGTGCGCGGCTTTACCCAGGATGACGGCCACATCTTCTGTACCGAAGACCAGGTGCAGGAAGAGGTCGCGGCCTTCAACAAGGTGGTGCGCGAGGTGTATGACAACTTCGGCTTCAAGGAGGTGGCGGTCAAGCTGGCCCTGCGCCCGGAAAAGCGCATCGGCGCCGAAGAGGTCTGGGACAAGGCGGAAAACGCGCTGCGTGAAGCCATCCGTGCATCCGGTTCGGAGTGGGAAGAGCTGCCGGGCGAGGGGGCTTTCTATGGCCCCAAGATCGAATACCACCTGAAGGACTCGATCGGCCGTTCCTGGCAGTGCGGCACCATGCAGGTCGATTTCTCGATGCCGGCGCGCCTGGGCGCGGAATATGTCACGGAAGACAACGGCCGCAAGGTGCCGGTCATGCTGCACCGGGCGATCGTCGGTTCGCTGGAGCGTTTCATCGCGATCCTGATCGAAAACCACGCCGGCGCCATGCCGCTGTGGCTCGCTCCGGTGCAGGTTGTTGTCCTGAATATTTCCGACGCGCAAGCCGATTACGTGAAGAACGTTGCACAAACGCTGAAAAAACAAGGGTTTAGGGTAGAGACCGATTTGCGTAACGAAAAGATTACCTATAAAATACGGCAGCATTCTATTCAGAAGCCGCCCTATATTCTGGTTGTCGGCGATAAAGAACGGGATGCAAACACAGTGGCCGTGCGTGCGCGGGGCAATGTCGATCTGGGCGTAATGTCCATCGACACCTTGGTGGAGCGCCTCAAGACTGAGGTCGACACCAAAGCCTGAACGGGGAAGCGGAAGCTTCCCTCCCAGCGCAACCGCACGGCTTAATTTATTGGATTTGAAAAGGATACTGCAATAGCTACTGACAAGTCGCATCGCCTGAATCGCGAAATCACAGCGCCGGAAGTGCGCTTATCGGGCGTCAATAACGAGCCGCTGGGCATCGTCAGTTTGGCCGAAGCCTTGCGTTTGTCGGAAGAGGCTGAAGTGGATCTGGTGGAAATCGCGCCGACTGCGCAACCCCCGGTTTGCCGCCTGATGGATTACGGCAAGTTCAAGTACCAGGAGCAGAAGAAGGCCCACGAAGCCAAGCTCAAGCAGAAGGTCATCCAGGTCAAGGAAGTCAAGTTCCGTCCGGGTACCGATGATGGCGATTACAACATCAAGCTGCGCAACCTGACCAAGTTTCTGGAAGAAGGCGACAAGACCAAGATCACGTTGCGTTTCCGCGGCCGTGAGATGGCGCACCAGGAAATCGGCATGCGCATGCTGGAGCGCTTGAAGGCAGACCTGGAGCCCTACGGCCAGGTCGAGCAGTTCCCCAAGATGGAAGGCCGCCAGATGATCATGGTGCTGGCGCCCAAGAAAAAGAAGTAAGTCGAGGTTTGCCGTATCCGGATGGCGTCTGCCGATGCCATCCGCGCTGTGAAAGCAGCGCAGTGCAGGGCCGACAAAGGATTTGCCTGTTGCAGTCAAATGCGATGGGCAAAAGCAGCGGCGGGTGGAATACCCTCCGCTGTCAAATAAGTGAGAGCAGGCATCAAAGAGCAGCGAGCATTGCTGCCACCTGCAATCATCAAAAAATGGAGCTGTCCGCAAGGACAGAGTTGCTATGCCTAAGATGAAATCGAAGAGCAGCGCGAAGAAGCGTTTTCGCGTGCGCCCGGGCGGTACCGTCAAGCGCGGTCAAGCCTTCAAGCGTCACATCCTGACCAAGAAGACCACCAAGAACAAGCGTCAACTGCGCGGTACCGAGGGCGTCCATGAGACGAACCTGAATTCCGTTCGCGCAATGCTGCCGTTCGCTTAACCTCACACTCAATTAAGGAGCTACTATGCCTAGAGTCAAACGTGGGGTAACAGCGCGTGCCCGTCACAAGAAAGTCCTCGCCCTGGCCAAGGGTTACCGCGGTCGCCGCAAAAACGTCTACCGTATCGCCAAGCAAGCAGTCATGCGCGCTGGCCAATACGCGTACCGTGACCGCCGTAACAAGAAGCGCGTGTTCCGCGCCCTGTGGATCGCCCGTATCAACGCCGCTGCCCGTCAGCATGGCGTGACCTACAGCGTGTTCATGAACGGCCTGAAGAAAGCCTCGATCGAACTGGACCGCAAGGTTCTGGCCGACATGGCTGTCACCGACAAGGCAGCATTCGCCGCCATCGTCAACCAGGTGAAGGCCAACATCGCTGCCGCCTAAATCGTCAGCGTGTTTGCGGCCGCCGGCCGCTTCTACGTCAAGTACAGCAGCCGGCGCTGCAATCCTGCGGGGCAAAGGTGAAATACCGATGCCCCGTATGTTTTTGATCCGCCGCTTGGTGGATCTTCTTCTTTTCGACTTCGTCGTCGGATTTTCGATTGGAGCGAGACTTACCGCATGAATCCCCTAGACCAACTTGTGGCACAGGCGCAGAGCGATTTTGCCGCCGCGACCGACGCTGCCGCACTGGAAAACGCCAAGGCAAAATATCTGGGCAAGACCGGCCAGATCACCGAGCAGATGAAGGGGCTGGGCAAGCTGGCCCCTGAGGAACGCAAGGCGCAGGGGGCGATCATCAATGTCGCCAAGGAACAGATCGAAAACGCGCTGACCGCACGCCGTGACGAACTGTCCAACGCGCAGATGCAGGCGCGCCTGAATGCGGAAGCCATCGACGTCACGCTGCCGGGCCGCGGCCGCGGCGTGGGCGGGATCCACCCGGTGATGCGCTCGTGGCAGCGCGTCGAGGAAATCTTCCGCTCGATCGGCTTCGACGTGGCCGACGGTCCCGAGATCGAAACCGACTGGACCAATTTCACCGCACTGAACAGCCCGGAAAACCATCCCGCGCGTTCGATGCAGGATACCTTCTACATCGAAGGCAACGACACGCAGGGCAAGCCCTTGCTGCTGCGTACCCACACCAGCCCGATGCAAGTGCGCTACGCGCGCATGAACAAGCCGCCGATCAAGGTGATCGCGCCGGGCCGGACCTACCGCGTCGACAGCGATGCCACCCACTCGCCGATGTTCCACCAGGTCGAAGGCCTGTGGATCGCCGAGGACATCAGCTTCGCCGACCTGAAGGGCGTCTACCTCAACTTCGTCAAGGCCTTCTTTGAGACCGACGACCTGCAGGTGCGTTTCCGCCCGTCCTATTTCCCGTTCACCGAACCCTCGGCCGAAATCGACATCGCCTTCGGCAGCGGTCCGTTGAAGGGCCGCTGGCTGGAAGTCTCCGGCGCCGGCCAGGTACACCCGACCGTGGTGCGCAACATGGGCCTGGATCCCGAGCAATACATCGGTTTCGCGTTCGGCTCCGGCCTTGAGCGCCTGACCATGCTGCGCTATGGGATCAACGACCTGCGCCTGTTCTACGAAGGCGACCTGCGTTTCCTCAAGCAATTCAATTAAACCGATAACGAGCGGCGCCGCCTGCGTGGGCGGCGCGCGTCCGGCTGATAGCTGAAAGTCTGAATCATGCAATTCTCCGAAAACTGGTTGCGCACGATGGTCAATCCGAACATGACGTCGGATGAACTCTCGCATTTGCTGACGATGTCCGGCCTGGAAGTGGAAGAGGTGGAGCCGGTCGCGCCGCCGTTCACCAACGTGGTGGTGGGCGAAGTGCTGGAAGTGACCAAGCATCCCGATGCCGACCGCTTGAACGTGTGCCGCGTCAACGTGCATACCGGCACCATCCTCAACATCGTGTGCGGCGCGCCCAACGTGCGCCCCGGATTGAAGGTGCCATGCGCCATGGTCGGCGCCGTGCTGCCGCCGGGCGCCGATGGCAAGCCCTTCGAGATCAAGGTCGGCAAGCTGCGCGGCGTGGAGTCGCAGGGCATGCTGTGCTCGGCGCGCGAACTGAAGCTGTCGGAAGACCATGGCGGCCTGATGGAGCTGCCCGACGACGCGCCGGTCGGCCAGAACTTCCGTGACTACCTGCAACTGAACGACCTCAAGTTCACCATCAAGCTCACCCCCAACAAGGCCGACTGCCTGTCGGTGCTGGGCGTGGCGCGCGAAGTGTCGGCCCTGACCGGCACGCCGCTGAAGGCGCCGGCATTCCAGCCGGTGGCCGCCAACCTGGATGAGAAGCTGCCGGTACGCATTTCCGCGCCCGACCTGTGCGGCCGCTTCGCCGGCCGCGTGATCCGCGGCCTCAACGCCAAGGCGCCGACCCCGCAATGGATGAAGCAGCGCCTGGAGCGCAGCGGCCAGCGCCCGATCTCGGCGCTGGTGGATATCTCCAACTACGTGATGCTGGAACTGGGCCGTCCGTCGCACGTGTTCGACCTGGACAAGATCCACGGCAGCCTGGATGTGCGCTGGGGCAAGCAGGGCGAATCGCTCAAGCTCCTCAACGGCAATACCGTGGAAGTCGACGAATGGGTCGGCGTGATCTCCGACGACCGCGAGCTCGAATCGCTGGCCGGCATCATGGGTGGCGACGCCACCGCCGTGTCGCTGGACACCGCCAATATCTACCTGGAAGCCGCCTTCTGGTTCCCGCAGTCGATCCAGGGTCGCGCCCGTCGCTACAATTTCTCGACCGATGCCGCGCACCGTTTCGAACGGGGCGTCGACTTCGCCACCGTGGTCGAACATATCGAGCGCATCACCGCGCTGCTGGTCGAGATCTGCGGCACGCCCGATACCAAGATCGGTCCGGTCGACGACCAGGTCGTCAACCTGCCCAAGCGCAATCCGGTGCAATTGCGCACCGCGCGCGCGGCCAAGGTGATCGGGGTTGACATCACCGACGCGATGGTGGCCGACATCTTCACGCGCCTGGGCTTGCAATTCACGCAAGAGCCCGGCCTGTTCTCGGTGACGCCGCCGTCCTACCGTTTCGACCTCGAGATCGAGGAAGACCTGATCGAAGAGGTCGCGCGCGTCTACGGCTTCGAGAACATTCCGGCGTTGCCGCCGGTAGCGGCCAACGCCATGCGCATCGCGCCGGAAGCGTCGCGTTCCCTGTTTGCGATCCGCCGCCTGCTGGCCGACCAGGATTATCAGGAAGTGGTCAATTTCAGTTTCGTCGAAACGGCATGGGAAGCGGATTTCGCCGGCAATGCCGATCCGATCAGGCTGCTCAATCCTATCGCCAGCCAGATGGGCGTCATGCGCTCATCGCTCATCGCCGGCCTGGTGGCCAATGCGCGCTACAACATCAATCGCAAGGCCGGGCGCATTCGCGTGTTTGAAGTCGGTGCGGTATTTGCCAGGAACCCGGCCATCGCCGACGGCCCGCTGTCGGTGGCCGGCTTCGAGCAGCCCAAGCGCGTCGGCGCGCTGGCCTATGGGCCGGTGGCTGAAGAGCAGTGGGGCCAGCCCAGCCGCAATGTGGATTTCTTCGACGTCAAGGCCGATCTGGAAGCCTTGTTTGCGCCGCGCACGCTGCGTTTTTCCAAGGTTGAGCATCCGGCCCTGCATCCGGGCCGTTCGGCCAGCGTGATGCTGGGCGAAGAAGTGATCGGCGTGATCGGCGAATTGCACCCCAAGTGGCAGCAGAAGTACGACCTGCCATTGCCGCCGGTGGTGTTCGAAGTGAGTGCTGATGCACTGCAGCAGCGCGACTTGCCGTCCTATGCCGACATCTCCAAATTCCCGGCCGTCAGCCGCGACCTCGCGCTGGTCGTCAAGCAGCCGGTGGCAGCCCAGCAACTGCTGGATATTTTCGCCGCGGAGAAGCAGGCCAATCCGGCATGCGCTATCATCCAAGCCATTGTTTTATTTGATGAATATCAAGGCAAGGGACTGGAAAATGACGAAAAAAGCCTTGCGTTCCGATTCACCATGCAAGATACTCAAAACACCCTTCAGGATGACAAAGTCGACGTTGCGATGAGTGCACTGGTGACAGCTGCAAGCGCAAAGCTTGGCGCCAGATTGCGTGCCTGATGTGAGTCCCCGAAAAATAATTACGGACCGGAACCGGTAACACGGACCAAGCCATTCATCGCCATGAACAACGTGAATTCAAACGAATTTCAATCCGTGCTGGATGCCGACCTGCAACGCGCCGTGCTGGAATCCCAGGCGCGCTCGCAGGCCGAGAAAAACCTGCCGACCCTGACCAAGGCCGAACTGGCCGAACTTTTATTTGAACAGGTCGGTCTGAACAAGCGCGAAGCGAAAGACATGGTGGAAACCTTTTTCGATGAGATTCGCAACGCGCTTGAGCGCGGCGAGGCGGTCAAGCTGTCCGGATTCGGCAACTTCCAGTTGCGCGACAAGCCCCAGCGCCCGGGCCGCAACCCCAAGACCGGCGAAGAAATTCCCATTACGGCAAGGCGCGTGGTCACGTTCCACGCCAGCCAGAAATTGAAGGAAATGGTGGAGCTCTCCAGCGGCAACTCCGTTGAACTGTCCGTCTAATCTATGAACGATCGTGTCAACAAACCTGCGGCAATCGTCTTGCCGCCGATTCCCGCCAAGCGCTATTTCACGATCGGCGAAGTCAGCGAATTGTGCGGCGTCAAGCCGCACGTGCTGCGCTACTGGGAGCAGGAATTCACCCAGTTGAAGCCGGTCAAGCGCCGCGGCAACCGCCGCTATTACCAGCATCATGAAGTGCTGCTGATCCGCCGCATCCGCGAGCTGCTGTACGAGCAGGGCTTTACCATCAGCGGCGCGCGCAACAAACTGGACGGAAGCAATGAAGCTGAGCAGGCCGACCTTTCCGGCAAGCCGACCGTCAGCCTGGATGAGGCGGGCATCGAGAAGATGCGCGAAGAACTGCGCGCGGTGCTGCATATCCTGAAACCCGGGATGCTTGCCTGATTTTCGCCGATCTGGTGGCGAACAAGAAGACGCTGCATGATGCAGCGTTTTTTTATGGAGACGCCGCTTGCGAGGGCGCGATGCCGACGTCGCGAAAGGATAAACATATGAAATATCAATGGCGGCCCATGGCGGCCGCGGACCTGCCGGCGGTCATGGCCATGGCTGCTGTCGTGCATGCAGGCTATTTCGAAGAGCAACGGGTGTTTGCCGAACGCCTGGCATTGTTCGCGCCAGGATGCTGGATCGCCCAATGCGTGGATGGCGTGCTGCCGGCGCAAGCGGTCGGCTATGCGGTGATGCACCCGGCGCGCTTGGGGCAGCCGCCGGCGCTCAATTCCCTCCTGCAAGCGCTGGACGATCGTGCCGATTGCCTCTACCTGCATGATGTGGCCCTGCTTGCCGATGCGCGCGGAGCGGGGCTTGGCCGTGCCTTGTTGCAGATCCTGCGCGAGCAGATGCGGCGCGCCGGCCTCAAGCAGGCGGCGCTGGTCGCCGTGCACAATTCCAGGCCGTATTGGGAAGCGGCGGGCTTCGCCGTCCTGCCGCAGGCGCCGGCAGCATTGCTGGAAAAACTGGCGAGCTACGATGCGCAGGCCGCCTACATGGTCATGGCGCCGGACGACCTCATCGGGTAAGCGCGCAGGGTAACGGTGTACAACGCCAGGCCATCTGCAATGCCGGAGCCGACATTGCCGGTTGCCTGCCGCTTTAAAGCGGCTCGGTGCGGATAAACGCCTGCTCGCGGCCCGACAACTTCATCGCCACCTCCTCAAGCAGGTCATGGGTCGGAGCAGGTTTGCCGAGCACGCCCAGCAACAGTGCAGCAACGAGCACGGCGGGTGTCCATTTCGCCGAGAGCGGGCCTGGCGCAAAATCGTAACCCCGGCAAAAAAACCATGCGGCCGCCGCACCGGTCAGCAGGCCGGCAATGACTTCCGATTCCGAGTGCATGTGCAGCAGCAGGCGCGATACGCCGACGGTCAGCGCCAGCGCGGTGGCAATGCCCAGCAGCGCCAGGTGCAGGTGCGATGCGCGATCCCGGCCGAGCAGGAATGCCGATGCCAGGTAGACTGCCGTCGCCGAGGCGGTATGGCCGCTGATGCCGGTGAAATTGAAGAGGGGCGGGCGGATATTCCAGCCCATGAACAGGAGCTTGCTGACGACCACCAGCAGCATCGCGCAAAAGAAATAAAAAAGCCATCGGGCAGCCTGTTTCCAGGCGCCGTTCAATGCGAGCCAGGCTGAAAGAACCAGGGCGCCGGGGACAGTGACGGCACTGTCGCCAAAGAAAGTGACTGCATTCCAGATCATCATCGATAAGTCAAAAGAGAAGCGAAGTTGTTCAAGCGCGGCCAGCGTTATCGTCGCCGGCGCCGCAGGTTGGCGCGCCATGCATTGGCCCCGTGGCAAGTGTGCCAGTTACGGCAGACCTGGGGGCGTGCGGGATGGAGTGTTTTGGCGCGCAAGAATTCACCGCAATCTCATCGGGCGTGCTCATGCAGGAGTAATTTTCGGCATCTCGTCGCATTGTCCTACAGCGCATGTGGGTATCTGCTGATTGACTTTTTTTCGCCAATTTTCCTACCACATTAATTTTCATATTGCAATAATTTTTCAACATTTTTTTGCTTAAATGTAGAAAATGATGCATGATGACATCTGACTTTTTTCTGTTGCGATGCAGCAATGAGGCTGTTTGAAAAATCTCATTTATTGCGATACTCACAACAAAAAGGAATATTAGCAGAATGATTTTGCGGTTTTCATCCGTTTTTCCCGGCCGTTCAGGCAGCCCCTTGATCGCTCTCGCAGCCTTGGGGATGCTGCATCCGGCCTGCGCGGCCGATGCCGACGGCAAGGTTGTCACGCCTTATGTGCAGTACTCGATTCTCTATGACGATAATTTGCTGCGTCTGCGCAATGAAAGTGCCGCGCTGTCCGCAGTCGGCACTACGCAGATGTCCGATTATGCGCGCACTGCCGTCGGCGGGATCAAGATCGACAAGTCGATCAGCCGCCAGCGCATCATGCTCGATGCGAGCTTGAATCGGACCGATTTCGATTATTTCAGGCAGTTCGATAACAGCGGCAAGGACTTGAAGGCGGATTGGGGTTGGACGGCCGGCAACTATCTGTCCGGCGATGTCGGCTATGTCTATTCCGAGGCGCTGACCCCATTCCAGAATTTCCGGGTGTTCGAGAAGAACATGCGGACCCAGAAAACAAGCTATGCGACGGCTGCATGGCGCATGCATCCGGACTGGACCCTGCGCACGCAATTTACGCGCTTCAGCCTGGATTACGACTTGGCGTCGCAACTGTCCAATACGCTGGAGCAGAACTCGGCCGAGCTGGGCCTGGACTACACCGCGCGCAGCGGCAGTGTGGCGGGCATCCAATTGCGCCATTCGCGCGGTACTTTCCCGTACTCCACCGTCATCAGCGGCACCGAAATCAACAACTCGTTCAAGCAGGATGAGATCAAGGCGAAGGTCCTGTGGCTGTTCAGCGGCAAGACGCGCTTGCAGTTCCTGGGCGGCTGGGTTGACCGCAAGCGCGACATGTCCGGCGCGGCCGATTATTCGGGCTTCAATGCGCGCGCGATTGCAGACTGGGCAGTCACCGGCCAGACCCTGTTGACCGTCAACCTGTGGCGTGAAATCGGCGGCTTGAGCGATGTCGATGCGAACTATGCGCTGACCAACGGCGTCAGCCTCGGCGCGAAACTGCAATCTTCCGACAAGCTGCGTTTCGACGGTTTCCTGGATGTTGAAAAGCGCAATTACAACGGTGCGGCAGTCATTACCGGCGTGACGCCATCGTCCCGCCGCGACAAGTATGAAAGGGCCAGCCTGAGCGTGACTTACTCGCCGACAACATCGTTGTCACTGATCGGCTCGATCTTTCGAGAACATCTGCAGTCGAACATCGATAGTCTGGGTTACGTCTCCAATGGTGTGGCGGTCACAACACGCTATGAGTTCTGAGGTCCGAAATGAATGAGATCCATGACCACTTGCCCTTGCCGAACATCAAGCCGAATTCGGTGGCGTTGCTTTTCAAGCGTTTCCTGGAACCCTCGCTTGTCGTTTCCTGCCTGTGGCTGATCGCCAAGATCGAACGGCAACCTTTCAGCGGCGATTATTGGGTGCTGGCCATCATGGCGTTTTTCGCCAGTTCCTACATCTTCGGGGAAATGCACGGGCGGCGCTTGCGGCACAACCCCAAAAGCGTGCGATGGATTGCGCCGATTTTCATCGACTGGCTGCTGGTCGTGGCGGTGCTCGCGGTGCTGGGTTATGTCTGCGAACTGTACAGCTTGTTCACTCTCAAGATCCTGGCGCCGTGGGTGATCGGCACGCCGTTCGGACTGGTAGTGAGCCAGCATGTGCAGTCGCGCGTCATGAAGGACATGCGCACCAAGGGCGATATCGAAAAGGCCATCATTATCGGCGTCAACCCCGCATCGCTGAAACTGGCCGAGCGCCTGGCCGACTACCCGGCGCTGATGCTCAACCTGATGGGCTACTTCGACGACCGGGCAGTGGGCCGCCAGCCCGAAGGCACCTACACGCCCCTGCTGGGGAAGATGTCCGACGTGGCGGCCTATGTACGCGAGCACGGCATCAACCGGGTCTACATCAGCATGCCGATCTCGGCGCAGCCGCGGGTGCTGCAGGTCATCGACGAATTGCAGGACACGACTGCGTCGGTCTACTTCATCCCCGACATCTACATCTTCAACCTGATCCAGGCCCGCTTCGACTATGTCGGCGGCATGGCGGTGATGGCCATCTGCGAGACGCCCTTTACCGGCATCAACAAATTCGTCAAGCGCGCCAGCGATGTCGTGCTGGCGTCGATCATCCAGCTGATGCTGCTGCCGGTGATGCTGGTGATCGCGGTCTGCGTCAAGGCGACCTCGCCCGGGCCGGTGATCTTCAAGCAACGTCGTTACGGCCTGGACGGCGAGGAAATCGTGGTCTACAAGTTCCGCTCGATGACGGTGATGGAGGATGGCGGCAGCGTGCAGCAGGCCACCAAGGGCGACATGCGCCTGACCAGGATCGGCGGTTTCCTGCGCAAGACGTCGCTGGACGAACTGCCCCAGTTCTTCAACGTCCTCCAGGGGCGCATGAGCATCGTCGGCCCGCGCCCGCATGCGGTGGCCCACAACGAGCTCTACCGCAAGCAGATCAAGGGTTACATGCTGCGCCACAAGGTCAAGCCCGGCATCACCGGCTGGGCGCAGGTCAACGGCCTGCGCGGCGAGACCGAGACGCTGGACAAGATGCGGGCGCGTATCGAATTCGACCTCGAATACCTGCGCCGCTGGTCGCTGGCATTCGACCTGTGGATCATCATGCAGACCGTGCGCATGGTGCTCAAGAAAGAGAACGCGTACTAAGAAGAAAAATAGCGCGCGGCTCACGTTCGTTCGAATGGCCATGAGATCGCCATCTGCCAATTCGAGGCGAGTTGGCCAAGACTGGCGCGCAGAACCCGCTGGAGTCAGCGCCATCGCCGTCATTCCCAGAGGCGGCCGGCAGCGCTGCTGTTGTCCACGATGCCGCAGGGCTGGGGCCGGCGCAACGAATGCCGTGGCAAGCCAGAGCCAGAATGAAAAAGATGCACAAACCGGAAAATTGGAGTCGAAAAATGATGAAAAGAGTTTTGCTGTTGTTGCTCGGATTGATGATTGCAGGCTGGGGCCCGGCCTCGACTGCAGCCGACATCCCGCTGGGACCGGGCGATGTGATCAAGGTCAGTGTCTTCGGCAGCGACGACCTCACGTTGGAAACCCGCGTCAGCGAAGCCGGCAGCATCAGCTATCCGATGATCGGCGACGTCCAGGTGGCCGGCCTGTCGCCCGCGCAGGCATCGCGCAAGATGGCCGACCTGCTGCAGAAGGGCGGTTTTCTGGTCAACCCGCAAGTCAATATCCTGGTGACGGTTCCGCAAAGCCAGATGATTTCAGTACTGGGGCAGGTGATCAAGCCTGGCCGCTATCCGCTGGACGGGCAGCGCAACGTGGCCGATGTGATCGCGCTGGCAGGCGGTGTCTCGCCCGATGGCGGCGACAGCGTGACCATCGTGCATACCGAGAATGGCCAGGTGACCAAGAAGCAGGTCGATATCTACGACCTGACCCACAACGGCGACGGCACGGCCTTGCCTTTCGTCGGGTCTAACGACGTGGTCTATGTCGAGCGTTCGCAGAAGTTCTATATCTACGGCGAAGTGCAGCGCCCCGGCATGTACCGCCTGGAGCGCGGCACTACCTTGCTGCAGGCCTTGTCGATCGGCGGCGGCCTGACCCTGCGCGGCACCGAGCGCGGCCTGCTGGTCAAGCGCAAGACCGAAAGCGGCGAGACGCAAGAGCTCTCGCTGAAGAAGGACGACCTGTTGAAGCCGGACGATGTCGTCTACGTCAAGGAAAGCTGGTTCTGACAGCGCGGTTTCCCACCATTACCAAGTAACCCTGGCCGAACCGGCCGCGAAGAGGTAGCAATATGAATCTGTCACAATTTCTGCTGATACTGCGGGCCCACCTGAAGATCATCCTGGCGATCTTCGGCGTCACCGTGCTCACCACCATCGTCGTCAGCCTGCTGCTGCCCAAGCAATACAAAGCGACTTCATCGGTAGTGCTCAACTACAAGGCCAACGATCCGGTCACCGGCCTGGTGGTGACGGCGCAGGCGCTGCCGGGCTATATGCCGACCCAGGTCGACATCATCAACAGCCGCAGCGTCGCCCTGCGCGTCATCGACGACCTGAAGCTGGCCGAGCAGCCGGCGATCAAGCAGAGCTTCGCCAACGACAACGGCGGCAATAGCGACATCCGCAACTGGCTGACCGATGTCTTGCTGAAGAACCTGGATGCCGTCGCCTCCAAGGACAGCAGCGTGATCGACATCACCTACAAGGGCGCCGATCCGCAATTGGCCGCGACCCTGGCCAACGCCTTCGCCGAAGCCTACCAGCAGGTGAGCGTGCAACTGAAGCTGGAGCCGACCCGCAAGGCGTCCCAATACTTCAACGACCAGATCAAGGTGCTGCGCGACAACTTCGAAAAGGCGCAAGCCAAGCTGTCGGCGTACCAGCAGGAGCATGGCATCACCAACATGGACAACCGCCTGGATGTGGAGAACAACCGCCTCAATGACCTCTCGACCCAACTGGTGCTGACCCAGGCCGCAGTGTCGGAAGCCACTTCGCGCCGCAACCAGGCCAACGGTTCCGCGGCCGACTCGCCGGACGTCAACTCCAATCCGCTGATCCAGACCCTCAAGGCCAACCTGGCCGGCGCCCAAGCGCGCTTTGAACAGGCGGCGCGCCGCCTGGGCGTCAACCACCCCGGCTACCAGACCGCCAAGGCGGAAGTGGATGGCTTGCGGGCCCAGCTCAACTCGGCGATCGCCTCCACCTCGGCCAGCGTGGGCACCAATGCCACCATCCTGCAAAAGCGCGAATCCGAAATCCGCGCCGAATTCAACGCGCAAAAGATCAAGGTGCTGGAACTGAACCGCACCCGCGATGAAATGTCGGTGCTGCAACGCGACCTCGACAGCGCCCAGCGCGCCTTCGAGCTGACCTCCCAGCGCTTTACGCAAACCAACCTGGAAGGGCAGTCCAACCAGTCCGACGTCGCCATCCTGGCCAGCGCCGTGCCGCCGACCAAGCCATCCAGCCCGCGCATCCTGATCAACACGCTGCTGTCGATCTTCGTCGGCGCCATCCTGGGCGTGGCCGCTGCGCTGGGCCTGGAGCTGCTCAACCGCCGCGTGCGCTCCGAGGAAGACCTGATCGAAGGCCTGGGCATCCAGGTGCTCGGCCAGCTGGCGCGGCCGGCGCAAGGCAAGACGCGCGTGCAGCGCCTGGGGTTGAGGAACGGCCCCAGGGCCTTGGGCGCATAGCCGCCTTTTTAGCCGATTTTTTCCGGCGAGTTTCGTCACGCTTGGCTGCGCCACCGTGCACCACCAACCCCCAACAGGACTTGACGAATATGGACACTGTAACTTTGATCAATGACAAGAATGTCGGCGGCGTGCTGCCGAACCAATCGATTGGCGCAATCCTGGTCGACAGCGGCAAGCTCACTGCCGACAAGGCCGAGCGCATCATGCGGCTGCAGCGCGAACGCGGCATGCGGTTTGGCGATGCCGCCATCGAACTGGGGTTCCTGGCGCCGGCCGATATCGAGCAGGCGCTGTCGCGCCAGTTCGACTATCCCTATCTGCTCAAGGGCGAAAGCCATGTCAGCGAAGAAGTCGTCGCCGCCTACAACCCTTTCAGCCCGCAAGTCGAAGAGCTGCGGGCGCTGCGCAGCCAGCTGATGCTGCGCTGGTTCGACGCCAGCGCCGGCCGCAAGGCGTTGACCATCATTAGCGCCGACAAGGGCGAAGGGCGCAGCTTCATCGCCGCCAACCTGGCGGTGGTGTTCTCGCAGTTGGGCGAACGCACCCTGCTGATCGACGCCGACATGCGGCAACCGCGCCAGCACAAGCTGTTTGGCCTGGATAACCGCAACGGCCTGTCGGCCATCCTGGCCGGCCGCGGCGCGCGCGAGGCGGCGATCCATCGCGTGCCTTCGCTGATCGACCTGTCGGTGCTGACCGCCGGCCCCACGCCGCCCAACCCGCAAGAGCTGCTGGGCCGCACCGCGTTCCAGCAATTGCTGCAACAGGTGGCGCCGCTGTTCGACGTGATCCTGATCGACACGCCGGCCCATTCCGAATGCGCCGACAGCCAGATGGTGGCCGGCCGCAGCGGCGCCTCGCTGATCGTGGTGCGCAAGAACGTCAGCCATATTTCCTCGGTGCGCGAGCTGGTCGACAGTTCGGCCAACGCCAGCGTGGCAGTGGTCGGCAGCGTGCTCAACGAGTTCTGAACGGACTGCGGCAGGAGCTGCCCTGGATCGCGATCGCGCCGGGCGTGCAACGGGAAGGCTGTTGAGGAAAACGGATGATGGAAAAAAATAATGGAAGCAAATAATGGAAGCAAATGATGGCTGACGGCTTTTTCAGCGCCAACCAGCGCAGCAAGATCGCCGCGGCATTGTTCAACCTGGCGTTCAACTGCCTGCCGGGTTTCGGCCTCAGGCGCGGGTTCCTCAGGATGCTGGGTTTTCGCATCGGGGAAAAGGTATCGATCCATTCCTGGGTGACGTTTTTCGAGGCCAGGCGGAATGTGCGGATCGGCTCCAACGTCACTATCAACGGCGGCTGCTATCTCGACAACCGCCTGGGCATCGACATCGGCAACAACGTGAACATTTCGCACGACGTGAAGATCTATACGCTGGGTCACGACATCGACGATCCGCAATGCGCGGCTGTCGGCGGCAAGGTCACCATCCATGACGACGCATGGATCTTTCCCAACGTGCTGATCATGCCCAAGGTGGTGATCGGACGCGGCGCCGTGGTGTACCCGGGCAGCGTCGTGACCCGCGACGTCGGCGAGCTGGAAGTGGTCGGCGGCAACCCGGCGCGCAAGATCCGCATGCGCCGCGACGACATCCAATACCGGATCGATTATCCGGTCTGGTTCGCCAAGTGAATTGCAGCCCAAGGGCGGCGCCGGTCCGGGCGCGCCCTGTCAACCGCCAACGCCAAGAACCCCGATGCACAAGACCATGAACCCGCCAGACCCACATGCCGGCCGCGCCAAGATTGCCTATATCCCGATGGAGGATGTGGGCAATGAATACACGACGCGCATGCGCGAGCTGCTGGCCGGCTATGGCGATGTGGTGCGCTACGAAGGCACCAGGGCCTGGGCCCTGCGCTTGCTCAAGGGGCGTTTCTGGCGCTATGACTACGCGGTGCTGAACTGGATGGAGAACGAGTTCGTCGACCTGCGCAGCGGCCGCATCTCATGGAAGGGATTCGCCAAGGTGCTGGCCAAGACCATGGTCATCAAGGCCGGCGTGCGGCGCCTGGTCTACGTGCGCCACAACAATTATCCGCATGCTGCGCAAGGGCCGGCGATGGAGCGTTCGCGCAAGCTGGTGGACTGGTACTGCCGCCTGTTCGCCAATGTGGTGTCGCATTCCGGCGCGCTGACCGCAGCGGGCGCCGTCTATTGCCCGCATCCACTGTACCGCCTCGCCGAACAGCGCGACGCCGACTTGCCGCGCGCCTTGCCGGAGGAGTACTTCGTGGTGTTCGGGCGCATTTCGCGCTACAAGAAGATCGAACAGCTGATCGCCGCTTTTCCCGCCAACCGCAACCTGGTGGTGGCCGGCGCCGTCGCCGACGAAGCCTATGCGCAGAGCCTGCTGGCGCTGCGGCGGGACAATGTCATCGTCATGCCCGGCAAACTGAGCGAGGCGCAGGCGCAAAAGCTGGTGTCCGGGGCGCGCGGCGTGGTGATTTCGCATGCCGATGCCGATGTGGTGGTCAGCGGCACCTTTTTTTACGCAATGTCGGTGCGCCGCCCGGTGTTCGCCATCGAAACGCCGTTCCTGCGCTGGGTGGCGCCGCGCGTGGGCGATGAGCTGGTGCGCCTGGGCCGCGACATGCGCGAGCTGTGCGCGGCCATTGCCGCGGCCGCGCCGGTTGAGCTCGCGCAGGAGCTGTCGGCGCGTATCGAGGAACAGTTCGGCGACGAAGCCGTGCGCCGCGCGCTCGGCCTGGCGCTGGGAAGGGGAGCCTGACATGTCGGCCATTTCCAACGCGCGCTGGGTCTCGCTTTCGCAGGGCACCCGCATCCTGACCCAGGTGATCGGCATGACGGTGCTGGCGCGGCTGCTGCAACCGCATGCCTATGGCCTCATGGCCATGGCCGCCATCGTCACCAACCTGGCCTATCTGTTCAAGGACATGGGCACCTCGGCGGCCGTGATCCAGGCCAAGGAGATTTCACGCGAGACCGCCAGCACCATCCACTGGGCCAACCTCGGCCTGGGCGTGCTGATCTGCATCCTGATCCTGTTGGCGGCGCCGGTGATGGCGACCGTGTTTCGCGAGCCGGGCCTGGCCGATGTGCTGTATATGCTGGCCTGGGTGTTTCCCATCGTCAGTTTCAGCGTGGTGCACCAGGCCTTGCTGGAGCGCGAATCGAAGTTCGCCGTAGTGGCCAAGGCCGAAGCGCTGGCCGCCTTGATCGGCCTGGCCGTCGCGCTGGGGCTGGCGTGGCAGGGCGCCGGCGTGTTCAGCCTGGTGCTGCAGATGATCGTGTCCACCGTGGTTTCCACCGCCATCATCCTGTGGAACTCGGAATTCAAGGCCTTGCGCCACTGGCGCCGCGAGGAATTCAAATCCATCGCCGGTTTCAGCGGCAACCTGTCGTTGTTCAACGTGGTGCTGTACCTCTCGCGCAATGCCGACAGCATGATCGTCGGCCGCCTGCTGGGCGCGCAGGTGCTGGGCGCCTACTCGATCGCCTATCGGGTGATGCTGTTCCCCGTGCAGAACATGAGCTACGTGGTTTCGCGCGCGCTATATCCGGTGATGAGCCGCCAGCAGGACAACCAGGGCGAGCTGGCCAGGCTGTACCTGAAGTCGGTCAGCTTCATCGCCTTCCTCACGGCGCCGCTGATGGGGGGGCTGTTCGCGTTGCGCGAACCGTTCGTGGACGTGGTGCTGGGGCCGAAATGGTCGGCCGCGGCGGTGGTGATCGCCTGGCTGGCGCCGGTCGGGTTCATCCAGTCGGTGATCAGCACTACCGGCGCCATCTTCATGACCAGCAACCGCACCGATCTGTTGCTGCGTATCGGCGTGCTTTCTACCGTGGTACAGATCGCGGCCTTCTTCGTCGGCGCGCACTGGGGCGTGGAAGGCGTCGCCATCGCCTACCTGGCTGCCAGCGTCGTCAATGCCTGGCCTGCGTTGCATTACAGCGGACGTCTCATCGGCGTGGGTTTCGGCGACTTGCTGCGGGTGCTGTACCGCTCGCTGCTGCTGACGCTGGCAATGTGCGCGGCGGTGCGTTACGTGCACATGGGCCTGATGGCGGCCGGCTGGTCCGAACTGGACAGCCTGGCCATCAACGTGATCCTCGGCGCCGGCGTCTACCTGGTCGGCAGCCTGCTGGCCAACCGGCCGCAGGTCGGGCATTTCATCTCGTTCTTCCGCCGGAGGCCGGCGGCATGAGCCATTCCCGGACAACCCGCCGCCGTGCCGCCAGGCAAGGCATGGCCCAGCACAAGACAGGAGCATGAATGGCTATCGTCAGCGTGGTGATTCCATCCTATAACCGCGGACATTGCATCCGCGAGTCGATCGACAGCGTCCTGCAACAAACCGTGCAGGACATTGAAATCATCGTGGTCGATGACGCCTCCAAGGACGACACGCGCGCCCAGGTCGAGTCCATCGCCGATCCGCGCGTGCGCTACCTTGCACACGCCACCAACCGCGGCGGCGGCGCCGCGCGCAATACCGGCATCCAGGCCGCCAGCGCCGACTTCATCGCCTTTCTCGACAGCGACGATACCTGGGCCGTCGACAAGCTCGAACTGCAACTGGCCGAACTGGAACGCAGGGGCCCCGACTATGGCTTCGTCTACACCTGGCTGATCGGCGTCGATCCGCAAGGCAAGGAGCTGTGGCGATTCAACGATGTGCTCGACGGCGCCAGGGTCGCCGCGCTGTTCATGCGCAATGCGGTAGGCACCTTCTCCAGCGTGATGGTCCGCCGCAGCGCCCTGGTCGCCGCCGGCGGTATGGATGAACAGATGCGCAGCTGCCAGGACTGGGACCTGTTCGTGCGCATCAACCAGGTCACCAAGATCTGCTGCGTGCAGCAATACCTGGTGCGCTACCTGCAGAACTCGGGCGACCGGCATCGCATCTCGGCCAATCCGGCCAAGATCATCGCCGGCCACCAGCGCATGCTGTCCAAGCTGCGCCCGCAACTGGAAGAAATGGGCGCGGCGGTCAAGGTCGCGACCTTCAAGGAGTTTGCCAAGGTATTCGTGTCGGCGGCCTCGCTGGGCAACGTCGCCCGCATGATCGCCGAAGTGCTCAGGCTGATGCCCACTCCGTCCAACCTGGTGTGGGCGTTGTTGACGCTGGCGCGCGTGTGCAAGCGCAAGATCACCCGCAATGTCGGATATTGAAAATGAACAACGCAACGGGCCGGCGGCCAGGGCGGGAGGAAAGCCAACCATGAACAGAAAAGATTTCCAGACATCGCAGTGGGCCCTCCTGGGAGGCATGCTGTTGCTGGCGCTGCTGATCGGGATGGTCGTGCCGATCTTCGCCGGCATGGTGGGCGACAGCTACGCCCGCCTGGCGGCGCTGCCGGCGTTGTTCATCCTGGGCGGGCTGATGATCTTCAACCGCACGCTGCTGCTGCTGATCATCGTGCTGCTGCGCTCGGCCGGGGACATTGTCCTGGAAGCCACGCGCGCGACCAATGCTTCCGGCTTCTCGCCCGGCCTGGGCGGCGCCATCAATGCGTTGATCATCCTCATCGCCTTCCTGTTCGTGGTGGAAAAACCGCAGCGCCTGCCGCGCGCGGTCATGGTGCCGTGGATCATCCTGCTGGGCGTGTCGTTCTACGGCCTGGCGGTGTCGCCGGAACTGGGCGCGGCCCTCAAGATCGTGCTGTCGCTGCTGTCGTACTGCGCCATGTTCATCTGCGCGTTCTACATCGTGCGCACGCCCGAGGACTTCCGTTCGCTGGTGAAGCTGGTGATCTGGTCGTCGGTGCTGCCGGCCCTGTATGGCGTGGTTACCGTGGCGCTCAATGCGCGCGGCGGCCTGAGCGGTTTCCGCCTGCAAAGCACTTTCGGCCATGCCAACATCCTGGCCTTCTACCTCACGCTGGTGCTGTCGATGGGCCTGTATGTGCTGAAGAGCCCGGATTTCCGCCTGACGCAATTGAAGCGGATCGGCCTGATGTCGTGGATGTTCTTCCTGATGGGCCTGCTGCTGCTGACGCAGACCCGCAGCGCGTGGATCGCCTGCTTCCTGATGTTCTTCCTGTACGGCACATTGTTCGAACGGCGCTATCTGCTGTACCTGATGGTGCTGCCGCTTATCGCGCTGATGATCCCCAGCGTGCATGAGCGCATCGCGCAGCTCGACAGCGGCAACACGGTCGAGACATATGCCAAGCTCAATTCCTTCGCCTGGCGCGTGCTGCTGTGGAAGTCGGGGCTGAACTGGATGTCGCCGTCGCATTACCTGCAGGGCTACGGCGTCGAATCCTTCCTGCATTATTCGGTGGTGTTCTTCCCGCTGGCCGGCGGCATGCCGTGGGGGGCGCACAGCGTCTACGTCCAGTGGTTCTTCGATACCGGACTGGTCGGCATCGCGGCATATTTTTTCGTGTTCTATGCCGTCATCCGCATGCTGGCCAAACTCTATCCGACCGACAAGCTGGCGGCATGCATGCTGATCTTCATTGCGGTCGAGCATCTGGTGGTGTCGGCTTCCGACAACGTGCTGGCCTACCTCGCCTTCAACTGGTACTTCTGGCTGCTGTGCGGCGCCGGTTGTGCGCTGTACTACAACAGCGACGCCTACCGGGCGGAGCAGGAGCGGCGGCGCCAGAAAAAGCGTCCAGGCCGCCGCCTGTCCACTGCCGCGCGCGTGCGCTGAGCGACAACCTGCGCTACGTCCCACTTTCACATTCAGATAACGACGGTGCCCATGAAAATCGCCTACCTGGTGAACCAGTATCCCAAAGTCAGTCACAGCTTCATCCGGCGCGAGATCGCCGCGATGGAACGGCAAGGTTTCGAGGTGCAGCGCATCGCGCTGCGCGGCTGGGACGCCGAGGTGGTCGACCGGGAAGACAAGGCCGAGCGCGAGCGCACCGAGTATGTGCTGCGCGATGGCATGGGCGCCTTGCTCAAGGATGTCGTGGGCGCGGCGCTCGAGCGGCCGCAGGCTTTTCTCAAGTCGCTGGTGCTGGCCATGCGCATGGCGCGCAATGGCGAACGCGCGTTGCCTTACCACCTGGCCTATCTGGCCGAGGCGGCGAGGGTGGTGCGGATGATGCGGCGCAGCGGCGCCTTGCATCTGCATGCGCACTTCGGCACCAATTCGGCCGAGATCGCGATGCTGGCGCAATGCCTGGGCGGCGCCCAGTACAGTTTCACCGTGCACGGCCCGGAGGAGTTCGACAAGCCGGTGCAGCTTGGCCTGGGCGAGAAGATCCATCGTTCCGCCTTTACCGTGGCCATCAGTTCCTACGGCCGCAGCCAGTTGTTCCGCTGGGCCGGTCACCGCGACTGGCGCAAGGTCGGCATCGTGCATTGCGGGCTGGAGCCGGCTTTCTATGCCGGCGAGCAAAGCGCGCCGTCCATCGCGCCGCGCCTGGTGTGCGTGGGCCGCCTGTGCGAGCAGAAGGGGCAGTTGCTGCTGGTGGAAGCCGCGCATCTGCTGGAGCAGGCCGGTGTCGGTTTCGAGCTGGTCCTGGCCGGCGACGGCGAAATGCGCCGGGAAATCGAGGGCGTCATCGCGCAGTACGGCCTGCAGGAGAAAATCCGCATCACCGGCTGGATCGGCAGCGAGCAGGTGCGCGCCGAGCTGCTGGCTGCGCGCGCGCTGGTACTGCCCAGTTTCGCCGAGGGCTTGCCGGTGGTGCTGATGGAGGCGATGTCCTTGCATCGCCCGGTGCTGACCACCTATGTGGCCGGCATCCCCGAGTTGGTGAAAGACGATGAGAACGGCTGGCTGTTCCCCGCCGGCGATATCGAGGAACTGGCGCGCGCCATGCGCGCTTGCCTGGAAAGTTCGCCCGCCCGGCTGGAACAGATGGGGCGCGCGGCCTATGCGCGCGTGGTGGAACGGCACTCGGTCGATACCGAGGCCGGCAAGCTGGCCGCCATGATTCGCGGTTCTCTGCCTGCGCCAGCGGGGGCGGCGCTTTGAACCTGGCGCATACACATCACAAGGAAATTCCATCCCTGGATGGGTGGCGGGCGGTAGCCATCGCCATCGTCTTCCTGAGCCATGCGGGGCTGGGCGAACTGGTGCCGGGCGGGCTCGGCGTCACCATCTTCTTCTTTCTCAGCGGCTACCTGATTACCACGCTGCTGCTGCGGGAGTACGGCGCGACCCGCACCATTCACATCCGCAATTTCTATATCCGCCGCGCCCTGCGCCTGACGCCGCCCCTGGTGCTGGTGCTGGTGGGCGCCTACCTGCTGACGGCCGCCGGGCTGCTGCAGGGGACTGCCACCTGGCGCGGCTTCTTCGCCCAGTTGTTCTACTTCGCGAATTACTACGTGCTGTTCTTCGATCCCGGGCACACGGTTCCGGCGGGTACCGGCATCTTCTGGTCGCTGGCGGTGGAAGAACATTTCTACTTTGTCTTTCCGGCCTTGTTGCTGCTGCTGTTGGGGCGTATCCGCCACGCGCTCATTCCGCTGTTCCTGGCGCTGCTGTGCGTGCTGGTGCTGGCGTGGCGCCTGCATCTGGTGGCGCTGCCGGATGTCTCGATGTCGCGCACTTACTATGCGACCGATACCCGCATCGACTCGATCCTGTACGGCTGCATCCTGGCCACGGTCAGTTTGCCGCAGCGCTGGCAGGCAGCATTGCGCAGCAAGACCGCCAGCCGCCTGGGCATAGCCGGCGGCGCCCTGGTGATCCTGCTGACCTTGCTGGTGCGCGAGGAATCGTTCCGCGAGGGACTGCGCTATTCGCTGCAGGGGCTGGCGCTCATTCCATTGTTTTATTACTCGATCGGCGACCGCACGAGCTTGCTCCACCGGCTGTTGAACTTGCCGCTGGTGCGCAAGATCGGCGTCTATTCGTATTCGATCTATCTGATCCACCACATCCTGCTGGAGAACCTGGATGCAATGAGTTCATCGCCGCTGCTCAACGGCCTGGCGGCAGCCGCAGTGGCGCTGTTGTTCGCGTTCCTGATCGACCGTTACCTCGACACGTATCTGCGGCAACTGCGCGTGCGCTTCCGCTAGGGCGTCCACCACCCGTTACCGTTACCCGGAAAACATTTTCAACAAGACCGACATGGCAATCGCAAAAGCTCACGAACACGGCACCTCGCTGCATCCGCAATATCGTCCTGATATCGACGGCCTGCGCGCGATCGCCGTTCTGTCGGTGCTGGTATTCCACGCCTTTCCGGAGGTCTTGCCGGGCGGCTTCATCGGCGTCGACATCTTTTTTGTCATCTCGGGTTTCCTGATTTCGCTGATCATCTTCAAGAACCTGGAGCAGGGGCGTTTTGGCATCGTCGAGTTCTACATCCGCCGCATCCGCCGCATCTTCCCGGCGCTGATGACGGTGATGCTGCTATGCATCGCCGGCGGCTGGATGCTGTTGTACGCCGACGAGTACAAGCAACTGGGCAAGCATTTGTTCGGCGGCTCCAGTTTCATCTCCAACTTCCTGTTCTGGAAAGAGAGCAACTACTTCGACAACGCGGCCGAGACCAAGCCGCTGCTGCACCTGTGGAGCCTAGCCATCGAGGAGCAGTTCTACCTGTTCTGGCCGCTGCTGCTGGCGTTCGTGTGGCGGCGCAAGTGGGGTTTCCTGCGCATCATGGGCGCGATCGGGCTGGTGTCGTTCGCGGTCAACCTCTACCTGGTCGGACATGACCAGACCGCGGCCTTCTATTCGCCGCTGTCGCGCTTCTGGGAACTGATGGTCGGCGGCGCGCTGGCCTACATCAACCTGCACCGGCCGCAACTGAACCGCATCCATCGCGACCTGCAGTCGGTGCTGGGCCTGGTGCTGCTGGCGGTCGGTTTCGCGCTGGTCAACAACACCCGGGCATTTCCCGGCGGATGGGCCTTGCTGCCGACCGTGGGCGCCTTCCTGATCCTGTCGGCGGGGCCGGGGGCATGGTGCAACCGCAAGTTGCTGGCCAGCCGCGTGCCGGTATGGTTCGGCCTGATCAGCTATCCCCTGTACCTGTGGCATTGGCCGCTGCTGGCCTTCGCCACCATCATCGAAGGCGCCACGCCGAACCCTGCCATCCGCCTGGGCGCGGCGCTGGCGGCCATCGTGCTGGCCTGGTTCACTTACCGTTTCATCGAACGTCCGCTGCGCAGCGCCAACAGCCTGCGTCCGGTGTGGGCGCTGGCGGCGGCCAATGTGGCGGTCGGCGTGGTCGGGCTGGGGATCTACTTCAACGGCGGCTTCGTGCAGCGGCCGTTGAATGAGCGGCTCGACTTCATCGCCGCCGGCGATGTCTTCCTGGGATCGCGCAATTCCGACGCCAGCTGCCCCAAATTCAACCAGAGCAAGATCCTGCCGGAAGAGGTCTGCCTGTCCAACTCCGCCACGCCCAGGGTCATGTTCGTCGGCGACAGCCACATGATGGCTTTGCATTCGGCGGTCTATTCGCATGCGGTCAAGGCCAGTTCCATCATGGTGGCCGGACATTCCTGTTACCTCTACCCGAACCTGCCCTACAAGGCTGGCGGCGCGCACGACTGGGGCAACAACTGCACCGCGATTGCGCAGGAGGCGCTGGCCGTGGCCGCACGCACGCCCTCCATCGATACGGTGGTGATCAGCAATACCTATCCGCGCGGCGACCTGGCCAAGGCTTCGCGCTATGAACTGGCCGGCAAGCCGCTGTCGCAGCGCGAAGCTTTCCTGGCCGGCAACGCCAGCCTGATCGGACAGTTCCAGAAGATGGGCAAGAAGGTGGTGTACGTGATGGACGTGCCGCACCTCAAGCGCGATCCGCATGCCTGCGTGAGCCGCTTCGATGCCGCGGCCGAGCGTGACTGCGCCTACACGCCGCAAGAGAACGCGGCCTTGCGCGCGCAATACAACGATGCCGTGAAGGCATTGCAGGCCAGCTTGCCGGGGCTGGCGGTGTACGACCCGACGCCGGTGTTCTGCGGCGACGGCAAGTGCCTGGCCAAGGTCCAGGGCAAGTATTTGTACAACGATAACCAGCATATCAGCGTGACCGCGTCGCAGATGGTGCTGGAGCGGATGGCGCAGCAGGGCCTGCTGCAGTTACAGCAGCCATGACCAGGCGGCCGGCGCGAGCCGGCGGAAAAAAGCTCGCGGCCGGGATGGCCGCGGGCAATGCCGGGAAGCGGGTGCTTCAGTTGGCGCGCAGCAGTTGGCCGCCGACCTTGGAGCCGGCGCCGATGCCGCTCTGGGCGTAGACGATCGCCAGCGGGTTGACGCCGCCCCATTGGAAGGTGGCGCTCTGGCCGTTGTCCAGGAAGCCGGTATCGACCAGGGTCTTGTTGCCGTTGCCCTTGTCGACCACGGTCAGGCGCAGCTTGCCGCCGCCGGTGGTCCTGGCAGTGAGCTTGTAGCTCACGCCGGCGGTGGGCAAGGCCCATGACACCGGGTGCAGGTTGTTGCTGTTGTAGTTCACCACCTGCGATGGCGTGGTAGTAGCCGGAAACACCACGGCCTGCTCCCACGACTGGTAGGCGCCGGCCACGGTGCCCGACTGCAGCGTCCAGTTGCCGCGCATGGAGAGCAGGTTGAGGTTCTTCTCCGGCGTGAAGGCGTTGCCGTTGCCGTCGATCCAGCCCTTGGCGCCGGTCACCCGGCGCAGGTTGGCGCGGATCAGCTGCAGCTGGTTGGCGTTATCGGTGTTCCAGCCGTTGCGGTGCAGGTTGATGTCCGAACCGATCTCGGCATAGATGGAAAACGGCGTGCCGACGTTGGTGTCGACCACATAGGCGCCGAAGCGCTTGAGCGTTTCGGCCACCTTGCGCAAGTCGGCATCGGTGATCTGGGCGGTATCGAAGGACGGCGGCAGCATCAGCAGCGAGCCTTCCGGGAAGGCGCCGGTGTTGACGGTGGCGGCGTTCCAGTCGGCGGTAGTGGCCGGGAACACATAGGTCGGATTGGCCGACAGGCCGTTGGTGGTGAGCGACAGGCACAACGCATGCGGATAGTAAGGCGCGCTGCGGTCGGCCACTTCGTGGATGCGCATGAGCCCGCCCGCGGCCGGCACGCCGGTGGCGCGGGCGCCCTGGTAGTAATGGCCGGGCTCGGGCCAGCCGCTGCCGTCGAGCCTGGTCCAGGCGTATTGGGTGGCGACCCATTGCGTGCCTTCCTTCTTCAGTTGCCAGAAGGAATGGATGATCCCGGTGACCGGGTCGACGATGTCGGCGTGGCCATCGCTGCCGGAGGCCGGCGCGGCCGAGGCGGGCCAGCGCGGAATGGTGACGTCGTGGTAGGTCTCGTCGTCGGCGTTGAGCAGGCCTTTCTTGCCGCTGGGGCCCTTGACGGTAACCGGGCCGTCATTGGCCGCGGCGAGGAAGATGCCGGTGGAATAGGCGCCGGTGCTGATGGAAGGGTAGTAGGACGAAGTGGGAATGACGTCGCCGGCGAAGGTCGGTTCGACCGGGCGGCTGTTCCACAAAGAGTTGGCGGCAAAGGGTTGTTGGTAAGTGCCGAATTCGGTCGCCTTTGCCTGCATCGGAAGCGTCATGGAAAAGCTCAGCAGTAGTGAGGTAGCCATGGCGCTTCGTAAGCGGATTCGTTTTTTCATGCGGACTCCTTGTGATGGGATGGGACGAGGGGTTACTGCAGAGCTGGACAGGGAAGGATGGTGCTTGGATTTTTGTTTTTCAGCATAGGGATGAGGGAGTGAATTCATACCGGGACAAGTAAAGAATGGGTGTGGGCGACTGGTATGCGAGTGCACTTGTCGGAGATCGTTCAGTTGCACTGTGCAGTAATGAAGATTCGCATGCTGTGATGCCGCATTTTTTATTCAAATTTTTCTTCCGGGTGAATTTATTTTCCCATCATGCTGGTCAAAGAAGTGGTTTTCCTGAGGGGGATAACGATTTTTGAATGACAACCTCAACAAGGGAAGACATATGGAAATGAATTTTGCGGTGCAGCTAATTTTGCTCCTTGGCCTGAGCTTGCTGGCGATTCCCGTTTGCGTGCTGCTGGTGCAGGCGATGGCGGCGATCATTGCGCAGCATCATGCGACCCGCTTGAGGGTGCAGCGACCGCGCATCGCGGTCTTGATGCCGGCCCACAATGAGGCGGGCGGCATCGTCAAGGTGATCGCCAGCGTGCGCGCACAACTGCAAGCCGGCGACCGCTTGCTGGTGGTGGCCGACAACTGTTCCGACAATACTGCCGAGCTTGCGCGCAGCGCGGGCGCCCAGGTGACCGAGCGCTTTCATGACCAGAAACGCGGCAAGGGTTACGCGCTTGACCATGGCATCGCCCACCTGGCCGCGGATGTGCCGGAGGTGGTGATCATCGTCGACGCCGATTGCATTCCCGAACCCGGTGCGCTGGACATGGTGGCGCGCGCCGCCGCCCACAGCGGCCGTCCGGTGCAGGCGCTTTACCTGATGTATTCGCCGGCCGGCGCCGGGCCGATGCGCAAGATCGCGGAGTTTGCGTGGCTGGTGAAGAACCTGGTGCGCCCGCTCGGCTTCCAGCACCTCGGCTTGCCATGCCAGTTGATGGGTACCGGCATGGCCTTTCCCTGGAAGCTCATCAGCAAGGCCGAGCTGGCGACCGGACATATCGTCGAAGACATGAAGCTGGGCGTGGACCTTGCGCGCGCGGGGCGGGCGCCGCTGTTCTGCCCGGAAGCGCTGGTGTACAGCTATTTTCCCAGCAGCGAGGCCGGTACCCGTACACAGCGCACCCGCTGGGAGCACGGCCATATGAGCGTGATCCTGACGCAGGTGCCGCGTTTGCTGGCCGCCGGCGTCGGCTCCGGCAACGGGGCGTTGCTGGGGCTGGCGCTGGACCTGTGCGTGCCGCCGCTGGCATTGCTGGTGTTGCTATGCGCGGGAGCGCTGACGGTGTCGCTGCTGGCGGGGGCGGTGTTCTCGCTGTGGGCGCCGGCATTCGTGGCGGCCTTGCTGGTGCTGGCCATCGGCGTGTCCATTGTGGCGGCCTGGATGCAGTACGGCAGGAAGGTGATCTCTTTCGGCGAACTGATGATGGCGGCGCTCTACGTGCTGGGCAAGCTGCCGCTCTATCTGAAATTCCTGGTCAAGCGCCAGGTGGAATGGGTGAGGTCGAAACGTGATACAGAATAATCAGGCACAGGCCGCGCCGGAAGAACAGACTCTGGCGGCGGCCCCGGCGGTGTCGGCAGATTTCGACCGTGACGTCCACTGCATCCTCGGGCTGCCGTTTGACCGCGTGAGCGTTGAGCAGGCGGCCGACCGGCTGCGTATTGCCGCCCGTGACGGGCGCCGCTGCTTCTTCTCCACTCCCAACCTGAATTTCGCGATCGCTTGCATGCACGATCCGGCGTTCCGCCATTCGGTCATCCAGAGCGATCTCTCCATTGCCGACGGCATGCCGTTGATATGGATCGCCAAGGCGCTGGGCATTCCATTGCATGAGCGCGTGGCAGGTTCCAGCCTGTTCCAGGCCTTGCGCCTGGCGGATGCGCAGCGGCCTGCGGCGCGCCTGGAGCGCCCGCTCAAGGTGTACTTCTTTGGCGGGCCGCCGGGGGTGGCCGAAGCCGCCAGCATCAGGCTCAACGCAGAGCAGTCGCAGATGCGGTGCGTGGGTTTCAATTCGCCGGGCTTCGGTAGTGTGGCGCAGATGAGCGACGCCAAATCCATCGAACAGATCAACCGCAGCGGCGCCGATTTCCTGGTGGTGGCGCTGGGCGCCAAGAAGGGGCAGGAGTGGATCAGGTACAACCTGCCGGCGCTTCAAGTGCCGCTGGTGAGCCACCTCGGCGCGGTGATCAATTTCGTGGCGGGCACGGTCTCGCGTGCCCCCGGGTGGCTGCAGAAATGCGGCCTCGAATGGGTCTGGCGCATCAAGGAAGAGCCCAAACTGTGGCGCCGTTATTGGGACGATGGCGCGGCGCTGCTGCAGTTGTTGGCCACGCGCGTGGTGCCGGCCATGCTGGCCAGGCGCAAGCGGCCAGCCAAGCCTGAATTCGACCGTGCCGCCCTGACGGTGCGCGATGAGGGGGACCGCATTGTCCTGGTGTTGTCCGGCGCCTGGGGCGAAGAAAACATCGACCGTTTGCGTCCCGCCCTCAAGCAACTGGCCGCGTCGCCGGCCATTCTGGCCTATATCGATCTGGCCGCAACGGATTTCGTCGACAGCGCGGTACTGGCGCTGCTGATGCTGCTGCAAGGAGACTGCATGGACAAGGCCCGCTCGCTGCAACTGGCCAACCTGTCGCCGGCCTTGCGCCGCCTGTTGCGCTGGCATTGCGCCGAGTACCTGGTCGAACCGGCCGGCCGTGCGGATTGAGGTTGCGGCCACACGATCGACCAGTATCAGTTTCTTTTTTTTGCATACTTCCCGAGGAAAGCGCGCTATGAAAATTACAGTTATCGGCACCGGCTACGTCGGCCTGGTCACAGGCACCTGCCTGGCGGAAATGGGCAACGATGTCTTGTGCCTGGACCTGGACGCGAACAAGATCAAGGTGCTCAACGAGGGCGGCATCCCGATCCATGAGCCCGGCCTGCAGGACATGGTGCAGCGAAACAAGGCCGCCAACCGCCTGAACTTCACCACCAGCATCGAGGAGAGCGTGGCGTTCGGCGAGCTGCAGTTCATCGCGGTCGGCACGCCGCCCGACGAGGACGGTTCGGCCGACTTGCAATACGTGCTGGCGGCGGCGCGCAACATCGGCAAGTACATGACCGGCTACAAAGTGGTCATCGACAAGTCGACCGTGCCGGTGGGCACCGCCGATAAGGTGCGCGAGGCGATCGGCGCCGAGCTGGCAGCGCGCGGCGTGCAGCAGGAGTTCGCGGTGGTCTCCAATCCCGAGTTCCTCAAGGAGGGCGCGGCGGTGGAAGATTTCATGCGGCCGGACCGCATCGTCATCGGCGCCGACGACCAGCGCGCCGTCACCGCCATGCGCGACCTGTACGCGCCGTTCATCCGCAACCATGACCGCGTGATCGTCATGGATGTGCGTTCGGCCGAACTGACCAAGTACGCCGCCAACGCCATGCTGGCGACCCGCATCTCGTTCATGAACGAACTGGCCAACCTGGCCGACAAGCTGGGGGCCGACATCGAACAGATCCGGGTGGGCATCGGTTCGGATCCGCGCATCGGCTTCCATTTCCTTTACCCCGGCTGCGGCTATGGCGGCTCCTGCTTTCCCAAGGATGTGCAGGCGCTGATCAGTACCGCCGATGAAAACGGCATCGGTCTGAAGGTGCTGCGCGCGGTGGAAGACGCCAACGACGACCAGAAGCATGTGCTGCTCAACAAGATCCGCAGCCGTTTCGGTTCGGACCTGCGCGGCATGACCTTTGCGCTGTGGGGCCTGGCGTTCAAGCCCAATACCGACGACATGCGCGCGGCATCGAGTCGCGTGGTGATCGAAGGCCTGTGGGAAATGGGCGCCGTCGTGCGCGCCTACGACCCGGTGGCGATGAACGAGGCGCGCCGCATCTACGGCAACGACGACCGCCTGGCCTATGCCGATTCGCCGTCGGGCGCCGTGGCCGGCGCCGATGCCCTGGTCATCGTGACCGAGTGGAAGGAATTCCGTGCGCCCAACTTCGACGCCATCAGGCAGGCGCTGAAGCATCCGGTGATCTTCGACGGCCGCAATCTCTATTCGCCGGAGCAACTGCGCAGGAAGGATTTCGAATACTTCGCCATTGGCCGCCGCTGATCTCCCTTGCCGCTTCCGGCATGGCGTTAAAGACCGAATTCAACCAGCATGAGGACACTATGAAAGCGATGATTCTGGCGGCAGGCAAGGGAACGCGGGTAAGGCCGCTGACCTACGAGTTGCCCAAACCGATGATTCCCATCCTGGGCAAGCCGGTGATGGAATACCTGGTCGAGCACCTGGTGAAGTATGGCATCCATGACATCATGGTCAATGTCAGCTACCTGCACGAAAAGATCGAAGATTACTTCGGCGATGGCCAGCGCTTCGGCGCGCGCATCGGTTATTCCTTTGAGGGCTACGTGGACGATGCCGGCACGGTGCATCCCCATCCCATCGGTTCCGCCGGCGGCATGAAGAAGATCCAGGAATTCGGCGGTTTCTTCGACGAGACCACCCTGGTCATCTGCGGCGATGCGCTGATCGACCTGGATATTCAGTCCGCGCTGTTCGAACACCGCAGCAAGGGCGCAATGGTCAGCGTGATCACCAGGGAGGTGCCGCTGGAACAGGTTTCCAGCTACGGCGTGGTGGTGGCCGACCAGGATGGCCGCGTGCAGTCCTTCCAGGAAAAGCCTAAACGCGAAGAGGCCTTGTCCAACCTGGCCAGCACCGGCATCTACATCATGGAACCGGAAGTGCTGGCGCTGATCCCGCGCGATACCGTGTTCGACATCGGCTCGGACCTGTTCCCGTTGCTGGTGGAGAAGAAACTGCCGTTTTTCGCGCAGAAGCGCTTTTTCAACTGGATCGACATCGGCAACGTCACCGATTTCTGGGCCGTGCTGCAAGGCGTGCTCAGCGGCAAGGTGGCGCAGATGTATGTGCCTGGAACGCAGGTGCGGCAAGGCTTGTGGGTCGGCCTGAATACCCGCATCGATTGGGAGGGCACGACCATCGAAGGGCCGGTGTATATTGGCGCCGGCACCCATGTCGAAGCCGGCTGCAAGATCGTCGGCCCTTCCTGGATCGGCCATGGCAGCCACATTTGCGCGGGATCCGGGATCGTCAGGAGCGTGTTGTTCGAGTACACTCGCACCGCGCCTGGCACCAAGGTGGAAGAATCGGTCGTTTGCGGCCAATACAGCGTGACGCGCGAGGGCGACATGAAGCATATTTCCGAATACGCCGACAACCATTGGAATGACGCCCGGGACCGGCGCGTCAAGCCACGAAAACAAGCCTGAAACACCTGATTTGCGAGGAAACCATGAAAATTTATCCCGTCATCCTTTCCGGCGGTTCCGGCACCCGTTTGTGGCCTCTGTCGCGCGCGGCGTTGCCCAAGCAGCTGATCTCGGTCGTGGGCCAGCGCACCATGTTGCAAGACACGGTGGCCCGCGTGAACAGCTGGCCGCAGATCATGCCGCCCTTGTTCGTGTGCGGCAACGACCATCGCTTCATGGTGGCCGAGCAGATGCGCGAGATCGGCGTCAAGCCGCTGGCGATCATGCTCGAGCCGGTGGGGCGAAACACCGCTCCGGCGGTGGCGGCCGCGGCCCATCTGCTGGCCAGGCGCGACCCGGAGGCGGTCATGCTGGTGCTGCCGGCCGATCATGTGATCGATGATGTGGACGCCTTCAGGGATGCCGTGTCGCGCGCGTCCGAAGCGGTCGCCGGCGGCGCGCTGGCGACGTTCGGCATCTTGCCCTCGGCGCCCGAGACCGGTTACGGCTATATCCGCCGCGGCAAGCCGGTTGCCGGCGTCGGCAATGCCTTTGTGGTGGACAAGTTCGTCGAAAAGCCGGATCTCGCCACCGCCAAGGTATTCCTTGAAGAAGGCAACTATTCCTGGAACAGCGGCATGTTCCTCTTCAAGGCCGCCGATTATCTGGAAGAGCTGAACACGCACCGCCCGGACATTGCTGCGCCGGTCGGGCAAGCGGTCGCCAACGGTTATGATGATCTCGATTTCTGCCGCCTGGAGCAGGCCAGCTTCGAGGCCACGCCTGCCGAATCGATCGATTACGCGGTCATGGAAAAGACCCGCAAGGCGGTGGTGGTGCTGGCCGATATCGGCTGGAGCGATGTCGGCTCATGGAGCGCCTTGTGGGCGGTGCAGGAAAGCGATGCCAATGGCAACGTGGCGCGCGGCGACGTGCTGCTGCAGGATGTCTCGGATACCTTGGTGCGCGCCGAGAGCCGCATGGTGGCGGCCTTGGGCGTCGAGAACCTGATCATCGTCGAAACCGACGACGCGGTGCTGGTCGCGCACAAGGACAAGGTGCAGGACGTCAAGAAGATCGTCGATGCCCTGAAATCATCGGGGCGCAGCGAACACCTCCATCACAAGCGCGTATTCCGTCCGTGGGGCAGCTATGAGAGCGTCGCCGAGGGCGAGCGTTTCCAGGTCAAGCGCATCATCGTCAAGCCGGGCGAAAAGCTCTCGCTGCAGATGCACCACCACCGCGCCGAACACTGGGTGGTGGTCAGCGGCACCGCCCTGGTGACGCGCGGGGAGGAGGTCAAGCTGCTGAGCGAGAACGAATCGATCTATCTGCCCATCGGCGTGACGCACCGCCTGGAGAACCCGGGCAAGCTGCCGCTGCACTTGATTGAGGTGCAGTCGGGAAGTTATCTCGGCGAAGACGACATCGTGCGCTTTGAGGACATCTACAAGCGCGTCTAGCAATCGTTACCGGGACGACTGCGGCAGTGAATGCATGCCATGCATTCACTGCGTGCAGAATAAGAAAAATTATTTATATCAATGGCTTAAGCCGCTCTTCCCAGGGTTTTCCACAGGCTTGCCCCCATTTTCCGGGGATAAGTGGGAGCGCGCGGCGACCAACGAAGATGAAACGCGGGAAATGCTGCAATGCGTTGGCCGGAAGGTCTTTTTCTACGGTGCAAGATGAAAAAGCAGGCGCGTTGCACGCCTTTGCACCGTTTTTGGAAAACGGTTTTCAATCAATGGCTTGGATGAGTTTTCCTCAGCTTTTCCACAGGCCTGTCCCCGAATTGTGTGAACAACTTTGGTAGAAGCGGCAGGGGATGCCGCCTGTGGAAAAGTTTGCGTGCCGGGCCGGCTGGCGCTTGCTAGTGCTTATTTCTTGGCGCCGGCGGCGGTGTGCCATAGCCGCGCCATTTGTTCCGCGCTGCTGCGCAGCAAATCAGGCGCGTCGGCGATGGCATCTTGCAAGCTGCCGGGGCCGAATACGATGGAGAAGCAACCCGAGAAGCTGCCTTGCAGTTCGCCCAGCGATTTGCGGTCGATGCCGCCGGAGAGCAGCGTGGTTGGCACGCCGGCGCGGCGCGCCCGTTGGCTGGCGATGAAGGGGGCCTTGCCATGCAAGGTTTGCGCGTCGCTGCGCCCTTCGCCGGTGATGAGCCAGTCGGCGCCGGCCAGCGCCCCGTCCAGGTCGATATGGTCGGCCACCGTTTCGGCGCCGGAGCGGAACTCCGCCCCCAGCATCAGCAATGCGTAACCCAGCCCGCCCGCCGCGCCGGCGCCGGGTTTGCCGCAAGCGGAATGTCCCAGTTCCTTTTCCAGCACTGCGGCGAAGTGGGCCAGCGAACGGTCCAGCAATCCGACTTGTTCGGGCGTGACGCCTTTTTGCGGGCCGAATACCGCGGTGGCGCCCTCATCGCCGCACAGGGGATTGTTGACGTCGGACATGGCCACGATCCTGGCGTCCCTGATGCGGGCGTCGATGCCGGAGGCGTCGATGCGCGTCACCTTGTGCAATTGCGCGGGCAGCGGCGGTACGGCTTCGCCGGCCGCATCGTAGAGCTTCAGGCCGAGCGCGCACAGCAGGCCGGCGCCGCCGTCATTGGTGCTGCTGCCGCCCAGTCCGACCAGGAAATGGCGTGCGCCGCGATCCAGCAGCTTGAGCATGGCGTCGCCCACGCCCAGGGTACTGCGCTGTTCCACCGGCACGGCGATGCCGGCGGCATCGGTCAGGCCGACGATGGCGGCCGATTCGATCACCGCGCTGCCGTCCTTGAGGATGCCGACCGGACAGTCGGCGAGTTGCCCGGCAGCGTTGCGGCAGGCCAGGGCAAGGCGCTCGCCGCCGGCATGCATCAGCGCATCCAGCGTGCCTTCGCCGCCGTCGGCGATCGGCCGCAGGCGTATCTGCGCGCCGGGAATGGCGGCTTGTATGCCGGTGCCGATGGCGGCGGCGACTTCTTCAGCGCTCAGCGAGCCTTTGAAGGAGTCGGGGGCGATGACGACGATGGGCGGGCGTGGCGATGTGCTGGTGTTGGTCATGGATATGGTTTGGAAAAGGCGCCGTGGCGGCATTGCCGTGCGGTTGCCAGGGATTGCGGGAGTCTCTCTGCTTGTTCTGGGTGCGAGTCGCAACGGGATCCTTGATGGGAGCACGCTGCAACCCGGCAATTATATAAGCAGAGCTTTATCCGGTTATTGAAGCGAAAGTATAGGGACTAGAGAAGGTTGACGCAGGTTTCCCGCGGGCAAGGCTGGACGGCGCACGCGGCGCGTAACAAAAGGTAAGGGCGGTGGATGCGCGCGCGCGGCTGCGGCATATTCAATCCATTACCGGCCTTGCGCGCCGGAGGAGCAACAACCATGAAGCGTTTTCTGTATCTGCTTGCGGCGCCCGCAGTGTTGCTGCTGAGCGGCTGCGTGGCGGTGCCATACGATCCTTATTACGGAGGGCCGGTGGCCTATCCGGCGCAGCCGGTATATGCGGCCCCTTATCCCTATTATTCCTATCCGTCGACCTCGATTTACTTCGGCTACGGTGGCGGATGGGGCGGCGGCCGGGGGCATTGGCGCCACTAAAGGGCGGTTCAAGGTATGGCAGGATCGCCGCGATGGCGGCATCCTGCGGTTTCGGCGTTGAAAAAAGCATGGAACCCGGGCGCGTCGAGGCGTACAAAACCGTTAAAATATCGCGTCCTCGACATGGCACATGGCTGACGGCGCGTGGGGCGCTGCGGTAGCTGTCGGTGCTGTTGCCTCTTTTTCCTCCATTGCGCTGAATATCAGGAACCGCTGCCGTACGGTATGAGTTTTTTCAGTTCGTTCACCCGATCAGACATTGTTTCCCGAGCACGACGCCGAACCGTGCTGGGCCTCGTGCTGTCGGTACTGATCCACGCCGGCATGTTCATGGTGTTGCGGGCCAAGCTGAGCGAGCCGCCCCGCGTCGAAACTTCCGGCAAGCCGGATGCGCCGCTGCAAGTGACCTTTATCAAGCCGCCGCCGCCCCGGCCCGAACCGGCGGCTCCTCCTCCTCCCCCGAAAACCCCGGCGCCGCCGAAGAAACAGGCGGCCAAGGCGCCGCCCGAACGCAGCGCCGCCGCTCCCCGCAAGACCGAAACGGCGCGGGCCGCGCCGGCGCCGGTCGCTCCCGAGGGAACCGTGCCGCCGGTGACGCAAGCATCGCCGGAGATGGACTTCAGTTCCATGATCAATCGTAACCGCGAGCGCCGGCAAGCGCTGGAAGATGCCGCGGCGCGGGAGAACGCGGCTGCGCGTGCGGCGGAAAATCCCTCCGCCAATGACATCGCAAAGGCCAATATCGCGTTCCAGGAGCAGCGCGGACGCGGCACCAACGGCGTATTCGAGATCGTCAGCAAGGGGCCCCGCGTGGCCCAGTATTCTTTCCGCGGCTGGACCAGCGACCAGCGGCGCAGCCAGAGGCAATTGATCGAGGTCGATGCCGGCCCGGGCGGCAATGTCGAACTGGCGGTGGTGGACAGCATGATTGCGCTGATCCGGAAATACTATTCCGGCGATTTCAACTGGGATTCGCAACGTTTGGGACGGATAGTGGTGCTGTCGGCCCGCCAGAGCGACACCAAGGGGTTGCAGGCCTTCCTGTTGAAGGAATTCTTCGGTACCGGCGGCTGATGCCGTTGCGGCGGCATCGGGTTGGATTGCCTTCCTGACATGCCTTCATGGAAAATTCCCGCGGAATTCCAACGTTCCATTGATCTATTGATCTATTGATGCCCAGTCAGGCGTTGCCGGGGATTTGGCATGGAATAAGATTTCCGTGCGGAAAATCAAAATATTTCGTGCTAGGATGCATATTGTTTCTGCATGGCAAATGGGCATTCCAATGGACATCGAATTGACCGGTGAAGAATTGCGCTGGATGTACAGCGTATTCAAGGGCGAATTTCGCATCGTCCCGCCGCGCATCGTCAAGAGCGTCATCTCCAAGGGACTGGGCATTCCCAACCTCGGCGGCGCGTTCAACCTGACGCGCGCCGGCAGGGATGTGTTCCGCCGGACGCCACAAGGCCAGGGTGATGAGCCGGCGGATGAGGAAATGCATATCATCCGCTCCAAGGCCCGTTCGCGCAGTAACTGGCGCCTGGGATGAGTGTTGCTCCGGATTTCCAGCGGCGCCGGCGAGAATATTGATGGCGCCGAGAAATAGTTGAGCAAAAAACACATGTCCTGTTATAATTGCGAGCTCAGTCGGGGCGTAGCGCAGCCTGGTAGCGTACTTGCATGGGGTGCAAGGGGTCGAGTGTTCGAATCACTCCGTCCCGACCAAAAAACAAGCGTTCGCAGTTGATGCGGACAAAGAAAACCGCCGTCAGAACTTGTTCTGGCGGCGGTTTTTTTTCATGTGACCGCCGCTGCTTCCGCTCCCGGCGTCCGGGATTTTAGGCGGGCGAGGCCGGCCCGGGCGTTACACAAATACACAATTTCAGGTCTACATCGCGCTTGCTTCGGGCGTTATCTGATCACCACGAACGGCATGTGGAGATCCGGGGGCGACTTTCGATCCTCCGGGGAACAATTCGCCAAACAAGATCAGGAGCGCAAGAATGAAAATCCATTTATTGATTCCGGCTGTTGCCGCAACACTCGTCCTGGGTGGCTGCGTGGTGACGCCACCTACGGTGCGGCCGGCTTATGTCGCGCCTCCCGGAGTGGTCTACGTTGAACCCACCTATGTATCGCCAGGGCCCGGTTATGTCTGGGAATACCATGCCCATTATGGCTGGGGCTGGCATCACCCGCAGTATGGCTGGCATCGGGGGTGGCGTTGAGGCTGCAAGCCCGGCCAGTGGCAGTGACGTAAAAAAAACAGCGGTCGATCCGCTGTTTTTTTATGGTCTTGCCGTCATGACGTCGGTTTCATGCAATCCGGTGTTCCAGCGTGAGGTGTTTCAGTTCGGCGATCGCCGCCAGTTTTTCGCGCAAGGCGGTTTGGCTGACGCGCGCCGGAGCTGAGACGCTGACGATGGCCGCGTGCGCGGCCGGGCCGATGCGCCATACATGCAAATCGTCGATGCGGGTTCCGTCGCCGTCGAGCGCATGGCGGATCCGGCGCGCAAGGCGGTCGTCGGTGACGTCGAGCAATACGGCGGAAGTTTCGCGCAGCAGCGAATAAGACCAGCGCGCGATCACCGCCGCACCCACCACCCCCATCAGCGGGTCGAGCCAGGTCCAGCCCAGGTAAAGGCCGGCCAGCAAGGCGCCGATGGCCAGCACCGAGGTCAGCGCATCGGCCAGGACATGGATATAGGCCGAGCGCAGATTGTTGTCATGGCCATCATCGGCATGGCGATGGTCGCCGCCGTGGGAGTGCTGGTGCGCATGCTCATCGCCATGATGCGCGTGCCCGTGTCCGTGCCTGGCCAGCAGCAGCGCGCTGGCGATGTTGACTGCCAGGCCGATGGCAGCGATGGCGATGGCTTCGCCGAACTGCACCGCGGTCGGCCGCGCAAGCCGCCAGAGGGATTCGGCGCCGATGCCGATGGATACCCCGGCCAGCGCCAGGGCCGAGGCAAAGCCGGCCAGGTCGCCGACCTTGCCGGTGCCGAAGCTAAAGCGCGTATCGCGCGCATGGCGTCGCGCGAACACATAGGCGCCAACCGAGATCGCCAGCGCCCCGGCATGGGTGGCCATGTGAAAGCCATCGGCCAGCAGCGCCATCGATCCGGTGAGGTAGCCGGCGATGATTTCCGCCGCCATCATCGCGGCAGTCAGCAGGACGACCCACAGCGTGCGTCTGGTATTGCGGTCATGGTCGGCGCCGAGGTAGATGTGTTCATGCGCGGAGGAGGTCGGTTGCATAGGCGTTCCTATTTTGAATAGCGGCGAATTGCCTGCAGTACTTCTTCCAATCCCTGGCTGCGTTCATGGTCGGACAGGCCGGGGCGGGCGACATGTTCGCGCGCATGGGCCTGGATCAATTCATCCATCAGGCCGTTGAGCGCGCCCCGGATGGCGGCCGCCAGATGCAAGGTTTTGCTGCAATCGGCATCGGCTTCCAGCGCGCGATCCAAGGCTTGCAACTGGCCGCCGATGCGGCGCACGCGCTTGAGCAGCTGGTTCTTGTGCTGCGCAATGTGGCTCATACCATACCCCCCTATCCTATATGAGGCGGATTGTATCGCCATATCCGGCGTTTGTGCCGCTTCCGGCGGGCGATGTCATTGAGACAATCCCGCACGGAAAACAGGCGAACAGATGTGCGTTCATAAGCTATGCGTAAGTTATCCGCTCTACATTGTGGACAATGCGGCTCTTTATGCACGCAGCCATGCCTGCCTTGAAGCAGGCGCTGATAAGCGGAATATCCGCAGGGAGACAAGCGATGGCAAAGTTGAAGGCAAACTCCAAGGGTTGCATGAGGGCTTGGAGCATCAGGCTGTTGCCCTGGGTAGTTGGCGTGCTGGCAGGAGTCGGCCTGGCTTTCGCGCTGGAGGCGTTGCATGCCGGCGCGGCGCTGGGCGCGCCCTTACCGGCTTGCCTGGCGGTGCTGGCCGCGCTGGCGTGCTCCGCCCTGGCGCAACGCCGGCGCAATCCGGGCGGCGCGCAACTGGTCGAGAAGGTCGGCAACGAGATCGACCACATCATGATCGGCGCCGCCGAAACCTCCTTCTTCGTCGATTCCATCAAGGGCAAGATCAGCAAGGACGTCGACGCGGCCAATAACATCGCGGCCAGTGCCGAGCAAAGCGCGGCCAGCACCGAACAGATTGCCGTCAATGCCGAACGCGCTTCGGCCATCGCCTCCAAGGTGCGTTCGGAAAGCATCAGCGGCCGCACCGAGGTCGACCACGGCTTGCAGCAGATCGGCCAGGCGCGCACCGATGCGCAGGCGGCTTCCGGCATGATGGCTCAGCTGCAGGAAAAATCGCGCCGCATCCATGGCATCACCGAAGTCATCAGCGAGATTGCGGCCCGCACCAATCTGCTGGCGCTCAATGCCGCCATCGAGGCCGCGCGCGCGGGAGAGCAGGGCCGCGGGTTTGCCGTGGTGGCCGGAGAGGTGCGCCAGCTGGCGCAACGCACCAAGGAGGCCACGGACGATATCGGCGTGATGGTGCGCGCCATCAATGAAGAGGCCGAGCGTGCCGCATCGGGCATGAATGCGCTCAGCGGCCGCGTGCTGGAAGCGGCCCAGAATGTCGAGAAGGTGCATGCGCTGCTCAATGGCATCGAGCGTTCGGCCAGCCAGTCCCAAGAGCAGATCGAGGAGATCGCCCTGGCTTCGCGCGAACATGTGCAGACCACGCAAAACATCGCCGAATCCATATCGGCCATTCGCAACGGAATGCTGCAGACCGACGCCGAACTGCCGCGCGTGGCGGCGTCGGCGATGGCCTTGTCGGAGCGCGCCGAAATCGTGTTCGAGGCGATCGCCGAAAGCGGCGCGGGCACGGCGCACGATGCGATCCGCGCGGCGGCGGCCGAAGGCGCGCATCGGGTCGGCCGGCTGTTTGAGGAGTCGATCGCCGCTGGGCGCATCACCGAAGCGGCGCTGTTCGACCGCACTTACAAGCCTATCCCGAATACCTCGCCGCAAAAACATGCGACGCTGTTCGACGGTTTTACCGACCGTGTGCTGCCGCAGATCCAGGAGGCCCTGCTTGAGCGGATGCCACAACTGGCGTATGCCGGCGCGGTCGACAATAACGGCTATTTCCCCACGCATAACAAGAAGTTTTCGCAGCCGTTGACGGGCAACTATGACGTCGATCTGGTCAACAACCGGACCAAGCGCATCTTCAGCGACCGCACCGGCAAGCGTTGCGGCGCAAATACCAAGCCTTTCCTGTTGCAAACGTATAAGCGCGATACCGGGGAGGTGATGCACGACCTGTCGGTGCCGATCTATGTCAACGGCAAACACTGGGGCGGTTTCCGTGTCGGCTACCGTTCAAGCCATGCGCCGGCGCCGTCCGCGGCGGCGGCCAGGGCGCAGCCAGCCGGCCGCCCCGGTATCGCAAAAGCGTAGGCCGGCTTGGCAAGCCTGCTTGACGTGGCGCAATAGGGGGGTAATTCCGCTTCATTTCCAAGGTTGATTCGCTTGACCCCGTTCAGCGACTGATAGATTATTCGACAAGGGGGAACCCCGCCCGCGAGGAGCAGGGAAAGCAGAAATCATATGCATTCGCGCCGTTGGCGCGATGTGCCAGAGAAGGAAAATCAGTGAAGCCTACTGTGCCAAGCAAGGGGGAGACCGGGAAGGAGTTCGATTTCACCGGCCGCGATTTCGAGCGTGTCAGGGGACTTATCTACCAGCGTGCGGGCATCGCCTTGGCCGACAGCAAGCAGGAGATGGTCTACAGCCGCCTGGCGCGCCGCCTGCGCGCGACCGGCATCACCTCGTTCAATCAGTACCTCGATATGCTCGAGCGTACCCATGATTCCGATGAGTGGGAGGCATTTACCAATGCGCTGACCACCAACCTGACTTCATTTTTCCGGGAGTCGCACCATTTCCCGATTCTCGCCGATTTTGTCAAGACGCTAAAGGAGCCCGCTTCCATCTGGTGCTCGGCGGCATCGACCGGCGAGGAACCCTATACCATTGCCATGACGGTGTGCGAGGCTTATGGAACGCTGACGCCGCCGGTGCAGATCATCGCGACCGACATCGATACCAATGTATTGGCGACCGGCGCCAATGGCATTTATCCGATGGAGCGCATCGAGAAGCTGGCGCCGGAGCGGGTGAAAAAGTTCTTCCTGCGCGGCAAGGGCAACCATGAGGGCTATGTGCGCGTGCGGCCGGAGTTGCGCAAGCTGATCACCTTCAAGCAATTGAACCTGCTGGCAGACGGCTGGCCGATCAGCGGCCAGTTCGACGTCATCTTCTGCCGCAACGTGATGATTTACTTCGACAAGCCGACCCAGAGCAAGATCTTGTCGCGATTCGTGCCCCTGATGAAACCCCATGCCTTGCTGTTTGCCGGGCATTCGGAAAACTTCCTGTACGTTTCCGACGCCCTCAAACTCAAGGGGAAGACGGTCTACGAACTGAATGCGGCGCAGCGTGGCGCAAGGAACAAGACATGAGTCAAGCACCCGAGCAGTTTGCCACCAACCTTTACTACGATCGCACGTTCGACTGCGATGCGGCGAAGATCCTGCCGGGGGAGTATTACTTTACCCATAAGGACATGATGATCGTCACGGTCCTGGGGTCTTGCGTCTCGGCCTGTATCCGCGACCGGGTATCGGGCATCGGCGGCATGAACCACTTCATGCTGCCAGACGGCGGCGGCGATGACGGCAGCCCGGTGTCGGCATCGGCGCGCTACGGCACCTATGCCATGGAAATCCTGATCAACGACGTGCTCAAGGCCGGCGCGCGCCGCGATAACCTGGAGGCCAAGGTGTTCGGCGGCGGCAATGTGCTGCGCGGGTTTTCCGCCATCAACGTCGGCGAACGCAATGCCGAATTCGTCCGGCGCTATCTCAAGGCGGAAAGCATCCGCGTCGTGGCCGAGGACCTGAACGACATCTGGCCGCGCAAGGTGTATTTTTTTCCGCGAACCGGCAAGGTCCTGGTCAAGAAACTGAAGCAACTGCACAACGATACGCTGGCGGTGCGGGAAAAGGCTTATGCAAGCAAACTGGTTACCAAGCCGGTGGGCGGCGAAGTCGACCTGTTCTGAGCGTGGCCGCCCCTGCAGCAGGCAGGCGCGGCAAGCAATACGGAAAGCATGGTTATGAAAATAAAAGTACTCATCGTTGACGACTCCGCGCTGATTCGCAGCGTGATGCGTGAAATTATCGGCAGCCAGCCGGACATGGAAGTGGTAGGCGTGGCGCCCGACCCGATCATTGCCCGCGAACTGATCAAGCAGACCAACCCGGACGTGCTGACGCTGGACGTCGAAATGCCGCGCATGGACGGCCTGGATTTCCTGGAAAAGCTGATGCGCCTGCGCCCCATGCCGGTGGTGATGGTGTCTTCGCTGACCGAGCGCGGCTCGGAAATCACCTTGCGCGCGCTCGAACTGGGGGCGATCGATTTCGTCACCAAGCCCAAGATATCGATCCAGAGCGGCATGCAGGAATATGCCGACATGATTGCCGACAAGATCCGGGCCGCCTCCAAGGCGCGGGTAAAGGCCCGCGCGCCGCGCGCGGCCGAGCAGGGGCATGTGCCGGGCGAGGCCTTGCCGCAGATCCGCAATCCGCTCACCAGCAGCGAAAAGCTGATCATCATCGGCGCTTCCACCGGCGGCACCGAAGCCATCAAGGAGTTCCTCATCCGCATGCCCTCGGACTGCCCCGGCATCCTGATCACCCAGCACATGCCGGAAGGCTTTACCCGTTCCTTTGCGCAGCGCCTCAACAACCTGTGCAAGATATCGGTGACCGAATCGGCCGGCAACGAACGCGTACTGCCCGGCCATGCCTACATCGCCCCCGGCCACTCGCACCTGAAGCTGGTGCGCAGCGGCGCCAACTACATGACCCAGCTCGACCAGGGGCCGCCGGTCAACCGCCACCGGCCATCGGTGGATGTGCTGTTCCAGTCGGCCGCGGCCTGCGCCGGCAAGAACGCCGTCGGCGTGATCCTGACCGGCATGGGCAAGGACGGCGCCCAGGGCATGCTGGAGATGAAGGGGGCCGGCGCCTACAATTTCGCCCAGGATGAAGCCTCCTGCGTGGTGTTCGGCATGCCGCGCGAAGCCATCGCAATCGGCGCCGCGCACGAGGTGCTGTCGCTGCAGGCGATGCCGGGCAGGGTGCTGGCATGGCTGGCCGAGCACGGCAGCCGGGCGTTGCGCGTATAAAACACGGCGGCAGCGCCGATTCCACTGCCATTTTCGTGGTTGCTGCACTACAATGCCGTGGCGCAGAAGAGGGGCGCATGGACGGAATGTCGCGTGCGTACGGAATAAGAAAGCGGGACGGTTCAAGTTCGCATGCGGGCTTGCCGTTAACCAAGAAATCAATTGATCAGATGGAGTCTTAGCATGTCGGGTCCCAATACCAAGTTCTTAGTCGTCGATGACTTTTCGACCATGCGCCGCATCGTGCGCAACCTGCTCAAGGAATTGGGCTACACCAACGTGGACGAGGCCGAGGATGGCGTGCAGGCGCTGCAAAAGTTGCGCAGCGACCAATTCGACTTCGTCGTCTCCGACTGGAACATGCCCAACATGGACGGCCTGACCATGCTGCAGGAAATCCGCAAGGACCCGTCGCTGTCCAAGCTGCCGGTGTTGATGGTCACGGCCGAAGCCAAGAAGGAAAACATCGTGGCCGCCGCCCAGGCCGGCGCCAACGGCTACGTGGTCAAGCCCTTCACCGCGGCGACGCTGGACGAGAAGCTGGCCAAGATTTTCGAAAAGATGGCCGCAGGTGGCTGAGGTGAGCGAGGACGCAAACGCCCCAGCCACGGGCGTGCTCAACGAGGAGGTACTCTCCCGCATCGGGCACATGACGCGCAACCTGCACGACAGCCTGCGCGGCCTGGGTTTCGACCGCTTGCTGGAAAGGGCCGCCAGCGACATGCCGGACGCGCGCGACCGCCTCGAATACGTGGCGCGCATGACCGAACAGGCGGCGCAGCGCGTACTCACGGCCACCGAGCTGGCCAGCCCGCTGCAAGAGCGCATCAAGGATGGCGCCGCCGAACTCAAGGCGCAGTGGGATGCGGCGGGGGCATCGGGCCTGTCCGAAGCGGGTTATCTGGCGCTGGGAACGAAGACATCGGCATTCCTGGCCCAGGCAGTCGAGGACAGCAGCGTCACCAAGCAGCAATTGCTCGATATCATGATGGCCCAGGATTTCCAGGACCTGACCGGGCAGGTGATCAAGCGCGTCACCCAATTGGCGCACGATCTGGAGTCGCAATTGGTGCAACTGCTGGTGGATTATTCGCCCGGCGAGGCGAAGAAGGAAGACACCGGCCTCCTGAACGGGCCTCAGATCGACCCGGCCGGCAAGGATGTGATCGCCAACCAGGGGCAGGTCGACGACCTGCTGGAAAGCCTGGGCTTCTGAGAAAGCGCGGCAGGCCGTTGTCGCAATGGCAATGGCCTGGTCTTGCGGGATGCAGCGACGTGCGAAATGCGCGAAACGCGCGAAACGCACGATGCGCCGGGGCGCATCCCTGGCGATGCGGCATTCCCGGCGAAAATCCGGCCGGAGCAGGTCGGATGTTGTCGTTCCAGCCTTTTTTCTTTCCTTTTCGATACGATCCGTTTTGCCACAGGCAGAGACTTGTGTTTTTGCCTAGTCCGAAATGGGGGACCTTTTTGCCCCTATTCCCCTGATGATACCGATGCCGGCTCCCCAATAATTCTGGCTATCGTTCTCGAAATCCGTCTATCAATCGGGAATGCAGTTTATGCAGGGGGATTCGGCAAATGGCCGACGACAGCGACATGGAGCGGACCGAGCCCGCCACGAGCAAACGTCTTGAGCGTGCTCGTGAGCAGGGCGATGTGCCACGTTCGCGTGAAATGGCGACGTGCGTGCTGCTGCTCATCGGCGGTTGCTGCGTATGGATGTTCAGCGGGCCGCTGGTGACCAGCCTGGACCGCATCATGGTCGCCGCCTTCACTTTCGAGCGCGCCGCGGCGTATGACCATATCGTGCTGTTCGACATGCTCAGCGCGCACTTCGTCGATGTCGCCATCGCCATCATCCCGATCGCATTCCTGATGACCCTGGCCGCGGTGGCTTCGCCGTTGATTCTCGGGGGCTGGCTGTTCAACACCGAGTCGCTGCTCCCCAAATTCAGCAAGCTCAACCCGGTCAAGGGCTTCACCAATATGTTTTCCCTCAATTCGCTGGCCGAATTGCTCAAGGCCGTGCTCAAGACCTTGCTGGTCGGCACGATCGCCTGGCTGGCGATCAAGAGCCAGATCGACGCGGTGATGGGGCTGGGCGTCGAGTCGATCAAGACCAGCAGCCAGCATTCGGCGCACCTGCTGTGGGTCAGCTTCATCATCATCGTGTCGTCGCTCATTTTCATCGCCATCCTGGACGTGCCGTACCAGATCTGGAACTACGGCAAGAAGCTGCGCATGACGCGCCAGGAAGTCAAGCAGGAACACAAGGAAGCCGAAGGCGACCCGCATATCAAGGGCAAGATCCGCGCGATGCAGCGCGCCATGGCCCGCCGCCGGATGATGGCCGAGGTGCCGACCGCCGACGTCGTGGTGACCAACCCGACCCACTACGCGGTCGCGCTGAAATACACCGAGGGCAAGATGGGCGCGCCCAAGGTGGTGGCCAAGGGCGCCGACGACATCGCCGCCAAGATCCGCGAACTGGCGCGCGAGCACAAAGTGCCGCTGCTGGAGGCGCCGCCGCTGGCGCGTGCGCTGCACACCCATACCGAAATCGGCGACGAGATTCCGGAAGCCCTTTATACCGCCGTGGCCGAAGTGCTGGCCTATGTCTTCCAATTGCGCACCTACGGCCAGTTTGGCGGCCACCGGCCGACCGAGCCGACCGAGCTTCAGGTGCCCAGTGAACTCGATCCGGCCACGGCGACCAAGTCGCGGGCGGCGCGGCGTAGAACGATGCAATGACTATGGCCAAACTCAATACCATGAAACTGCCGGCCTGGGTGCCGGTGAAAAGCTCGCGGGCGATGGCCGCGCCCATCCTGATCGTCATGATGCTGGCGATGATGGTGTTGCCGTTGCCGGCCTTCATGCTGGACCTGCTGTTCAGCTTCAACATCTCGTTGTCGGTCATCGTGCTGATGACGGCGCTGTACACCGTCAAGCCGCTGGACTTCATCGCCTTCCCGGCCGTGCTGCTGGTGTCCACCATGCTGCGCCTGTCGCTCAACGTCGCCTCGACCCGGGTGGTCCTGACCGAGGGGCATACCGGGCCTGACGCGGCCGGCAAGGTGATCGAAGCCTTCGGCCACTTCCTGATCGGCGGCAATTACACGGTCGGCATCGTCGTGTTCGTGATCCTGACCATCATCAACTTCATGGTGGTGACCAAGGGCGCCGGCCGTATCGCCGAAGTGGGCGCGCGTTTCACCCTGGATGCGATGCCGGGCAAGCAGATGGCGATCGACGCCGACCTCAACGCCGGCCTGATCGGCGAGCCCGAAGCCCGGGCCCGCCGCAAGGAAGTGGCGCAGGAGTCCGAGTTCTACGGCGCCATGGACGGCGCCAGTAAATACGTGCGGGGCGACGCCGTGGCCGGCATCATCGTGACGGTGGTCAACATCGTCGGCGGCCTGGTGGTCGGCATGGTGCAGCACGACCTGGCATTCGACACCGCACTGAAGAACTACACCTTGCTGGCCATCGGCGACGGCCTCGTGGCGCAGATCCCTTCCCTGATCATCTCGACCGCGGCCGGCGTGGTGGTCTCGCGCGTGGCCAACGACCAGGACGTGGGCGGGCAACTGATCAACCAATTGTTCGCCAAGCCGGAAGTGCTCTACATCACCGCCGTCATCATCGGCGGCATGGGCCTGATTCCGGGAATGCCGCACTTCGCGTTCATTGTCCTGGCCGCCGCCATGGCCGGCAGCGCCTACGTCATCGGCAACCGCAAGGAACTGGCCAAGACCGCCGCTGCGCAACCGGAATCGGTCACCGCCGCGCCGACCCAGGAAACGGAAGAAGCCACCTGGCAAGACGTCATGCCGGTCGATACGCTGGGCCTGGAGGTCGGTTACCGCCTGATTCCCCTGGTCGACAAGGCGCAAGGGGGCGAGCTGCTCAAGCGCATCAAGGGCATCCGCAAGAAATTCGCGCAGGAGGTCGGTTTCCTGTCGCCGCCCATCCATATCCGCGATAACCTGGAACTGAAACCTTCGGCCTACCGCATCACCCTCAAGGGCGTGGAAGTGGGCAAGGGCGAAGCGCATGCCGGGCAGTATCTGGCCATCAATCCAGGCATGGTCACCGGGCCGTTGCCGGGCATGATGACCAGCGATCCGGCGTTCGGCCTGCCGGCGGTGTGGATCGACAACAGCCTGCGCGAACAGGCTTCCACGATGGGCTATACCGTGGTCGATGCCGGCACCGTGGTGGCGACCCACCTGAACCACCTGATCACCACCCATGCGGCCGAACTGCTGGGGCGCCAGGAAGTGCAAAGCCTGCTGGACCACCTGGCCAAGGAAGCGCCCAAGCTGGTCGAGGACCTGGTGCCGAAGATGCTGCCGCTGGGCACGCTGCAGAAGGTGCTGCAGAACCTTCTGCTGGAAGGCGTGCACATCCGCGACATGCGTACCGTCATCGAAACGCTGGCCGAGCATGCGGCGCGCATCCAGGAGCCCAACGAGCTCACCGCGATCGTGCGTATCGCGCTGGGCCGCGCGATCGTGCAACAGATTTTCCCGGGCGACAGCGAACTGTCCGTCATGACCCTGGATGTCAAGCTCGAGCGCTTGCTGCTGCAGGCCTTGCAGGCCGGCGGCGACAGCGGCGGCATCGAACCCGGCCTGGCCGATTCGCTGGTTGCGCAAACCGAACAGGCGGCGCAGCGCCAGGAGCAACTGGGCCTGACGCCGGTATTGCTGGTTCCCGCGCCGTTGCGCGCATTGCTGTCGCGCTTCCTGCGGCGCGCCATGCCGCAGTTGCGGGTGCTGTCCCATTCTGAAATACCAGATTCGAAAACGATTAAAGTTACCAGCCTAGTTGGAGGGCAAGCATGAACGTCAAGAAATTTATCGCCAATTCGTCTCGCGAAGCGTGGCGCCAGGTACGTGAAGCGCTCGGCCCGGATGCCGTCATCCTCTCCAATCGCAACATTCCCGACGGGGTGGAAATCCTGGCGATGGCCAATGAGGACATGACCACGCTGGTGGCTCCCGGAGCCGCGCGCGAAGCGGTGACCCGGCCCCAGGCGGCATCGCTGCAGCAGCAGTCGGGCTTGCCGCCGGCGCCGCCATCCAGGCGCCCGGCCTTGCTGTCCTCGCCGCTGGCGCAGCAGCCGCCGCGGGCGCCGCGCGCCGAATCCGGGCCGTTGCTGGACCAGCAGCCGATCGGCCTGATCGCTCCCAGACCGGCCGAGCCAGCCGCGCCTGCCGACGCCCGTGTCTGGCGCAGCCGCAGCAGCGACCAGCGCCGTGCGCGCGATGCGGAGCAGCAAGGCGGGCAGGAGCAGGCCCCGCGCTCCTCGCTACCTGAATTCGACGGCAAGGATTATGATGAGATCCTGTCGGAAGTGATGAGCGAGATCCGTTCCATGCGCGGCGTGCTGGAAACGCAACTGGCGGAGATTTCCTGGGGCGGCACGCAAAAGCGCGAGCCCCTGAAGGCCCTGGTCATGAAGGAAATGCTGGCGGCCGGTTTCAGCGCCAGCCTGTCGCGCCTGATCACCGAAAACCTGCCCAACAACTCCAAGTCGCAGGACATCATGTTCTGGGTCAAGTCGGTGCTGGCGCGCAACCTCAATACGCTGGCCAGCGAAAGCGAATTGCTGGAAAACGGCGGCGTGTTCGCCATGGTCGGGCCGACCGGCGTGGGCAAGACCACGACGACCGCGAAACTGGCGGCGCGTTGCGTGATGCGCCATGGCTCCGGCAAGCTGGCGCTGATCACGACCGACGGCTACCGTATCGGCGGCTACGAGCAACTGCGCATCTACGGCAAGATCCTGGGAGTGATGGTGCACTCGGTCAAGGATGAAACCGACCTGCGCATTGCGCTGGAAGAACTCAAGGGCAAGCATACCGTGCTTATCGATACCGCCGGCGTGGGCCAGCGCGACCAGATGGTGGCCGAGCAGGAGGCGATGCTGGCCGGCGCCGGCGTCGACATCAAGCGCTTGCTGTGCCTGAACGCCACCGCCACCGGGGGCACCCTCAACGAGGTGGTGCATGCCTACTCGGGCTCGGGCCTGGCCGGCTGCATCGTCACCAAACTGGACGAGGCGGCCACCATCGGCAATGTGCTCGACGTGGTGATCCGCCACAAGCTCAACCTGCACTATGTGGCCAACGGCCAGCGGGTGCCGGAAGACCTGCATGTGGCCAACAAGCTCTACCTGGCCGACCGCGCCTTCAAGCAAAAGCGCGAAACCGCGCCGTTCGAATTCCAGGAGGGCGAGTTGCCGGTGGTGGTGGGGCCGACCGCGCTTTCCATGAATGACAAAGGCTTGCGAGAGGTGACCTTTGGCTAGTTACGACATCGACCAGGCGGCAGGACTGCGCCGGATGCTGGAGCGTCCGGTGCCGCGCCTGTTTACCTTTTTGTCGGTACTGGGCGAGGAAGAGAAGAGCGCGATGCTGATCAACCTGGCGGCATCGCTGAGCCAGGCCGGCCATCAGGTGCTGCTGGTTGACGGCGGCGTTGCGTCATCGGGCTTGCTGACGCGCATCGGCCTGCGCCACGATGTCGCCACGCTGCAGGAAGTCGCCCGCATGGAGCGGCCCTTGCATGAAGCGGTGCGCCTGCTTCCTGAGGGTTTTTCGATGGCCCGCATCGCGCGCCGCGCGGTGCCCGCGGCCGGCCATCCGCAAGCGGGCCGGCTGGTCTCGATCTTCGATACGCTCATTGAGCAGGCCGAAATCACGCTGGTCAACGGCGTATTGGCGGAGGATGACTCGTTTCCGGTATCGACCATGGAAATGGGGGAGATCGTCATCCAGCTCTCCACCAGCGCATCGTCGATCAAGGCCGCCTATGTGCTTTTGAAGAGCTTGACCGACAGGATCGGGCGCCGTCCGTTCAGCCTCATCATCAACGATGCGACCGAAGCGGAAGCGCAGACCGTCTATGCCAACATGGCGCAGGCGGCCAGTCGTTACCTGGCGGCGCAATTGAATTTCCTCGGATCGGTTCCGGCTGACGATCATATCCGGCGCGCCTGCGGGCAAGGCAGGGCGGTGATGGACGTGTTCCCGTTCGCGGGCGCGTCGATCGCCTTCCATCGCTTGGCCAAGCAACTGGCAGGGCAGGATGCGGCAAAAAGCGCTTACGGCATGGCAACCGACGGTGCAAGTCTCGGAGTGTGACGTGCATGTATAACGTCAAGGGAAAAACAGGCAAGAACGATTTGCTGGAGCTGCATGCGCCGCTGGTCAAGAAGCTGGCGCATCAGCTCAAGGCGAAGTTGCCCCCTAGCGTCGAGGTGGACGACCTGATCCAGGCCGGCATGATAGGCCTGCTGGACGCGGTCAACCGTTATGAGGAAACGCACGGCGCACAGTTCGAGACCTATGCCGTGCAGCGCATCCGCGGCGCCATGCTGGACGAGTTGCGCAGCAGCGACTGGCTGCCGCGCAGCATCCGCCAGAACGCGCGCAAGGTGGAAGATGCGATGCAGGCGCTGCTGCAGAAACTGGGGCGCCAACCGCAAGAGAACGAAGTGGCGCAGCACATGAAGCTCAGCCTGGCCGAATATCAGGCCATGCTCACCGATTGCGGCGGCCACCAGTTGATCTACTATGAAGACTTCCACGATGACGACAGCGGCCATGAGCATTTCCTCGATCGCTACCAATCGGCCGAAACCGACAATCCGCTGCAGAACCTGATCAACGGGGGCTTTCGCGAGGCCGTGGTCGAGTCGATCCGGGCCTTGCCGGAGCGCGAGCAAATCCTGATGGGTTTGTATTACGAGCAGGAGATGAACCTCAAGGAAATTGGCGCCGTCATGGGCGTGTCCGAATCGCGCGTATGCCAGCTGCACAGCCAGGCGATATCGCGCATGCGTTCCTACCTGCGCGAGCATGCCTGGTCCGGGGTGGCCTGAATCCCGCTGCTGATGCGCCCCATGGCGTGGTCAGGGCACGGCAATCACAGAAAAACGGCATGTACTACCGTAACGCCGCTTAGTTAAGGCAAACTCTCTCGCGCAATCATCAAGAGTCCGTTCGGGCTGAGTAGGCCCGCCAGGGCCGTATCGAAGCCAGCATGCCGGCGTCAGCGGGTCTTGCCTGCCCTTCGATACGCTGCTACGCAGCTACTCAGGGCGAACGGAGTCTGAACTCCACAAACAAAAATGCCGTTCAGCGCTTAACTGAACGGCATTACGGTATGCACCGGGCTTTTTTATATGGCTTGCGCCGATTCCCGGTCGAGGAACCTGCGGTCGGATTTACACCACGCCAAGGCGGCGGCCGACCGATTTGATGCTGCTTTGGCCATCCGGGCCATAGAAGTTGCCCGCGTTGGACTTGCCTTGCAGGATGGTCAGCGCGCTTTGGTTGATCGACAGTTTCTTGCCGATCAGGAGGCCGTTGACGCGGTTCAGTTCCTTGGCGTCTTGCGCCAGGTCGAACAGGGCAGCCCAGATTTCCTTGTCGTCATCCGAACCTTGTTCATTCATCCACTGTTGCATGCCGCTTTCATCGTCGGCATAGCCAAGGCTGGCCAGGAGCTGGTGGCGCTGGCCGGCGAGGGTGGTCATTTCGGCAACGATGGTGGCCTTTTCGCCGATGAGGTCGGTCATGCCTTCGGACGCGGTCTCGGAGAGCAATGCTTGCTCCTGGCGCAGTTTTTCAACCAGCCGGGCCAGCGCCGTTTTTTCCTGTGTCAGGCTGTGTGCCGGGTTGCTCATGGTCTGTGATGGTTCGTGCGAATCCGGGTTAGGCCTTGCGCGCGTTGATCAGCGTCTGGACGGTATCGAACAGGCCGCTGGCGACCTTGTCCGGGTCGACCTGGAAAGTGCCGTTGGCGATGGCCGCCTTGATTTCCGCGACCTTCTTGGCATCGAAGCTGCCGTTGGCCTTGGTTTCCAGCGACTGGTAAGTGGCCGACAGGCGCACGTTGTCCGAGGCGGCGGCCGTCGAGGCTGCGCTGTTGCCGGTTTGCGCGCCCGGACGCGGCTGGGCCTGGGTTTGCTCGGTGGTGCGTCCGGAGGTGGATTTCAGGGCGTCATTAACATTCACGGCAGTATTCCTTGTAGGGTGAGGGTGCTTCGCACCGCCTGTCGCTTTGATTATCGGCTATTTTTCCGCAAACTTTAACAACTGGCGCCGCAATTTGAACCCTGTCGCCATCTTTCCTGGCATCCGTTCGATGCGGGTTCCTGGAAGAAACATATTGCCCTGTATTAATAGTTGATTTCCAGAATGCCGCCTGCCTTGGCAATGCCGCTGACCACCTGTCCGGCCGCTGTCCGCGCTTGCGCCATTTGCCCCTCGGAGGCGTTGGACAGGGCGCGCGCCTCGGTTGAGATCTGGAAGCCGGGACCATTGGAGACGACGCGTACCGGCTGGCCTTGCTGCACCACGCGCTGGTTGCGCACGGTATCCATGCGCAGGGGAGTGCCGGCGCGCACCGACATGGAGGCGACTCGCCCGACGGCCTGGGATTCGTCGGTAATGATGCCGTTAGGCAATCCCGACAAATCGCCGCGCATGCGCGTGACGTCGGCGGCGCTGATGGTTTGTCCCTGGACCAGCGGCACGGCCGCCACCAGGTAATCCGATACCACCCGGACGTTGGCGCGCACATAAACAGTCCACGGGGAGGGCGCCACGCATTTGATACCGATGGTGGTCCTGCCCCACAGGCGCGCGCCATTCGGCATGAAGGCTTGCGGTTCGATGCAGGCGTTCAGGTTCAGGCGGGGATCCACCGGATCGACATCGACGGTGACGCTGCCCGGCAAGCCGGAGGTCTGCGTCTTGAGGAATTGCTCGGCGACCTGCTGCAGCGCCGGCAAGTCCTGGCGCTGGGGGGCATTCGGGTCTGCTTGGGCGAACGCGCCTTGGAAGCCGCAAGCCAGCAGGGCGAGGACGGCCGCGGCATGGCGCAATACGCGGGAAGGCTGTTTCATTTTGTGCAACTCGCCCCGGACGGGGCATTGGCGAATCTTGGCAGCAATGTTACTTCGCGCGCGCGAGGTCAAAAGCAGGAACAAGGGAGGCTTTTCTCTGCTTATCGCCCATTAAACTTCCGGGGGCAACCGTATGATCGAGCTTATGTAATTCCATCATCGGCGCAGTCCGCGATAACTTGAGCGGCGCCGGCATTCCAGGAGGGCCAGATGGTCTCAAAGCTCGACGACTATTTCCGCTTCAACGAACTGGCGCTGAACCTGCGGGCCCAGCGCCAGCAGGTGCTGGCATCCAATATCGCCAACGCCGATACCCCGAATTACAAGGCGCGCGACGTCAATTTCGCCGATGCGCTCAAGAATGCGCTGGACAATAAATCGACCGCGTTGCCTCCGCTGCGGTTGGCGCGTACCGCTGCGGCGCACGTCGCCGGCGAGGCAGCCGGTTCGGGCGAGGGCAGCATTGGCGGTTCGCCGCTGCTGTACCGCACCGCGACCCAGGGCAGCGTCGACGGCAATACCGTCGACATGGACGTCGAGCGCAATGAGTTCGTCGACAACGGCATTCGTTACGAAGCCGGCGTCACCGCAGTCAACGGCCAGATCAAGGCCATGATTAACGCCATCCAACCGGGTTGATAAGCCATGTCCCTCTCTAATATCTTCAATGTTGCCGGCTCGGCCATGAGCGCCCAGGCGCAGCGCCTGAATGCCGTGGCGAGCAATATCGCCAACGCCGACAGCGCCACCAGCCCCGACGGCACGCCCTACAAAGCCAAGCAGGTGGTGTTCCAGGCGATCCCGGTCGGCGACGTCAAGGACAGCGGCGTGAAGGTCGCGGCAGTGGTCGAAGACCAGGCGCCGCCCAAGCTGGTCTACGATCCCAAGCACCCGATGGCCGACGCCAACGGCTACGTGGCGATGCCCAATGTCAATCCGGTCGAGGAAATGGTCAACATGATCTCCGCCTCGCGCTCTTACCAGACCAACGTGGAAACGATGAACACCGCCAAGTCCATGCTGGTTAAAACCCTCACCATCGGCCAATAGGACTCTAGCCCATGACCACCGTATCTTCCGACCTGCTGACGGCCATGAACGGCACCGGCGGCACGAGTTCCTCCAGCGGCTCGGGCGGCCTCAACGACAATAGCGCAGATGCGATCCAGAACCGCTTCCTGACGCTCTTGATCGCGCAGATGAAGAACCAGGATCCCAGCAACCCGATGGACAACTCGCAGCTGACCACGCAAATGGCGCAACTGTCGACCGTCTCGGGCATCAGCCAGCTCAATACCACGCTGTCGACCCTGATGGGCAACCTGAGCTCCTCGCAGGCGCTGCAGTCGGCCAACATGATCGGCCACAGCGTGCTGGCGCCGGGCAACAGCATCCAACTGACCTCGGACACAACCAAGGCCGAGGACGGCACCGAAACCACGACGCAAAAGGCGGTGTTCGGCGTGCAGCTGGATTCGACGGCGTCTTCGGTCATCGTCACCGTCAAGGATTCCACCGGCGCCGTGGTGCGCACGATGGACCTGGGGCCGCAGGCGGCTGGCACGATGCCGGTGATCTGGGATGGCACCAACGACGTCGGCAGCAAGGCCGCGGACGGCAATTACACCTTTACCGTGACGGCCGCCAACAACGGCGTCGGCGTGAATGCGACCGCGCTCGCATTCGGCACCGTCGCCAGCGTGACCACGGCCGCCGATGGCAGCATCAAGCTCAACGTCTCGAACATCGGCACCATCAAGCCGACCGACGTCGTGCAAATTCTTTAATCGTCATTACCGACAGGGAGCAACAAATGGGTTTTCAACAAGGTTTGAGCGGACTGAACGGCGCGGCAAAGAGCCTGGATGTCATCGGTAATAACGTGGCCAACGCCAGCACCGTCGGCTTCAAGGAAGCGCAGGCGCAGTTCGCCGACATGTACGCCAATTCGATGAACCGTTCCGGCAATTCGCCGGTAGGTATCGGTGTGATGGTGGCCAATGTGGCCCAGGCGTTTACTCAGGGCAATATCTCCACGACGAACAATCCGCTGGACATCGCCATCAATGGCGACGGATTTTTCCAACTGGCATCCAGCCCGGACAGCAAGGCGCCGATGTATGGCCGCAATGGCCAGTTTGAACTGGACAAGAACGGCTACATCATCAATCCAAGCATGAATGGGGCTTACCTGATGGGGTATGCCGCAGGCGTGTCCGGCGGCGACCCGGTCGCGCTGAAGATCGATACCTCGGCAATGCCGGCCACGGCTACCACCAAAGTCAGCACCAAGGTGAACCTGGATTCGCGCCAGAGTGTGCCGACCGTGACCCCTTTCGATCCGGCCCAGCCGAATTCGTACAATAACTCGACCGGTGTGACGATGTACGACAGCCTCGGCAATCCGTACAGCGTGCAGACTTACTATGTGAAGAATGCGACCACAGGCACCCCGCCGACCACCACCTGGGATATTTACGCGACCATCGATGGCACAACCGTGACCAACGGCGCAACGCCGCCGGCTCCCTTGGCCATCGGCACGATGACCTTCGACTCTACCGGCGCGATGACCGCGACCACCGGCATGACGCTGGACATGACCAATTACACCAAGGCTGGCGGTACCTTCCCGGGAACCATCGCTTTGTCGTACACCGGTTCGACCCAGACCGGTTCGGCTTTCGTCAACCTGGCGCAAAGCCAGGATGGCATGATGCCGGGTACGCTCTCGAGCTTCTCGATCGCCAAGGATGGCAGCATCATCGGCTCCTACAGCAACCAGCAAACCAAGACTCTGGGGCAGGTGGTCCTGGTGAATTTTGCCAACCCGAACGGCTTGCAGCCGATCGGCAACAACCTGTACCAGGCGACTGCAGAAGCCGGCTCCCCGCTGGTCGGTACGCCTACGAGCGGCAGCTTCGGCACGTTGCAATCGCGCGCGGTGGAAGACTCCAACGTCGACCTGACCGCCGAACTGGTCAACATGATCGTGGCCCAGCGCGTCTACCAGGCCAACTCGCAAACCATCAAGGTGCAGGATACCGTCTTGCAGACCCTGGTCAGCATGCGCTGATCGGGTGATGGGCGCGCCTTCCGGGGCGCATATGCTTCACAGCCGCCGGCCGCGCCGGCGGCCGGTTTCAATCAGCGGCAGAGCCAGGCTTTGCCGCGCAGAGGGGTTCTATGGATCGTCTGGTCTACACAGCGATGTCGGGCGCCAAGCACACGCTCGAGCAACAGGCCACCGCCAGCAACAACCTGGCCAATGCCACCACCACGGGTTTTCGCGCCCAGCTCAATACGTTCCGTTCGGCGCCGGTGGTGGGCGACGGCTTGCCCACGCGCGCCTTCGTGGTGGACTCCACGGCGGGCAACGATTTCTCGCAAGGCCCGATCCAGGACACCGGTCGCGCGCTCGACGTAGCGGTGCAGGGCCGCGGCTGGATCGCCGTGCAAACGGCCGATGGCGGCGAGGCCTATACCCGCAACGGCAGCTTCAAGACCACTGAGAACGGTATCCTGCAGACCCAGTCCGGACAGCCTGTGCTGGGCGACGGCGGCCCGATCACCATCCCGCCCGATGTGACGGTGGCGATCGCTGCCGACGGCACCGTGTCCACCATCCCGACCGACGGCATTCCGAATGCGGTCAACATCCTGGGCCGCATCAAGCTGGTCAATCCTGACGACAAGAACCTCAAGCGCGGCGACGACGGCATGTTCCGCACCATCAACGGCGGCGCCGCCCAGCCCGATGCCAATGTGCGGCTGGCCAGCGGCGCGCTGGAAGGCAGCAATGTGAACGTGGTGGAGGCGATGGTCAATATGATCAACCTCTCGCGCCAGTTCGAGATGAACATGAAGATGATCCAGACCGCCGAAAGCGATGCGACCAAGGCGACCCAGATCCTGTCCTTGACCTGACTATCCTGATTGCCTCGGTGTAATCGCCGATTACCGGAGAAATAAATGATTCGTTCCCTTTGGATTTCCAAGACTGGCCTGGATGCGCAGCAGACGCAGCTGGACGTGATTTCGAACAACCTGGCCAACGTCAGCACCAACGGTTTCAAGCGTTCGCGCGCCGTGTTCGAAGACCTGCTGTACCAGACCGTGCGCCAGCCCGGCGCGCAATCGTCGCAACAGACCCAGCTGCCGTCGGGTTTGCAGATCGGTACCGGCGTGCGTCCGGTGGCGACCGAGCGCATCTTCACGCAGGGCAACGTCAACCAGACCAACAACGACAAGGACCTGGCCATCCAGGGCGCGGGTTTCTTCCAGATTCTGCTGCCGGACGGCACCACCGCCTATACCCGCGACGGCTCCTTCCAGACCGACAACCAGGGCCAGCTGGTGACCTCCAGCGGCTACACATTGCAGCCGCCGATCACCATTCCCCTCAATACCACCAAGCTGTCGGTCGGCCGCGACGGCACCGTCTCGATCATGCAGGCCGGTTCGACTGCCAGCACGCAGATCGGCACCATCCAGGTGGCGACCTTCATCAACCCGGCCGGCCTGGAAAGCCGCGGCGAGAACCTGTATGTGGAAACCTCCGCATCGGGCACGCCCAACCCCAATACGCCGGGCACCAATGGCGCCGGCGCGCTGTGGCAAGGCTATGTGGAAACCTCGAACGTCAACGTGGTGGAAGAACTGGTCAACATGATCCAGACCCAGCGTGCCTATGAAATCAACAGCAAGGCGATCACCACCTCGGATCAGATGCTGGCCAAGATTTCGCAGTTGTAATCGTCACGCAGTTGAATGGGGAGTTAGCAGTTTGAAGAAGGAAGAGGCAAATATGAATCGCTTGCTGAAGTTCGCCGCCGTAGTGGGCACATTGGCCGTCGCCGGCTGCAACACCGTGCCCGAATCGATCGTCAAGGGGCCGATGACGGCGCGCCCCCAGCCAGCGTCGTATGCGCCAGCCACGTCCGGCGCGATCTTCCAGTCGGCAGTCTATCGGCCGTTGCTGGAAGACCGCCGTGCGCGCCTGGTGGGCGATACGCTGACCATTGTGATCAATGAAAGAACCAGCGCAGGCAAGACCGCCGGCAGTTCGGCCAGCAAGACCGGCACGGTCGCATCGCCGGCGCCGACCATCTTCGGCACCACCATCAAGGAACTGTCGGCCAGCGGCACCTCTTCCAACAAGTTTGAAGACAAGGGGGCAGTCAGCTCCAGCAATACCTTTACCGGCACCATCGGCGTGACCGTCACGGAGGTGCTCCCTAACGGCAACCTGGTGGTGAGCGGGGAAAAGCAGGTGGCCCTCGACAAGGGGGTGGAATACGTACGCTTTTCGGGCACCGTGAGTCCGGACAATATCCAGACCGGCAATACCGTTTCCTCGACCGTGGTGTCCGACGCCAAGGTCGAATACCGCACCAATACCCGCGTCGACATGGCGGAGTTCATGTCGTCGCTGGGACGTTTCTTCTTTAGCGTGTCTCCTTTCTGATGTGGGGTTTTGTCATGTTCGTGGAAAGGTTTTCCGCTGTTAACCTGGTTCGCAAGGGGCTGTTGGCCGTTGCGGCGGGGCTGTGCGTGGCCGCAGCCATGCCGGCGCATGCCGAGCGCCTCAAGGATCTCGCCAGCATCCAGGGCGTGCGCCAGAACCAGCTGGTCGGCTACGGTCTCGTGGTCGGCCTTGACGGTAGCGGCGACCAGACCACCCAGACCCCGTTTACCGTCCAAAGCGTGATCAGCATGCTGCAGCAGCTGGGCGTGAACGTGCCGACCGGCACCAGCAACAACATGCAGTTGAAGAACGTGGCGGCGGCAATGGTGACGGCGACCTTGCCGGCCTTTGCGCAGCCGGGCCAACTGATCGACGTCACGGTTTCTTCCATCGGCAACGCCAAGAGCATCCGCGGCGGCACGTTGCTGATGGCACCCCTGAAAGGCGCCGACGGCCAGATCTACGCAATCGCCCAGGGCAACGTCGTGGTCGGCGGTGCGGGCGCCTCGGCCGCGGGCAGCAGTACCACCATCAACCATCTGAGCGCCGGGCGCATCTCGGGCGGGGCCACCGTGGAGCGCGCGGTTCCCAGCGCGCTGGGCGGCGGGGACGTGGTCATGCTGGAGCTCAACGACAACGACTTTTCCACCGCCAGCCGCGTGGTGGATGCGCTCAACAAGCGTTTCGGTTCGGATACCGCGGTGGCGCAGGACGGACGGGTGATCCGCGTGCGCGCGCCGATTTCCAGCGGTGACCGCGTGGCCTTCCTGGGCGCGCTGGAAAACATCGATGTGACGCCCGGCAAGCTGTCGGCCAAGGTCATCCTGAACGCCCGCACCGGCTCGGTGGTGATGAACCAGAGCGTGATGCTGGAGACTTGCGCAGTGTCGCACGGCAACCTGTCGGTGGTGATCCAGGCCGACAATGCGGTGAGCCAGCCCAACGCTTTTGCCGGCGGGCAGACCGCAGGCGTCCAGAACGCGCAGATATCGATCAACAAGGAGCCCGGCAAGGTCATGCTGCTCAAGGGCGGCGCTTCGTTGGCCGATGTGGTCAAGGCGCTCAACGCCATCGGAGCGACGCCGCAGGATCTGCTGGCGATCTTGCAAGCCATGAAGGCGGCCGGTTCGCTGCGCGCCGAGCTTGAAGTGATTTGATCGCCGGGACGGCGCTGATGCAACAAGGCAGCAAGGACGAAGCCGCACTCGGCTTTGCCAACAGATAACTGATCGCCAATCAAGGTACTTCATGCTCAACAAGATCAACCCATCCAATCCGACCGACAATCTGGCTGTCGATGCGAATGGGCTGAACAGCCTGCGCGAGGCGGCGCGGCAGAATGGAAATTCGCCGGAGGCGATCAAGGGCGCGGCCAAGCAGTTCGAGGCGCTGTTCCTGAACATGATGATGAAAAGCATGCGCGACGCCACGCCGCAGAATGGCCCGTTCGATAACGAACAGACCAAGATGTTCACCTCCATGCTGGATCAGCAGATGAGCCAGAACCTGGCGCAGCGCGGCATCGGCCTGGCCGATGTGCTCACGCGCCAGCTGTCGGCCGCATTGCCGAAGAAGTTGCCGGATGCGCAAGACCTGGAGCAACAGCAACTGGACGACGGTTTGCCGATGAACATCCCGCTGGCCAAGGACATGAGCGAGGCCGACCGTGCCAGGTTCGTCCAGAGCTTTGCCAGCCAACAAGCCGCCGATGGCGCCGACCGCGACGGGCAGGGGCGCAACAAGCGCCGTTCCAACAAGCCCGCCCACGTCGAGGCCTTCCAGAGCCGCCTGCAGGCAGATGCCGAAATAGCCAGCCGCATGACCGGCATTCCGGCCAAGTTCATGCTGGCCCAGGCGGCGCTGGAAACCGGCTGGGGCAAAAAGGAAATCATCTCCCGCGACGGGCGCTCGGCGCACAACCTGTTCGGCATCAAGGCCACCGGCAATTGGAAGGGCAAGGTTGTCGAAGCGACCACGATCGAATACATCAACGGCAAGCCGCAAAAGCGCGTGGAAAAATTTCGTGCTTACGATTCGTATGCCGACGCTTTCCGCGACTACGCCAATTTGCTGCGCAGTAACCCGCGTTACGAGAAGGTGCTCGCCAGTGCGCAAGACGCGCACGGATTCGCCTATGGCCTGCAACGCGCAGGTTACGCGACCGATCCGCACTATGCCGAGAAGCTCTCCCGCATCATCCGCCAATCCTTGTCGGCATAAGAACCGGCTCATACGCTTATCGGGAGTGGTTCGATGGCCCGATGGCATGGTGAATACAGGTTTTTAGCACGCGTACAATGCCGATCGGGTGCCGTCCGGCAACAAAAACGGACGGCCCGATCTAAAGTTTTTGTAAAGCGTGCCGTAGACTTGGTTATTCCGTTAAAGAAGATCCAGCATGGCAACCAATATCTTTAGCATCGGTCAGAGCGCGTTGCAGGCAGCGATGGCGGCGCAAGCCACGACCAGCCACAACATCTCGAATGCGACCACCCCCGGCTACAACCGCCAGGTTGTCGTGCAAAGCACGGCCGGCGGCATCAACTATGGTTATGGCTTTGTCGGGCAGGGTACCCAGGTTGCCGAGATCAAGCGCGTCTATAACGATTTCCTGGTCAAGCAGCAGCTGGCATCGCAGACCACGGCCAGTTCGCTGGACTCCTACTATTCGCAGATCTCCCAGCTCGACAACTTGCTGGCCGACAGTGACGCCGGCTTGTCGCCCGCGCTGCAGGATTTCTTCAAGGCTGTCCAGAACCTGGCCTCCAATCCGAATACCGATGCCTCGCGCCAATCCGTGCTGTCGATGGCTTCCACCCTGGTGGCGCGCTTCCAGAGCCTGAACGACCAGATGGCGCAAAGCCGCACCAGCGTCAATAACCAGATCACTTCGACTGTGAGCACGGTCAACTCGTATGCAGCCCAGCTGTCCGAGCTCAACAAGGCCATCGTCAAGGCGCAAGGCGCCGGCGGCGGCCAGGCGCCGAACGACCTGCTGGACCAGCGCGACCAGGTGATCGCCGAGATCAACAAGTATGTCAAGGTCAGCATCGTGCCGCAGGACAGCGGCGCGGTCAGCGTGTTCATCGGTTCCGGCCAGCCGCTGGTGATGGGCGACCAGGTGACCACGCTGGTGGCCACGCCTTCGGTGGATGACGTCTCGCGCCTGCAGATCGGCTATCCGGTGGCCGGCGGTAAAACCGCCATCATTCCCGACAGTTTCTTCTACGACGGCGGCAGCCTGGGCGGTTTGCTCAAATACCGCACGGAAACGCTCGACCCGGCGCAGAATTCCCTGGGCCGCATCGCCACCATCCTCGGTTCCACCTTCAACGACCAGCAAAAGCTGGGCCTGGACCAGAACGGCGTGGCCGGCACCGACTTTTTCAACATCGCCAAGCCGGCGGTGTCGGGCAAGTCGACCAATAGCGCCACCGCGTCCATGACGGCGACCATTACCAACGCCTCGGCGCTGACGACCAGCGACTACACGCTGTCTTATGACGGCACCAACTACACCGTCACCCGCTTGTCCGACAATACCCAGACCGTGATCAACCCGGCTGCCGTGCCGGCGCCGGTGGTGGATGGAGTGTCATATTCCGGGGTGACCATGGCCGCTGGCGACAGCTTCAGGATCAAGCCCACCGTCGATGGCGCCGCGCAACTGTCGCTGGCGCTGAACAATACCCAATTGATCGCGGCTGCGGCGCCCATCGTCACCGGCGGCAATGCCGCCAGCAGCGTAGGCCTGACGACGGCCGGCAATACCGGCAGCGGCGTCACATCCAACACGGCGCTGGATACCTCGGTGTTCGTGCAAGGCTCGACACTGGGTTTTGCCGTCACTACCGGTGGCGGCGGTCAACTGCAACTTACCGGCACTTGGGCGGGGGTGACTCCCGCGCCATCCATCATCGTCACCGCCCCCGACGGCACATCGTCCACGGTAGCGGCGGGTACGGCATTCGATTATGTCCCGGGCTCGACCCTGAGCAGCGGCGGGGTCAGTTTCACGCTGTCGGGCACGCCGGCTACCGGCGACAATTTCAATTTCGCGCCGGTGGCGGGCAACAAGGGAACGGCCTCCATCAGCGCCGGCTCGGTCGACTCCAGTTATCTGGCATCGCCGCTGACCGCGCCGGTGAAGATGACCTATTCGACCACCGCGCCGGTCGGTTTTGCGATTTCCCCGGCGGTGCCGGCGGCCGGCGGCGTCATTACCCACAAGGATGGCACGACTACGCCCATCGCCGGCGGCGCGACCTCCTTGCCGTATGTCCCCGGCGATTCCTATACCTTCGGCGGCATGACGTTCGCCATCAGCGGGCAACCGGCCAACGGCGACCAGTTCACCATCTCGCCCAATACCAACGGCACCGCCGACAACCGTAACGCGCTGTTGCTGGCAGGCTTGCAGACCAAGAACACCATCGGCAATACCACCTATCAGGGCTCGTATTCGCAACTGGTGGCCACCATTGGCAACAAGACCAACGAAATCAACGTGACCAACACCGCCGAGAAGGCGCGGTTGGCATCGATTACGGCGGAACAGCAATCCGAGTCCGGCGTCAACCAGGATGAGGAACTGGCCAACATGATCAAGAACCAGCAGCAGTACCAGGCTGCGGCCAAGATCATCCAGGCGGCCAGCGATATGCTCAACGTGCTGTTCACGTTGGGTAATTGATCGAGGATTTGAAGGAATACCGACATGCGTATCAGTACCCAGATGTTGTATCAGATGAGCAATAACGATCTGACAAACATGCAAAGCCAGCTCCTCAAGCTGAACCAGCAGGTCTCGGCCGGCCAGAAGGTATTGGTGCCGTCGGACGACCCGGTAGCATCCGCCCGCGCGCTGGACTTGAAGCAGAGCCAGGATCTCAACGCCCAGTACAAGATCAACCGCCAGAACGCCAACAGTTCGCTGGCGCAGGTTGCCAGTACGCTCTCCAGCTTCACCGACATGCTGACCAAGCTGAAGTCGGACGTGATCAAGGCTGGCAACCAGTCGTTCAGCAATGCCGAACGCACCAACCTGGCCGCCGAGCTCAAGGGCAACTTCCAGGAAGTGCTGGGCTATGCCAATGTCACCGATGGCCAGGGCAATTATCTGTTCTCCGGCTTCAAGAGCACCACCCAGCCGTTCACGCTGGATGGCAACGGCAACGCGGTGTACAACGGCGACCAGGGCGCGATGAGCTTGCAGGTCGATTCGTCGCGTCAGATGGAGATCAGCACTTCCGGGCAATCCATCTTCCAGGGCAATGGCCAGGATATCTTCCAGACCATGAACAACCTGATCAACGTGTTGTCGATGCCGGTGACCGAGGCCGCCAACCAGGCTGACGAAACGGCGGCCAATACTTTTGAATATCCGGCCGGCTCGGGGCAGTTTCCGATCCAGGCTTACAAGACCGCGCAGGCGACGCTGGATGCGACCGATCCCAACGATCCAGCATATGCCGCTAATTTTTCCGCTGCTGCCGCCGCCAAGCTCAAGGCCGACGCCGCCGAGGCGGCGCGCACTCCGGTGACCGGCAGCCAGGCTTACCTGACGAAGCAGCTGGCCAAGTTCAATACGCAATTCGACGGCATGATCAACAACGTCGGCACCGCCACCGCATCGGTCGGCGCGCGCCAGAATGAACTCGACAGCCTGGACGCCGCTGGCGAGACCAAGAATGTGAACTACACGGCGACGATCAACGACCTGCTGGGCCGCAATACCTCCGACATGTCTGAACTGATCAGCGATTTGACGCTGAAGCAGACTTACTTGGCGGCGGCGCAAAAGGTGTTCGTGTCGACCAGTAGCCTGACGTTGCTGAACTACCTGAAGTAAGAAGCGAGAAGCGGCATGGCGCGCATCGGGTGCGCAGGCGCAAGAAAAGAAAAAGGCGAACGATGTTCGCCTTTTTTCATTCCGGCGACCCGTCCTGAATTAGGATTATGTTGACACTTTCCGGCGAGGGGAGGGGGTGTCGAATGGCGCAACGGATACGGCGTGGCCAGCGGGATTACAGCCTGCTGGGCCGGTGCGGCCGGGCGCCTGGGGTTCAGGGTTTGGGGGCGGCGCCGATAGGCGGCACGCTGCCCAGCAGGCGCACCATTTCGATACCGTCGGAGAGGAAGTGCTGCAGCGGCGTGAGCATGTAGGGCAGGCCCATGCCGATCAGGATGAAGCCGGCCAGCATGGTGATCGAAAAACCGATGCCGAACAGGTTCAGCTGCGGCGCCGCGCGCGTCAGGATGCCCAGCGCAAAGTTGGTGATCAGCAGCGCGATGAGCAGCGGCAGCGACAATTGCAGCCCCATGCTGAACACCCGCGCGCCCCACAGGGCCAGGCTGTGGAAGCCTTCGGCGGTGATCGGCTGGGCGCCGATGGGCAGGGTATGGAAACTGTCTGCCATGACCGAGAGCAGGATCAGGTGGCCGTTCAGGCTTAGGAACACCATGGTCGCCAGCAGCGAATACACCTGGCTGACCACCGAGGTGCGGCCCTGGGTCTGCGGATCGAAGAAGGCGGCGAAGGACAGGCCCATGGTGGCGCTGGTGAGTTCGCCCGCGGCTTCGACGGCGGCGAACACGATACGCATGGCAAAGCCCATGGACAGGCCGATGACCAGTTGCTGGGCCAGGATCAGCAAGCCGCCCATCGACATCGGGTCCAGCGCGGACGGCACCGGCACGTCGGGGGCGATCACCAGCGCGATCGCGATTCCCAGCATCACCTTGACCAGCATGGGGACGCTGGCGCTGCCGAACGGCGGCGCGATCGCCAGCAGGCCCAGGATACGGGTAGTCGGCCAGATGAACATGGCGATCCACGTATAGAGTTGCTGGCTGGTGAAATTGATCATCTGACGCTGTGTCGCGGGCCGGTTGCGATGCCGGCCTGCAAAGGAGGATGGACGCGCGCTGCGCGGCCTTATTGGACCATGGCGGGGATGCCGCTGAACATGGTGCGCATGTAGTCCAGTATGACGGTGAGGATCCACGGACCGGCGATGATGAGCGCCAGGAACACGCCGACCAGCTTGGGAATGAACGACAGGGTCTGTTCGTTGATCTGGGTGGCAGCCTGGAAAATGCTGACCAGCAAGCCGATGATGAGCGCCGTCAGCAGCATCGGCGCGGCGATCATCAGGGTGACTTCCATGGCCTGGCGGCCCATGCTCATGACGCTTTCAGGAGTCATCTGGCTCTCCGGAGGGGGTGATGGTGAAGCTGGTCATGGCGCCCTCTAATAAAAACTTTGGGCAAGGGAGCCGATCAACAATTGCCAACCGTCGACCAGCACGAACAGCATCAGTTTGAACGGCAGCGAAACGATGGCCGGCGACATCATCATCATCCCCATGGACATCAGGATACTGGCCACCACCATGTCGATGATGAGGAAGGGGATGAAGATGGCAAAGCCGATCTGGAACGCGGTCTTGAGCTCGCTGGTGACGAAGGCCGGGATCAGGAGGCGCAGCGGCACGTCTTCCGGCCCTTGCAGCTCGGGGCCGCGCGAGAGCTTGACGTACAGCGCCAGGTCGGACTGGCGGGTCTGCTTGAGCATGAACTCCTTGAGCGGCGCGGCGCCTTTGTCGAGCGCCTCCATCATCTGGATCTTGTTTTCCGAAAAGGGCTGGTAGGCGTCGGTGTAGATGCGGTCGAACACCGGCCCCATCACGAAGAAGGTCAGGAACAGCGACAAGCCCACCAGCACCTGGGTGGGCGGCGTCGATTGCGTGCCCAGGGCCTGGCGCAGCAGCGACAGCACGATCACGATGCGGGTGAAACACGTCATCATCAGCAGCGCCGCCGGAATGAACGACAGCGATGTCAGCAGCAGCATCGTCTGGATCGGCAGCGTGTAATTCGTGCCGCCGCCAGGCGCTGGCGTGCTGTTCAGTGCGGGGATGCCTTGCTGGGCCGATGCCGCCAGCGGCAGGCACAGCAGGAGGAGCAGCCAGAAACGGCCGGAGCGCAGCAGCGATGCCGCGCCGGCGGTCCATGGGCGAAGTCGGGAAGCGTGTCCGAAGCGGGTCCCTTGCGGGTTAGGTTGTGCTGCCATCATTGCCTGCGCGACCGCCGCTGGCGGGGTCGCTGTTACGTTTGTCCATGGTATGCCGCAGCCAGGAAGAAAATGCCGGCCCGTTTGTTTTGGCGGACTGGGCCGCCACGTTTTCCTGGCGCGGCATGGTGGCCAGCGCATTGACGCGGCCGGGGGCGACGCCGACCACGATCCACTGGTCGCCCACCTCGATCACCATCACGCGCTCGCGCGTGCCTACGCTGACGCCGCCGATCACCTTGGCCGCGGCATTGCCGGCCTGGTTCTGTGCCAGGCCGAAACGCTTGAACAGCCAGGCGATGCCGGCCATCAGCGCCAATACCGCAGTCAGGCCGAGCAGCATGGTAAGCACGCTGCCGCCGGATGAGGACAGGGGCGACCCCGCCGGCGCGGACGCGCTTGCGTTGTCCGCCCAGGCCAGGTTGAGGTGGAACATGCAGCCGGCGCCCAGGAGGAGCAGGGCGGCCATGAGCCTGGAAGCTGATGGCGCGGGCCGTGAGCTGCGTGAAGGGGATGTGGCGAAGAGGCGATTCATCGAATGGCGGTCGCGGCGCTCAGCGGTTGAGCTTGCGGATGCGTTCTGCCGGCGTGATGATGTCGGTCAGGCGGATGCCGAATTTGTCGTTGACCACCACCACTTCGCCCTGGGCGATCAGGCAGCCGTTGACCAGCACGTCCATCGGTTCGCCGGCCATGCCGTCAAGCTCGACCACCGAGCCTTGCGCCAGTTGCAGCAGGTTCTTGATGGCGATCTTGGTGCGGCCCAGTTCGACTGTCAGCTGAACCGGGATGTCGAGGATGAAATCGATGTCGTTAGGCGTGTTGGTCTGGATGTCGCTCGAGCTCAGGTCTTTGAACACGGTGGCAGCCGCCGGCTGGGCGGCGATGCCTTGTTCGTCTTCCATCTGGCCTTTTTTCTGCTCTGCCTCGGCTTGCGTCTGTTCGGCCATGGCCGCGCCCCACGGATCATCCTCCGCCGCGGTTTGACCTTCTACGTTCTCATCAGCCATTGCTACTCTCCTTGAAAGCTTTCCGGTGGTTCATTTTGGGTGATGGAAAGCAGCTTTTCGACGCGCAGGGCGTATTGGCCATTGAACTGGCCGTAGCTGCATTCCATCACTGGCACGCCATCGACCTGTGCATTGACGGTCTGCGCGGTTTGCAGCGGGATCACATCGCCGACCTTCATGTTGAGCAGGTCGGTAAAGGTAACGCGGGCGGTGCCGAAATTGACGATCAGTTCGACTTCGGCGGTCTGGATCTGCTGCTTCATCAGGCGGATCCAGCGCTTGTCGACTTCCAGCGCCTCGCCCTGCATGCTGCTGGTGAGGCGGTCGCGCACCGGTTCGATCATCGAGTAGGGCGTGCAGATGTGGATTTCTCCGCTGACCGGGCCCAGCTCGATGGTGAAGGTGGTGGCCACGACCACTTCGTTGGGCGTGGCGATGTTGGCGAACTGGGTGTTCATTTCCGAGCGGATGAATTCGAATTCGATCGGATAGATCGGTTCCCAGGACTTGGAATAGGTCTCGAAGGTGATTTCCAGCACGCGCATGATGATGCGCTGCTCGGTGGGCGTGAATTCGCGGCCTTCGATGCGGGTATGGAAGCGGCCGTCGCCGCCGAACATGTTGTCCACCAGCATGAACACGAACTGCGGGTCGAACACCACCAGGCCGATCCCGCGGAAGGGCTTGATGTGGACCAGGTTCAGGTTGGTCGGCACCACCAGGTTGCGGATGAACTCGCTGTACTTGGACACCTTCACCGGGCCGACCGAGATCTCGGCGGTGCGGTGGATGAAGTTGAACAGGCCGATGCGGAACAGGCGGGCGAAACGCTCGTTGATGATTTCAAGCGTGGGCATGCGCCCGCGGACGATGCGCTCCTGCGTTGCCAGGTTATAGGTACGTACCGTACCGGGAGCTTCTTCGACGGTCTTTTCGTCGTCTTCATCTCCCGTCACGCCCTTCAATAGGGCATCGACTTCTTCCTGCGATAGAAAGTGCTCGGCCATGGTCTCTGACTTCTCTTACGCTCTTACTGCTGTTGGATCACGAAGGACGTATAGAACACGTCGGTGATCACGGGGCCCTTGCCGCTGCCGGAGAAGGGTTCGCCCAACTGGTCGATGATCTCGTCGGTCAATTTGCGCTTGCCTTCGCTGGTCAGCAGCTCGGATGCTTTCTTGCTCGACAGTACCATCAGCAGGCGGCTGCGCACTTGCGGCATGTACAGCTTGAGCGCTTCGGCGGTCGCGCCGTTGGGCACTTGCAGGGTCATGGCCACTTGCAGGTAGTGGTCGCCGGTTTCCTGCTGCAGGTTGACGACGAACGGCTCGATGACCACGAAGGTCGGCGCCTTGGCTTCGACCTTCTCGTCGGCGCGCTCGTCGTCCTTCTTGTTCTTGCCGCCCATCATGAAAAACGCTGCCCCGCCGATCGCCAGCACCAGCACCACGCCGACGATGATGAACAGCATCTTCTTGCTGGACTTCGCCGGAGCCGTATCCGCTTCGGCGCCTTTGGCCGGGGCCTTTCCTTTTGTTGCCATCTACTTTCCTTTCTGTTCGTCAGCGCGTGTAGCCTGATGTGTGCTTATCGGCAAAGAATTCTTATTGTTGAGTCCGGCGCGGACGATAATTCGATTCCCCGGTGTTGCCTGTGCGCTTGTTGCCTGTTTTCCTGATCTCTCCGGATTCAAGCGAAGGTGTCGACCAGGCCCAGGCCGCCGCCGGTGACGGCGGCATTGCCCGTGGCGGCTGCGATATCGCCATCCTCGCCCTGGCCGCCGAAGCTGCCGGAAGAGGAGGGAGCGCGCGCCTGCTGGCCGTTGGCGCCTTGCTGCTGGTTGGGCATGCCGGTATTGACGGTGGCCTGGCCCAGCTGGATGCCGGCCTGGTCCATCATTTCGCGCAGTTTGGGCATGGCCGCTTCCAGCGCCTGCTTGACTTCGGGCTGGGCCGTGGTGAAGGTGGCGTCGGCCTGCGAGTTGTTCACGCTGAGCACCACCTGCAGCGGGCCCAGGTCGGGGGGATTCAGCGTCAGCGAGGCGCTTTGGATGCCGCCGCTGACCATCCAGGTGATTTTCTGGCCGACCGCCTGGTCCCAGCCGGCGCTGCCGACGTTGGGCTGGATCTTGTCGGTATAGGCCGCGAACACGGCTCGCGGCTGGTTGGCCGCCATGGCCTGCTGCATCGCCGGCATGACTGCCGGGGCCGGGGTGGCCTGCGGAGCATCCTGCTTCAACGCGGCCAGTTCCGGCGCGGCTTTGGCGGTTTGGGCGCGGGACGCCAGCGCGCTGGCATCTTCCTTCGGTGCAGCCTTGGCATCGGCGCTGCTCAAATCGATGGCGGGTTTGGCGTCCTTGGCCGGGCGTGCCGCGGCATCGGCATGCTGCTGTGCGGATTCGGGGACGGCTTCCGTCTTGCCGCTGTTGGCGTTGTTGACGTTGTTGGCATTGACGCTGCCTTGCAGGGCCGCGAAGTCGATTTTCTTGTCCTTGCCGCCCAGTGCCTGCGGTTGTTCATCGCTATCGCCACGCAGCGACGACTGCTTCGATATGCCGCGCTTGGCTTGCGCCAGCAGGTCGGCATCGGCGTTTTCGCCCTTGCTGTCGGTTGCCGGCTTGACCGCGTTCTGCCCGAGGTTGGCGACCAGGGCCAGCAGTTCGGCAGAAGCCTGGGCGGTGCTGTCGTCGGCCTGGTCTTCGTCTTTGTCGTCGCTTTGCTTCTTGTCGGCCGAGGCGGTCGACGAGGCGGTGGAGGAAGAGGATGTGGCGGCCTTGTTGGCGGCGGCCGCGGGTTGCGCAGGCTGGCTGGGCTGCGCTGGCGCTTCGGCCGCGCGCGGCTTGTCCTGCGACCTGTTTTCGGCGTTGCGGTTGCTGACCTGGCTGTTGAGCACCTGGTTGAACGGGGCGTCGGCAGTGAAGCTGTCGGCCGGATTGGACGAGCGCGAACCGGTGGCGGCGCTTTGCGAGCCGGTGATCACATTCAACAGCGGCAGGGATGTGTTCATGGGATAGTCCTGTCCAGTAACTTGCTGATCGTTGTTGCGTCGGTCGTTCGTTTATCGTTTGTAGAAGGTAATGCGCGAGGCATGTTCATCCGTTGTCTTCTGGTCGCGGCGGTTTTCCTGCTGCAATTGCTTTTCCCTGGCGCGCGTGGCCAGCGTGTCATAGGACATGCGCTTGCGTTCGCAGGCTTGCCATGCCAGCCGCGCATCGGCCACTTTCTGCTGGGTGCTGTACACCACATCCTGCTGGCCGGTGATGGCGGTATCGATCTTTTCAATGAAGAGCTGGAAGTTGCGGTAGCTCAGCGCCGTCAGGCCGGTGGTCAGGGTTTCCTGGAAGCGCGCGGCGTAATCGTCGCGATATTGTTGCAAAATGGCAAGTTTCTGCTGCGCCTCTTCGCCCACGCGGATCGCCCGGCCGAGACGCTTGGTTGCTTCGTCGGTCTCTTTCGTCGCCAGGTCGATCAGCGTCTCGAGTGCAGAGGGGGTAGCCATGATAGCTTTGATTATATTTTTGGGGGCCGGCGCTCAATCAACCGAATAGAGCGGTAAGTTGCCTCAAGCTCTCTGATACATCGGCCCGCTCCTGGATTGCCTGCTGCAAAAACGCCTCGATTCTTGGCAATAAGGCAATGGCCTCGTCCAGGACGGGGTCGCTGCCGGCGGCATAGGCGCCCACGCTGATGAGGTCGCGATTGCGCTGGTAGCGGGAATACAGCTGTTTCAGATGGCGCGCGCGGCGCTGGTGTTCTTCGTCGGTGATGCTGTGCATGGCCCGGCTGATCGATTGTTCGATATCGATGGCGGGATAATGCCCGGCTTCGGCCAGTTGCCGGTTGAGCACGATGTGGCCGTCCAGGATCGCGCGCGCGGCGTCGGCGATCGGATCCTGCTGGTCGTCGCCTTCGGTCAGCACGGTGTAGAAGGCGGTGATGGAGCCGCCGCCTTCTTCGCCGTTGCCGGCGCGTTCGACCAGGGCTGGCAGTTTGGCAAATACCGAGGGCGGGTAACCCTTGGTGGCCGGCGGTTCGCCGATGGCCAGGGCGATTTCGCGCTGGGCCATGGCGTAACGCGTGAGCGAGTCCATGATCAGCAGCACATCCTTGCCCTGGTCGCGGAAGTGTTCGGCGATGGCGGTGCAATAGGCGGCGCCTTGCAGGCGCATCAGCGGCGGGGTATCGGCCGGGGCGGCGACCACCACCGAGCGCGCCAGGCCTTCGGGGCCGAGGATCTGTTCGATGAATTCCTTGACTTCGCGGCCGCGTTCGCCGATCAGCCCGACCACGATCACGTCGGCGCTGGTATAGCGCGCCATCATCCCCAGCAAGACGCTCTTGCCCACGCCCGAACCTGCGAACAAGCCCATGCGCTGGCCACGGCCGACGGTGAGCATGGTGTTGATGGCGCGCACGCCGGTGTCCAGGATGTCGCGGATGGGCGCGCGGTTGAGCGGGTTGGCGGAGCGCACGGCCAGCGGCGCCGAGCGTTCGGTATGCAGGGGGCCGAGGTTGTCGAGCGGGCGGCCGGCGCCGTCGAGCACGCGGCCGAGCAATTCGTCGCCGACCGGCAGGCGGCGGCTGTGTTCGTCGGCGCGGCGCGGCGTGAAGCTGATGGGGCCGGTGCGCGGCGGCGGCTTGACCGGCTCGACAGGAAACACGCGGGTTCCGGGCACGATGCCTTCGACATCGCTTTGCGGCATGAGGAACAGGCGTTCGTCCTGGAACCCGACCACTTCGGCTTCGATCATGGTGCCGTTGGGGAGGGGCACGTTGCAGGGGCTGCCGACCGGCAGTTTCAGGCCGACCGCTTCCATCACCAGGCCGGCCACGCGCGTGATGCGCCCGGCGGTCTGGGTGGCTTCGGTCATGTCGATCAGGCTGCGGCAGTTATGCAGATAAGCTTGCCACAGGCTGCTGTGGGAGGGCATCGGGGAGTTCATGCGGCGCCCCCCAGGCAGCGGTCGAATCGGGCCGGACGAACGGGCGGCATGGCGTCAGTCCAGCCAGTCAAGTTGTTTGGAGAGCGATTCGGCCAGGCGTTTCCAGCGTGTCTGCGTCGTGGCGTCGATCTGGTTGCTGCGGGTTTCGACGCGGCAGCCGCCGCGTTCGATCTGCGCATCTTCTTCGATCTTCCAGTGATGCTTGGCCAGCTCGTCGCCCATGTGTTCGCGCACCAGCGCGGCATCCTCGGGGTGAAGCGAGAGGATGGCCGGCAATTGCAACACCGGCAGCGAATGGATGGCGGCGCTGACGGTGGGCAGGACCAGTTCCGGGCGCGCGTTGAGCGCGGTCTTGAGCATGGCCTTGGACAGGTCCAGCGCGAGGTCGAGCAGTTCCGGCGCCATGGTCTCGCTGCATTGCGCGACTTCGGCGCCGAAGTTGGCGGCGATCTGGCGGAAGTGCTGGATGACTTCGTTGATTTCTTTCTGGCCTTGCTGCAACCCGGCCATGTAGCCTTCGGCGCGGCCCGCCTCCAGGCCGTGCTGGCGGCCTTCGGCGAAACCTTCCTGGCGGGCGGCCTCGCGGATGGCGTCGAGTTGCTCGGCAGTCAGCTGCGGCGGCGGGGGCGGCTCTTCGTCGAGCGGATCTTCGTAGGCTGCGGGCTCAGGTTCCGGCTCCGGTTCCGGCTCGTTGAAAGACGCCAGCTCCCAGCGCTGGTAGGGCGTCATTTCTTCCTTGGGGATGATCTTCGCACGCATGGCTTTAGATTAACTCCAACCGGACTGCATCAGATGAAGGCATCTTCGCCCTTGGCGCCCAGCACGATCTGCCCTTCGTCGGCCAGGCGGCGCACGATCTGCAGGATCGCCTTTTGCTGCGCATCGACTTCGGACAGGCGGACCGGGCCCTTGGACTCCAGGTCTTCCTTCATCATTTCCGCCGCGCGCTGCGACATGTTCGCAAAAATCTTGTCGCGCAGGCCCTGCGAGGCGCCCTTGAGCGCGACGATGAGCGATTCGGACTGGACTTCGCGCAGCAGCAGCTGGATGCCGCGGCCGTCGATGTCGATGATGTTCTCGAAGACGAACATCTCGTCCATGATCTTCTGCGCCATGTCCTCGTCGTAGGAGCGCAGGTTGTTCATGACCGAGGTTTCGTTCTCGCCGGACATGAAGTTGAGGATCTCGGCCGCGGTGCGGATGCCGCCCATCTGCTGTTTCTTCAGGCTTTCGTTGCCGGTCAGCAGCTTGGTCAGGACGTCGTTCAACTCCCGCAACGCGGCCGGCTGCACGCCGTCGAGGGTGGCAATGCGCAGGATCACGTCGTTGCGCAGGCGTTCCGTGAAATTGTTGATGATGCCGCAGGCATGGTCGCGCTCCAGGTGGACCAGGATGGTGGCGATGATCTGCGGGTGTTCGTTGCGGATGAGTTCGGCCACCGACTGCGCGTCCATCCACTTGAGGCTTTCGATGCCGCTGGCATCGCGCCCGCCCAGGATGCGGTTGAGCAGGGAGGTCGCCTTGTCGTCGCCCAGCGCCTTGGTGAGCACGCTGCGGATGTATTCGTCCGAATCCAGGCCCAGCGAGGAGGCCTGGCCGGTTTCGGCCACGAACGCTTCCAGCACGACATTGATTTCTTCGAAGCTGACGTTTTTGAGTGCCGACATGGCGGCGCCGAGCTTCTGGACTTCGCGCGGGCCGAGGTATTTCATGACCTCGGCGGCCTCGTCCTCGCCCAGTGCCAACATCAGGATGGCACCTTTTTGAACGCCGTCGTTACTCATTATTCACCCATGCCTTAATGATGCTTGCCACCAGTTTGGGATCGTTCTTGGCCCACTGCTTGGCGATTTCGAGGTTGGCCTTGTACTGGGCGCGCTCATCGATTTCGGCTTCGCCGCCGGACAGGTTGACGATGGCGTCCGGATCGTCGGGATCGAAGCCGGCGGCGACCGCGGCAGCCGCTGCGGCGGCTTCGGCCTCGGCCTTTTCCTTCTCCAGGCGCTCGCGTTCTTCGCGTCCCGACAGTTTCCAGATGATCGGGCGCAGCACGCCGAAGTAGAGGTACAGCAGCACGGCGGCCAGCAGCACATACTTGCCGATTTCCTTGGCCAGTTCGATCATGTTCGGCTGCTTCCACAGCGGCAGTTCCGGCTCGAGATCGGTGCTGAACTGGGTGTTGACCACGTTGAGCGAATCGCCGCGATCCTTGTTGTAGCCCATCGCTTCCTTGACCAGGTCGGTGATCTGGTTGCGTTCGGCTTCGGTCAGCGCACGCATGACGATCTTGCCGGTGTTGTCGACGGTGCGCTTGTAGTTCACCACCACGGCCACCGTCAGGCGGCGCACGCCGCCCATGGGCTGCTGCGTATAACGGACGGTCTTGTCGACCTCGTAGTTGATCGTTTCGTCCTTGCGCGAATTGCCGCTGGCGGTGGGGGCGGGAGCCGCGCCATTAGGCGTGCCGGCCGCGCCGGCCTGGCCCGGCGGCGCCGGATTGACGATCTGGGCGGTGGCCGGTGCCGGGGGCTGGTTGGTCAGCGCGCCCGGAACGCCGGAGGTGCCGGTCGACGAATTGGACGCTTCGCTGCTTTGCTTGCTGCGTACCGCGGCAGTGTCTTGCGTCTGGTTCGGCTTGTAGGTTTCGGCGGCTTGCTCGGTGCGCGAGAAGTCGACGTCTGCCGTCGCCTCGGCGCGCACGTTGCCATTGCCGACGATGGGGGCAATGATCGATTCGACGCGCTTGACGATGTCTTGCTGCAGGTCCTGGACGTACTTGAGCTGGGTCGGATCCAGGGTATTGGTCTGGGCTTGCTTGGTGGTGTCGGAGAGCAGGTTGCCGTTCTGGTCGACGATGGTGACGGCCTTGGGCGAGAGTTCAGGCACGCTGCTGGCTACCAGGTGGACGATGGCGCTGACTTGCTGCCCATCCAGGAAGCGGCCGGGGTAGAGGCTCAGCACCACGGAGGCGGTCGGTTTTTGCTGGTCGCGCACGAAGACCGAGGCCTTGGGCAGGGCCAGGTGCACGCGGGCGGTCTGCACCGACGACAGCGATTGCACGGAGCGCGCCAGTTCGCCCTCGAGCGCGCGCTGGAAGTTGACCTGTTCAAGGAACTGGGAAATGCCGAGTTTCTGGTTTTCCATCAGCTCGAAGCCGACGTTGCCGCCCTTGGGCAGGCCTTGCGCCGCCAGTTTCAGGCGCGCGTCATGCACCATGTTCTCGGGCACGAGGATGGCCGAACCGCCGTCCGAGTACTTGTAGGGCACGTTCATCTGCTGCAGCGAGGCCACGATGGCGCCGCCGTCGCGGTCATTGAAGTTGGAGAACAGAACCCGGTACTCGACCTTCTGGCTCCACATCCAGATGCCGATCATCAGGGCGACGGTGGCCGCCGCGGCGACGATGAGCAAGATGCGCCGGCCTTGTTGCGAGCGGGCATAGCCGAGCACGCCCCCCTGGTTGGCGCTCATTTGATCGGATGCAGCATTTCCCGCAGTGCCGTGTTCGTCTGCGGGAGAGTTTGGGTCGCTGGTCATCGTACCATCGGCTGCTACCGCCATGATTTCCCCTCTGGCGTACCCTCGGTTGCCAGGTTGATAATGACTTTGTTCACTGCTGATTTGTCCTTGAGTAGGATTTTTGCTTAGTGTGGATTGTCCGTGCAGCGAGGGAATTTGATCGGCCGAACAGAATGGCAAATTCCCCGCTTATTGTTGCGAGTTGTAAATGCAATGATGTTAAGGTGCTGATGTAGAAAGCGTCATTGCGGGTAGCGTGCCCAGGGCAATGGCCAAGACTGAAATCGCGAGGTGGAATATGGCAGTTGAGAGTGCAATCGATACCAGCAGGATTGAGGCGATGGTGGCGCAGCTGAAGGCCGCGGCGGCCCGCGCGCAGGGCGCGGCAGCGCCGGTGGCGCCTGCTTCGGCAGTCGAGAAGGCCGCGCCGCGGGTGGACTTTTCCGACGTGCTCAAAGGTGCGATCGACCAGGTCAACGATTCGCAGAAACAGGCCGCCAAGATGTCCCAGGCGTTTGCGTTGGGCGACGATAACATCAACCTTTCCGATGTCATGGTCGCGTCGCAGAAGGCCAGTATTTCATTCCAGACCAGCATCCAGGTGCGCAACAAACTGGTGTCGGCTTACCGCGATATCATGACGATGCAGGTTTGACGGAATTGTGTTGACGTTTGTCAGTTTTTCCGGCGATCAAGTTTGTTACTGGAGCAGCAATAAAAAAACCCGCATCGGCGGGTTTTTTATTTGGCAGGCGGGATCGTAAACAGGTTCTTAAAGCATGCCTGAGGCTTTGGCGTTCTGTTCGCGTTCCAGCTTGGTGATGAAGCGTTGGACGGCGGATTCGACTGCGCGCGAGAGATTGACGAATTCGCAGCCGAAGCGGTTGACTGTCTTGCCGGTGGCCATCTTGAATTCCTTGCAGTCACGGATCTGCAGCTTGACCGAAACGAGGGTGTTATCGGCCAGTTCCAGTTGGCAGTCTTCGTAGATCACGCCGGTGGTGGTCGGCAGGATCTTTTTTTCATCCGTAATGCCGACGCCGCCACCACTGATATTGTTGAGCTGCGTGATGACGGTGGCGAAAGAGCCGTCCGGCTGGGTGATGCGGAAGGTGCAGCGCAGTGGTTTGGCGATCGGCGTGGCGATGCGGAAATATTCGCGGCGCTGCAGGCGCACCAGGCTGGCGGGAATGCCGACCTTCAGCGCCGGCCGGTTCTGGTATTGGACGTGGTACGCCTTGTCGGCGGTAAAGGTGATGCGGATGTTGTTGTACAGCGCCTCGAAACCGATGCGGTTGCTGGTAACGATATTCTCATTGAGCGACGCGCTGGGGGCGGCATCGATGATCAGGGCATCGGCATCTTCATCGATTTCCAGTATCGACGTGATGATGGACTCGTCGCCACCCTTGATCAGCAGGCTCAGCAGCTGGTTTTTCTCCAGCATGTTGTTGAGAAGGGAAATGATTTCCCTCCGTGAGTGAACCCGGTATGGGCTGTCGTCATCGATCTCGTCGTGGTTAGCCATCTGCGTTTCTTGTACGTCTGAATTCAGCGAATGGGATCGCCTTCCCCTGAAGTATTTGTAGTGGTAATTGACCCTCTATCATACATCACGGGCTCGCTTAATTGCATATTTTCAATACGATATAACCAGGCCAGCAATTCGGCGACAGTGCGATATAAGGCGGGGGGAATCTGCTGGTCCAGTTCGACTTGCATCAGCAGCGAAACCAGTTCTTTGGATTCGTGGATATAGACGCCGCTTTCCTGGGCGCGGGCAATGATGGCCTCGGCCACCAATCCGCTGCCTTTGGCGACGACCGTAGGGGCAGCCTGGCTGGCGTTATAGGCGAGCGCAACCGCGTTCTGCAGGGGGATATTAGGTTTCTCCATCTTGCTTGACGATCAGCGAGTCCAGAGAAGTGCCGGCGGCCGACATGGCGTCGGCGAACATGGCGCTGTTGCTGCGCAGGGCGGTGGCGGTTTTTTCATTGTCGGTCTTGACCTGTACGTGGATCTGCTGGCCGATCAGCCGGATCGACGCCGAGACGCCGCCAAGGTGCTCGAAATTGAAGCGCACCAGGCTATGCCAGGCCGGGGGCGCGGCCTCTTCATCCTGTTGCTGGGAATTGCCGTCCTGGTGTTCCTGGCTGATTTCCCATTCCATATGCTGTCCTGGCCAGACTTCGCCGTGCCAGACGAGGCGCTGCTGTTCCAGGGCGTTGAGCTGCAGGTTGATGATCTGTCCCAGCTGGCTTTGGGCCGGGTCGTTCTGGTTCAGCAGGTTGATGTCGCCGGCATGTTGGCGGGCGACCTGGGCCTGGGGTTCCTTCATCAGCTCTTCCATCGGCCGCTTGCCCTCAGCCCAGGCCGCGACATGGGACTCGTAAAATACGCCGCTGTTGGCGATGGCGTCGTGCAGCGCTGCGGCGACCTGGCCAGCCGGAGCGCCGGCTTGCGATACCAGTGCGGCAGGGGAGGACGCGTGGTTGGCGACGCTGCCTTGCTGGGATGCCTGCAGCAAGCTGTCGATCAGCTTGCCGGCGTTGCTGAGGGTCGTGGTGGTGCTGGCGGGGGCATTGGATTGCGCTTGCCGGTTGCCTCTGGCGCCGGGATCGAGCGGGATTTCTTCGTTTTCGGCGACCTGGTCGGCGCCTTCGCGGGTGACCGCCCGCAGCGACTGCAGGTCTTTCTGCATGGCGCGCCCGGCGGTGCTGAGCGACACCGCGGCGCTTTCCTCGTCGGCCTGGAGGCTGCCTTCCTTGATGGAAAAGGTAGGGCGGGGATCCTTGGAGACGAGCGTCAATACCAGCGAGTCGCCGGTGCGCGCGTTGGCCGGCAGCACCATGCGTGCCGCGGTATTGGCGATGCGCACCAGGTAGGTGCCGTCATTGAAATTGGAGAGGATGCGCCCAGGCATCTGCTGCCCGATGGCGATTTGCGCCAGGCGGCTGAAGGCCTCCTGCTTGGTATCGGCGACCGAAACAATCGCAGTCGCGGCCACGGCGGCGTTGACGGGCTGGACGGCGCTGGCGATGTCGGCCCGCGGCAGCATGGTCAGTTACCTGTGCCGTAGGTATTGAGCAGTTTTTGTTCTGTCTGGTTGCTTTGGATAAGCGCCGACAGGCGGCGCAGGCCCGGCTCCGTCAAGTTGCGGATATCGCGGTCATCCTCCAGGATTTTCCGGATGATGTCGACCTTGCGATGGCGGTGCTGCTCGGAAAGGGAAACGTTATCTTCAAAGTTCTTGAGGGTGGCGATATGCTTGCCGCACTGGATTTCCAGCGAGGCCAGCAATTCCCAGTCGCTGGCGCGTGCGGCGGACAGCATCTCGTCGGTCAATGTGGCAATCGACTCATAAATGGCGATGACGTGATCACCGTTCATATTCACGCTTTCGCAAAGCTGTTTTGGGGATGGCCGGCGCCGCTGGCGACCGGCATTTGCGGTGCCGAATGTTCCGCCACACTCGGCCCGATTTGTTCCCAGGCTGAACGGATGTCGTCGAGCAGTCCATGGATCTCGGTCAGGATGGCCGGGTTGTTGCTGGCATTGGCTTCGAACAGGCGTCGGCTCATGTATTCGTACAGCGCGTCCAGGTTCAGCGCCAGGTCGCCGCCGACATCCTTGTTGAGGCTGGCGCGCAGGCCGTTGTCGATGATCAGGATGGCCTTGGTGATGGACTCGCCCTTGTTCTTGATATCGCCTTCGGCCATGTACTTCTTCGCCAGCGAAATGGCGACCAATGCGCCATCGAACAGCATGGTAATGAGTTTGTGCGGGCTGGCGGCAAGCACGCCGGTTTCCATGCCGATATTGGCGTAGGCGTTTGCCCCGCGTTTCATGCTTCCGAACATGACGTTCTCCTATGTTCGCCGTATCAGCGTCAGCTGCTTGCCTTGGGCAGGTTGGCCAATTGCTGGGTCAGGTAGCTTTGCGTCGCCGCCATGCTGGCCAGGGTGATGTTGAGCTGGTTGAACTGGTTGGTGTAGGCATCCTTCATGTTCGACAGGCGGGCTTGCACCGCCGTCTGGCGATCCTGGTTGATTTTCAGGCTGGCTTGCAGGCCATTGGTCTTGGAGGCAATGATGCCGTTGTCGCTCAGGATGCCGGTCAAGAGGGATTGCAACTTGGTGACGATACCATTTTTGGACGAGGTGGTGTTGGTGGTATCGGGGTCGGTGGCGTTGAACAGGTTGGCGATGCCGGCAAAATTGCTGCTGGCCGCCGTCGACAGTTTGGTTGCGTCAAGCGCAAGCGTGCCGTCTTTTTGGAAAGAAATGCCAATATCGGACAGCGTTCTGATGCCGTTGCCGCCATCCACCGAGCTGAACAGCGTGCTGCGCAACTGGGTCATGATGTTTTGCACCGACGATTCGCTGGCCAGCGGCGAGGACGTCGAGGCTTCCCCGAGCTTGGTCGACGGCGTCTGCTTGGTCATGTCGGCGATGGCCTTGGCCAGCGTGTTGTATGCCGAAACGAAGCTGTTGGCCGCCGAGGTGACGCCGGTAGTGTCGTTGGAAATATTCAGGGTGAAGTTGTCGGCCGAGGTGGTGACCTTGGCCAGGTTCAGCGTGACGCCGGAAATGACGTTTTCGACCTTGTTGCTGGGGCTGGTGACGGTCACGCCGTCAATCGACAGCTTGGCATCCTGTGCCTTGAGCAACTGGCCCATGCCGCTCATGGTGAGGCCTGAATAGTCGCCTGTTCCGGTCAATGAGACAGGGCTGGTGGTATTGGCGCCGGAAGGGGTGAGCACCAGATGGTCGTTGGTGCCGTCATTGGTGATGCTGGCGGTTACGCCGGCGTTGGCATTGTTGATCGACGTCATGATGTCGTTGAGATCGATCGCGCCGCTGCCGTTAAGGTCGGTCGGATTGATGGCGACGGTGCTGTCGCCGACCTTCAGGTTCATGGTGCCGGAGGCATAGGTTTGACCGCTGGCGACATTGGGGGAGGTAACGGCGCCGCTGGGATCGAAAGAAAATGCCGAATAGTTGCCGGTGCCGGTAATCTTGATGGTATTGGCCGCGCCGCTGTCCTTGGCCGTGATCACAAGGTGGTCGTTGGTGCCGTCGCTGACGATGGTGGCATTGACGCCGGCGTCGCTGGCGTTGATGGCATCGCGCACGCCCTGCAGGGTGTTGGTGGTCGGCTTGATGATGGTGGTCGAGCCGGTGCCCGTCTTGATTGCCAGCAGGCCGCTGTCGAACGTGGCGCCGGGAGCGAATCCGGTCGAACTCAGCTTTTGCGTCTGCGCCAGTTGGGAGACGGACACGCTGTAGCTGCCCGAGGTGGCCTGCGATGCATCGCGCGGCGCCTGGGTCTGGGTCATCCTGCTCGGGGTCGAGCTGGATGCGTCATAGGCAAAACGGGACAGGGTGTTGTTGGCCGTGACCTTGATGGTGTTGGCCGTGCCGCCGGTATTGGATTCCAGTACCAGGTGGTCGCCGGTGCCGTCGGTAACGATGGACGCGGTCACGCCTGCCTTGGAGGCATTGATCGCATCGCGCACGCCGGCCAGGGTCGCGTCGGCCTTGAGCGTGATGAACGTGGGCGAGTTGGTGCCGACCTTGATGGCGAGCGAGTCGCCGGCATTGAATATTGTGCCGCTGGAAACGCCGTCAGACTTGATTTTCTGCGCGAGGACCTTGGTCGACGCGTCGGTGTTGACGTCGGCGGTGAATGGGTCGGTGGTGAGGCTGGTGCCGGTGCCGGCATTGTTGACGGTGCTTTTTTGCGAGCTGAAGCTGGCCGAAGTCAGGGCCTTGATCGCGCTTTGATAAGTCGACAGCGCGCTCTTGAGGTTGCCATAGGCGGAGATGAGGGTGTTGTAGCTGCTGGCCTGGGTGGTCAGCGGCGTCAGTTGGGACTGGCTTTCGGCCGAGATCAGCTGGCTGACCAGCGTTGCTACGTCGAGAGGGCCCGCCGAGGTGGAGATGGTGCCGGTGGAAGTCGCCATTGTTCACTCCTGAATCTATGCGTTGCGCACGGCGTCATGCAGGCTACGGCGCAGTCAAGAGTGACGATTGTTGGCTCTTAAGTACGGCGTCGGTGCAATGGGTTGACGCTGTGCGAAATAAATACTCGAATCCGTTATGAACTGTGGTGCATGAGACCAACATGCCACTGCAGTTCGTACCAGACTCAAACCTTGTGGTTGATCAGCAAGCCTTGCATCTTATCAATCGATTTTGCAATTGCAATGGCTTCTTCGCTGGGAATCTGGCGAATGACGGTATCGGTGGCCGTATCGACAACCTTGATAATCGTTTTGCCGGTGTCCTCATCTTTCGAGAAGTTCAGGGCCGATGCGTTGGCGGCGGCGAAATCATTCAGCTTGCCGACTGCATCATTGACGTCGCTTTCAGCTGCGCGGCGGGCTTCAGGCGCCGCAGCCGGTGCAACGGTCGATACCACTGGATCGGGCTTTGCGGCAGTCTGCGGCAGCGCGTATGCGGTGCCCGAGTCGCCTGCAGTTGTTATATTAAGTGGGGCAATCGACATGGTGTTACTCCCTTCCTTAAAGGAACGTGCGGAGAATATCAACTATCCTCCGCACGCCATCCTACCTAGCTCTCAGGCTTATTTCAACAGCGAGAGAACCGACTGTGGCGAGGAGTTCGCTTGCGACAGCATTGCGGTACCGGCTTGTTGCAGGATCTGCGCACGGCTCAAGTTCGAGGTTTCCGCCGCATAGTCGGTATCCATGATACGGCTGCGCGACGCGGTGATGTTCTCGCTCGACACTTGCAAGTTGCTGATAACCGCGGTGAAGCGGTTCTGCACCGCACCGAATTCCGCACGCTTGGACGAAATCAGGTTGATTGCCTTGTCCAGGTTCTTGATCGCGTTTTGCGCATCGCTTTGCGCGCTCGGAGCGGCAACTGCGGCATCCAGGCTCAGCTTGGCGCTGTCGATGGAGGCTTGCAGGGTCACAGCCGAAGAGGCCAGTGCTTCGGCGGTCAGGGTCGAGCCGGTGGCGAACAGGTCGTCCAGGGCAGCCTTGGCCGAAGTATAGGTGGCTTGGGCAGTGCTCACGCCGCTGGTGTCGCCCAGGCCGATCAGGCCCTTGGCGCTGGTGCCGATGACGCTGGCGATGGTGCCATTGTTCGACAGGTCGTCCAGGGTGATGGTGATCTGGTCGTTCAGCTTGTTGTCAACGACGTTGGCGCCGACCTGGAACGACAGGGTCAGCGAAGCCGAAACGCTGTTGGAATCGGAACCGATGCCAGCCGAAGCGCCTTGGCCGACGCCGGTGAACAGGTTCTGGCCGTTGAAGGAGGTGCCGTTCAGCACGCGGAAGACTTCTTGCGACAGTTGCGTGTATTCGTCGTTCAGGGTCTTGCGGTCCTGGGCGCCGTTGGTGCCGTTGGCTGCTTGCACAGCCAGTTCACGCATACGTTGCAGGTTGTCGGTCACGGTGGACAGGGCGCCTTCAGCGGTCTGGGCCATCGAGATGCCGTCGTTGGCGTTACGTTGCGCCACTGCCAGGCCCTTGACCTGGGCGTTCATGCGGTCGGCAATTGCCAGGCCGGCGGCATCGTCCTTGGCGCTGTTGACGCGCAGGCCGGAGGACAGGCGTTGGATGGAGGTGTTCAGCGACGACTGCGACGCGCTCAGGTTGCGTTGCGTGTTGAGCGACGGGATATTGGTGTTGATGATTGATGCCATGCTAATTCTCCTAAGATTTGAGACCGATGATCCGAGTTTCAGTGCTTAACTTTGGTCTTCTACCCATGAGTCCCAGGCGTTTCAACCTCTGTTGTATGCGTTATCGGGCAGCCTTGGAAAAAGTTTAGGGCTATTCGCAAAAAATCTTTTCAGGGCTTTCCGAACCAAAACTACGTGCTTAAAAAGTAACCAAGCAAATCCCTTTTCGGCGTCTTCATCCAAAACTTTAGGTTTAATTGCACAGCGGGAAGATGGAATGGCAAAAAAACTGTATCACGAGGGGGAGGGGATGCCCTTTTGTTTTCAGATTGGCATCATCAGGATGTTTTGCAAACGCCCTGGGATGAGTCAATGAAAGGGGGGGCTTGTGTCCGTTTTTTGAGGGCGGGCGGCGCGCAAAATATCGATCCGGCTCTGCTTTTGCGCGCCAGCGGTTCTTTATCGATTGCGCATGGCAGTCAATTCGGTTGCCATTTTTGCAATGACGGCCTCCCAGTTGCCTTCTTCCGGCTGGCGGAAGAGCCGGGTGTTCGGGTACCACACGCAGTCGTCGCGGTCGAGCAGCCAGCGCCAGTCAGGCGTATGCGGCAGCATTACCCAAGTGGGGCCGCCGAGTGCGCCGGCCAGGTGCACGACCGAGGTGTCGACGCTGATGACGACGTCGAGATTGGCGATGGCGGCCGCCGTATCGGCAAAATCCGTGCAATCGTCGCCCAGGTTGAACACAGGGAGGCCGGGTTGCAGATTGTTCAGATCCGCCGTGGGTTTGCCTTTTTGCAACGAAAAATAGTCGATGCCCGGGAGATTGAACAGGGGCAGCAGCTTGGTCAACGGGATGGAGCGGCGGCGATCGTTGCCGTGCTCCGGGTTGCCGCCCCAGACAAAACCGACGCGCAGATTGCCCGGTTTGGACAATCTTTCGATCTTGTCTTTCCAGATGGCCTTGCTGCTCTCTTCGGCCGACAAATAGGAGGGCAGGACGGGGATGTCGTCGATGGTATCGGTGCCTAATGCGTGAGGCAGGCTCATCAGCATGTAGGCGTAATCGCAGCGGGGTATCGGGTCGCTCTCGCGCACCAGCATGATGTCCGGCGAATAACTCTGGAACAAGCGATACAGGGGATTCTTGACGTGTACGGCAACCTCTGCCCCCAGTTCCTGGACCAGCTTGGCATAGCGCAGGAACTGGATACTGTCGCCAAAGCCTTGTTCGTGCATCAAGAAGATGCGCTTGCCCTTGAGCGAGGAGACGCCATCCCATTTGGGGATGATCTTGAACAGCTTGTGCACCACGCGATAGACATCGGCCCGTTCGCGCGTGACCAGGCGGCTTTCGTGGTTTGCCCAGCCTTCTTTCAGGTTGCCTTGCAAGAGCTGGCTGAGTGCCAGGTTGTGCATGGCGGTCGAGTAGTTCGGCTTGAGTTCCAGTGCCTTCCTGAAGTACGGGATGGCTTCTTCGCGGCGTCCATGGTCATGCATGATGGCGCCGATGTTGTTGTAAGTCAGGGCATGGCGCGGATCGAGTTCGAGCGCTTTGTTGAACAGGGCCAGTGCCTCCTCGACGCGATCTTGTGTATTTGCGAGGCTGACGGCTAATTTGGCATAACTGTTGGCATCGTTGGGCAGCAGTTCGATGACGCGCCGGTAATGCTCATGCGCCTTGTCGACCTCATCGAGCTTCAGGTAGGCATCTGCGATCTTGTAATGCGCGTAGCTGTCCGTTGGGTCCAGCAGCAAGGAGGTCTTGTGCGACTCGACAGCCTCCTTGTACATGTTCATGGCATAGAAGGCTTCGCCCAGTGCGGTATGTGCGGGGGCGAAACTGATCTGCAGTTCGAGCGACTTCATGATCGTCGATACTGCTTCGTTCAAGCGTTTGGCGTCAATCAGCGCCCGTCCCAAGTGGCTCAGGGGCCCCGGCGCGCTGGGTTCGCGCGCTACTGCATCTTCAAAATAGGCAATTGTCGCTTCGGGGTCGTTCTTTTCATGCAGGGCATTGGCCAGGCCGATGCGGGCATCGCGATTGTCAGGGTCGCAGGCGATGGCGCGTTCGAAAAGCTCGATCGCCTCATCGACGCGCTCCTGTTTGAGGACGCAATTTGCCAGGCTGGTGGCATATTCCGCGTTGCTTGGATCGCCCTCCATGGCCTTTCTCAGCCATTTTTCTCCCAGCGCGTAATCGTATTCTTGTATCGCAATCAATCCGCGGGCATTGTGGGCGAAGATCAGATTGGGCGCGCGCTTGAGCACTGCATCGCATTTTTGCCGGGCTTCGCCAGGCTTGCGCGCTTCCAGCAGGTCAAGGCTGGCGCGAACGTCAAGCAGGTCTTGCAACTGATATTTCGATGGTGATGGGGAGGCTTTTGAGTGGCCCTTGCGCGTAGACATCAAATTTCCTTGCTAGATGGATCAGTACCGTTCGCGAAGACGAAGGCGGAATGCGACAGCTAGGCATGATATGTGGCTACGCAGCTGGATGAAAGTGCGAACAGAAAGCGAAACAGGGCGTTTTTGCTCAGACTCAAGCTTCGTTTTGCCTGGCCGGCGTGGCAGGCCAAACGAAGCGATAGCGATGGGCGGGGCGGCGGGAATGAATGGCTTACCAGCTGCGCAGCAATCCTACGGCGAGCCCTTCAAGCGCGAAGTCTTCATCGTTCTGGTCGATGAGGATGGGGGCGAAGTCGGGATTCTCGGGCAGCAAGGTAATGGTGTTGCCGGATTTCTGGTAGCGCTTGACGGTGACGTCGTCGGCCAGACGGGCAACGACGATTTGGCCGTTGCGCGCCTGGTCGGCCTTCTTGACTGCGAGCAGGTCGCCATCGAGGATGCCGGCATCGCGCATGGACATGCCGCGCACCTTCAGCAGGTAGTCGGGTTTGCCTGAAAACAGGGCGGGATCTACCTGGTAGGTTTTTTCCACATGCTCTTGCGCGAGGATGGGCGAACCGGCTGCGACGCGGCCCACCAGCGGCAGGCTCAATTGCATCAGGGCCGGATGGGGCAGCGCCATCTGGCGGTTGCCTGGCAGGCCGGCTGCGACCCCGGACTCCCGCAGCCGGATGCCGCGGGAGGTGCCGGGGGAGATTTCAATGGCGCCCTTGCGGGCCAGGGCCTGCAGGTGTTCTTCAGCCGCATTGGCGGAGCGAAAGCCCAGTTCCGAGGCGATCTCGGCGCGCGTGGGGGGGAAGCCGGTGTTTTCGATGGCGTTCTTGATCAGGTTGAGGATCTGTTCCTGGCGCGCGGTGAGCTTGAGCATGTGGAATGCCTTTCCGGGAAGGAAGGCTGTTTGTATGAACAGTCTGTATTTTTATACAGTTGCCATCTTTGTGTCAACGGCAACATGGGGCAATGCGGCCGATATCGCTTCGCATGCGCATATATATAGAAGGAAGGCGGGGCGGCGGAGCCGGGTTGTCGCCGCCAGGCCTCGCCCAATCCTTGCCTGGATTGCTGTTTGGCCGGATATCTTGTATGATTGCCGGCTTTCCTCTTCCCACACTCGTCTTGACGCCGGGGTGGGCGTTTTGTCAATAGTCCAAAAGGAGTCTACATGCGTCATTATGAAATCGTATTTATCGTCCACCCGGACCAAAGCGAGCAAGTGCCTGCGATGATCGAGCGTTACAAGGGCATCGTCACCACCCGCGGCGGCAAGGTGCACCGTGTCGAAGATTGGGGTCGTCGTCAACTGGCCTACCAGATCCAGAAGCTGGCCAAGGCACACTACGTCTGCCTGAACATCGAAGTCGACAGCGAAACGCTGGCCGAAATCGAAACCGGCTTCAAGTTTAACGATGCCGTCCTGCGCCACCTGACCGTCAAGATGAAGAAGGCCGAAACCGGTCCTTCTCCGATCCTGAAGGCAGTGCAAAAGGAAGACGCAGCCAAGAGCCGCACCGAAGCACCCGCAGCCTGATTGCGCAGCGATTCATAGCGGAGAGTGAACCAGCTTCAAGTCATCGCCAGCCTGGCCGAACGTGATGTGTTGCGTTATACGCCGGCCGGCATCCCGATTGTGACTGCCAGGTTGCAGCACCAGTCGGAGCAGATGGAAGCGGGGATCAAGCGCTTGGTGGAGTTCGACATCGCGGCCATGGCCGCCGGGGAAATCTCCGGTCGACTCAATAAGGCAGCGCTGGGAGCCATGTTCCAATTCACCGGCTTTCTGGCCCGCAGGAATCGCAACAGCAAGAGCGTCGTGTTTCACATCGTTGATTTTGATCCCGTCGGTTGATCCGACACAGACATTACCCAATTTAGATACAGGAGCCAAACCATGGCATTCGGTAAAAAGTTCGATAAAAGCAAACTGAAAAACAAGCGCCAACAGCAAAACCCGCTGTTCAAGCGCAAGAAATTCTGCCGTTTCACCGCCGCTGGCGTTGAACAGGTCGATTACAAGGACGTGGACACCCTGAAGGACTTCGTTCAGGAAAACGGCAAGATCATGCCGGCACGCCTGACCGGCACCAAGGCCCACTACCAGCGTCAGGTGGATACCGCGATCAAGCGTGCCCGCTACCTGGCCCTGCTGCCGTACACCGATCTGCACAACGCGTAATCGCCGCCGAGAAATAGGAGAAAAACATGCAAGTCATTCTGTTGGAAAAAATCGTTAATCTCGGTGGTCTGGGCGATGTCGTGCGCGTCAAGGACGGTTTCGCGCGCAACTTCCTGATCCCGCAACGCAAGGCCCGCCGCGCTACCGATGCAGCCATCGCTGAATTCGAAGCCAAGCGCGCCGACCTGGAAAAGGCCGCCGCTGAAAAGCTGGCAGCAGCCCAAGCCCAAGGCGAAAAGCTCAACGGTGCCACCATCGAAATCTCGCAAAAGGCGGGCGTCGATGGCCGTCTGTTCGGTTCGGTCACCAACTTCGACATCGCCGAAGCGCTGGGCAAGCAAGGCTTCGCCGTCGAAAAGGCGCAGGTTCGCCTGCCTAACGGTCCGTTGAAGATCGTTGGCGAGCACCCGGTTGCAGTTGCCCTGCACACCGACGTGGTGGTCGATGTGACCATCAACGTGAAGGGCGAGCAAGCGTAAGCATTGCATTCGCTGCAATTCAATTTGCAATAAGAAAGCCGGGTTCGCCTGGCTTTTTTATTGCCGCCCGGCATCAGGGCGCAAGCGTTGCCGGCCTTATCCCGAGGCCGGAGCGGTCCAGCCCGGGAAACGGAAATGACCGCGCAAGATATGGGCTGCGATTTGCCTCCAGCCTGAAACGGCCAACTCCCATAGCAGGTTATAATGCGCGCCATGAAAGAATCATCCCGCGCCAAGAAAGACTCCTTTCCATCGTTCCGCGGCCCCAGAGATTCCTCTGATCCCGAGGTCGATTCGCTACGCGTGCCGCCGCATTCGATCGAGTCCGAACAATCGGTGCTCGGCGGTTTGCTGCTGGACAACGCGGCGTGGGACCGTATCGCCGATTTCGTCAGCGCTGACGATTTCTATCGTTACGACCACCGCATCATCTTCGAACATATCGTCAAGCTGATCAACAGCACCAAGCCGGCTGACGTCATTACCGTCTACGAAGCCTTGTCGACCAGCGGCAAGGCAGAAGAAGTGGGCGGCCTGGTCTACCTCAATGCGCTGGCGCAGAACACGCCGTCGGCAGCCAATATCCGCCGCTACGCCGAGATCGTGCGCGACCGCGGCATCCTGCGCAAACTCATCACGGTGGCCGACGAGATTTCCGGCAATGCCTTCAATCCGCAGGGCAAGGACGTCAAGCAGATGCTGGACGAGGCCGAATCCAAGATTTTCGCCATCGCTGAAGAAGGTTCGCGCGGCTCGCAGGGTTTCATGGAAATCCAGCCCTTGCTGACGCAAGTGGTCGAGCGCATCGATGAACTGTACAACCGCGACAATTCCAGCGACATCACCGGGGTGCCGACCGGCTTCATCGACCTCGACAAGATGACCTCCGGCCTGCAGCCGGGCGACCTGATCATCGTCGCGGGACGTCCTTCGATGGGCAAGACGGCATTTTCTATCAACATCGGCGAAAACGTTGCCATCGACAGCGGCCTGCCGGTGGCGGTGTTCTCGATGGAAATGGGCGGCGCCCAGCTGGCCATGCGTATGCTGGGCTCGGTCGGCCGCCTGGACCAGCACCGCCTGCGTACCGGCCGTCTGCTGGACGAGGACTGGCCCCGCCTGACGCACGCCATCCAGAAGATGAACGATGCCCAGTTCTACATCGACGAAACGCCGGCCCTGAGCCCGATCGAATTGCGCGCGCGTTCGCGTCGCCTGGCGCGCCAGTGCGGCAAGCTGGGCCTGATCATCATCGACTACCTGCAACTGATGTCCGGCAATGGCGGCAGCTCCTCGGAGAACCGCGCATCGGAAATCTCGGAAATCTCGCGTAGCCTGAAGGGCCTGGCCAAGGAACTCAATTGCCCGGTGATCGCGCTGTCGCAGCTGAACCGTTCGCTGGAGCAACGCCCCAACAAGCGCCCCGTGATGTCCGACTTGCGCGAATCCGGCGCCATCGAGCAGGATGCCGACGTGATTTTGTTCATTTACCGGGATGAGGTTTACAATCCGGACTCGCCCGACAAGGGGACGGCGGAAATCATCATCGGCAAGCAGCGTAACGGGCCCATCGGCAGTATCCGCCTGTCATTCCTGGGCATGTATACCAAGTACGACAATTACATCGGTAATCTGGCCCAGCCTTACGGCGGCGATTGATGGACCATTTTTCGGCCGCGCGCAATGCCTGTGGCCATGAGGGAACCACGAGCGGCTTTTTTGCCGCTCGTGTCGTGTAAGTAAGGCGCGGAGCCGGTCGGTTCGGCGCGCAAGACGGGCAGGGCGGTTTTTCGCAAGCAATGGGAGCGGAGTCCCGTATCGCCGGTCCGAAACAGCGCTTCATGCAAGCGCGAATCATTGACGAGAGAGTGAAACATGTTTGGACGATTGATGCCGACTGAAGGCAAATTCTTTGACCTTTTCAATCAGCATGCCGAATTGGGGGTCAAGGGGGCAAAGGAAATGGTCGCGCTGATGACCAATTTCGATGACCTCGAAATTCGCGTGCACGCGATTGAAACCGTCGAGAAGCAAGCCGACAAGGTGACCCACACCACCATCGACCTGCTGCACAAAACCTTCATCACCCCGCTCGACCGCGACGACATCCACCAACTGATCACCCGCATGGACGACATCCTCGACCTGCTCGAGGATGCGGCCCAGACCATCTCCCTGTACGACATCAAGTCCATCACGCCCGAAGCCAAGCGCCTGGCGGAGCTGTGCCTGGCCTGTGCGGAGAAGGTGCAGGCCGCCGTGGCCCTGCTGCACAACATGGACAATTCGCGCCAGATCCTGGCGATCTGCCAGGAAATCGACCGTCTCGAATCCGATGCCGACCATGTGATGCGCGCGGCCATGTCCAAGCTGTTCCGCGACGAGCCCGACGTGCGTACGCTGATCAAGCTCAAGGCCATCTACGAGATCCTGGAAACCGTCACCGACCGCTGCGAAGACGTGGCCAACATCATTGAAGGCATCATCGTCGAAAACGCCTGACGCCAAGTTGCCCGGCAGTTGCGGCAACCGCCGCCTGCCAGTGTGACCTGGCCACGGCTGCGGGTCGGCCTCAAATAACGGTTTATCCATGCATACAGTTCAAATCAGCTTACATATCCTCGCATTCCTGATCGTCTTGGCCTTGCTGTTCGATTTCATGAACGGTTTCCACGATGCGGCCAATGCCATCGCCACCGTGGTGTCCACCGGTGTGCTGCGTCCGCAGACGGCGGTGGCCATGGCGGCGTTCTTCAACCTGGCCGCCGTCTTCGTGTTTCACCAGCTGCATGTGGCGGCCTCGGTGGGCAAGGGCACGATCGAGCCGGCCGTGGTCGACCATTACGTGGTCTTCGGCGCGCTGATCGGCGCCATTTTCTGGAACCTGGTCACCTGGTACTACGGCATCCCATCGTCGTCCTCGCATGCGCTGATCGGAGGCCTGGTCGGTTCGGCCGTGGCCAAGGCCGGCACCGGCGCGCTGATCTCCTCGGGCCTGCTCAAGACGATCCTGTTCATCGTGCTCTCGCCTTTGCTGGGCTTGCTGTTCGGTTCGATCATGATGCTCATGGTGTCATGGATCTTCTTCCGCTCCACGCCGCGCAAGATCGATGGCTGGTTCCGCCGCCTGCAGCTGTTGTCTGCCTCGATGTACAGCCTGGGCCACGGCGGCAATGATGCGCAAAAGACCATCGGCATCATCTGGATGCTGCTCATCGCGGCAGGCTATTCCAGCGCCGGCGCCGAAGCGCCGCCGATGTGGGTGATCATTTCCTGCTATTGCGCGATCAGCCTGGGCACGCTGTTCGGCGGCTGGCGCATCGTCAAGACCATGGGTCAGAAGATCACCAAGCTGAAGCCGGTGGGCGGCTTCTGCGCTGAAACCGGCGGCGCGATCACGCTGTTCATCGCCACCGCGCTTGGCATTCCCGTTTCGACCACCCATACCATCACCGGCGCCATCGTCGGCGTCGGCGCATCGCAGAAGATGTCGGCGGTGCGCTGGGGCGTGGCCGGCAATATCGTCTGGGCATGGATTTTCACGATCCCCGCCTCGGCGTTCGTCGCCGCGATCGCATGGTGGGTCGGCGTGCGCATCCTCTGATTCCGCACATGTCTTGATTCCGGCGATGCCAACAAAAAAACCACCTTGCGGTGGTTTTTTTGTTGGAGCCGATCGCGCTTACATCATAGCGCGCTTACATCACAGCACATCGCTGGCATGATCCGCCAGGCGCGAGCGTTCGCCGCGCGCCAGGGTCACATGGCCGCTGTGCGACCAGCCCTTGAAGCGGTCGACCACATAGGTCAGGCCGCTGGAGCCTTCGGTCAGGTAGGGCGTATCGATCTGCGCGATGTTGCCCAGGCAGATGATCTTGGTGCCGGGGCCGGCCCGGGTGACCAGCGTCTTCATTTGCTTGGGCGTGAGGTTCTGCGCTTCGTCGATGATCAGGAACTTGTTGACGAAGGTGCGGCCGCGCATGAAGTTGAGCGACTTGATCTTGATGCGCGAGCGGATCAGGTCCTGGGTCGCGGCGCGGCCCCATTCGCCGGCATCGCCATCGGACTTGTTGAGCACCTCGAGGTTGTCGTCGAAGGCGCCCATCCATGGCCCCATCTTCTCTTCTTCCGTGCCCGGCAGGAAACCGATATCTTCCCCCACCGGCACCGTCACGCGGGTGACGATGATCTCGTTATAGAGCTTGGTTTCCAGCACCTGCGCCAGGCCTGCCGCCAGCGCCAGCAGGGTCTTGCCGGTGCCGGCCTGGCCCAGCAGCGTGACGAAATCGCACTCGGGGTTCATCAGCAGGTTCAGCGCGAAGTTCTGCTCGCGGTTGCGCGCGGTGATGCCCCACACGCTGTTCTTGGCGTGGCCGTAGTCGCGCAGGGTCTGCAGCACGGCGGTCTTGCCGTTGATCTGCGTGACCTGGCCGTAGAAGGCCGGTTCGCCGTTCTTGGGCTCGATGAACACGAACTGGTTGACCAGCAGCGACGGCACATAAGGGCCGGTCACGCGATAGTAGGTGAGGCTGCTGCCGTGCTTGCTTTCCTGCCAGGACTCCATGCCCTTGGCGTGCTTGGTCCAGAAGTCGTCCGGCAGTTGCTGGATGCCCGAGTACAGCAGGTCGGTGTCTTCCAGCACATGGTCGTTGAAATAGTCTTCGGCGGGCAGGCCGATGGCGCGCGCCTTGAGGCGCATGTTGATGTCCTTGGACACCAGCACCACCGGGCGCTCCGGATATTGCTGGTCCAGCGCGCGCACCACGCCCAGGATCTGGTTGTCGGCCTTGCCTTCGGGCAGGCCTTCCGGCAGCGCGGCATTTTGCAGCTTGGTCTGGAAGAACAAGCGGCCCTTGGCGTCCTTGTTGCCCAGCTTGGCCAGCGGGATGCCGAGGTCGATCGCATCCTCGGCGATGTCGGACACCAGCGCATCCAGCGAGCGCGAGATCTGGCGCGCGTTGCGGGCGACTTCCGACATGCCTTTCTTATGGTTGTCCAGCTCTTCCAGCGTGATCATCGGCAGGTAGATGTCATGCTCTTCGAAGCGGAACAGCGAGGTCGGGTCGTGCATCAGCACGTTGGTGTCGAGCACGAACAGTTTGGACACGCCCAGCTTGTCGGCCGTGCGGCTGGTGGGGGATTTGGCGCGCGATTCCAGGTTCCTGGGGGCGCTCTTCGGCTTTTCCGCGACCGGAGCCTTGCCGCCGATGCGCGCGCGCGGTTCTGCAATCTTTGCTTCAGGGGCGACGAGTGCTGCAACAGCTGGTTTTGGGGCGGGTGCTTCGACGAGAGTGATGTTCGGTTTGACAGGTTTATTGCGATCAGCCTTGGGGTAGTCCTCGGGAGACAACAACGCAGCTGGCTTGCTCGGCATTTTGGGCAGGGGCATCAGAACCTCGGTAGTAAATGAAGAAAACACCGCTTTGTCAGAGCGAACAGGTATTGCGGTACGGCTAACAGCGAAGGGAACATCGACTGAGCAATGGCACCGCAGGATCTAATGAAGCCCTTCTGATGGCCCGCCATGCCGAAAAACGGCATCGTGGCATGGGCAAAACCATGGGGCAGGAGGGCTTGATTAGCGTCAGCGGCGATTTGAAAAGTAAAAAAGCCGTTTCGGCAGGCCTTCGGCCTAAACCAGAAACGGCTTTCAAAAAACGTTTTTCTATTTGAATTCAATGACTTGTATCGATTGACCGCATATTCGTCGAACGCGGCAGCATCGCTTGCCAGGCGACCCTGACACGGCCTGCAAACATCGTTCGGGCAGATTCTCACTGCACGGTTCCGGTAGTGCCGGCAGATGGCGCTACAAGATTTCCGATGGTTGTTCAGGCAATGGTTTTGATGAAGGCCAGCACTTCATCCACGTGGGCTGGAACCTTGACTCCACGCCATTCTTTCACCACTTTGCCCGATCCGTCAATCACAAACGTGCTGCGTTCGACGCCGCGAACTTGCTTGCCATACATATTTTTCATCTTCATGACATCGAACATGGCGCACAGCGTTTCGTCAGGATCAGAGATCAGCTCAAAGGGCATCTCCAGCTTGGCTTTGAAATTCTCGTGCGATTTCAGGCTGTCGCGGCTGATGCCGAAGATGTCGGTGTTGTGCTGCTGGAATTGCGGATGCAGGTCCCTGAATTGCATCCCCTCGGTGGTGCAGCCGGGGGTGTTGTCCTTCGGGTAAAAGTACAGCACCAGGTTGCGGCCCTTGTAGTCGGCAAGGTTGAAGTCCTTGCCGCCGGTCATGCTGGCCGAGAATTCCGGCACGGTCTTGTTCAGGATGGTTGGTCTGTCGGTCAAAATGGCGCCCCGTATATCGGTTGTCGTTGGTGTGGTCGGTTATTGCGTATGCCTGCAATTCTGGAAGTGGTGGCGAGCCTGCAAACCGGCTCCTACATCGCCTGTACGATCATGTCGCCCGAGCGGCCCGGCAATTCGCCCCAGCTGATCGGCAGGATGGGCAGTACATCGTTTTTCACGCTCTGGTAATAATCGCCCATGGAAACCAGTTCATAGCCTTGCGTACGCCAGCCTGCCAGCAATTGCTCGAAAATGGGGGCGAGTTTCTGGCCTTCAAGTTCGGCATGCAAGGTGAAGACGTGGTCGCGCGGTTGCCGGGTCAATTCGAGCAGGAGCTCGGCGGCATTGCCGGCATCGATCAGCTTGCCGCGGATGGTGCGGCCCAGGATTTCATCCAGCGTCGGCAGCGTGGTCGGCAATTGCACGCAGGACAGCGGGCGGCCGAAGGCCGACAGGCGGTGCGGCCCGGCATCCGGATCGGCCAGCCGGCCGTCTTCGTGCAACTGCGAGCGGCCGTCGGAGGAGTAGGCGATGCCGAACTGGTCGAGCTGCACGAAGGCATGGTCGTTCATCTGCCAGCCGGCCGCGCCGTGGGTGACCGGCGCGCGCCCGAAGATATCGTGGTAGCGGCCGTAGGATTGCTGCATGGTTTCCTGCGTCCATTGCGCATCGGCGGTGCGGACGTTGTCTTGCCAGACGCGGTGGTCCCAGGTGTGGATGCCGCACTCAAAGCCGGCGTCGTAGGCTTCGCGCATGAAGTCGGCGCAGGTCTTGCCGATATCCGGCGCCGGCAGCAGCGTGCCGTACATCAGCGTCTTGAGGCCATAGTGCTCGACTACCGAGGTGCGCGATACCTTGCTGAAGAAGCCCGGGCGGAAGATCTGCTTCAGGGCCCAGCCGGTATGGTCGGGACCGAGCGAGAACAGGAAGGTGGCGCCGGCGCCGTGTCGGCGCAACTGGGCGATGAGGTTGGGAACGCCCACGCGGGTGCCGCGGTAGGTATCGGCGTCGATCTTGAGTGTAAGTTTGGGCAATGTCGGCGAATCGGAAAGGTGACAGGGAATACGAGCAACCCGGGAATTGCTGCAATGCGGCTCAGATAGGGAGACTAGCACCGCATGCCGCACAGAACAATACACAGACGGCAAATGCCGTGGCGAAAAAAGAAAACCGCGCCGTAGCGCGGTTTCCTGGCAAGGCGGATATTTGCGGATCAGTCGACCAGCGCACGCGCTTCGGCCACCTGGCTGCGATAGGCGTCGAAGATGTTGCGCAGGGTGTCGGCCATGGTGGTCTGCGGCTTCCAGTTCAGTTCGTCGCAGGTATTGGTGATCTTGGGCACGCGGTTCTGCACGTCCTGGTAGCCCTTGCCATAGTAGGCTGCCGAGGTCGTTTCGACCAGCTTCACCTGCTTGGCGGTCTCGGCGTACTCGGGGTATTCGGCGGCCAGTTTCAGCATCATGTCGGCCAGTTCCTTGATCGAGTAGTTGTTGACCGGATTGCCGATGTTGTAGATCTTGCCCGAGGCCACGCCGCCTTCGTTGGCGATGATCTTCATCAGCGCGTCGATGCCGTCGTCGATATAGGTGAAGGCGCGCTTCTGCTGGCCGCCGTCGACCAGCGAGATGTTCTCGCCGCGCACGATGTGGCCGAAGAACTGGGTCACCACGCGCGAGCTGCCTTCCTTCGGGGTATGGATCGAATCCAGGCCGGCGCCGATCCAGTTGAACGGGCGGAACAGCGTGAAGTTGAGGTTGTCTTCCATCCCGTAGCCCCAGATCACGCGGTCCATCAGCTGCTTGGCGCAGGAGTAGATCCAGCGCGGCTTGTTGATCGGGCCGCAGATCAGTTCGGACTCTTCCGGATCGAATTCCTCGTCATGGCACATGCCATAGACTTCCGAGGTCGACGGGAACACCAGGTGCTTGCCGTACTTGGCGGCCGAACGCACGATCGGCAGGTTGGCTTCGAAGTCCAGCTCGAACACGCGCAGCGGCTTGTTGACGTAGGTCGACGGCGTGGCGATGGCTACCAACGGCAGGATCACGTCGCACTTCTTGACGTGGTACTCGACCCATTCCTTGTTGATGGTGATGTCGCCTTCGAAGAAGTGCATGCGCGACTTGTAGGCCTCGTTTTCCAGAATGTCGGTGATGCGGTCGGTCATCATGTCCATGCCGTAGACATGCCAATCCGTGGTTTCCAGGATGCGCTTGGACAGGTGGTGGCCGATAAAGCCGTTGACGCCGAGAATGAGGACTTTTTTCATAATGAGAGCAGTGTGAATGGCCGGACTTCAGGAGGCCATGTATTTCAGGTAATTGTTGAGCGACGCATCCCGGTCATTGATCTGGATGCCCAGGATCTGGAGGAAGTTGCCGTCGCCGCAGCGTGCGTACAGTTTGCCTCCTTCAAAGAACTTGTCTTGCATGCCATGCGCCTTCTGCAGGGCCGGATGGGCCGATGGCGGAACCAGCCGGGTTTTGGTGACCGTAATTTTATCACCCGCGATTTCTTCGAAGGCGCCGGGATAGGGCGGGGCCACCGCACGCACCAGGTTATGCACCTCGCGCGCGGTGCTGCGCCAGTGGATGCGGCCGTCTTCCGGCTTGCGGCCGCCGAAGTAGCTGCCCTTGGTCAGGTCGTTGGGCAGGCGCGGGGTATGGCCCGACAGCATTGCCGGCAGCACTCCCCACAGGGTTTGTTCGGCCGCCACGACGACCTTGCCGAAGACCTCGTAGGCCGTGTCTTCCGGCAGGATCGGCACGGCGGTCTGGGCCACGATGGCGCCGGCGTCGGGCTTGACCGTCATCTCGTGCAGGGTGGCGCCGGTTTCGGTCTCGCCATGCAGCACCGCCCAGTTGATCGGCACGCGGCCGCGGTACTTGGGCAGCAGCGAGCCGTGCATGTTGTAGGCGCCGTGCCTGGCCGCGGCCAGCAGCTCCACCGGCAGCATGTGGCGATAGTAGAAGCTGAAGATGAAGTCCGGTTGCGCCGCCTGCACCTGGGCCAGCAATTGGGGCGATTTCGCGTCGGCCGGCGTGATGAACGGGATGCCGTTGTCGCGGCATACGCCGGCCACCGAACCGAACCAGATGTTCTCGGTCGCGCTGTCCTCGTGCGTGACCACCAGCGACACCTGCACGCCGCGTGCGAGCAGCACCTTCAGGCAACGCACGCCCACGTCATGGTAAGCGAATACGACGGCATTCATGATGTCTGCTTGTCCTCGTCGGAGGATTGTTCAAGGATGGCCTGCACCACATAGCGCGGTCGCGCGCGCACCTGCATGTAGATGCGGCCGATGTATTCGCCCAGCAGGCCGATGGAAAACAGGATCACGCCCATCAGGAAGAAGGTGATCGCAAACAGGGTGAACACGCCGCCCACTTCCGCCCCGATCAAGAAGCGCCGCACCACGATCAGGATGAACAGCGCCGCCGAGGCGAACGACAGGAAGATGCCCAGCAGCGAGAAGAACTGCAGCGGCACCAGCGAGAAGCCGGTGACCAGGTCGAAGTTCAGGCGGATCAGGCTGTAGAACGAATACTTGGATTCGCCGGCCGAGCGCTCTTCGTGCTCGACCGTGATTTCGGTCGGCTTGCGGGCGAAGGTGTAGGCCAGCGCTGGCACGAAGGTGTTGACTTCGCGGCATTGGTTGACCAGGTCGATCACGTTGCGGCCGTAGGCGCGCAGCATGTTGCCCTGGTCGGTCATCTTGATGCGGGTGATTTTCTCGCGCAGGCGGTTCATGGCCTTGGAGGCGATGGTGCGCCAGGCCGAATCCTGGCGTTTGCGGCGGATCGAGCCGACGTAGTCGTAGCCTTCGCGCATCTTGGCGACCAGGTTGCCGATTTCCTCGGGCGGGTTCTGCAGGTCGGCATCCAGCGTCACCACGATATCGCCGCGGGTGGCTTCAAAGCCGGCCATGATGGCCATGTGCTGGCCGTAGTTGCCATTGAACAGCACCACGCGGGTGACGTCGGGACGGATGCGGTACTGCTCGGCCAGGATGCCGGCCGAGCGGTCGCGGCTGCCATCGTTGACGAAGATGACTTCATAGCTGTAGCCCAAGGCGTCCAACGCCGGGTAGAGGCGTTCGAACAGCTTGGCGAGGCCGGATTCCTCGTTGTAAACCGGGATGACGACGGACAGTTCTGGTTTCATCAATGGCGGGTACTGGAATATGTCAAAGGCCCGAAGCCGCAGCGACCGTCAGGCGTCGCGGCATTCAGGCCCGCTTGGAGCTGAAATTGCAAGTGGTGCGGAATTTAAACGGAAAATTGCCGCAAAATCAACGCAAGACCGATTTTACCGTTTCGACTGCGCGCTCCACGTCATCTTTACTCATTGCATTGAACATCGGCAAGGAAACGATGCGCCGGCCCACGCGCTCGGCCACCGGGAACATGCCTTCCTTGAAACCGCGCTCGCGGTACAGCTGCAGCAGGTGGATGGCCGGGTAGTGGTAGCCGATGCCGACTTGCTTTTCCATCATCTTTTCCATGAAGGCGGCGCGCGTGATGCGCTCGGGCAGCACCAGCTGGAACATGTGCCAGTTGGAGTTCTCGAAGTCGGCCACCGGCAGCTGGGCGCCGTACTCGGCTTCGAAACGGTCGCCGAAGGCGGCGAAGTAATGCCTGGCCAGCGCCTTGCGGTGGGCGGTGATGGCATCGATATGGGCGAACTGGCCCAGGCCGATGGCGGCGGCCACATCGGTCATGTTGAACTTGCCGCCCAGCACATCCACTTCCAGGCCGTCGAAGCCGCTGCGGGTCACGCCCTGCAGGCGGTACTTCTCGGCCAGCCTGGCTTCGTCGGCGTTGTTGAGCACGAGGAAACCGCCTTCGGAGCTGGTGATGTTCTTGTTGGCCTGCAGGCTGAACGAGACGAAGTCGCCGAAGGCGCCGATGCGTTTACCGTTCCAGGTCGAACCCAGCGCCTGGGCGGCGTCTTCCACCACGCGCAGATTGTGTTTCCGGGCGATCGCGTACAGGCGATCCATGTCCACCGGCAGGCCCGACAGGTAGACCGGGATCACGGCCTTGGTGCGCGGGGTAATGGCGGCTTCCAGCTGGTCCAGGTCGATGTTGCGGGTGACCGGGTCGATGTCGGCGAACACCGGCGTGGCGCCGGTTTCGATGATCACGTTGGCGGTCGCCACCCACGAGATCGGGGTGGTGATGACTTCATCGCCCGGACCCACGCCGGCGATGCGCAGCGCGATTTCCATCGTGCAGGTGCCGGAGTTGAAGGTGCGCACGATGCGTCCGCCCAGGTACTCGGACAGCGCCTTCTCGAAGGCCTGCACCTTGGGGCCGCTGGTGATCCAGCCGGAGCGCAGCACGTCGGCGACGGCGGCGATGGTGGGTTCGTCGATGGTGGGTTTGGCGAACGGCAGGAAAGGCAGGCTCATGAGTGTGTTTCTCGGTCAGGCTATAACGTAGAACGTAGATGGATGCCAGGCGCAGGGCAGCGCGCTATTGTAAATCAGCTTCTAGTCAGCAAAACCACGCCGATGATGATCACCCCGATAGCCAGCAGGCGCTGGGCGGACACCGCTTCCCCGAGGAAATACCAGGCGCCGACGGCATTGATGATATAGCCCAGCGACAGCATCGGGTAGGCGATGGTCACGTCCACGCGCGACAGGCCGATGATCCACACCACCACCGAAATCACATAGCAGGTCAGGCCGCCGATGATCGGCAATTGCGTGGCAAGCTTGATACCCGTGGCAAACCAGTTCTCCGCGCTCAGGTGGATCGCGCCCACGGCGTTGGTGCCTGCCTTGAGCAGCAATTGCGCCACGGCGTTGAGGCAGATGCCGGCGAAGATGAAACCGAACGTGGCCAGGTTCATGGCGCCGCTTTCTTGCCGTCGCCGGTCATGGCCGCGTCCGGGGCCGGATCATTGGCCACGATCACGCGGCGCGGATCCTGGCCGATCAGGCGCATCGGCAGCTTGCGTTCCTGCAACTGCTTGTAGAGGGTGGGATCGACGATGGCGATGTCCTTCTTGCCGGCCGCATGGTCGGCCACCCATTGGGCGACGAAGGCGTCCACGGTGGGCAGCCACAACTGCGGTTCCTGCTTCAGGCCGAATGCCATTTCGTCGGCGTGCTGCACCAAGGTCATCGTGCGGCGCAGGTAGAAAGGCAGCGCCTGCTCATAGCGGCCCACCAGGTAAATCGGGGTTTCGGGCTTCAATTCCGCCTGCAGCACGGGAACATAGTCGACGCCGGCGGAGTAGCGGCCCTGCGGATCGTGCCCCAGCATCAGCACCTGGCCGGCGAGGAAAGAGGTGGCGGCCAGCGCGGTCACCGCCACATCCTTGTGCTGGCGAGCCAGGCGGATGGCGGCGATGCCGCCGATGAAAAACAGCAGTGTGGCGGCATAGATATACGGCACATGCGCCTCGACCAGCGGACGCGAGAAGGCGTCCTTGGCCAGCGACGGGACGCGTGGAATGAATGCCAGCCCAACCGCGCACGGCACCGCCACCAGCGAGCCGGCTAGGGCCAGCGCCTTGTAGTCGGCCTTCTCCAGGTAACAGGCGATCAGCAGCGCCAGGGCCGGGAAGATCGGCAGGATGTAGGAGGGCAGCTTCGAGTCCGAGATGCTGAAGAAGACGAAGATGAAGACGGCCCAGATCAGCAGCAGTTTCTTCGGCTGGAAGCGTCCGCCGTTGAGGCTGTTGTAGGCGGCGGTGTCGCGCTGTTCGCGCATGCCTTGCCACAGCCCCTGGAAGAACACGCCCAGCCACGGGACGATGCCCAGCAGCAGGATGGGAATGAAGTAGTACCACGGGCCGGTGCGGCTGTGGATCTTGGAGGTGAAGCGCTGGAAGTGCTCGTGGATGAAGAAGAACTGCGGGAATTCCGGGTTCTTCAGCGACACGGCCACGAACCACGGCGTGGTAATGGCGAAGAACAGGAGCAGGCCCTTGAGCAGGTGCAGCCGCTTCCAGATCGCCCAGTCGCGCGAGAACAGCGTGTACAGCACCAGCACCGCGCCAGGCAGCACGACGCCGATCAGTCCCTTGGACAGCACCGCCAGCGCCATCCCGGCCCAGCACAGCAGCATCCAGTTGCGCTGGCTTTCACGCGAGGCGTCGTTGCGCTGGGCCATGAGCAGCGCGCACAGCGCGATGGTCATCATGCCCGACAGGCCCATGTCCAGCGTGTTGATATGGCCCATGCCGGCCCAGAAGAAACTCGACGCCAGCACCAGCGCGGCATAGAAGCCGACGCGGCCGTTGAACACGCGAACGCCGGTGTAGGCTGCCAGGCCGATGCCGAGCAGGCCGCACAGGCCGGTCCACAGGCGCGCCTGCCATTCACCCAGGCCGAACAGCTCGAAGGTGAGGGCATTCATCCAGGTTTGCAGCGGCGGCTTTTCGAAATACTTGATGCCGTTCAGGCGGGTGGTGATCCAGTCCTGGGTGGCGACCATTTCGCGCGCCATTTCCGCATAGCGGCCCTCATCGGTGGGCACCAGGGTGCGGGCGCCCAGCATCCAGAACCACACCAGCAAAAACAGGATAAGCAGCGTCCAGACGAACGCTTTCGATTTGTACAGTTCGCGCATTGACGGCGGTTCCTTGTGCGTGTCTTGGGTTTTTTGTCGCGGCAGGCCGAAGCCGTTCAGCTCTTGGGAGGGATGATCAGCGCCAGCGCCACCTTGCGGCCTTCGGCCATCAGGATATTGTAGGTGCGGCAGGCAGCCTGGTTGTCCATGCACTCGACGCCAATGCGGCGCGCGGTCAGGGCGGCGATCAGCTTGGGATGGATAAAGCGCTGGCGCTCGCCGGTGCCGAGGATGACCACGTCGGGCTGGGTGGCGTCGATCTGGGCGAAGTCGGCCACGGTAAGCGCCTCGAAGCTTGCCACGGGCCACGGAGCCGGTTCGGTTTCGGGCAGCACGACCAGGCTGTGGGTGAAGCGGATGGCATTGAGCTCGACGCCGTCTTCATCGTAAGCGGTGACAGTCTGGTATTGCTTGGTTTCGGTTGAATGAAGCTTCATCGCAAGATGGGCTGGAAGGCGTGCGGATCATCGGCCGGCGGGGGCGCCGGGATGTCATTCCGACATGCGTTGCAGCAATCTGGTCGTAAAGTGCTGCATTGTAGCCGTTTCCTTATCCGGCGCACGCCTATTTGATTGATAAAATGAACAGCTTTGGGCAAAATGGCCGGTTCCCGGCCGCTGGGCGATGGGCGCGCGCAAGCGTGTTTTGCGTCGCTTTCATTGCGTTGCGCTGCGCGCATGCGCGCCAAGCGAAGCCGCCGCGCGAGTTGCCGCAAGGAACCGGAGATAAACCAAGGGATGCGCCGTGATGGAGAGGCAGGAACCTGAAAGGTTCCTTGCCCGCCCGGCGCCAAGAGAAACGGACCAGCCCCGCATGCCGCGGCGCCCCCGCTTCAGAACAAGTAGAGGAATGGCTGTGCGACCGATTCAGAAATCCAAGAAACTGGCAGATGTTTGTTACGACATTCGTGGTCCCGTGCTGGAAAAAGCGCGTCAGATGGAGGAAGAGGGCCACAAGATCATCAAGCTCAACATCGGCAACCTGGCCGCCTTTGGCTTCGACGCCCCGGACGAGATCGTCCAGGACATGATCCGCAACATGGGCAACGCCTCCGGCTATACCGATTCCAAGGGCCTGTTCGCGCCGCGCAAGTCGGTCATGCACTACACCCAGCAAAAGAAGATCGAGGGCGTGACCATCGATGACATCTACCTGGGCAACGGCGCTTCCGAGCTGATCGTCATGAGCGTGAACGCCTTGCTCAACACCGGCGACGAAGTGCTGGTGCCGTCGCCCGACTATCCGCTGTGGACCGCCGCGGTGAGTCTCTCGGGCGGCACCCCGGTGCATTACGTGTGCGACGAGCAGCAAGGCTGGCAGCCCGACATCGCCGACATCAAGAAGAAGATCACGCCCAACACCCGTGCGATCGTGGTCATCAACCCCAACAACCCGACCGGCGCGCTGTACTCGGTCGAGGTGCTGAAGGAAATCATCGAGCTGGCGCGCCAGCACCAGCTGATCATCCTGGCCGACGAGATCTACGACAAGGTGCTCTACGACGGCAATACCCATACCTCGCTGGCTTCGCTGGCCGACGACGTGCTGTTCATCACCTTCAACGGCCTGTCCAAGAACTACCGCTCGTGCGGCTATCGTGCCGGCTGGATGGTGGTCTCGGGCGAGAAGAAGCATGCCAGGGACTATATCGAAGGCCTCAACATGCTGGCCTCGATGCGCCTGTGCGCCAACGCGCCGGGACAGTTTGCGATCCAGACCGCGCTGGGCGGCTACCAGAGCATCAACGACCTGGTCGGCCCGAACGGCCGCCTGACCAAGCAGCGCGACCTGGCGCACAAGCTGCTGACCGACATCCCGGGCGTGAGCTGCGTCAAGCCGAAGTCGGCGTTGTACATGTTCCCGCGCCTGGATCCGGAAATCTATCCGATCAAGGATGACCAGGAGTTCGCCTACGAACTGCTGGCCGAAGAGAAGGTGCTGATCGTGCAGGGCACCGGCTTCAACTGCCCGACGCCGGACCACTTCCGCGTGGTGTTCCTGCCCAATACCGACGACCTGACCGAATCCATGGGCCGCATCGCCCATTTCCTGGAAGGTTATCGCCGTCGGCACGGCACCGCCTGAACTGTCGGCAACGCATCCGGCATCACCGCGCGGCAACGTGGCAAGGCCGCGCAGCGATTACCGTTTTACTTGCAGTACCCGTCCTGTTCCGTGAGCAGGGCGGCAATTTTTCACCAACCACGAAGACAATATGAAATCCATCAAAGTAGGTTTGCTCGGCATCGGCACCGTGGGTTCCGGTACTTTCAATGTTCTCAAGCGCAACCAGGAAGAGATTGCGGGCCGCGCCGGCCGAGGCATTGAAATTACCATGGTGGCCGATCTCAACACCGAGCGCGCCACCGAACTGACCAATGGAGAAGTCAAGGTTGTCAACGACGCCAACCTGGTGGTGAACGACCCTGACATCGACATCGTCATCGAGCTGATCGGCGGCTACGGCATCGCCAAGGATCTGGTCTTGAAGGCCATCGCCAACGGCAAGCACGTGGTCACTGCCAACAAGGCGCTGATCGCCACGCACGGCAACGAGATCTTCAAGGCGGCGCAGGAAAAGGGCGTGATGGTCGCATTCGAAGCGGCGGTCGCCGGCGGCATCCCCATCATCAAGGCGCTGCGCGAAGGCCTGACCGCCAACCGCATCCAGTGGATCGCCGGCATCATCAACGGCACCACCAACTTCATCCTCTCCGAGATGCGCGACAAGGGCCTGGACTTCGACGTGGTGCTCAAGGAAGCGCAGCGCCTGGGCTATGCCGAAGCCGATCCGACCTTCGACATCGAAGGCGTGGACGCCGCCCACAAGCTGACCATCATGGCCTCGATCGCCTTCGGCATCCCGGTGCAATTCGACAAAGCCCACGTGGAAGGCATCACCAAACTGCAGGCCAGCGACATCACCTACGCCGAGCAACTGGGCTACCGCATCAAGCTGCTGGGCATCACGCGCCAGACCGAGAAGGGCATCGAACTGCGCGTGCACCCGACGCTGATCCCGGCGCAGCGACTGATCGCCAATGTCGAAGGCGCGATGAATGCGGTGGTAGTACGCGGCGACGCCGTCGGCGAGACCCTGTACTACGGCAAGGGCGCCGGCTCCGAGCCGACCGCCTCGGCCGTGATCGCCGACCTGGTCGACATCACCCGCCTGGCCACCGCCGATCCGGAGCACCGCGTGCCGTACCTGGCGTTCCAGCCCGGCGCCATGGCCGATACGCCGGTGCTGCCGATGGCCGAGGTCACCACCAGCTATTACCTGCGCATGCGCGTGGCCGACAAGCCGGGCGTGCTGGCCGACGTTACCCGCATCCTGGCGGATTCGTCGATCTCGATCGATGCCATGCTGCAGAAGGAGCCTGCCGAAGGCGAGCAGCAGACCGACATCATCATGCTGACCCACCAGACCCAGGAAAAGAACATCGAGGCGGCCATCGCCAAGATCGAAGCGCTGCAGACGGTGGTCGGCAAGGTTACCAAGATCCGCCTGGAAGAGTTGAACTGAACGGTGGGGCCAATGGCAATGGCCCGCCAATGAAAAACGGAGCCGTATGGCTCCGTTTTTTTATGCCTGACGCAGGGGGGGGCGGGGGCTTACTTCTTCTTGAGCTCGTAGCCGCACACCGCCTGCAGCATGGCGTCGCCGACTGACATCGGCTTGGGCTTGGTGAATTCCATGCCCTTGAGGGCGCTGGTATGGTCGCGCTTGTCGCCCTTGCCGTCGTTCTCGGCGAAGATGATCTCGCTGACCAGCTTCATGGTGCCGGCCTTGCAGTTGTACTGGTGCAAATCCTTGTAGGACTTCAGGCTGGGGAAGCTGGCGTCGCCGGTGTTGGGGCGGGCTTCCTTGAAATTCCACAGCGACCATGCCTCGCGGATGCCGCCGCTTTCGACGATGGAGTCGGTATCGACCAGCAGCGAGGACTGGTCCGTGCCGCCCAGGGCCTGCCAATTCTCCGCATGCGCCGGCGCGCCAGCCAGCAAGGCGCCGAATGCGCCGGAGATCGCCAGCAAGGTCTTGATCTTTTGTTTCATGCCATTTCCATCCTTCTTGAGTTGAATGCCGTCTTTGATGTGGCTGTCGCGCGGGAGTTTCCGCCATGGCGGACGCACGAAGTGCCGCAGCATAGCCCGGCGTTGCCGGGCTTTCAAGGGTGGTAACGTTTTATTTCATCTGGCCGGGCGGGATTTGTTTCTTTATGGAAACAAATTGGGCGCATCCCGGATGCCTGGTCACTTGAAGACCACGGTGCGCTCTTCCTGTGCAGGCGCATTGGCCGGTCCGGCATTGCGCGCGGCGCGGGAGGCGCGGGTGGATGCGGCAGGGTTGAATTGCGCCTCCATTTCGCTGGCCACGGCATCGCCCAGCGAGCGCGAGACTTCCTGCATGACCTTGCTCTTGTTGAGCGCGATCCGGGTTCCGGCGGCATTGGCCAGGCGCGTGTCCGAACCTTCGCCCATGGCCGAGAAGGCCGCCTTGATCTCATAGGTCCTGGTATTGATCAGCGAGAACTCGCCCACCAGTTCCAGCGCCAGCGAGAACGACACCGCATTCGATCCCTGGATGGGATGGGTCTCCTGGCGGAAGTCGACGTTGTTGATGCTGCCGAACAGCACATAGTCGGCCCCGAGGTAATAGCCTTGCTTGATGCGGGCGATGATGTCGTACAGCTTTTCCGTGTTTTGCTGGGTCCACGGCTTGCCTTGCACCAGGCGGTATGAGCCGGACTTGAGCAGTTCGCCCTTGATGTCGGCGGTAAATTTGCGCAGTTCGCCGCGGCTGATCACGGTGACGCTGCCCGAGGCCGCCACCACCGAACTTTCGCCGCGGCTCGACGAGCGTTCGGACGCCGAGCCCGACGAGCTGTTGGCCGAATCGCGGAACTGCCCGCTGGACGAGGAGCGGTTGTCATGCTTCTCGCGCGCTTCGAAGTATTGGAAATACTCCTTCACCTGCTCTTCATACGACAGGTCGGTGACGGCGATCTTGGGCAGGTTTTGCGCGCCGGCCGTGGGAGCGTCCAGCACGATGCAGGCCAGGCCGCCGATTGCGCAGGCCGCGCGCAAGATGCGCAGGAGGGAGGATGGGTACATGAGCGTTTCCTGAAGCGCCGTTCAGCGGCGCGAAGTCTTGCGGATTTCCTTTTCGTCGGCCCATTCGATGGTGCCGGCCTCGATGTCGGTCATGATCAGGCTGAACTTGTAGTAGACGTCCTTGACGTCGCCGCCGCGCTTGACGATGGAAGTGATGTTGCCTTCGATGCGGTATTGCGCGCCTTGCATCTTGCCGACCTTGGCGGTGGCCGATTTCTTGTACAGGCCGCTGTTGTTCTGGCGGGTCAGCTCGTCGGTCTGGTTCTGCATGGCGTCGATGTCGGTGGCGAAGCGCATGGTGCCGCTCTTGACCAGCTGGGTGCGGATCGAGTCGCTGATGGAACGCGTATCGATGTATTCGCTGGTCTTGTTCTTGACGTCGGCGAAGGTGACCAGCGGCTTGCTCTTGTAACCGCTGGCCGATTGCGCCAGCGAGCGCGCCATCGATTCGGCGATGGTCTGCAGGTCGGTCGAGCCGAATTCGTTGGTCACCTGTTCCACCGCCTTGGCGTCGCCGTACTGGACGTTGCCGCCGACGGTCGGCGTGCCGGGCGTGGCGCAGCCGAACAGGGCGGCGCACAAGGCGCACAGGGCCGTATGGCGAAGCTGGCGGGAGTGGGGGATGGCGTACATGGCGTTTCCTTTTTTGGATGGCGGATAAGAATTCAGCGGGTCATGGGCTGTTGCCGGAAGCGCTGGGCCGGCTCAGCGAACGGTTATCGGTGGCGCTGAACTGGATCTTGAAGTCGCGCGCCCTGGTGGTCGGCGCGACGATCTGCAGCGTCAGTTTTTGCGCGCCGTGCAGCAGCACCGGTTTCCAGGCTTCGTCGTCCCATACCTGGAAGCCGGCGTCATCGAGCCACTGCACCCGGTAATAGGCGCTTTGCGGGGCGGTGTCCTGGTTGGTCAATTCGGCCTGCACCCGCAGCAGACCGTTCTGTTCGCGCATGCGCAAACCGGTGAATTGCAGCGAGGCCGGTTCGCCCATGGTTTCGATCTTGGAGGCGATGGTCTGGCCTGCGGCCGGGGAGCCGAAAAACAGTGCGCAGGATGCTGCCAGCACGATGTTGCGTAAAAAAACTTGCATCTGGATTCTCCGATGTGTCGATGTCGTGATGGCGCTGGCGCAGAGCAGTTATTGGCCGGCCGTGGCCGAGACCGGCACGATCGCCTTCTTCCTGTCGGCGGCGCTGGCCAGGGCCTTTTCCTTGGCCGCCGCCGCGGCTTTGGCGGCATTGTTGGGGGCGGCTTTCTTGCCGGCCTTGGCGACCTTGGCTGGCGGCGTATCCGGGGCGGCCAGGGCCAATGCGGCCTGTTGTTCGTTGAACGGCGTCTGTGCCAGATACAACGCCGGTCCGGAAGTGCGCATGGTCACCACCGCGTAATTGCCGGAGAGCTTCACTTCCCGTGTCAGTTGGCTGGTGCCGGAGAGCAGGCTGATGGTGTGCGCCCCGACCGGCAGCTTGACCCGCGCCACCGAGAAGAAGCCCGGCAGGGTGCGCCAGGTGCGTTCATCGGCCACTTCCGCCACCACCGAGCCGACCTTGGCCGCCAGGCTCAGCAGCGAGCCGAAGGCTCCCATCGAGCCGGCGTTGTCGTCGATGGCTTTCTGGGCGACGCCGCGCGTGATGGCGCGCACCGAGGAGCGCGCAATGATGCCGGGCATCTCGTCGGAGAGCGCCTTGCGCGCCATCTGGTCGACGCTGGTGAGCAGGGCGACCGGCGCGGACTTGCCATCGATGTTGATGGCCGCGGGCACCATCGAGCTATCCGCGGCGCGGATCACCGGCCAGGAAATCGGCGTGGCGATGATGGACAGGCCGCTGCGTCCCGGGATCGGCAGCATGATGGGCAGGGTCATGGAGGAGATGGCCGGGGCGCTGCCCGATTCGATCACGATCAGGGTATCGACCAGCTTGGGCGAGCGGGCGCGCACGCGGCCGTCGAGCCCCTTGAGCCCGTCTTCCAGCACCGGCTCGCCCGGGCGCATCTCGATTGCCTTGCGGTAACCTGCCGCAGCCAGCGAAGGTTCGCCCAGGCTTTCGTAGACGAAGCCGGCCAGGTAGTTGGCGATCGCGGATTCATAGGAATTCTTCAGCGCCTGCACTTGCGGATCGACCAGGGTCTCGACCGGATAACCGCTGAGTTCCTTGAACGAGGTCGTCTTCAGTCCCTTGGACTCGGCGCTGCTTTTGGCTTGTTCCAGCTCCTTGCTGCGGAACTCGGCAATGATGGCCTCGCGTTCATGCATCTTCTTGATCTCGGTGCGCGCCGAATCCCAGTCGCCGATGGCCAGGTGGTCCAGCGCCAGCCGCAGGTTGATGAAGGTCTTTTCGTAGTCGCGGCCATCGTAGCGGCGGGTCGTGTCGTTGAGCACGAAGGAGCCGATGTCGCCGAACAGCTTGGACGGATCGCTCTTGGCCTGTTCTTCCCAGCCGCGCACCTTCTCGTCGGCGGCCAGCCAGCTTTCCTTGCTGGCCTCGTAGGCGCCTTTCATGCGCAGCAGCTCGCCCTTTTCCATGAAGTAGAGCAAGTCCTTGTCCTTGTCGGGATTTTGCTGTTCAAGCGTTTGCAGCGCGAGGTCGGGATTGCCGCCCTGCATGGCGCCGACGGTGCTGCTGGCCTTGTTGTCGTAGCCCTGGGTAGCGCACCCGGCGATGAGTCCGGCTGCCATGGCCCCCGCGCACAGGCGTTTGCCCAAGAACAGGGCCGCCATTGTCCTTTGGCCGTTCGGCTTGATTTGCATGATGAGTTTCTCCCCGGAATTGCCAGCATCCCAGTCGTGCATGTCCCCTGACAGTTGCTCCTGTGAAAAAGCGAGCCGACTGACTGTTTGGCAAGAAAAATTCTAGAGAAATGCAACACAAAAAGCCTCATCCGTTTGAATGAGAAAGTGAAATGTTCTATGCTCGGAAGCGGGAAGGCCAATCAAGTCGCCACAGTGAGCGACATGGGGATAAAACAATGAAAACCGCCAATCAGGAACAGCGGTTCGACCAACTGGTCGGGCTGATTTACGAGTCGGTGCAACATCCCGGGCAGCTGGCGCCGCTCATGGAATCGATATGCGATGAGATCGGCGCGGTCGCCGGGCATTACCTCCACATGGTCCACATGGATATGTCGACCCGGGAGGTGTTCAGCTCCGTCATCAGCAATCCCATCTTCAACGCCGCCGATGTCGAATACCGGACTTACTACAACAGCGTCGACGAGCGCCTGCAGTGGGTTGCCGCCGGCGCCGTCGGCGAGTGGCGCGCGGACTACGAGCGCTTCGACGAAAGCTTCGTGCGCCGTAGCGAGATCTATAACGATTTCCTGTTCAAGCACGGCGCGCGCCACATGGTTCTCGGCCGTGTCGGCGGCGAGGGCCTGGACAATGAAGTGCTGTCGTTCCTGCGCCCGGTCGGCGCCGGGCATTACGACGCCGACGATCTCCAGCTGCTGGAACGCATCACCGGGCACATGATCCGTTCCTCCGTGCTGCGGCGGCGCCTGCGCGCCCTGGAAAGCCAGCAGCAGGCCGACCAGGCCCTGCTGAAATACTTTCCCTACGGTACGGTGTGGGTCGATGCCGCCTGCCGCGTGGCGTCGTTCAACAACGTGGCGGCAGACATGCTGGCCGGCGCCGACGGCATCTGCGTGAAGGCGCAACGCTTGCGCCTGGCCGACCCCGGCGCCGATGCCATGCTGGTTGCCGCCGTCAGCCAGGCCACCGGCGCTGAAGGCCGGCGCGGGCAATGGTTTGCCGCCCGCCGCGAGCGGGGCGGGCAGCCGCTGGTGGTGTCGGTCATTCCGGCGCAACCGGACCGCCAGGCCGGTTTTGCCGATGACAGCGGGCCGCTGGCCCTGGTGATCCTGCAGGACATGGGCCGGCAGCAGCTGCCGCGCAGCGCCATATTGCGCAAGATGTTCGGCCTGACCCCGGCCGAAGCCCGCCTGGCCGAAGCGCTGCTCGATAACGACACCATCGAGAGCTATGCGCAAAAAGCCGATGTCAGCCGCAATACGGTGCGCACCCATATGGCCAGCCTGTTCTCCAAGACCGGCACGCGGCGCCAGGCGGAACTCCTGCGCATCCTGATGGTGGCCGAACCGCCGATCCGTATCTGATGGCCTGCCGGCGGCAAAAGTGAGCGCGGCAGTGGCGGGACGCTATAATGAGCGACTTCTCCGATTCCCCCGCATTCACGCATCCTGCAGCCATCACACGTCATGCAATACGTCTCTACCCGCGGTCACTCTGCCACTCCTTCCTTTTCCGAAATCCTGCTGGGCGGCCTGGCGCCGGACGGCGGCCTGTACCTGCCGTCGCAATACCCGCAGGTAAGCGGCGCCGAGCTGGACCAATGGCGCAAGCTGTCCTATGCCGACCTGGCCTTCGAGGTGCTGAAGAAGTTCGCCACCGACATTCCCGAGGCCGACCTCAAGGCCCTGGCGCACAAGACCTATACCGCCGACGTCTACCGCAATACCCGCGCCGGCGAAGACGCATCGCAGATCACCCCGCTGCGCACGCTGGAAGACCAGGACGGCAAGAAGCTGGTGCTGCAAGGCTTGTCCAACGGCCCGACCCTGGCCTTCAAGGACATGGCCATGCAATTGCTGGGCAACCTGTTCGAATACGCGCTGGCCAGGAAGGGCGCCGAACTCAACATCGTCGGCGCCACCTCGGGCGACACCGGCAGCGCCGCTGAATACGCCATGCGCGGCAAGCGCGGCATCCGCGTGTTCATGCTGTCGCCGCACAGGAAGATGAGCGCCTTCCAGACCGCGCAGATGTTCAGCCTGCAGGACCCCAACATCTTCAACATCGCCATCGAAGGCGTGTTCGACGACTGCCAGGACATCGTCAAGGCGATTTCCAACGACCTGGAATACAAGGCCGCCAAGAAGATCGGCACCGTCAATTCGATCAACTGGGCGCGCGTGGTCGCGCAGGTGGTGTACTACTTCCGCGGCTACCTAGCGGCGACCGCCTCCAATGAGCAGAAGGTCTCGTTCACGGTGCCGTCGGGCAACTTCGGCAACATCTGCGCCGGCCACATCGCGCGCATGATGGGGCTGCCGATCGACAAGCTGGTGGTGGCCACCAACGAGAACGACGTGCTCGACGAGTTCTTCCGCACCGGCGTCTACCGCGTGCGCAAGTCGGCCGAGACTTACCACACCAGCAGCCCCAGCATGGACATCAGCAAGGCCTCGAACTTCGAGCGCTTCATCTACGACCTGCTGGGCCGCGACAGCGACCGCGTCAAGGCGCTGTTCCACAAGGTCGAGAGCGCCGGCGGCTTCGACCTGACCGGCAAGCCGGGCAGCGACGGCAACGAATTCGCCAGCGTGATCAAGTACGGTTTCGCCTCCGGGAAATCGACCCACGCCGACCGCCTGGACACCATCCGTTTCGCCGAAAAGAATTACGGCATCACGGTCGACACCCACACCGCCGACGGCATCAAGGTGGCGCGCGAGAACCTCGCGCCGGGAGTGACCATGATCGTGCTGGAAACCGCGCTGCCGGCCAAGTTCAACGAAACCATCCGCGAAGCGCTGGGCCGCGACGCCGACCGTCCGGCCGGGTTCGAGAACATCGAGGCGCTGCCGCAGCGTTTCGAAGTGATGCCGGCCGACGCCGTCAAGGTCAAGAGTTTCGTGGCGCAGCACACCGGCCTGTAAGTTGCATCGATATGCCGGACGCCGCCCGGACCCTCAAGTCCGTGCGGCGTTTTTCATGCGCAAGGTGTAATACTGATTCGCTGTGCCGATTGCATTAAAATGGCAGATCGCTATATCCGCACGGAATCAGCGAAAACCAGATAACAGGCCAGACATGCAAGCCAATACTTCTCTACCGAATCCAAGCGACAAAGCGGCGGCGCCGTCGCGCCCACCGCTACAAAGCGTGGCGCAGGCATTGAATACCTTGCTCGACGCCGCCGTGCCGGTGCAAGGCAGCCAGACCATCTCCACGCTCGACGCCTGCGGCCGTGTGCTGGCGGCCCCGGTACAGGCGCACATCAACGTGCCGGGCATGGACAATTCGCAGATGGACGGCTATGCCGTGCGCGCCGCCGACTGCGCTTCGGGCCAGGCCCGCTTGCGCGTGTCGCAACGCATTCCCGCCGGCCATGTCGGCCAGCCGCTGCAAGCCGGCACCGCCGCACGCATCTTCACCGGCGCGATGATGCCCGCAGGCGCGGATGCGGTGGTCATGCAGGAGGCCTGTGACACCGAGGGCGAATACGTCATCGTGCGCCACGTCCCGCAGCAGGGCGAATGGGTGCGCACCATCGGTGAAGATATCCGCCAGGGCAGCACCATCCTTGAAGCCGGCACCCGCTTGCGCCCGCAGGAGCTGGGTTTGGCGGCCTCGGTGGGGCAGGCCGAACTCTCCGTGCGGCGCCGCTTGCGCGTGGCGGTATTTTTCACCGGCGATGAGTTGGCCATGCCGGGCCAGCCGCTGAAGCCCGGCGCCATCTATAACTCCAACCGTTTCCTGCTGCGCGGCCTGCTGGAGAAACTGGGCTGCGAGATCACCGACTACGGCATCGTCCCGGACAACCTCGACGCCACCCGCAAGACGCTGCGCGAGGCGGCGCAGCAGCATGACCTGATCATCACCAGCGGCGGCGTGTCGGTGGGCGAGGAAGACCACGTCAGGCCGGCGGTGGAAGCGGAAGGCCGCATCAACATGTGGCAGATCGCCATGAAGCCGGGCAAGCCGCTGGCCTTTGGCGAAGTGAACCGCCAGACGGCGCAAGAGGGGCGCGCCTTCTTCATCGGCCTGCCGGGCAACCCGGTATCGTCCTTTGTCACCTTCCTGGTCTTTGTGCGGCCCTTCCTGTTGTGCTTGCAGGGTTTGCCGCGCGCAGCCGTGCTGCCGCAGGCGCTGGCCATGCGCGCCGATTTCGCCTGGCCCAAGGCCGACCGCCGCCAGGAATTCCTGCGCGTGCGCCGCAACGCCAATGGCGGGCTCGACCTGTTTCCCAGCCAGGGCTCCAACGTGCTGACCTCGACCGTGTGGGCCGATGGCGTGGTCGACAATCCTGCCGGCAAGACCATTGCCGTGGGGGACATGGTCTCCTTCATTTCTTTCCAGGATTTGCTGTCATGAAAATCGAACTGCGTTTCTTCGCCAGCGTGCGCGAAGCACTCCAGACCACGCAGGAAGTCATCGAACTGCCGGCCAGCGTCAAGACCATCGGCGACGTGCGCGCCTTCCTGATCGGGCGTGGCGGTATCTGGGCCGAAGTGCTGGGGCCGGAAAAGAATTTGCGCATGGCTTACGACCATGTGATGGCCGAAGCCGATACCGAGATCGTCGATGGCGGCGAGGTGGCCTTCTTCCCGCCGGTCACGGGGGGCTGACATGCCCGCGAAGGACGATGCCTCGGCCGGCACGCTCGAACATTACAGCCGTAATGCCGAGGGGTTTCGCGCAGGCACCTGGGAGCACGACGTCAGCCAGAACATCGGCGCCTTGCTGGATGCGCTGGCGATGCGCCCCGGCATCGCCGGCCATGGGCCGTTCTCCATCCTCGACTTCGGTTGCGGCCCGGGGCGCGATTTGCTCACCTTGTCGAAGCTGGGGCATGAAGCGGTAGGCCTGGACGGCACGGAGGAATTCGTGTGCATGGCGCGCCAGGCTTCCGGCTGCGAGGTCTTGTGCCAGGATTTCGTGAAGCTCGATTTGCCGGCGCAGCGCTTCGACGGCATTTTCGCCAATGCTTCGCTGTTTCATGTGCCATCGGCCGACCTGCCGCGTGTGCTGGCGCAACTGCGCGAAACGCTGAAGGAAGGGGGCATTTTGTTCAGTTCCAATCCGCGCGGCGACGATGAGGAAGGCTGGAGCGGCGAACGCTATGGCGTGTGGCATAGCCTGGAGGGCTGGCGCCGCTACCTGCTGGCTGCAGGATTTGCCGAATTGCGGCATTATTACCGCCCTGACGGTTTGCCGCGCGAGCAGCAACCGTGGCTGGCCAGCGTCTGGCAAAAGACCTGATCTGACCGGCGATCCGCTGCAAGCGGGCCACGATCCGTTTTTTGGGAGGAGACAGGGCATGCGCCAAACATGCCTGTTCGAGGGGATGCACAAGACATCGTCCAGCGATGCGCATTCATCCACACCTGAAGAAGGAACCCGTCGTGATATCAACCCAATTGGCCGCCTGGGCGGCCCAGGATACCCAGCTGTTGCTGGTCACCCTGCTGGCGCTGGTCGCCATCGTGGTGCTGATCAGTTTTCTCAGCATCGCTCCCTTTCTCTCCATCCTGATCGGCACCTTCGTGGCCGGCATCGGCGCCGGCCTGCCGCTGGAAGACATTGCCAAGGCATTCAGCAAGGGCGCCGGCAGCATCCTCGGTGAAGCCGGCATCATCATTGCGCTGGGCGCCATGCTGGGCGCGCTGATGGCCGATTCCGGCGCGGCCGACAAGATCGTCACTACCTTGCTGCGCTACGCGCGCGGCCGCACCATCCCCTGGATGATGGCGGCGGTGGCGCTGGTGATCGGCTTGCCGCTGTTCTTCGAAGTGGGCCTGGTGATGATGGCGCCGATCATCTTCGTGATGGCGCGCCGCTCCGGCCTGCCGATCATGCGCGTGGCCATTCCCGCGCTGGCCGGCATGACCACGCTGCACGCCTTGTTGCCCCCGCACCCGGGGCCGTTGATCGCGGTGAGCGCGCTGCATGCCGACCTTGGCACCACCATGTTGCTGGGCTTGCTGGTGGCGATACCGGCGGTGATCATCGCCGGCCCCCTGTATGGCAACTTCCTGGCGCCGCGCCTGAACGTGGTCGAGCCGGACCAGATCGGCAAGCTGTTCGCCGGGCGCGAGCAGAAATCGCAGCCCGGTTTCGTGCCGGCGCTGGTCACCATCCTGTTGCCGGTGGCGCTGATGCTGGGCCGCACCGTGGCGCGCATCTGGGTCACGCCCAAGACCGGGCTGTATGAGATGCTGAACTTCTTCGGTGAGCCCATCATTGCGCTGACCGTCACGGTCCTGTTCGCCGTGGTGGTGCTGGGCTGGGGCCAGGGCACCAGCCGCTTCGATGTCGGCGCCACCTTGCGCAAGGCGCTGCCGCCGATCGCCGGCCTGCTGCTGACCATCGGCGCCGGCGGCGGCCTGAAGCAGGCGCTGCTGAGCGCTGGCATCAGCGACACCATCACCAAGATCGCAACCGGCACCCATGTGCCGCTGATCCTGCTGGCCTGGATCATCGCCGTGGCGCTGCGCCAGGCGACCGGCTCGGCCACGGTGGCCACCACCGCCACCGCCGGCATCGTGGCGCCGCTGGTGGCGGGCCTCTCGGCTACCCACAATTCGCTGATGGCGCTGGCCATCGGCGCCGGTTCGGTATTCTTCTGCCACGTCAATGACGCCGGTTTCTGGATGGTCAAGGAATACTTCGGCCTGAACCTGAAGCAGACGCTGGCGACCTGGTCGGTGATCCAGACCCTGGTGTCGGTGATCGGCCTGGGCATGACGTTGCTGTTGTGGGGCATACTGGTCTAAGCCGGTTCGGCCGGGGCCTGGCGCAAGCCGGGCTCCGCGTCGTTTGCGTCGCTTTCGCGCCCGCCGGCGCTGTTAGAATCTGTCGCTGCACTTCACTTTATTTCCGCTGCCATGCCCGTTCGCGTCCAGACCGCCGATTTCGATCTTTCCACCGAAGTGGCGCAACTGCGCCTGGCCAATCCCAAGGTCGGCGCGGTGGTGAGCTTCGTCGGTACCGTGCGCGACCTGAATGAGGGCGCGGAAGTGTCCGGGATGGAGCTGGAACATTACCCCGAGATGACTGGGCGCGCGCTGGAGCAGATCGTGGCACAAGCCAGGGAGCGCTGGCCGATCTTCGATGCGCTGGTGATCCATCGCGTCGGCCCCATGCAGCCGCTGGAGCAGATCGTGCTGGTGGCCGTGACTGCGTGCCATCGGGGCGAAGCTTTCGCCGCCTGTGAATTCATCATGGATTACCTCAAGACCCGGGCGCCGTTCTGGAAGAAGGAGCAGACGCCGGACGGCGCGCGCTGGGTCGACGCGCGCGAAAGCGATGACGCCGCATTGGGCAAGTGGGATAACTGACGCCGGGATAACGCGCCATCATTGGCGCCGCCGTGATGGCGCACAAGCTTTATCCTCATCCTCCATTTAGAGGCCGAGACGCGCACGGTGCGGTGACCGGGCTTGGTTTTTGTCCGCGTGCTCGGAAGGAAGTAATCTACAATATTTACACATTAAACCATCATTATTAATAAGAATTTATTTTTATTAATGATATTATGATGTGTATATGGATACTTCCTGCACACTCCAGCTCTTCCTCGCCGGACGCTGGCACGATGCTGCCGCACTGTCGCTGATAGGGGAGCCCGCTCGTGGAATGGCCTGCGCGACTTATCTTGCCTACACCACCGAGCACGCCATGGCTTATCAGCAGCGGGTGGATGCGGCCGCCTTGTCGGTCAATCTGCCGGTGGATTTCACCGACCATAGCGGCGACGCCTGGCCGCCTTTCCTGATCGACCTGTTGCCCCAGGGGCATGGCAGGGGGGAGTTGCTCAAGCAACTGGGTTTGGATGGGCGAGCCGAGGCCTCGGCCGACTGGCCGCTGCTGTGCGCCGGTGCAGGCAATCCGATCGGCAATCTGCGCGTGCTGGAAGCCCATGAGTGGGTGCAAGCGCGCAGTGGCAACAAGTTGCGCGGTTTCACCGCAGATGAGATCGCCTCCCGTTCGGAAGACTTCAACGAATACCTGGCGCAGCATGGGTTGTTCCTCGCCGGCTCGTCCGGCGTCCAGGGCGAATGGCCGAAGATCCTGCTCACGCGCGGCGACGACGGGTTGTATTACCTTGACCATGCGTTACCCGACGAGCTGGCACGGCAGCATTTCATCGTCAAGTTCGGTCGCGGCCAGGATGAGGCCCTGGCCGACATCTTGCGTTTGGAGGCGCCCTATATGCATCTGGCACGCAGGCTGGGGCTTAAAGTACATGGCGAACTCGTCTTGCGTGGGCGGGCATTGTTCATTCCGCGCTTCGACCGTGAAGTGGTTGCTGGAGCAGTGCTGCGCCATGCGCAGGAAAGCATCGCTGCGCTATGCGGTGTCAGCGGCTTCGGCGCCATTCCTTCGCACAATACCGTGTGCACGCGGCTGGGGCAGGTGGCGACCGATCCGCTGAGCGAGGTGGCCGAGTACATCAGGCGCGACATTGCCAATATCGTCTTGCGCAACAAGGACAATCACGCACGCAACACCGCCATCTGGCGCAAGGCCGATGGCAGCATAGGCCTGACGCCGCTGTTCGACTTCGCCCCGATGTGGCTGCACCCGGACGGCATCGCCCGGCGCATGCGCTGGGAGGCCGATGACGGCGGTTCGCCGCAATGGGCCAGCGCGATTGATCAAGCGGCACAAGCCGCGCAGCTTGACCGCGATCTGCTGGTGCAGCGTGTGCGGCCGATGGCGGCGCCGCTGGCAAGTTTGCTCGATGATGCCCGCGCCCTCGGTATTGAGGAAAAATTTTTGACTCCGCTGGCGGCGACCATCAACCAGGTCGTGCTGCAATTGGAGGCGTTGTAATGGACAAGCGATTCAAACCGCTGACGCCGGTCGAGCAGTTGGCCGAGCGCAAGGCATTGGCCGATGAGTTGGCGGCCGACCCGACGCTGCCGGTGCCGGCCGTCATCCGCAAGATCCGCGCTGCGCTGCGGCTGACGATTGCCGAATATGCCCGCTTGTGCGGCGTATCGGCACGTACCTTGCAAGATATCGAAAGAGGCGAGTCCAGCCCCACATTGGCTACGGCGGAAAAGCTGCTTAAACCGATGGGCTTGACGGTCGGGGCGGTGAGTCAAAAACGTTCCGCTTGAAGGGGTAATGCCGTTCAGTTAAGCCGAAATTTCCCCGTCGCCCTGACGAAGGTCAGGGTCCAGCGTCGCGTCATTCGTCATTCGTCATTCAACGGCCATTGAGGCACAACGAAAGACACTGGATCCCGGCCTTCGCCGGGATGACGATTTGCAGATGGAAGGCTTAACTGAACAGCATTACGCTTGAAGGGGGATGCCTGCGATGCCGGGCGTACGAAAGAAGCGGGCGGATGAGAAATCATCCGCCCGCTTTTTATTGCCCGGACATGCCGGAACTCAGCTCTTGGGCGCTGGCGCAGCCTGTTCCTGCTGCTTGCCGCTACCCGGTTCCAGCACCACGGTGCAAGTCAGGCCGGAAGCCAGCAGCACGTCTTTCGGCACTTCGTCCAGATGGATGCGCACCGGAATGCGCTGGGCCAGGCGCACCCAGTTGAAGGTCGGATTGACGTCGGCGATCAGCTCGCGGCTTTGCGGATTGTCGCGGTCGTAGATACCGCGCGCGATGCTGTCGACGTGGCCGGAGAGGGTGGCGCCGTTGATCAGCTGGATTTTGGCCTTGTCGCCCACCGACAGCAGCGGCAGCTTGGTTTCTTCAAAGTAGGCGTAGACCCAGAAGGAATGGCTGTCGATCACCGCGATCTTGGCCGCGCCGGCGGTGGCATAGTCGCCGCGGCGCACGTTCAGGTTGGTGATGTAGCCGTCTACCGGCGAGAACACCTTGGTGCGTTCCAGGTTCAGCCTGGCGGTGTCGCGCTGGGCGATGGCCGCCTGGTACTGCGCCTGGGCCGACTGGAATTGCGCTTGCGCGGCCTGGAACTGGGCTTCGGATGCGGCGACCTGGGTGCCGGCGTCTTCGCGCGCCTCGCGCGAGACTACCAGCGCATCCATGTCGGCGCGGCGGCGGGCCTGGGCGCGGCGCATGTTCAGCTCGGCGCGGCGCGCGTCGACATCGGCGCGGCGCACGTCGAGGTCGGACTTGCGCGCGGCCACGGCGGCATCGGCCTGCTGGAGCGCCAACTGGTAGCGCGCCGGGTCGATTTCCATCAGCAGGTCGCCTTTCTTGACCAGCTGGTTGTCGCGCACCGGCAGCCCGACCACCTGGCCGGAGACGTCCGGCGCGATGTTGACCACATCGGCGCGCACGCGGCCGTCGCGGGTCCACGGCGAGACCATGTAATGCTGCCATAGCGTCCAGGCGAGGAAGATGGCCAGCAGGAAAATCAGCAGGGTGATGGCGAGGCGAAAAATCGATTTGACCGACATGATGAACTACTCCTGAATGTTTCTTTATCTTTTCGTATTGCGTGTTTGTTATTGATTGGCGCGGCAGGCGTTGGATACGCAGCTAGGCATACACGTATAGCCCCATCAACGCGGCGAAGCAGACGAACATGCTCACGCGGAACAGCGCCGGATGCCAGACCAGGTTGTACAGGCCGATGCGTACCAGGATGCGGTCGACCACGAAGGCCACGGCGCCGGCCGCAATCGCCAGCAGCAACAGCGTGGGGATGTAGGCGTCGAAAAAGGAAATCTCACGTGGCATGGCGGGCTCCGGAATGCGAGGTGTTGGCCGCGCCGTCGCGCATGGTGTGCAGCGGCGATTGCTGGTCCAGCAGGGCGGTGCGGATGAAATGCAGGTAGCTCAGCGTACGCTGCAGGCGGTGGCGTTCGCTGCGTTCGCGGTAGTGCGGGCCGATGGCTTGCTGGACCTGGGCGATGGCGTGGTCGTTGGCGGCCAGGGCGTTGGCGAAGGTATCGGGGTCGGGGCTGCCGAACAGCGCCGGGATGGTTTCGCGCAGGCGGTTCAGCGCGGCATAGGCCTGGGCCGACAGCAGGTCGGGGCGCTCGGTGCGGATGCCGTTGAGTTCGGTGCGCAGCTCGATGATGGCGTGGCCCACTTCCAGCGTGGCGAACATCCAGCCGAATGCATTCTGGCGCAGCGCCGGGCGGCTGCTGGTGAGCATGGTGATCTGGTGCATCAGGTCGCGGGTGCCGCTTTCGAATTTCAGCGCCAGGTGGCCGAGCTTGCCGAAACAGGCATCCACGACTTGCTTGCGCAGCTGTTTTTCCAGCACGCGCACGGTCCAGTCGGTGGTCGGCGGCAGCAGCAGCATGAAGGAGACGGCGGTGACGATGAGCGACACCAGCAAGGCGACCGATTCGTTGAGATAGCCGGCGGCGTTGAAGCGCGCGAAATTGTCCGGCACCGCGAGGAAGGGGAAGAAAATGCAGATCCCCAGGCCATAGCCGGCCCATTTCGGTTTGGTGGTCAGCCACACGGCCAGCATCAGCACGGGGGTGAGCATCGCCGCCAGCATCCAGTAGCCGTCGGCGCGCGGCAGCAGGTGGAAGGTATAGACGTAGCCGGCAATGGCCGCGAACACCACGCCGATGGTGACCGTGCGCGTGGCCTTGGCCGGGTCGGGCGCGGCCGAGGTGATGGCGCAGAAGGCGGCGGCATTGAGCGCGGCCACGTCGCCGCTGGGCCAGCCGCTGGCGAGCCAGAAGGCCGACAGCAGCAGCAGCGTGACGGCGGCGCGGGCGCCGGCGATCAGCGCGGTGGTCATGCTGGTCTTGGAGGCGTAGGCATGCTCCCATTGCTCGCGCTCATGGCGGCGCGGGTTGAGCGACGCATAGGTCAGGGTGTAGGCGTGCAGTTCTTCGATGACGCGGTACAGCAGTTCCGAAGCGGTGTCGAAGTCCAGCATGGTGCTATCGCTGTCGATTTGCAGCGCATTGCGGGTGGCGCGCACGCGGCGCGGCAGTTCGCGCTTGTAGGTTTCCAGCTTCAGTGCGGCGTCGGCGGCGTCCACCGCGCTCATCACCGGTTCGCCGCCGGTGCGGGTCAGCAGCGGCTGCACCTCCTTGAAATAGGGGGAAATGGCGTCGATGACGACTTGCGCGCTGGGGGCGGTATTGGCATGCAAGCGGTTCATCAACTGGTGCAGCGCATGCACGCGGGTCGACAGCGCCATGAACTCGCTGTTCATGCGCGTGAGGCGGCCGCTGCGCAGGCGGATTTCGGGATCTTCGAAGATGGCCGAGCTGCGCAGCGCTTCCAGTCCGATGATGTCGCCCACGAAGCGGGCATTGGCGGCTTCCAACTGCTTGCGCTCGCTGGTGCCGCCCAGGGTGGCGCCGATCAGGTCGACGAAGGCGGTGAAGCGGCCGCGGATGATGCGCACTAGCCCCGGGGCGCTGGCTTGCGGAAACACCAGCGCGCTGACCAGGCCGGCGCACACGATGCCCACGGTAATTTCGGTGACGCGGGTCATGACCGAATCGAAAGTGATGCCGGGATTGAGCGCGGCCGGCAGGCCGATCAGGGCCACCGTATAGCCCGACAGCACAAAGCCGTAGGAGCGGAAATTGCGATTGTGCGCCGAGCCCACGGTGCACAGGCCGATCCATAAGGCGGAGGCGATCAGGAACAGCTCAGGCGTCTGCGCGAACAGGCCCACGAGCACCACCACGGCGACCGAGCCGACCAGGGTGCCGATCACGCGGTAGAAGCTCTTGGCCAGGATCATGCCGCTTTGCGGCTGCATCACGATGAACACCGTGATCAGCGCCGAGCGCGGCGATTCGAGGTCGAGCCCATAGCCGATGCCCAGCGCCAGCAGGCCGGCGAACACCATCTTGAAGACGTAGATCCAGGTCGGCCGCTCGTTGTGCCACCAGTCGCTGGCGGCTTCGCGCAGTTGCGCCCTGAAGGACGGGCGTGGTGTTGCGGCTGCGGCCGCGTTGGCGGGCTGGTTCATTTTGCGGCGGCCTTGAGGGTGCGGCTGCTGGCGATCCCGGCAGCGGCTTCGGTTTCAGTTCCAGGCGCGGCCGCCGGTTCCAGGCCGCCGCCCAGGGCTGCGGTCAGCGCGGCATAGGCGGCCAGGTGCCGGGCCTGCAACTGTTGCACGATCTGTTGCTGGCGCAGCCATTGGGTCTGCGCTTGCAGCACGTTGAGGTAATCGGTCAGGCCGCGCTGGTAGGCGCGGGTGGCGATGTCGACATTCTTTTGCGCGGCGGCGACCGATTCGCCCGCCTGCTGTTGCTGGCGGGCCACCGATTGCAGCGTCACGACCTGGTCGGAGATCGACTTCAAGGCCTGCGACAGCAGGGCGTTGTAATGCTCGACTTCGATGTCGTAGCCGGCGGTGGTGGCGCCCAGTTGGCCGCGCAGGCGGCCGCCTTCGAAGATCGGCAGCGAGATCGCCGGCCCGTAGGTGGTTTGCCAGTTTTTCATGCTGAGGAAAGACAGCATGCCGCCGCCGGCAGCGGCCGGGCCGATGCCGGCCAACAGGTTGAGGTTGGGGTAGAAGGCGGCCTTGGCCACCGCGATGCCGCGGGCCGCGGCTTCCACGCGCCAGCGCGCGGCGCTGATGTCGGGACGGCGGCCGACCAGTTCTGCCGGCAGCGCGCTGGGCAGGCCGATGGCCGTGTGCAGCGCCAGCACCGGCCGGGCGATGCGGTCGCCGGCGCCCGGGCCTTCGCCCAGCAGGGCGGCCAGCTGGTTGCGCACCAGCGCAATGCTCTCATGCAAGGCTTCGATCTGGCGGCGGGTTTCCGGCAGCGGGGATTCGGCCTGGGTGATTTCCAGTTGGGTGCCGATGCCGCCGGTGAAGCGGCGATGCGCCAGGTCGAGGATCTTCTGTTCTTCCTTGAGCATGGCTTCGGTGTTGTCCAGCAAGCCGTATTGCAGCGCCAACTGGACATAGGTGCGCACCACGTTGCTTTCCAGGTCGAGCTGGGCGGCGCGGGCATCGGCGGCGACCGCGTGCAGTTCATCCTGGGCGCGCTCGGTGGCGTTCTTGTTGCGATCCCACAGGTCGACGTTGTAGGTCAGGCCCAGGGTGGCGGTGTTGTTCCAGGTCAGCTTGTCGCGGAAGCTGGCGCCGTAATAGACGTTGTCGGACCAGTCCTTGCGGCCGATGGCGGCATCCAGTTGCGCGCTGGGCAATTCGCCGGCATGCGCTACCATCGCCATCGACTGTGCCTGGCGTACGCGGGCCGCGGCAATGGCCATGCTGGGGTTGCCGGCGACGGCTTTTTGCACCAGGGCGTCGAGTTGCGGGTCGTTATAGGCCTGCCACCATGCGCGTTGCGGCCAGCCGGCTTCGGCGCCGGCCTGGCCGATGGCCTGTCCGGCGTCGAAGGTGGCGGTGTCGCGGACTTGCGCTTGCGGCCTGATGCCTCCCTGGTCGGCGCAGCCGGCGATTGTCAACGCTAGCGCAATGACGGTCAGGGCAGGCAAATGATGGTGGAAGAGGCGGCGCATGAAATTACCCCAAAATATGCAAATATCAGATGATATGTATTATATTTTGTAATTATCTTGGGAAAAATTCGACAATTCGCAATTATTTGTCTTATAAATTGAAATAATTGACTAACTGTTTTAGGTAACAATGCTGTCATCCGCCAGTCCGGAAAAGCGAGTTTGCTGAGTGGACGACTCCGATGAGCTTATCCGAGAACTGGCCACAGCATAGAGAAAGAGTATGGATACCCTGCAAAACATGCGCGTGTTCGTGCGCGTGGTCGATGCCGGCAGTTTTACCGCTGCGGCCCAGCAAATGGAGTTGACCACTGCCCATGTGTCGCGCGCCGTGGCAGACCTGGAGCGGCACCTGCGCACCCGCCTGCTGAACCGCACTACCCGCCGCATTGCCTTGACCGAGGCCGGGGAGCGCTATCTGCTGCGTTGCCAGCAGATCATCTCCTATGTCGAGGAAGCCGAAGCCGAGGCCGGCGCCGCCTATGTGAAGCCGTCCGGGCGTTTGCGCATCCATGCGATGACCAGTTTCGGCCAGCGTTATGTGATCCCGGCCATTTCCGGCTACCAGAAGCGCTATCCCGACGTGGCGGTGGAGCTGACCCTGGCCCAGCGCATTCCCGACATGCTGGAAGAGGGCTATGACGTCTCGCTGGTGCTGGCGCGCGAGTTGCCGGATTCGGGCCTGATTTTCCGCCAGTTGGGCAGCACCTTCAGCATGTTGTGCGCCTCGCCTGCCTATATCGACAAGCATGGCATGCCGCAAAAGCCGGCCGATCTGCTGAATTACACCTGCCTGCAACTGGTCAGCCCGGTCTCGCCGCTGGATGAGTGGATCATCGAAGGGCCGGAAGGCCAGGACATGATCGCCGTCAAGAGCAAGTTCCAGGTCAACGTGGCCGAGGCCATGCTGGCAAGCGTCCGCGAAGGCATGGGCATCGGCGTGCTGCCGATCTATTCGGCGGTGGATCCGCTGCGCGCCGGCACCATCGTGCGCGTGCTGCCGCAGCATCGCATGCAGCACATGGGCGTCTATGCGTTGTACCCGTCGCGCCAGTACCTCGATGCCAAGATCAGTACCTGGGTCGACTGGATGCACGAGAGCGTGGACAAGGCCTTGCAGGAAGACCATCAGGCGCTCGAGCGCATCGGTTCGCTGCGTGAAGAAATGCAGGGGATCGCTACCGCCCGGGAACATACCCCCTGAGAGGGGCGGAGGACAGGGATGGAATGGCCGGGACGATTGCAGTTTCTGGCATCATCGCAGCGACGGACAAGACAAGGAGGCAGCATGGGATGGTTGGCGGTAGGCGCGGGAGCGACATTGGGGGCATGGCTGCGCTGGCGGCTCTCGGCGGTGTATAACGTGGGCGGCCATCTGGTGCCGATCGGCACGCTGGCGGTCAACTGGATCGGCGGTTATGCGATCGGCTTTTTGGTCGCCTGTTTCGAGCAGCATCCCGGCCTGTCGCCGGAATGGCGCCTGTTCGCCATTACGGGCTTCCTCGGCGGCCTGACCACCTTTTCGACGTTCTCGGCAGAGGCCATGATCCTGCTGCAGCGGGGCGACTATCTCTGGGCCATCGGCCATTCGGCGCTGCACTTGCTCGGCTCCATCGCGTTGTGCGTTGCCGGCTTTGCAACTTATCGCGCGTTGGCCGGATAACGCGCGACGGGAGGGCATCGGGTGTGGCGGGCATGATGCAAATCAAATTTCCGTGCCGGGCACTTTGCTTGAAAATCAAATGTCCGGCCCAATTTTCATTACATTGAAAAATTGGAGCGAACCATGCGTCTCGACAAACTCACCACAAAATTGCAGGAAGCGCTGGCCGACGCGCAATCCCAGGCGGTCGGCCACGATAACCAATACATTGAACCGGTGCACCTCGTCATCGCCCTGCTGAGCCAGGACGACGGCGGCGCGCGCTCGCTGTTGCAGCGCGCGGGCGTGAACGTGAACGGCCTGTCCGCCGCCTTGCAGGGCGCCTTGCAGCGCCTGCCGCAAGTCTCGGGCAACGGCGGCGAAGTGCAGATCGGCCGCGAACTGGTGGCCTTGCTGAACCTGGCCGACAAGGAAGCGCAAAAGCATGGCGACCAGTTCGTCGCCAGCGAAATGGTGCTGCTCGGCCTGGTGGACGACAAGTCCGATGCCGGCCGCGCCGCGCGCGAGAACGGCCTCACCCGCAAGTCGCTGGAAGCCGCCATCAAGGCCGTGCGCGGCGGCGCTTCGGTGTCGTCGCAGCAGGACGAGGGCCAGCGCGAAGCGTTGAAGAAATACACGCTGGACCTGACCGAGCGCGCCCGCGCCGGCAAGCTCGACCCGGTGATCGGCCGCGACGACGAGATCCGCCGCGCCATCCAGGTGCTGCAGCGGCGCAGCAAGAACAACCCGGTGCTGATCGGCGAGCCGGGCGTGGGCAAGACCGCCATCGTCGAAGGCCTGGCGCAACGTATCGTCAACGGCGAAGTGCCGGACAGCCTGAAGTCCAAGCGCGTGCTGTCGCTGGACATGGCGGCGCTGCTGGCCGGCGCCAAGTACCGCGGCGAATTCGAGGAACGCTTGAAAGCGGTCCTGAAAGAGATCGCCCAGGACGAAGGCCAGACCATCGTCTTCATCGACGAGCTGCACACCATGGTCGGCGCCGGCAAGGCCGAAGGCGCGATGGATGCCGGCAACATGTTGAAGCCGGCATTGGCGCGCGGCGAGCTGCATTGCGTGGGCGCCACCACGCTGGACGAATACCGCCAGTACATCGAGAAGGATGCCGCGCTGGAGCGCCGCTTCCAGAAGATACTGGTCGACGAGCCGAGCGTGGAGGCGACCATCGCCATCCTGCGCGGCCTGCAGGAAAAGTACGAGGTGCACCACGGCGTGGACATCACCGACCCGGCTATCGTGGCCGCGGCCGAATTGTCGCACCGCTACATCACCGACCGTTTCCTGCCGGACAAGGCGATCGACCTGATCGACGAAGCCGCCGCCAAGATCAAGATCGAGATCGACTCCAAGCCGGAAGTCATGGACAAGCTCGACCGCCGCCTGATCCAGTTGAAGATCGAGCGCGAAGCGGTCAAGCGCGAGAAGGACGAGGCTTCGCAGAAGCGCCTGCAACTGATCGAGGAAGAGATCGAAAAGCTGGAGCGCGAGTACGCCGACCTGGAAGAGACCTGGAAGGCCGAGAAGTCGACCGCCCAGGGCGGCCAGCAACTCAAGGAAGAGATCGAGAAGGTTCGCCTGCAGATGGAAGAGGCCACCCGCAAGAGCGACTGGCAGCGGGTGTCCGAGCTGAAGTACGGCAAGCTGGCCGAACTGGAAGCGGCGCTGGAAGTGCAGAACAAGAAGGATGCCGCGGGCGTCGCGGCCGAAAAGCCGAAGCTGGTGCGTACGCAAGTGGGCGCCGAGGAAATCGCCGAGATCGTGGCGCGCGCCACCGGCATCCCGGTGTCGCGCATGATGCAAGGCGAGCGCGAGAAACTGCTGCACATGGAAGACGTGCTGCATGAGCGCGTGGTGGGCCAGGACGAGGCGATCGTGGCCGTGTCCGATGCCATCCGCCGTTCGCGCGCCGGCCTGGGCGACCCCGGCAAGCCGTATGGTTCGTTCATGTTCCTGGGCCCCACCGGCGTGGGCAAGACCGAGCTGTGCAAGGCGCTGGCGTCTTACCTGTTCGACACCGAAGAGGCGATGATCCGCATCGACATGAGCGAGTTCATGGAGAAGCATTCGGTGGCCCGCCTGATCGGCGCGCCGCCGGGCTACGTGGGTTACGAGGAAGGCGGCTACCTGACCGAGGCCGTGCGCCGCAAACCGTACAGCGTGATCTTGCTCGACGAGATCGAGAAGGCCCATCCGGACGTCTTCAACGTGCTGCTGCAGGTGCTGGACGACGGCCGCATGACCGATGGCCAGGGCCGTACCGTGGACTTCAAGAACACGGTGATCGTGATGACCTCGAACCTGGGTTCGCACCGGATCCAATCGATGGAAGAGAGCGACCCGGCGCTGGTGAAGCTGGCGGTGATGGCCGAGGTGCGCACGCACTTCCGTCCGGAGTTCATCAACCGGGTGGACGAGATCGTGGTGTTCCATGCGCTCGACGAGAAGAACATCGGCGCCATCGCCAAGATCCAGTTGCGCATCCTGGAAGAGCGCCTGGCCAAGCTGGAGATCGGCTTGCAGATCAGCGATGCCGGCCTGCAGAAGATCGCCGAGGCCGGGTTCGATCCGGTGTATGGCGCGCGGCCGCTGAAGCGGGCGATCCAGCAGGAGATCGAAAACCCGCTGTCCAGGGAAATCCTGGCCGGCAAGTTCGGCCCGAAGGACGTGGTGCACGTGGACGCGCGCAACGGCCAACTGGTGTTCGCCAAGTAATTCCGCAAGCGGGGCGAGGCGCGGCGGCAGCGTTTTGCGCCGCCGTGCCGGTCCGGTTGGAAGCCGATTGCGCTTTGGGGCGCAATCGGCTTTTTTCGTGGTTTTTTGGAGGGGCGCCGCCGCCATTCTTGCTGTTGTTTCCGGGGAAACCCCGGCCGGATACGCAATGCATCCATTCGGCAATGCCTGTTGCCGGGCTTTTGGCATACAATGGTTGCTCAATCGAAAGAACTGGTGCAGTGCGCCGCAATGCCGGCCACAGCAGTTGGCAATGCGTACCAGCGGGGGAATTATGCGAAAGATAATTGGCGGCCAGAGTCCGCGAAGGGATCGATCCTGAGGCAATCGTCTTTGCAGCGGCTTTTCATCTTGCCGTTCATCTTCCTGATGGTTTGCCTGGCGCTGACGATAGGCTGGTTCCTGTATCGCGCCGGGAACGATGCCACCGAAGTCCTCGCGCGCAATGCGCTGATGGAGGTGATGGGACGCGTCGGCCAGGCCATCGACCGCCAGACCCTGAGCGCGCGCGAGAGCCTCAATATGGTGGCGCCGCCGCCGGTGCCGCCCGTCAACCCCGGCGACCAGCCGGCCGTATTGCCATTTCCGAAAGACCGCAAGCAGCTGGAAGAACGGCTGTGGCTGGCCAATTTCCTGTTCAGCGATCCCAGCTACGTTTATTTCGGCGGCGTCGACGGCAGCTTCCTCGGCATCAAGCAGGAAAGCGCCAGCGTGTTCAGGTACAGCATCCGCGAGCCGGAAGGGAAGGATTACGTCTATTACCTGCGCGGTCCCGGCACCGAGATGAAGCTGGCCGCGGTGCAGGATTACGAGCCGCGCAAGCGGCCCTGGTACATCCAGACGGTGGCGCGCGGACGCGAGACCTGGTCTTCGGTGTATGCCGATTTCCGCGAGAAGTTTTTGGGCATCAATCTCTCCAAGCCGGTTTTCGATACCGACGGCACTTTCCTGGGCGTGGCCAACAGCAGCATCGGCTTGAGCCAGCTCACCACCTTTTTGCAGCAGTTGCCCTTGAGCGCCAATGGCGTGGCTTTCGTCGCCGAGCTTAAAGGCGACATGGTCGCCACTTCCCTCAACGAAACGCTGCACGAGATCAAGGGCAACGCCGGCGAGATGGTGCGCCTGAACGCCCGGCAAAGCCAGTCGCCGCTGGTGCAGCAGGCTTTCGATGAGGTACGGAAGTACATGGAGGTGCATCGCCTCGTGCCGGGTCAACTGGTGTTTCTGGGCGCGCACAGCCAGGGCAGCAAGATCGAGGTAGCCGTCCGCTTGCATCACGACGATGCCGGCCTGGACTGGTTGGCCATCAGCGCTGCGCCGCGTTCGGATTTCCTCGGTTCGGTGACCGGCGGCGTCTATCAGACCCTGCTGTTGGGACTGGTGGCGGTGTGCCTGACTTTCGTGATCGGCTTCGCGTTGTTGCGCTGGGTGTTGCGCGACATCCGCAAACTGACGCTGGCGGCCAAGAGCATCGGCAACGGCAGCCCGTTCCCCCCTCTTAACATCAATCGCGACGACGAGATCGGGCAACTGGCGCTCAGTTTCCAGGAAATGGAGCGCAACCTGCGCACCGACCGCCTCACCAACGTGCTCAACCGCGACTCGCTGATCGCGCAGATCGAGTTCCGCCGCCGTAATTCGTCGGAGGCCAATCCGCTGCATTTTGCGATGCTGTTCATCGACCTCGACCGCTTCAAGGCGGTCAATGACGAATATGGCCACGACGAGGGCGACAAGGTGCTGGTCGTGATCGCCGAGCGCCTGCAGCATGCCTTGCGCCATGACGACTCGGTGGCCCGTTTTGGCGGCGACGAGTTCGTGGTGTATTTGCACGGCGTCAGCGAGATCGAGGTGGCGCGCACGATTGCCGACAAGATCCGCCATGCCGTCAACCGCCCCATCGAAGGGCGGGACGGCAACCAGTACACGGTGGACGCATCGGTGGGCGTGTCGTTGTATCCCGAAGACGGCCTGGATGTGGAAACTCTGCTGCGCATGGCCGACTCGCGCATGTTCGACCAGAAGCGCCTGCATCGCATGCTGTCGGTATGATGCCGTATTGCCCGTAACACACACCATCACGGAGACCACCATGAGCTTTGCCACCTGCGACCTGTGCGATAACAATGAAGACAAGCTGGCGGCTGGCGCCTTGCATGTGCTGCCGCCCATCTTCGCTTCGTTCGGCAAGCAACATGCCTTTGCCGGCCCGGCCAGGACGCTCAAGGTGTTCGAAGACAACGTGCTGGTGCGCGCCGCGCTGGAAACGCCGGGGGATGGCCATGTCCTGGTGGTGGATGGCGGCGGCAGCTTGCGCTGCGCGCTGGTGGGCGGCAACCTCGGCATGCTGGCGCAGAAGAACGGCTGGGCCGGCATCCTGGTCAATGGTTGCGTGCGCGACGCCGCCGAGCTCAACGCCTGCGATATCGGCATCCGGGCGCTGGCCACGCATCCGCAACGCAGCTTCCGCAAAGGGGCAGGCGACGCCGGCCTCAAGGTCAGCATCGCCGGCGTGGCGGTGTATCCGGGCGACTGGATTTATGCGGACGTGGATGGCGTACTGGTGTCGCGCACCCAACTGTGACGCGGGCATGGCATCGGCGGCCGGCGGCAGCGGCCTGCCGGATGCGGCGCAAGGGTTCAGTTCTGCTGGCGCAGGATATGGTCGATGGCGGCGGTCTGGACGACGATTTCGCGCAAATCCTGATTGAGCAGGCTGGTGCGGCGCTGCAAGGTATTCCAGCCAGACCACGCGCTGGCGTCGGCCGGCACCGGTTCCGGGGTGACAGGCCCGATCAGTTCGATCTTGGCCGATAGCGCCTTGTCTTGCGGCGCTTGCGGCGAGACGGTCACCGCGCCGCTGCGTTTCTTCGACTTCGGCGCCAGGATGCGCTGAGCCTCCGCCAATTGCTGGCTGGCTTCCAGGTAAGTGCTTTCGATCAACTGGTTGACCGCGCCTTGCGGGGTATTTTCCTGATGGCGCCGTAACATCAGGCGCAGGGCGGCAATGTGCGCCGCCACCAGGTAGTTTTGCACGATGAAGCGGTTGAGCTCCTTGACCGCGCGGTGCTTGGTCACCGGCTCATCCATCATACGCACCAGCGCCGAGATCAGCGCCGCCAGGCTATCCATGAAGCCCTTGCGGCATACCCGATAGAAAAAATCGTCCTTGACCTTGCCTTCCAGCATGTCGCGGCTGGCGGTGAGATAACGCTGGCTGGCCTTCAATACGTTGCGCAGCAGCTTGGGCAGGTCGCGGTATTCCCAGGCCGGCAGCACGTAGCTGAAGATAGTGGCGATCACCACCCCGATCACGGTGTCGATCAGGCGCTCGCTGACCACGCCCTGGTGGCCGGCCGGCAGCAGCAGGTTGAGCAGCATCAGGATCTGCACCGAGGCGGCGATGGCGGTGTAGCGGTATTTCACGTAGGTGAACGCGGGCGCGGCGACGCTGGCGGCGAACAGCACCGCCATCAGGCCCATCGGGTTATGGACGAAGCGCAGGATCAGCGCCGTGATCAGGCAGCCGATGATGGTGCCGATCAGGCGGTCGGCCATGCGTTGCTTGGTGGCGCTGAAATTGGGTTTGAGGATGATGACGATGGTCAGCACGATCCAGTAGCCGTGCGCCATGTAGGGCAGGTGGCTGGAGATCCACAGGCCGGTGGTCACCGCCAGCGCGACGCGGATGGCGAAGCGGAAGATCGGCGACTGCCAGCGCAGGTTGACCAGCAGCATGTTGAACTTGAACTTCTGCTGGGTCAGGAACGGCGTCATGTCCGAACCGGGCAGGATCGGGATGGGGTCGACCGGGTTCTGCGTGGCCTGGTGCAGCTGGCCGATCAGTTCGATGATGTCGCGGATCTTGTTGTAGGTCACGCGCAGGATGGTCAGGGCTTCTTCGGAGGCCCGGTTCGGCCCCGGTTGGGCCATCTGCTGCATCTCGTACTGGATGGCGCGCAGCTCGGCCTTGTAGTTGACGGTGGGGGAGGAGGCTTTCTTGCGGGTGATGGCGTAGGCGATCGATTCGATGTCTTCGGCGGTCTTGTTGGCCAGGTCGCGCAGGAAGATCATCACATCCTTGTCGCCGAAGTGGTCGCGCAGGAAGGCGTAGTCGGCGTGGGTGGACAATACCTGCTCATAGAGCTCCAGCATCGACAGGTGCACTTGCACCAGCAGGCCGTCCTGCTTGGTATAGAGGTCGCGCAGGATCAGGTCGCGAGAGGCTTGCTGCTTGTCGGCCACCACGATCTGCTGGCGCACCAGCTGGTTGAACTGGGCGGCGAGGTCGTGCCGCACATCGTAGAAATCGGCCTTGATGCGCAGGTAGCGCGCCAGTTCGAACAGGGCTTCGGCCAGTACCTGCTGCTTGATGCGGCGGCGCAGGAACCATGACACCATCATCGAATAGGCCAGGTAGCCGAGGCCGCCGCCCAGAAACAGCACGCAGTTCGCCAGCGCGGCCGAGATCGGCACCTGGTTTTCCATCGACAGCGTCATCACCATCAGCGCGGCGAACTGCAGCGGCATGGTCTTCTTGCCATAGACCACCATCATGCTGGCGAAGAAGCTGACCACCACCATCATCGCGCCGACCAGCCAGGGCACCGGCGCGCACAGGCTGATGAGCAACATCACCAGCGTGCACAGCAGCACGCCGGCCAGCATCTCGTTGAACTTGTGCCGCAAGGGGCTGGGCAGGTCCATCAGGCTGGTGCACAGGGCGCCGAGGAAGACCGTCATGGTGGTCGGCATGTCGGCCACGTTGTACACCAGCATGGTGAGGCCGACCACCCCGATCGCGATTCGCACCCCAGTATAGAAATAATGACTGAATAGAAATGTGCGGATGTCCAGGGCGTAATGCATGAAGACTATCGACGTTGGATCGCCGTTCAATTTTAGTAGGCGTTCATTTTGTGCCTTCTTCGTCGATTAAACAACCGAGCGGTGGCGTTGCCGCAAAAAGAAATTGGTGGAACGAAAGACGGCCGGCCCGGTCGGCGCGCTCCGGAGCGCAGGCGCGGGCTATTACCCCGGCGCTTTCGGTACGCGGAAGATCGGGAGGGGGAATACTGCGTGAAGTTTTTTCACTTCCGGCGCTTCAGGGCAGGGGAAAGACCAGGCAGGTCGTGGTCGCGTGGGCATACAGGCGGCCTTCGGCATCGATGATGCGCCCCTCGGCGAGGCCGACCTGCTTGCCGACTTGCACCACGCGGCCTTCGGCGCGCACCGGGCCGGTCTTCTCGGTCAGCGCCCGCACCAGGTTCACTTTCAGTTCGAGCGTGGTGTAGCCCATGCCTTGCGGCAGCACCGAATGCACCGCGCAGCCGACGGCCGAATCCAGCAGGGTGCAGAAATAGCCGCCATGCACGCTGCCCAGCGGGTTGTAGTGGCGCTTGTCGGGCGTGCCCTGGAATACGATGCGGCCCGGTTCGCCTTCCACCGGGATGAAATCCATGGTCTGGCCGATGGGCACCGAGGGCAGCAAGCCGTCCCAGATCTTCTGCAGGAAATCCATGCCGCTGCCGGCCTTGAGGTCGGCCATGGTGGCCACGCCGGGCGGCGCCAGCTTGGCGCGCACTGCCTCTTCCTGTTTGCGCCACAGCGCAAGCGTCTCTTCTTTGGTCGTCATGTTTCCTCCGGGCTGGCGCCCTCGATGTATATGGAAGGTCTTGTCTGGGCAAGTGACTTTTATTATGCAAGAGGTGGGGATGAACGTCAAAAAATTTCGAACGATCGTCTTAATCCTCAATGGATCGCCTGTGCCGCAACGGAAAAACCTGTACAAGGCGGCCATATTTCACGATGAGAATTTTTCATTTCGTATTGTGAAAAGCGCGGGTGCGGAGCATCAAAATGATTTTTCATTTCCAGAAATTTCGTTCCGTATCGCAAAAAACAAAAAATAAGTATTTGATTTTATTGGTATAAAAAAATTACCTATGTCTTATACAAGACATTGTTGCTCTGCACATGGCGGGACTACTATGAAGTCATGGAATTCGCGATTTCATCCGATTTTTAAACACTTCAACATTGACGAAAAAGGAGATCACCATGAGCACACGTGAACAGCAAATCCAGGCACTGGAAAAGGATTGGGCAGAAAATCCCCGCTGGAAGGGCATCAAGCGCAACTATACGGCCGAGGACGTGGTCCGCCTGCGCGGCTCGGTGCAGATCGAGCATTCGCTGGCCAAGCGCGGTGCCGACAAGCTGTGGCACCTGGTCAACAACGAACCCTTCGTCAACGCGCTGGGCGCCCTGACCGGCAACCAGGCCATGCAGCAGGTCAAGGCCGGCCTGAAGGCGATCTACCTGTCCGGCTGGCAAGTGGCGGGCGATGCCAACCTGGCCGGCGAAATGTATCCCGACCAGTCGCTGTATCCGGCCAACTCGGTGCCGATGGTGGTCAAGCGCATCAACAATACCTTCGCCCGCGCCGACCAGATCCAGTGGTCCGAAGGCAAGAACGACATCGATTTCTTCGCGCCCATCGTGGCTGATGCCGAGGCCGGTTTCGGCGGCGTGCTCAATGCCTTCGAACTGATGAAGTCGATGATCGAAGCGGGCGCCGCCGGCGTGCACTTCGAAGACCAGCTGGCTTCCGTGAAGAAGTGCGGCCACATGGGCGGCAAGGTGCTGGTGCCGACTCGCGAAGCGGTCGAGAAGCTCAACGCCGCACGCCTGGCGGCCGACGTCATGGGCACCAGGACCCTGGTGATCGCCCGTACCGATGCCGAAGCGGCCGACCTGCTGACCTCCGACGTGGATGCTAACGACAAGGCCTTCCTGTCGGGCGAGCGTACCGTCGAAGGTTTCTTCAAGACCCATCCCGGCATCGACCAGGCCATCTCGCGCGGCCTGGCCTATGCGGAGTACGCCGACATGGTCTGGTGTGAAACCGGCAAGCCCGACCTGGCGTTCGCCAAGACCTTCGCCGAAGCCATCCACGCCAAGTTCCCGGGCAAGCTGCTGGCCTACAACTGCTCGCCGTCGTTCAACTGGAAGAAGAACCTGGACGACGCCACCATCGCCAGGTTCCAGCGCGAGCTGGGCGCAATGGGCTACAAGTTCCAGTTCATCACGCTGGCCGGCTTCCATGCGCTGAACTACTCGATGTTCAACCTGGCGCATGGTTATGCCCGCAACCAGATGTCGGCCTTCGTGGAATTGCAGGAAGCCGAATTCGCCGCCGCCGCCAAGGGCTTCACCGCGGTCAAGCACCAGCGCGAAGTCGGCACCGGCTACTTCGATGCCGTGACCCAGGCGATCCAGCAGGGCCAGTCGTCGACCACTGCGCTGCACGGTTCGACCGAGGATGAGCAGTTCTTTGAAGAACAGGTCGAAAAGAAGGTTGCCTGATCGCCTGAACAGATTTGAGTTGGTTGTATGTTGTGCTGTGTGAAACCGGCTTGACTCCAGCGCAAGCCGGTCGGGGTATCCCCCCATCCTGGAACCGCACCTCAAAAGGGTGCGGTTTTTTTTCATGGTGGAGTCAGGGTGAACGCTGTGCCTGGATGCGCCCGTCGCGTATTTCGAACACTTCGTCGCCCAAGGCCTCGACATCGGCCGGATCATGCGTGATCAGCAGCATGTGCACGCCCAGGCGCTGCTGCAGTTCGGCCAGTTCGCGCCGCATGCGCTCGCGCAACGACGGATCCAGCGCGGAGAAGGGTTCATCCAGCAGCAGGATGTCGGGTTCCGACGCCAGCGCGCGCGCCAGCGCCACGCGCTGCCGCTGGCCGCCGGAAATCTGCGCCGGACGGCTGCCGGCGATCGCCTGCAGCTCAAATGCCGTAATCCATTGTTGTACCGCGGGATGCGCAGCGGGCCGGCGCAGGTTGAAGCAGCCGCGCGCCAGGCCGAAGGCGATGTTCTGCGCCACCGTCAGGTGTGGAAACAGCGCGTAATCCTGGAACAGGTAAGCCACGTTGCGCTCCTGCGCGCGCACGTTGATTTGCTGCCGCGCATCGAACAGCGTGCGGCCGTCCAGCCGGATGTGGCCGGCGTCGGGCGTCAAGAGCCCGGCCATGGCCTTCAGGGTCAGGCTCTTGCCGGAACCGGACGGGCCGTACAGTACGATGCGCTCGCTGTCGGAGGCGAAGGCGATGTCGAGTTCGAACACGCGGTCGCCGGCGCGCAGTGTCTTCTGGATCTGGAGTTCGACGCTCACGGCAGCTCGGGATGGGGTTGGAAAGTGGGGCGCATGGCGGGATAGGCGGAAATCAGCGCAACGTAAACCGGGCGCGGTCCGGCACCAGCCGGCCGGCCAGCATGAGGATGACCACGCAAGTGATGGAGGTGATCACCACCAGCATGGTGGCGGCGCCGTCGTCGCCCGCCTGTACCGCTTCATAGATGGCCACCGACAAGGTCTGGGTGCGGCCGGGCAGGTTGCCGGCGACCATCAGCGTGGCGCCGAATTCGCCCAATGCGCGGGCGAAGGCCAGCAGCACGCCGGCGGCGATGCCCTTGGTCGCCAGCGGCAGGCTGACGCGGAAGAACACGCCGGCTTCCGACACGCCCAGTACGCGGGCGGCGTTTTCGAGCTGGTGGTCGACGTTGTCGAACGCGGCGCGGGATGCCTTCATCACCAGCGGGAAGGCGACGATGGTGGAGGCGAGCACCGCGCCTTGCCAGGTGAACACCAACTGGATGCCGAGGCTTTCAAGCCAGGCGCCGAATGTGCCGCGGCGGCCGAACAGCACCAGCAGGTAATAGCCCAGCACGGTGGGCGGCAGCACCAGCGGCAAGGTCAGGATGGAATCGACCAAGTCGCGCAGCGGCGAGCGCCAGCGCGACAAGCCGTAGGCTGCGGCCACGCCCAGCACCATGTTGAGCAGGCTCGCCAGCCCGGCGACCTTGAGCGAGAGCAGCAGCGGCGTCCAGACGGGATGCATGGCCTTGGGGCAGCGAGCGCCGGTCGTTAAGGTTGCAGGAAGCCGTAGCGCGCCAGCACGGCCTGGCCGGCGGGCGAGAGCACATGAGCGATGAACTTGTCGGCCAGTTCCTTGTGCCGGTTGCCGGCGGTGGCGGCGATCGGATAGGTGGCCGGCGAATCCGACGGGATGCGGATGGCGACCCTGACCTTGTCCGGCATCACGGCGGCATCGGTGGCGAACACGAAGCCGGCATCGACTTCGCCGCGCGCCACATAGTCCAGGCTGGTGCGCACATTCTCGGCCATCACGGCTTTGGCCTGGAGCTGCTGCCACAGGCCGGCGCTTTCCAGGGCGGTCTTGGTGTAGCGGCCGAACGGCACGGAAGTCGGATTGCCCAGGGCGATGCGTTGGTAGCCGGGCTGGCTCAGGTCGGCCAGCGCAGCCGGCTGCAATTTGCTGTCATGCGGCACGATCAGCACGATCTGGTTGGCGGCGAAGTTCTTGCGGGTCGCCGGATTGACGGCTTTTTCGGCAACCGCCTTGTCCATTGCCGCCTGGTCGGCCGAGGCGAACACGTCGGCCGGGGCGCCGCGCACGATCTGTCGCAGCAGGATGTCGGAAGCGCCGAAGTTGGTGATTACCTTCACGCCGGGGTTCTGCTGCTCGAACGACTGCGCCAGTTCCTTGAAGGCATTGGTCAGGCTGGCCGCGGCTGACACCACCAGGTCGGTGGCATGGGCGACGCTGGCGGCAAACATCAGGGCGACGGCAAAGGCGAGTTTCAGGCGGGGGCGCTTGAACATCGGTAATCCTCTCGGTTCCGGTATGAGATGGCCTGCCATCGGCATCCGGCCGTGCCGCAGGCAAGTAAAAGCGCGCGGGCCGATGGCCGACGCGCGCTTGTTGGATGCTTCGAAATATACGCAAGGATATAGCGCTCGTCAACTGCGGGCAGCGCGGCGGCGTCCCGGGAGCGCGGCTGTCCAACCGGCGCTTGCCGCCGCATCGTTGCTGTCGCAGCACGGCGATGTTGGATGTGCCGGGAGGCCCTTGTACAATCACGCGCATGACTTATTCCAAGACCATCAGATTGCGCGTGATGCAGGGCGACACCATCGCCTTCGGCCCGGGGAAGGCCGATCTCTTGCAAGCCATCGAGCGTACCGGGTCGATCTCCGGCGCCGCGCGCGAGATGGACATGTCGTACCGGCGCGCCTGGTTGCTGGTCGAGGAAATGAACCGCTGCTTCTCCAGCCCGCTGGTGACGACCGCCACCGGCGGCGCCCGCGGAGGCGGGGCGGCGGTGACCGGGCTGGGTCGCGAAGTGCTGGCGCGCTACCAGCGCATGCAGAAGAAGGCCGAGGCCAGCATCGCCGCCGACCTCGGTTACCTGCATTCGCTGATGAACGATCACCGATAGGCGCGGACGATGCGGGAAATCTGGCTCAAATATCGTCTGCGGGTGCTCAATGCCTGCCGCGTTTCGGAAAACCATTCGATGTTGCTGTGGGGCGCCCTGGCTGGTTTCGTCGGCGCGCTGGCAACTGTCGCCTTTCGCGAGAGCATCGCGCTGCTGCAATTGCTGCTGACCGGCCATAGCGGCAGTTTCGTCGAAATCGCCAAGGGGCTGCCCTGGTACATGCGCATGCTGCTGCCGGCCGCCGGCGGCATCGTGGCCGGCTTGTTCCTGGTGTGGGCCCGGCGCGTGCCGGCCGGTGGCGGCGGCGACTACATGGAGGCGGTGGCCATCGGCGATGGCGCCATTCCCGTGCGGCACACCCTGTTGCGCAGCATGTCGTCGCTGGCGACCATCGCATCAGGCGGCTCCATCGGCCGCGAAGGCCCGATGGTGCAAATGGCGGCGCTGTGCGCTTCGCTGGTGGGCAAGTTTTCGCATTTCCCCGCATCGCGGCTGCGCCTGCTGGTGGCCTGCGGCGCCGCCGCCGGCATTACCTCGGCCTATAACGCGCCGATTGCCGGCGCATTCTTCATTACCGAGATCGTGCTCGGCTCGCTGGTGATGGAGAGTTTCGGCCCGGTGGTGGTGGCTTCGGTGGTGGCCAACATCACCATGCGCGAGCTGCCGGGCTACAAGCCGGCCTATGAAATGCCCTTCTTCCCGGATGTGGCGGGTTGGGAAATCCTGTTGTTCGTGATGCTGGGTGTGCTGGCGGGCTTGCTGGCCCCGCAATTCCTGCGCACATTGGAGTTGGGGCGTGCGGCCTTCGGCAAGTTGCGCCTGCCGTTGCCGGCGCGCCTGGGCGTCGGCGGTTTGCTGGTGGGCCTGATTTCGGTACAGGTGCCGGAAGTCTGGGGCAACGGCTATAGCCTGGTCAATTCGCTGCTGCATACCGACTGGATGTGGCAGGCGGTGCTGATGGTCTTGCTGATGAAGATACTGGCGACCACGATCACGGTCGGATCGGGGGCGGTGGGCGGCATCTTCACGCCGGTGCTGTTCGTCGGGGCGGCGGTCGGTTTCCTGTTTGGCGGTGCGGCGCAGGCGCTGATGCCGTTTCATATGTCGCAGCCTTTCGCCTATGCGATGGTGGGGATGGGGGCTTTCCTGGCGGCGGCGTCGAATGCGCCGTTGATGGCGATCCTGATGATTTTCGAGATGACCCTGAGCTACCAGGTGGTTCTGCCGCTGATGCTGTCTTGCGTGGTGGCCTATGTCGTCGCCCGCGGCCTGGATGGCCGCTCGATGTATGACATCACACTCAAACGCCATCGCGATGCCGAAGAGCGCTTGCGGTTGCGCGGCACCCACATGAGCGAACTGATCCGGCCCGCCGAAACGGTGCTCAAGGAAGACGCCAGCATGAAAGACATGAGCGCGATGTTCCTCAAATACCCGGTCAAATATATCTACATCGTCGATGACGACGGGCGTTACCAGGGCGTGGTGGCGCTGCAGGATCTGACTTCCTGGCTGCTGGACAAGAAAGACGACACCGGCCGCAAGGCCAGGGATTTCCTGCGCCGCCATTTCCTGCATGAGGTGACGCCGGACATGTCGCTGGGCGAGGCGTTGCAGCTGTTCCTGGATCACCAGGGGGAGCGCTTGCCGGTCATCGCCAATGCCGACGATCCCAGGTTATTGGGGGTTGTCTACAAGACATCCCTGCTTGACGCCTATTTCCGGCTCGACCGCGCGGGCAATTGAGCCGCGTAAATTTTTGTTAAGCATTAACATGGCCATGCCAGCCGCAAATACCTTGTGCGCCGCCTGTCCGGGCGAGATGCCGGCATGGATGCCAAGGCGGCGGGGTGTTATCCTGATGCGCTGTTTCTTTGTAACAATTGCCGCCTGTGCGGTTTACTGGCATCGTATCCTTGCTAGAATGCCAAACGTTTCTTCTGTCGTGCGATAGTCATTTGCCAACTCGTACGACTTCCACCTTTTTATAAAGAGCACAATTTCCCATGCTGAGTTATCGCCACGCTTTTCATGCCGGCAACCACGCCGACGTCTTGAAGCACATGGTGGCGATTCAGCTGATGCGCTACCTCGGGCAGAAAGATGCTGCCTACATGGTCATCGACACGCATGCCGGCGCCGGCGTATACGCTCTCGACAGCGACTATGCCAGCAAGAATGCCGAATACGAGACCGGTATCGCCCAATTGTGGGGCCGCAAGGATCTGCCGCCGGCGGTCCAGGAATATGTCGATCTGGTGCGCTCGCTCAATCCCAGCGGCAAGATGCGCTACTACCCCGGTTCGCCTTATTGCGCCGAGAAGGTCATGCGCGAACAGGATCGGTTGCGCCTGTTCGAATTGCATCCGTCCGAAGGCAAGGTGCTCGAAGATAATTTCCGCAAGCTGGAAGCCCACGCGCTGGCGCAAGGCCAGCGTCCCTCCGCGCGCGGCAAGCGCGTGATGGTGTATCGCGCCGACGGTTTCGCCGGACTCAAGGCGCTGCTGCCGCCACCTTCGCGCCGCGGCCTGGTGCTGATCGATCCCCCTTATGAAGACAAGCGCGACTACACGCACGTGGCGCAGGTGCTGGCCGATGCGCTGACGCGTTTCCCGACGGGGATGTATGCCGTCTGGTATCCGGTCTTGCAGCGTAATGAGTCGCGCCAGTTGCCGGAGCGGCTCAAGCGCCTGGGCGCCAAGAGCTGGCTGAATGTGACGCTGGCCATCCATGGCCCGGCGCCCGACGGCTTCGGCCTGCACAACAGCGGGATGTTCATCCTCAATCCGCCATGGACGCTCGAGCCGATGCTCAGGGAGGTCATGCCTTACCTGGCCGATGTGCTGGGCACCGACGACAGCGCCGGCTTTGTCTTGGAAGCGGGGGAGGCGTGATATGCTGGAACGCTGCCTGTTTTGTGATTTTTTGTGATTTTCTTCCGGTGACATTATTTCAGGTGGCCGAAGCGATGCCGAATCGGCATACAATGTGCGGCATTGCCGAAAATGAAGAATCGTTACCAAGCTTGGGGCTCCTAAAATAAGAACCATGTCAGACCAGCCATCCGACCAGTCCAGCCCTGCGCACCACGCTCTGGATTTCTTCCTGGCCCGCCAGCCTATCCTGAACCGTGAGCAGGACCTGATCGGCTACGAACTGCTGTTTCGCAGCGCCGCTTTCGGCCCCGCCAACGTGAAGGACGACGTCACCGCAACAGCCGCGGTGATCGCGCATGCCTCGGAGCTGGGCCTGTCCAACGTCATCGGCAACCTGCAAGGCTTCATCAACGTCGATGCGGCGGTGCTGATGAGCGACTTCATCTATTTCCTGCCGACCGACAAGGTGGTGCTGGAGATCCTCGAAACCGTCAAGGTCACGCCGCAGCTGGTGGAGCGCGTGCGGGAGCTGGTCAAGGCCGGTTACGTGTTTGCGCTGGATGACGTGGTGGCCGAATCGGAAGAAATCGAAGAGCTGCTGCCCTTGGTCAAGATCATCAAGATCGACGTCATGGAGGTCGATCCCAGCAAGCTGCTCAAGCTTTCCGTACACTTCAAGCGCGCCGGCAAGGAACTGCTGGCGGAGAAGGTCGAGACCCTGCAGCAGTTCAACGATTGCGTCACGTTCGGTTTCGATTACTTCCAGGGCTATTACTTCGCCAAGCCCATGATCCTCCAGGGCAAGAAGCTGGAAGCCTCGAAGGTGGTGATCATGCACCTCCTGACGCTTCTGGTGCGCAATGTCGACAATGGCGAGATCGTGCGCTACATCAAGCGCGACGTCGCCTTGAGCCTGACGCTGCTGCGCCTGGTCAACACCCCCGTCTACGGTTTCCAGAAGTTCATCGATTCGCTGGGGCAGGCGCTGATCGTGCTTGGCCGTCGCCAGCTCAAGCGCTGGCTGCAGATCCTGTTGTTCGCCAATACCGACAAGAACAAGGCGCATACCCTGTCGCCCCTGATGATCCTGGCGGCCACCCGCGGCAAGATGCTCGAACTGGTCACCGCGAAGATCCGTCCGGGACGCCGCAAGATGTCGGAAATGGCGTTCACGGTCGGCATCATGTCGCTGGTGGATGCGCTGTTTGGCATGAGCATGGAAAGCGTGTTGCGCCAGATCACGGTCAGCACCGAGATCCGAGAGGCGCTGCTGCGCCGCACCGGCTTTTACGGAACCGCCTTGAAGCTGGTCGAGTGCACCGAACAGCGCGAGCAGAACCAGGAAGAAATGCAGCAACTGCTCGATGAACTGGGCCTGTCCGCCGACGACTTTTTCGAGGCCGAAAAATACGCCTTCGAGTGGGGCAACAGCATCTCGACCAATAACATCGGCCAGGCGCCCGGCGGCTCGATGGCGCCGCCGCCGGACGGCTATGTCGACGACGATGACGACGATTGAGGATTAGGCGCCGGGCCGCACCCGGAGCAAAGACAAGGCCGCCGTGCAGATGCATTGGCGGCCTTGTCTTTATGGCCGGCCGCTGGCGGGGGGCCGGCACCCGGCATTCCGGATCCGATGACGCGCCATGCCAATGGCGGTTTCAGTTGGAGCGGAATTTACGCCATTTCCTCATGCGTGCGGCCAGGCGCCGGAACAGGCGCAGCAAACGTGCGCCCCCGGAGCGCGGCGAACCGCTCAAGCGCGATTTGGCGGTTTCGATGGCGCCGCGCACCGTGCGCTGCAGGCTTGCGATCGATTTCTGTATCTGCTGCCAACCGGGGCTGGCGTACAGGTGGGCAATCATCCTGTCCTTGAACGCGAGGATATTGTCATGGGCGCGTTGAAACCATGCCAGCGACAGCATGCTGCGGCGCGTGAGCGCGTAGATGCGGGCCACCAGCGCCGTGCCCAGCACCTTGGCGGCGAGGATGATGCCAACGCCCAGCGTCGGGTGGCCGTGGGTGATGGAGAGCAGGGCGAGGATCTTGACCGGCAACAGCAGCAGGGTCGGCGCCAGGAACACCAGCAACGCCGCATAGGGCGAGAGCCGTTGCACCCAGTGCTGCAATTTCACCAGGAAAGGCCAGGCGGGAATGCGCGCCAACAGCGCCTGGGTGACTTCCCACAGCCATTCTTCCAATATCAGCAGCAAGGCCGCCAGGTAGATCAGCGGCGCCAGCAAGCGCCGCCGCCATCTTGACGGACGGCGGGGAGGAAGAGGTGGGGGAGTCGACATGGCAGCGTCGGCGCAGGCCGGGGCTCAGACCTGGCGCGCTCCGATCAGCGACAGCCAGCGGTCGCCCCATTTGACGTCGCTCATGCAGGAGGCGTAGTCGGTCACGGTGCGCGCGGCGCGTTCCAGCAACTGGATGTCGGCCTCGTGCTGGCGCGCCACATGCGGGTCTTCCAGGAACAGCACGCGCCGGCACTGGTGTTCCAGGATCAGCTCGGCGATCTGCGCATCGCCTCCCAGCGGGCCGGAGAGGAAGGGCTTGACCCAATGGCGGCCGGCTTCGCCCTTGATCTTCATGGCCAACTGGTTGAGCTGGCCGCCGGTGGTGCCGGTGGCGCAGCGGAAGGCGAACTTGTCGAGCACGTCGAAATGCTTTTCGGCCAATTCCAGCATGCGCGGCTTCATCGCATCGTGGGCGATCAGCGCGATGCCTTCCTGCTCCAGTTTGAATCGGCTGTCCAGCGCCGGGTCGGCGATGCCGCCGTTGGCGATGGACTCCAGCTCCAGCCATTCCTGGGCGCCGGCCAGCGTCGACAGGAAAGGCTTGCCGTGGATCACGCACTGGCGCTTGAGCGCCACCGCCTCGGGGAAGGTGGAGGAGGGATCGACCGGGTCGATCAGATAGATCACCGCATCCAGCGTGCGTTCGGGATCGGCATCCACCGTGCGCGAGACCAGCTTCATCAGGCCGCCGTTGCGCCCGTAGGGAAAGCGCACCAGATGCGGGTAGCCGGGCAGCAGATCCATCTGGCCGATGGCGTCGAGGGTGCGGCCGACCACGATCAGTTCCGGCTGCAGCGCTTCGATGCGATGGCGCGAGCCGGCCAGCAGCCGGACCAGCGCGGAGTCGGGGGCGTCCTGGTGGGCGCGGTTGGCAATCAGGCCGATGCGGTAACGGGGAGCAATGGAGGACATGGATGGTCGCTTGATGGAAACGGACAAGAGGAATGGCGTTACCCGGAATTATCGCCGAGGGCGCGGCAAAGGGCGAGGGGCCAGGCAAGAAAAGCCGGCAAAGGCCATGCGGCACGGTAGCACAGTACAGCAAAGGGGGCGTTTGCCCCCGCAACTGTACCCTCGCTGCTTCCCGCATCCGGCTACAATGGCATGTAAGCCATGCGCTGCGCGGCTGCAGCCCAATTGAACCGAATATTGCAGATGAACAAGGCCTTTGTAAAAGAATCCGACGGCGATGACGATGATGAAATCGCCTTGCCCGCCATTCCCGCAGGGTCCAAGAATTACATGACGCCCCAGGGGCATCGGCGCATCAAGGACGAGCTGCTGCAACTGATCGACGTCGAGCGCCCGGAGGTGGTGCGCATCGTCTCCTGGGCCGCGTCCAACGGCGACCGTTCCGAGAATGGCGATTACCTGTACGGCAAGAAGCGCCTGCGCGAGATCGACCGCCGCATCCGCTTCCTGACCAAGCGCCTGGACCTGGCCGAGGTGGTCGACCCCACGGTGCACCATGGCAGCGACCAGGTTTTCTTCGGCGCCACCGTCACGTATGAAAACCAGCGGGGGGAATCCCATACGGTGACCATCGTCGGCATCGACGAGCTCGATCCGCTCAACGGCAAGATCAGCTGGGTTTCGCCGGTGGCGCGCGCGCTGACCAAGGCGCGCGAAGGCGACGAGATCGTGTTGCAGACGCCGTCGGGCATCGAACAGCTGGTTATCCTGGAAGTGAGTTATCCGGCGCCGCAATAAGCGCGGCGATTACGCTCGGACAGGTACCCATCACCGGAAAGAAATAATGCGCGCCGTTCCCGGCATGCTTTTCGCATGCGTGCAACGGCGCCAAGCCAGTTCAACATCATCTGCGGAAAACCCATGTCTATCGTCTATGCCAGCCTGAACCATCCCCAGCGCGTCGTCCTGGCGGCCGAGGTGCATTCGCGCCCGTTCCTGCAACTGACCCTGTCCGAGACGCTCACGCATCTGGCCGTCTACGTGCGCGAGGAGGGCAACGGCAACCGGCACGCCAAGACCCAGCACGCGCTGCTCGAAGCGCTGTGCGCCCATTTCGGGGTGGTGGCGCCCGGCGCCGAAGCCAAGCATTTTTATCATGACTTCGGGCGCTTCCGCCTGAAGTGGGAGTGCCATACCGAATTCGCCACTTACACTTTCGCGCAAGCCCATGAGGAGCCGTTGTCGACTGCCGAAGCGTTCGCCCGCGCGCCGCTGTCGCACATTCCCCAGCAATGGCTGCTGTCGTTGCAGGGCAAGCTGATGGTGGCTGCGCATGTGGTGGTCGAACCCGGCGCCGACGACCTTGCCGATACCGCGCGCAGCATGCAGCGCATCTTCGAAGGCAAGTTGATGAGTTCCAGCAAGGTCTTGCAGGGCGGCGAGATCTGGACCGATTTCCAGATCCAGTCCGACGGCTTTTCGCGTTTCGTGGTGCGCGACATCGGCTTGCGCGAACTGCAGGGCGGCCGCCTCGCGCAGCGCATCCTGGAGATCGAGACCTATCGCATGATGGCCTTGCTGGGCCTGCCGCACGCCCAGCAATCCGGGCCGCTGCTGAACCAGGTCGAAGGCGACCTGGCGGCCTTGACCGCGACCATGGTGCAGTCCGAGCAATCCATGGGCGGCACCCCCGAGGAGCATGCCGAGGATGAACGGATGCTGCGCAAGATCACCGGGCTGGCCGCGCGCATCGAAAAGCTGTCGCTGGAAAACAGCTACCGTTTCTCGGCCTCGCAAGCCTACTTCCAGCTGGTGCAGGCGCGTATCGAGGAGTTGCGCGAGCAGCGCATCGAAGGCGTGCCGACCATCGGCGAGTTCATGGAACGCCGGCTGGCGCCGGCCATGAATACCTGCCAGGCCGTTGCGCGCCGGCAGGAAGCGCTGGCCGAGCGCATCGCCCACACCAACGACTTGCTGCGCACCCGTATCGGCATCGTCCAGGAGCAGCAAAACCGCCAGATCCTGCAATCGATGAATGCGCGCGCCGCGCAGCAGTTGAAGCTGCAGCAGGCGGTCGAAGGCTTGTCGGTGGCGGCGATCTCGTATTACGTGATCGGCCTGATCGGCTACGCCGGCAAGGCCGCCAAGGCGGCCGGCCTGGCGGTCAATCCCGACCTTGCCACGGGCCTTGCGGTGCCGCTGGTGGCGGCTTGCGTGTGGCTGGGATTGCGCCGCATGCACCGGGGGCTGGACCGCCATTGACGCCGCTGCGGCGGCCCTGAACCTGGCCTTTATTCCCCCGCCAGGCCGGGCAGGCTGGCCAGTTGGGCGACCCGTTCCAGTTTGCGTGTGGAGACGATGATCGAACCGCTCGCGTTGCGGGCCAGGGCCTGGGTCAGCTTGACCGGCGCCGGCACCGCGCGCGTGGCGGCATCGGTCATATAGCCGTAGGTGAATTGCAACGGGCGCTGGTGCGCCTGGAGCAAGTCGGCCTGATGCAGGCTCAGGCTGTCGCGTACCTGCACCAATTGCGTCAGCCCCGGGCTTTGCTCCAGCATGGCGGCAATGGCCGCGGCTTCCCCCGCGATGCCCCAATAGCGGATTTTCCCGGCCAACACCAGGCTCTCCAGCCAGCGCTGCCATTCATCGGAGGCGATCAGTTCAGCCACCGGCTCATGCAGGTAAAGGATATCGACATGGCCGCGCCGCAGCCGGCGCAGGCTTTGCTCCAGGCTGGCCCGGGCGCGCGCCAGCGACCAGTCCACGACCGGCTGGTTGAGGCTCTTGATGAATTTGCCGGCGACCTTGCGCAGCAGGATGTCCGGCACCTGGGGACTGGAGCCGGATGGGCCGTAGAGGCCGACCTTGGTGGCGATCGTGATGCCTTGCAGCTCGCTGGCGGAAAGCTGGCCGAGGCTTTGTTCGGCCAGTCCGAAGCCGTAGTAAGGCGAGGTATCGAAATGCGTGAAGCCGGCGTCGATCGCCGCGCGCAGCAAGGCCAGGCGCTGTTCCTGCCTGAACAGGTGGTGCAGGCTGGCGGTGCCGAAGGAAAAGCGGCTGACAGCCAGGTCGGTGCCGGGGATGGTGATTTTCTTCATGGGCGGAATGGGGGGATTGTCCTGGCCCGATGTCGGTAGCGGGAACGGATAAAACGAAGGGATGGCGCTGCGCTCCTGCGCTCCGCCGGCCAGGCGCGCGGCCAGGCGCACGCCCATCGCCACCGCGAGGAAGGTCGGGTTGGCTTCGCCGGTGGTGGGGAAATTGCTGCTCGATGCCACATGCAAATGCGCCACGCCATGCACCGCGCCATTGCGGTCGACCACGCCGGCGCCGGGATCGGCGCTCATGCGCGTGGTGCCGGTCTGGTGGAAGCCATCGGAGGCCTGTTCCAGGATATGGTCGAGGCGTTGTTCGGGCGGCCGGTGATAGGCGACATGACCCATGCCCGCCGCGCGCAGGTTCTGGTCCAGCACTTCGTGCGCCCGCAGCACCGATTCGGCATCGGCCGGCAGGTAGCGGAAGTCGATGTGCAGGCGCGGCCTGCCATAGGCATCCTGTTGCTTGGCCAAGGTAACCCGGCTATCCGGATTGGGCAATTGTTCGGCGTGATAATTCAGTGCATAGGTGCCGCCCTCGTTGCGCAGCACGAAGCCCGGCTTGCGGGTCGGCGACAGGTAGCGCAGGTGCAGGATGTCGAATACGTCGGCGACGGCGCGCCAGGGCCGCCGCAGTACGTTCAGCATATGCGCGCCATAGCGGTATGGCGGAGGACCGATGTGTTTCAGGCGAATCGCTTCGCTGAGCAGGCGGCGGCCGAGCAGCGGGACGGAGAGCGCGAGGAACACCAGCGACAAGGTCGGGTTGCGGTGGCGCTCGTCGTAGAACGGCGGGTTGTCGGCGAAGAACGAGGTATTGAGCAGTTGCCGTTCGCGCTGCACGCGTTCGGTCAGCGTGAAGCGGCGGCGCACATAGGTGCCGGTCTGGTCGAGTGAGAAGTCCAGCGCCGTGAAGGATTTCGGCTTGGTCAGCACCAGGCTGCCGATGCTGCCGAAAATATGCCCCATGTAATAGCCGCCGAGCGGTCCGCCCTGGCCGCCGAACAGTCCGGGCATGTCGTGTGCCCGGCGCGCCTGTTCGGCCAGTAGCAGGCGGGTCGTCTCCAGCCCGCCGCAGGCCAGCACGTAATCGCCGGCATGGACTTCGATGGCTTGGTCGACATGCCGCACTTGCAGGCCGCGCAGGTGGATGCCGCCGTCGGCTTGCGGTATCAGGTCCAGGCCGGTGACCGTCGCATCGCACAGGATATCGATGCCCGGCGTGGCCAGTGCCCAGCCGCCAAGCTTGGGCGCCAGCTTGGGCTGCTGCGACCAGCGCTCCAGCTGCGAGAGCTCGATTTCCGGCATTGCGGGCCAGTCGGATGGAGAGCGGAACAGCGCCTTGCTGCAATCGAGGAATTGCGCCGCCGCCGGATACCAGGGCAGCAGTTCGTCGAGCCCAATCGGCCACCCGCTGCCGGGCACGAAATCGCGTGGGGCGAAATCGATCGGCTCGAACGGCACGCAACGGCCACCCCATAACCAGGAGCCGCCACCCAGGCCGCGCTGTGTGGCAATTTCCATCGGCGCATGGCGTTGCGCATCGGCGATGTGGGCCCTGACATGTTCTTGTCCGGTGTCGTCGCACTCACTCGTTCCCGATTCCAGGAGCAGTACGCGCGCGCCGCGCGCCCGCGCTTCCAGCGCCATTGACAGGCCGACCGGGCCGGTGCCGACAATGCATAGGTCGTAACAATGGTCGGCGCTCAGGCCGGACAGAATTGCCATAAAGGCCCCCCGATTAATTCTTTTTACCGAAAAAATGCTGCTTCAGACGCTTCATTTGCCATGCACGCAGGTAGCGCCGGAATTCGGGGTTGTCGTAACGCGGCAGGCCCCGCAGCGCCGACAGGAAATAGCTGTAGATCATCAGCAGGCCGCCGATGACGACAGGCTTTTCGCGCATGCGATTGATGCCGGTGGCGATCGCGTAGAGCGGGTGGTACCCCATATACCAGTTGCCGCGCCCCCAGCGCAGGCGTCCCTCGTAGATATGCTTGTCGGACGAGCCCATGATCCGGTGGTGCCACAGCCAGGCTTGCGGATCGTAGTAGCAGAAGGTTTTCCAACCCTTCATCCAGGCCGTATGCACATCGATGCCATCCCATGACAGATGCTGCACAAAGCCGCCGATGTCCTCGAAGGCATCGCGCCGGTACAGTTTGAACTGGCCGGCGACTTGTTCATCGATATGGCTTTCCTCGATGTACTTGCCGTCTTCGTAGCGATAGACCTTGCCCGATACCGCGGCCAGTTTTGGGTCTTCGCTGAATTTTTGGAACATGCGTTCCAGGTAGCGCGGGCCGAACGACATGTCGCCATCCAGCTTGGCGATGTATTGGTAATCCTTGTTGAGGATGTGTTCGACGCCGAAGTTGAAGGCCGCCACAACGCCGCCGCCCAACTTGCGGAAGCCGCGATCCTGCCGGGGAACCAGCCGGATGAAGGGAAACTTCGCGGCATATTCGCGCACGATGTCGGGCGTCTGGTCGGTCGAACCGTCGTCCACCAGGATCCATTCCAGCGGCCGGCATGTCTGCGCGACCATCGAATCCATGGTCAGGCGGAGATATTGCGCCTCGTCCCTCACCGGCGAAATGATGACCAGCGGAACGACACGCGGGTCATCCGCCGGGGGCGCGGCGACCGGCTGCAACGCTTCTGCCTGTTGGAGAGCGTTCATGCGCGGGCAGCGGAAAGAGGACGTGGAGACATGACAGCTTGCTATCGGGACGGTTTCAAGTTTTCTTAAAGTCCGGAAAATCGCGTTTTTGTCGGCATTTCCAAGAATTACCGACGAAAAGCATCATAAATTTATTTAACGAGCTATCGCTAGAATTGTTAAAATAATGTCAATTTTATACCATTTTATCGCCCGATGAGCTTTGGGGAAAGCGATCCGATCAATGGAAGGCATCAGTGCAATGCAGACACAAGCGGCGCCAGCGAGGCTGAACGCGACGGCATTTCCGACTGTGCCCTTGTTTGGGCTGGATATTTGCGCGGTCCGCTTCGATGAGACGGCCGACGCCTTGTTTGCCTGCGCCAGCGCCGGCGCGCGTCCCGCCCGTGTGATCGTCACGCCCAATGTCGACCATCTGGTACGGCTGCAGGATGCGCCCGCCGAATTCACCGAGACGTATCGCGGTGCGGATTACATTTTCGCCGATGGCATGCCCGTGGTGTGGGCCAGCCGGCTCCTGGGCCGGCCCTTGCCGGAGCGCGTTACCGGCGCAGACCTGTTCGTGGCGCTGGCGCAACAGGCGAGCCAGGCCGGGATGCCGGTCACCGTCATCGGCGGCATGCCGGGGCAGGAAGAGATGCTGCGCGCAGCGTTCACACGCGTTTATCCGGGGATGCCGCTGGAGCTGTTCTGCCCATCGATGCAATTCGACCCGCTGGGTGCGGAGGGGATCGAAGCCCGGAACCGGATCAATCGCCAGCGGCCCGGGATCGTGTTCGTTTGCCTGGGCATGCCCAAGCAGGAACGCTGGGCGTTCGCCTGGCAGCAGCAACTGGATGCGTCGCTGGTGCTGTGCGTCGGGGCCGCAATGGACTTTGCGCTCGGCTTCAAGCGGCGGGCGCCGCTGTGGATGCAGAAAGCCGGACTAGAGTGGTTCTGGCGGCTGGCATCGGAGCCGCACCGCTTGTGGCGGCGCTACATCATGCGGGGATCGCGTTTCGTTGGCTTGCTGGCGCGGGAGCTGAGAAAAAACCACAAAGGCAAGGCCGGCCGCTGAACGGCATTCGAACCGACCCGGAAGGTCATTACGACAGGAGTGGAACGTGGGTTTTTATCGCGATACCAACAATCACCATATTGCCTTGTTTGGATTTATCGTCGGTGCCGTTTATGCCGCCGTCATCGTGCTCAGCCTGATGCTGTGCGCGACGTTCTATGAGCCGGCGCAGTTCACGACATTCCGTTACATCGGCTTGCTCGGCATGATCGGCGGGTTCCTCGTATTCAGCGATACGCGCCGTTTCGAAATCAACAATGACGCCTGGGCGATCCACGGCATCGGCAGCATTTTCAAATCCTGGCTGACGGTGTATTTTTCCATCGTGCTGCTGGTCTACCTGTCCAAGACGGGCGAAAACTATTCCCGTATCGTCATGCTTGCCTGGCTGATCGTCACGCCGGTGGCGCTGGTGCTGGCCTCGATTCTCACCCGTTACTGGGCATTGCGGCTCTACAACTCCAAAGAGCAGCGCCGCTCGGCGGTTTTCGTCGGCTTCAGCGAGGACTCCCAGCAACTGGCAAGTTCCTTCAAGAGCGCCAGGATCCTTGGCATCAAGCCGGTCGGATTCTTCGACAACCGCCAGGGAGTGCAGCGCATCGGCGATGCCCTGCCGCGTCTGGGGGCGCTGAGCGATGCCTCGGAATGGCTGCGCAAGAATCCGGTGGATGTCGTGTTCATCGGCCTGGTGCATGTGCGCGCGGCCGACATCCTCCCCATTATCGATTCGCTGCATGACTCGGTGGCTTCGTTCTATTTCGTGCCGGAGTCCAAGCTGTTCGGCCTGGGCCATATCAAGTACGAAGAGTTTGCCGGTGCGCCGGTGCTGTGCGCTTACGAAACCCCGTTCATCGGGCTGGCGCGTATCTTCAAGCGATTGTTCGACGTGGTGCTGGCGGCGCTGATCCTGATCCTGCTGAGCCCGCTGATGTTCCTGATCGCCATTGGCGTCAAGCTGTCATCGCCGGGGGCGGTGATTTTCAAGCAAAAACGCTATGGCGTGGGCGGCCAGGAAATCGTAGTGTCCAAATTCCGCACCATGCGCAGCGACCTGCCGCCTGAAACCGGCGAGGTCAAGCAGGCGACCGTGGACGATGTGCGCGTGACGCCGCTGGGCCGCATCTTGCGCAAGACTTCGCTGGATGAGTTGCCGCAGTTTCTCAACGTGCTGGAAGGCTCGATGAGCATCGTCGGCCCGCGCCCGCACGCGGTCCAGCATAACGAGCTCTATCGCCGCCAGGTGAAAGGCTATATGCTGCGCCACAAGGTCAAGCCGGGCATTACCGGATGGGCGCAGATCAATGGCTTGCGCGGCGAAACCGATACCTTGGAGAAGATGCAAAAACGCATCGAGTGCGACCTGTACTACATGCGGCATTGGTCGCTGTCGCTTGACCTGAAGATCATCCTGAGGACAGTCCTGGTGGTATTCAAAGGCCAAAATGCGTATTGAACCGGCCGCCATGCCGGTTGTCGTGCCTGGCCTGGCCCCGGGCGCGTTGCAGGTACGCGTGTTCACTTCGCTGGAAGCGGCGCAGGCGCGCTGGGAGGCAGCCGGGCAGGCATGCGCCGGCTACGGCTTTCAGCGTTTCGCCTGGCTGGTCCACTGGCAGCGCCAACTGGGGCAGCGGCAGGGATGGCGACCGGCCTTGACCGAAGTCTGCGACGCCGGCGGCCGCACGCTGATGTTCATCCCTTTCGGCCTGCGCTCTCAGGCCGGCTTGCGCGTGCTGGGGCTGCTCGGCGGCGAAGTGACCGACTACAACGCCTGCCTGTTGCATCCCGACTTCGCGCGGCAGGTTCCGGCCGATCGCTGGGAAGCGTTCTGGCAGGCGCTGCAGCCTGCGCTGCCGCCGTTCGACCTGGTGCGCATCAGGCGTTCTCCATTGCAGATCGAGCATCCCGCCAGCGGCGAAATGTTCGACAATCCGTTGACCTATTGGCCGCAGGCCCGGGCCGCCTGGCAACTCGAACGCGCCCATATCGCGACGCTGGGCGAGAGTTTCGGGGCCTTCCAGAAAACGCGCAGCGCCAGGATGTTTGCCGATACCCGCCGCCAGCGGCGGCGCCTGGAAGAACTGTGCCCGGGCGGCGTGCGCATCGTGCTGCGGGCGCAAGGCACGGAACAGGATGCCATCGTGGCGGCCATGGCGCGCCAGAAGGCGCGGCGCTGGCGCGAAACCGGCAGCCGCGACTTATTCGCCGAACCCGGCTATCTGGACTTCTACCGGGGTCTTGCCGCCGATTGTGGCGGCGCACAGGGCTGGGTGCAGGTATCGGCCCTGTTCGTCGGCGACGAGATCGTCGCCACCCACTGGGGCATTGGGCACGGACGGCGCTTCTACTGGATCATGCCCGGTTATGAAGACGGCCAATGGGGACGCTACTCGGTCGGCCGGGTATTGATGGAGGCGGTGCTGCAGGATTGCATCGCCCGCGGTTTCGCCTTGTTCGACCTGACCGTGGGCGACGAGGCCTACAAGGCGCAATGGGCCGACCATGAACTGGCGCTCGCCAGTTTCGAAGCCGGCGTCAGTTGGCGCGGCAAAGGCGTGGTGGCGCTGCGTCGCCTCTGGCGCGCCGCCAGGGAGAAGGCGCGCGGCCATCGGGGTTTGCGCAACCTGGTGCGCCGCCTGAGCGGCAAGGCGCCGTTATAGTTCCTTATCCCGCCTGGGATTCCCAATAATCGATCGCCGCCCCAACCGGCAAGACCTTGCAGCCGGCCTCGAGCGCCGCCTTCACCGCCTGCTCCAAACGTTCAGGGGGATAGCCGAAACGGCTGGGCGGATCTTCCACATCGTGCGTGTTGAGCACCAGCCAGCCTTTGCGGGCGGCGGTTTGATCTACCAATTCTTCGTAGGAAGGCGTCCCGGTCGTTTCTGCATACAGGCGGTAGGTCTGGATCGCGTTCAGGTCGACCTCGCCGTAATGCGGGCCGCCGCCGGTGATGCGACTGGAGCGGAAGCGCCGGCGGCAGATCCGTTTGGCGCCCAGCGCGTAGGCGCCGAACGGGTAAGCGAAATCCAGTCGCTGCAAATCCACGCCCAGATGTTCAAGAAAACGCGCATTGCGTTCCAGTTCCGCCGTGAGCTTATCGGCGCCAAGGGTGTCGCAGCGGATGTGCGAATAGCTGTGGCAGCCGACTTCATGCCCGCTGGCCAGCAGCCGGCGCAGTTGTGCTTCGGAGTGGCAGGGTTTGCCTTCCTCCAGTTGGCCGGTCAGGCCGCCGGCGACGTAGAAGGTGCCGCGCGCGCCATGCCGTTCCAATGCCGCCGCGCCGGCTTGGCAGGCTGAGGCCGGCACGTCGTCGAAGGTGAAGCTGACCACGCCGGCCGGCCCGCGCAGGGGCAGCATATTGCGATGGGTATGGCGGGCGAGCAGACGGTTCAGGCGCAGTGCAATGGAGGGGGGCATGGTGATGGGATCGCGTCAATCGTTGACGATATGCGCGCCGAAGCGCTTGCGCAAGTTCATGAAGGGTTGCTCCAGGCCATAGTATGACGCCGTCGCCAACGCGAATGATAGTACCAGCGCCGTCAGCGCGAAACCGAGGTAGTGCGGCAGGCCGATCCGGCCGATGCCGAGGCTGCCAGGGCCCCAGAGTATTTCGCTCAAGACGATGGCGATGGGGTGGTAGAGGTAGAGCGAATAGGACCATGCCCCCAGCTTGCGGCCCGGCCTCGACTCCAGCACTGCCGTTACCGGCTGCATCGCACGGGTGAAGCAGATCGCGGTGATCAGCGGCATCAGCGCCAGTCCTTGCAGCGAATAGCGCAGCGTGTCGCGGAAATGGTCGTTGCGGATCAGGAAAGAGGCCAGCAGCATCAGCACGCAAACCGCCTGCACCAGCTTGCCCGAGGAGAAACGCACCCAGCGCTGCTGCGTGTCATTGGCCAGGATCAGCGTCAGCCAGGCGCCATAGAGGATGGAGTCGATGCGGGTGTCGGTGCCCATGTAGATGCGGTCGCTGCTGGCGCCGCTGAAATGCAGGCCGCTGCGCCACAGCAGCACCGCCAGCACGCCCAGCCCCAGCGTCAGGGAAAATGCGCGCAGCCGGGGCGCCAGCGCGGCGCACAGCAGGGGGAACAGCAGGTAGTACTGCTCTTCGATCGACAGCGACCAGAGGATGCTGAACGGGTCGAAACCGTCGCGCCCCTGGCCGAAGTGGAGGTAGATGCCGTAGTAGTTGGCGTAGTAGAACAGGGCCGAGGCGATCTTGCCCCAGGGCGTGATGCCGCCGTCGGCGTTGAAGGCCAGCGTGCCCAGCACGATCGCCATCAGCAGCGCCGGATAGAGCCGGAACGCCCGGCGCGCATAGAAGTTGGCGATGCCGATCTGGCCCTTGGCCTGATGCTCGGCCAGCAGCAGCCGGGTGATCAGCATGCCGCTGATGAAGAAGAACAGCGTCACGCCGAAGCCGCCCGGAATCACGTGGTTGAACCCCAGGTGCGCCACCAGCACCAGCAGCACCGCGCAGGCGCGCAGGCCGTCCAGGCCGGGAATGTAGCCGTAGGCGGGCGTCGCGCCGGCCGGCGGCCTCACCGGAGATCCTCGATCTGTTGCCGGGCGCGGTTGTAGCCCATCGGGTTGGCGTCGGTATAGGCGCCACTGATGTTGTCGAAGGTGTAGTTCAGGCTTATCTGGAAATAGCTGCGGGTATAGTCGGCGCCGCCGCTGGCGCGGGTCTGCTCGCGCGAGGCGTCGGCGCGGAAGGCCAGGCGCCGGGTGATGTCGTAGTCGTAGCGCAGGCCGAGGCGCAGCAGCTTGTCCTGGCCGCTGCCGGTTCCCTGGAATGCCGTGACCCCGTTGTTGACCGTGAAGCTGTCGTATTTCTGGGATTCCAGCGACAGCAGTAGGGTGACGCGCGATTTCGGCGTGGCCTGCCAAACGTTGCGGCCCTGGATGCCGGTGTTGATCACGTACAGGCGGTTATCCGCTTCCACGTTGGATTGCGGGGAATGCCAGACGCGCCCGTAGAAGGTGCTCTTGCTGGTGTAGTGCCAGTCGATCCCGAGTTCGGTCGACAGCAGTTTGCTGTTGCGCTCGGCATGGGTATTGAACTGGCGCGAGATGGTGCCGAGATGGCCGATGAAAATGGTGTTCTCGGTGTAGCGCCAGCCGGCATCGACGAAGATTTCCGAATCGGTGTAGCCGGAATCGAAATCGGCTACCTGGTTCAGGAACGGCGTGGCGACAGCGGCGACGGGATCCGGGTTGGCGACGATGCCGCGTTCCGGGAATTTCACCTTGCTTTGGCGAAAGCCGCCCGAGTAAATCGATTTCGTGCCGGAGGTATAACGCAAGGCAGCCTGCCAGGTGTTGCTGTTCATGTTGTACATCCTGGCCCGGTCCGGCACTTCATAGCTCAACGTCTGCTGGGTGAAGGTGACCGGGAGATCGAAGCGGTCCGAGAAGCGGTAGGCGACTTCGGCCACATCTTCCCGCACGTGCGGATGTTCCGGCTCCACGTTCGAGACCAGGGCCGGATAGGAAATGGCCGTGCGGCCGCCGAAATAGTTGTACAGGCGGTCGTCGATGCGATGGCGGATGCGGCCCTTGAGCCAATTGCTGAATTCCATGGTGTATTGGGCATCCACCTGCTTCTTCGTGTAGTTCAGGCTGCTGCCGCCGCTGCCGGGAATATCGTTCGGGCTGCTGCCGTAGTCGGAAAAGCTGCTGCCATAGTGCATCTTGGAGGCCGATGCGGTCAGCTGGAAGTTGGTGCGCTGGGTCGGCAGCGGCAGGAACAGCCCGAAGCGCAGGTCGCTGGACCACGCGGTATCGGTTGTTTTAAGCGAATCGGTACTGTTGCCAGGGAACAGGAACGGGTTGTCGATCCGGTACCAGCTCACGCCCGTCTGCAATGCATATTCGGCCGTCGCATGCGCCGGCAGCGCGCCCGTTGCGGCGGCCAGCGCGGCCAGCAGGCGCAGGCCGCCGGCGAGGCGGCCCGCGCGAAGCCATCCCCGTTGTTCACTCATCGGCGACCACCTCATACCAGGGGGATGCTTCGGCGGCATCGGCTTGCATCAGGACCGTCAATACCCCGCCGGCCAGCGAGACCCGGTTGGCGCCCAGCGCCACCATGCGCTTGCCGCTGCCATCCAGCGGGTAGACGCTGGCGCGGCGCGCCTGGGTGCGCAGGCTGAGCTGTACCTGGCTGCGCTCCATCCAGACCGGACCCTCGACATCGCGGGCGCCGGAGGGACGGCCGGTGATGCCGGGGTCGGCTTCCAGCGTCATCCATTGGCTGTCGTTCTTGTAGCGCACGATTTCTTTCGGCCGCTGCGGCGCGGAGCCGGCCTGGGTGCCGGTGACGGCGGCGGCCAGGCTGACCAGCACATGGCGCGAGGCTTCCAGCTTGCGGTTGTCCAGCGAAGTGATGACGATGCTGGCAAAGCCGCGGCCCTTGCCGACCAGCGAGGCCGACACGGCGGCATCGCCGGCCTTGCGGGTTTGCAGGAAGCCGATGAAGGCGCGCATCTGGTCGGTGCGTAGTTCGATCATGCGCTGCAGCGGCGCATAGTCGAATTGGCCGTTGGGCGAGTGCAGCGTGGCGTTGGCGGCGATCGGCGTTTGTTTGCCCTGGGGCGTGCCGTTGACATCGATGGCGACCCGGGCCTGCGAGGCAAGTTCGGGAGTGACGCCGCTGGCCACGGCAAGGTGCGTGTCGAAGGCGCCGATGTCGCGCACCGAGGCGATCGCCAGCCGGGCCTGCTGCTGCAGCGGAACATTGATCTGGGTAGGCAGCGGCACCACCAGGCCGCGGCGGAAGATCAGCGCGCTTTGGCCGGTCTGGGCGAATTTGCCCCAATCGCCGGAAAGGGTGAAGGCCGACGGCGTGTCGGACCAGTTGTCGCCGTCCATGTAATCGAAGAAGAACAGGCCGTCCCAATCCTGGGCGGCGGCGATGGCCGCCATCAGCGGTTGGATTTCGCTGCTCTGGCGGTTGGGGAAGGGCTGGTTGAATTCGGAGACGACAAACGGCTTGCGCGCATCGCGCCGCAACGACAGGCGGAGGATGCGCAGGATTTCGCCGCCGCTGGCGGCGCTGTCGCGCAAGCGCCAGTCGTAGCGATCCCAGGCCTTGCCGGGATAGTCGGGGTGGTCGATGTAGAAGTGCTCGTCGATGTAGTCCATGCCGGCCTGCGAATCGAAGTTGAGCACGCCGCCATAACCCATCTGGGTGCCGGTGACCGGCACCAGCGGATCGGTCTCCTCATGCACTACGCGGCGTATGCGTTCGAAATAGGCGCGGTCGGTGTCGGCCAGGAATTGCAGGAAATCGCGCAGGCGAACGGCTTCCCCGGCATCGCTGGGAATGCCGGGATCGGTCGGGCCGAGCAGGCGGGTGGCCAGCGCGCGCAGCTTGCCGTCGAGCTTGTCGCGCCACTGGACGATCTTGCTGGCGGCATAGTCGGCATCGGTGGGTGTGAGCAGCGGCGGCGCCGCGTCGCCGGAGCAGGTTTGCCAGGCACCGCAGGCCTTGGCATAAGAGCCGTAGCGGCGCATGACCCAGGCCTGCCACTGCTTTTTCAGTTCCGGCTCATAGGCCTTGGGCACTGCGGCGCTCCATTCACGCCGCTGCCAGGCGGCCAGCAGGGAGGACTCGTTGTTGATTTCGACCATCGCCAGCGCCGGGTTGCCGCGCAGGTCCAGCGCGCGGATCAGTTGGCGCGCAAAGTCTTCCTGCAAGGCCACCATGCGCGGATAGTAGACGTGCACCGGCGCGCCCAGTTCGGTCTCTTGCGCCTTGTTGTCCAGCGGCGGCAACTGGTCGACGGCCGGGCGGAAACGATAGCCGACGTGCAGGTTCAGGTTGACGTAGATGCCTTCCTGCCTGAGTACGCCGATGAAGTTGCGCAGGCGCGCCAGCGCGGTTGGGTTGAAGCTGGGATAGGGGCCGGGCGTGAGCAGGCTGCGCGGCGGATTGTCCTGGGTGCCGGGGCTGGTGTCCATGTGGTGCAGGCGCACCGCATTGAAGCCGAGCTTGCGCAGGCGCTTGGCCAGCCTGACGGCGTCGGCGTCCGACGGGAAATTGGTGGCGAAGCTCAGGTTGATGCCATACAGCCGCACGCGGGTGTCGTCGTCGCTATTGGCGCGGCCGTCGGGGCCGGCGCGGTAGAAGTGGCTGCCGCGCACGAACAGGCGCGCGGCGTTGTCCAGCGGCTGGTTCAGGGCCGACTGGTCGGGCGCACCGGACAGCGCATCCTGGTCGATACCGAAACGGTAGAACTGGATGCCGGCGTCGTTGCGCCGGAATTCGGGCATCTCGGCGGCCTGCGTATCGGCGCCAATCATGCTGGTCGGCGCCGCCACCGCCGCCATCGATGTTGTCGCCACGGTGTGCCATACCCATGCAACCAGGGCCAGCCTGGCCAGGCGTTCGATATGCGCGCGTTTCATCGGGCGGGGCCTTTCATTTCCGGATGTTTTTCTGGGGCCTGTTCCAACAGCGCCTGCTGCCGCTGCGCCAGTCGTTGCCGCTCTTGTTCGGCCTGCCGGGCCAACTGCATCCGGCGCACCGTCAGGCGCGCCGAAATGGAGGTGGACGAGTAGAGGAAGAAGATATTCTGGAACAACACCCCGCGGAACACTTCGCTTTCCGAGAGGTTGCTGATCAGGATCAGGATCAGCATGGCCCAGTGGATGGCGGCTTCTTCGCGGTCGAAGGTGGTCAGCCGGACCAGGCTGATGATGTGATAGATGAACACCAGCGCCAGCAGGCACAGGCCGACGATGCCCAGTTCGTTGAAGATGTCGAGGTAGCCGTTGTGCGCCTGCAGCGGGATCCAGTGCAGGATATCGATGATCGATTGCGACGGGCTGCCTTCGCCCAGCCAGAAGGCGCCGTAGCCGATGCCGAAGATCGGATGCTTGTTGATTTCCAGCACCACCAGGCGCCAGATGTCGGTGCGGCCGGTGAGGTCGGTTGATTTGTTGAAGATCGCCGTGATCGGGGACAGCAGTTCGTCGCTGTCGGGCAGGCGGCTCTCCAGGGTATAAAACACCAACAGGGCCAGCATCGCCGCCATCGCCAGCACCAGCACGATGCGGCGGCTTTCGAACTGGCCGGTCAGGTAGCGCTTGCGCACCACCATGTAGATGGCGCTGCCCAGCGTGGCTACCAGGATGGCGGTACTGCTCTTGGCCATGATCAGGATGAAGGACGCAAACAGCATGCCGGCATAGCACAGGGCGCGCGGGAACACCTGGCCCAGGCTTTCCTTGAGCCAGAACACCACGCACAGGCCGGCGATCGCACCCAGCGTGTTCTTCTGCGTCATGATGCCGCGCCAGGCGGCGCCCAGTTCGTAATCGACGCCGATGCTGGGGATGGCCAGCGCCACCACGAAGGAGATCGCCATGAGCACCATCAGCGTGCCCAGCATGGTACGGATCAGTTGCTGCCTGCCGCCTACCGGCGGCGAAATGGCGATACCCACCAGCACCAGGCCGACGAGCTGGATGACGCGTTTGAACGTGACGACCGGGTAGGGCGACCAGAGCATCGTCAAGGCGCAGTAGGCGATCATCAGGATCAGGAAGGGATTGAGATGGAGCATGTGCCGCCAGGTCCATTCCCGGTTGCGCCAGGCCAGCATGGCGCCGATGGCGAACAGCGAGCCGAACTCGATCTGGAAGATCAGGGAGCCTTCCACATAGCTGCCCGAGGGATCGGTATTGCCCCAGTTGAAGCCGGGCGGCAGCAGCGCGAACGTCATGCTCAGGACGATCAGCAGCCGCACCACGAACGGGTCGATGTTGCCGAAGGCGGATGGGCGCGCCGTGTAGAGGGGGTCAATTGCCGTATTCATGGTAGCGGTGCCCGATCAGGGCGCTGAGTTTGCCGCACTGGGCGGATGCGGCGCGCAGCCAGCGCACGACCTTGATCCGGGAGAACGGCAGGCAGGCAAGGCAGAGCCCGGCCGCGACAACCAACTGGACGGCGGCGCGCAGTCCCAGCCAGCCGCCGCGCCTGAGGCGCCCGAGCGGGGACAGGCGGGCGATTTCCGACAGCACATAGGTCTGCCCGAGCCGGTAGGAGCGGCGCAGCAGCCAGGGAAGGTTGGCGCGCTGTAGCGGCACTTCCTCGCTGACGGTGGCTTCGTCGCACCAGACGAACACGGCGCCGTGCTCCAGCATGTCGCGAAACAGCATGGTGTCTTCCGCGCCGGTGCGGCCGAACGCCGTGTCGAATGGGCCGGCTTCCGGGGCCGGGCTGACGGCCAGCATCTTGCTGCGGCGGATCAGCACATTGCCGGTGCGGGCGTCATGCGAGGTGATGGGCGCGCCGGTGGCAAAGCGCGGGCGGTTGAAAAAACCGCCCCGGCGAATCCAGGCCGGGGTGCCCTCCAAGTAGCGCGGCAGCACCGGCGCGAACACGGCATCGGCACCGAAGGCGCGTTGCGCACGCACCAGTTTGCGGACCCAACCTTCGCCGGGGGCCTCGTCGTCATCGATGAACAGGATCCATTCACCGCGTGCCGCATGGACCGCGGCATTGCGCGCGGCGGCGATGTTCGGCACCGGGACGTGCAGCGCGCGCAACGGCAGCGGCAAGCGGGCCTGCCACGCGTCCAGCACCGGGCGCGCGGATGCCTCGGGGTCGTTGTCGGCCACCACCACTTCCAGCGCCAGGCCGTCGCGGTCCTGTTCGCACAAGGCTTGCAGCAGCAGCTCCAGCAGCTGCGGCCGACGGAAGGTGCAGATGCAGATGCTGATGTCGATCGGGGCGTTTGCCGTCATGTCCATGGCTTAAGTCCCCGCGAGGCTGGCGTTGCGGCGCACGCGCGGCAGGAAGAAGGCCCAGATCAGGATGCCATCGAAGACCTCGACCACGATCAGCGCCAGGATAGCCCCCCAGGCGCCATACAGCGGGATGAACAGCGCGGCGCACGCCAGCATGACTGCCAGGCAGGCGACGCCGCTGGCCAACAGCAGGCGATACTGGTCGTTACTGGTGAGCAGGGAGGAGCCGATCGAGCGGGCGGCGTTGATGGCGAAATAGGCGCCCCATGCCAGCACCATGGCTTCCACGCCCTGGTATTTCGCGCCCAGCACGTGCGCCTCCAGCCAAGGAAGCGCCAGCCACAGCAGGCTGACGTACAGTATGGTCACGATTTCGATGCCGGCTACCGAGACCCAGGCCAGGCGGTCCAGGCGTTTCCAGTCGCGTGCGCAGAACAGGCGGCTGGCCATCGGCCGGGCGATGCGCGACCAGGCCATGACCGACAGCGCGATCGGCATCAGCAGCAGCCGCGAAGCATTGAGTTCGGCCGAGGCGGCCAGGCCCAGCGAGGCGGCGGCAAGATAGAGGTAGCTGTAGTTGGTGGCCCAGGCGACCAGCGCGCCGGGCAGGGCCCAGCGACCGCGCCGCCACATGTCGGTAATCGCCGCGCGCTGTTCCTGGACGGATGGCGGTGCGGCTGCCGGGCGGTTTCCGGCGTTGCGCCAGAAACCGACCGCATTGGCCAGCCCCAGCACCAGCAGGATGCCGGGCACGGTGAAGTGGCCGCTTGCCAGCAGCAGCGCCACGCCGGCTGCCACCGCCAGCGCGTAGGCCAGGTCGATGCGCAGCACGCGGCGCGGCAGGCCTTCGATGAAGTTCAGGCTGCGCTGGTATTCGCGCAGGGCGTTGGCGAAGACATAGACGGCGAAGGCGAGGCCCAGCGCGGGCAAGGATTCCGGCACGCCGGCGTAATGGCCGACAGCGATGCTGGCGAGGCCGAACAGGATGGCCAGCAGGGCGCTCAATTGCCATTGGAAACGGTGCAGGCAGGCAATCAAGTGCGCCCTCTGCGACTCGGTCTTGCCGGGGGCGATGGTTGTCAGCGGCCCGGTGATCAGCGATTCGAGGACGGTGGAAGCGAAAATGCCGGCGACGTACATTTGCGAGTACAGGCCGTAGGATTCCTTGGTCGCCAGACGGATCAGGACCAGCCCAAGGGCGAAGTTGAGGCCGCTCAGCAGCGCCTGGTCGACCAGCGACGCCAGCGAATGCCGCAGCAGCCGCTTGCCGCTTACTTCTGGCGCGGTCCGCTCAGCCATTTTTTCAGGTAATGCCAGTATTTGTTGCCATTGGCCGGTACCGTCTCGTCGGAGAACTGGTTGTAGATGGTGCCGATCACTTGCGCCCCGGCGGTGCCGATCTGGGTTTCGGCCTGGCGCAACTCCTCCAGCTTGGTGAAGTGCTGGCGGCCGACCAGCAGGCAGGCGCCGACCTGCTGGACGATGGTTTGCGCATCCGACGAAGCGGCGGCGGCCGGGGTGTCGACGATGATGACGTCGATATCCGCAGCCAGCTTGTCGATCAGGTTGCCCAGTGCCGGCTGCAGCAGGATTTCCAGCGGATTGGGCGGCGTCGGGCCGGCGCAGAGGACGCGCAGGTGCGGAAATCCCGGCGCATTCTGGCCATGGCTCAGTTGGGAGCGGCCCGCCAGGACGGTCGAGAGTCCATCCTTGTTGTCCAGGCAGAACAGTTCGTGCTGGCGCGGCGCGCGCAGGTTGGCGTCGATCAGCAAGGTGCGCTTGCCCATCTGCGAGAACGCCAGGGCCAGGCTGGCGGCCAGGTAGCTTTTGCCTTCCTTTTCGTTCGGGCTGACCAGCGCGAAGGCGATCTTTTCCTTGCCATCCGGACCGGCCAGGCGGATCGACAATTCGGCGCGGATCTGGCGGATGGCTTCGGCTTCCATGCCGAAGGGAGCGTGGGCGATCGCCAGCGACTTGTCGAGGTTGTCGCGCGGCAGCAGGGCGGTGGCGTAGTTGAACTGTTCCGACAGCACCATCTGCACGTTCTGTTCGGTCAGGTAGTTCAGGCGCACGGCCGCTTCGCCGAAGCGGATGCCGGCCGAGTTCTGCAGCTCGACCACGCGGGCGACCTGTTCCTCGGTGAGCAGGCCGGCGGTGATGAAGCGCGCGCCCATCTTGTCGCTCGGTCCCGTGGTTTGTTGCGCGGCTTGAGAGGTATCGTTCATGGAAGACCTTCTTATTGGAAGCCGATATGGCCGATGACCGGAACGCGCAGGCTGCGGGCCAGGTCGTCGCGGCAGCGCAGGCGGCGGGTGCTCAATTCGAGCAGCAGGGCCAGGCATAGCCCGATGCCCAGGCCGGCCACGATGCTGGCGGCGATATTTTTGAGCAGCAGGGGTTTTGAGTGGGTGCTGGGCGCTTCCGCCACGCGCAGCACATTCAGGTCCGGCGTGCTGATATTGCTGGCCATGAGGATCTCATCGTATTTCTGCAAGGCGGTGTTGTAGACGCGTTCGACGCTCTCCAGCTGGCGCTGGTACGAGGTGATGGTGTCGCGGTGCTGCTTTTGCTCCAGCAGTTTGGCCTTCTGCGCTTCCACTTGGGCCTTGAGCGTTTGCTCTTGCATTTGCAGGCGGCGCGTGTCGATCTGCTGGGCTTCTACCGCGCCCCTGGATTCGCGGTTGATGCGGGCCACCAGCTCATTGCGTTCGGCCAGCAGCGCCAGCGTCCTGGGGTGCTTGCCGCCCAGGACTTCCTGCACTTCGGCCAGGCGGCGGTCGGCGTCGCTCAGCTTGGATTTCATATCGTTGATGTTGGTGCGCTCGGCGACCTCGGGCAGGTCGTCGACCTTGACGCCGCTCTTGAGCAGGCCTTGCGTTGCCTTGTTGCGCGCCGCGGCTTCCTGCTGCGCATTCTGGACCGCGATCAGCGACGTCATCAGGTCGCCGAGCTGGCGCGATTCGAGGTCGTTGCGCTCGTTGGGATCGATGATGCCGACTTCCTGCTGGTACTTGGTCAGCTTTTGCTGGATGGAATCGGCTTCTTTGCGCAAGTGTTCAAGCTGGGCGTTGTATTGCTCGCGGCGCGAGCGCGCCGAGCTGGAGGCGATTTGCTGGCTCAGTTCGATATAGGCGTTGACCACGGCGTTGGCCAGGTCGCGGGCCTGTTCGGGGGTGCCGGCGGAGTAGTCGACTTCGATCACGCGGCTGGAGCGGCGCGTCACCACCTGGGTATCTTCGTTGATGCGCTTGACCAGTTGGGAATGCGCGCGCGCGTCGCCATGCTGCTTTGCTCTTTCCTGGTACTGGGCGGTACGCTCCAGACCCAGCGAGTCGATCACCTTTTCGGCGACCGCCTGGCTGCGGATCATGTCGAATTGCGTCTGCATGTAGCTCTCGTCCATGATGGGCGAGAACAGGCGGCCATTGATCGGATCGTTGGTCTTGTAGTCGATGAAGACGTCCGAGGAGGCGGTATACGTCTTGGGCATCATCAGCGTGATGGCCGTGGTGGCGATGACCACCACGGCCAGCGTCTTGAAAATGGTACCGCGTGCGGCGGAGATCATCGCGGCAAGCTGGTTTGAGCTTAAGCCGGTTTCAGGTGTCTGCGCGTTCACAGTGAAGCCTTGTCGTTGTGATAGGTGGGGCGGGTGGTCATGCGCTATTGCGTCGTGTGCTAGAACAGGCTCTCGTCGACAAAGACAACGTCGCCCGGTTGTACCGGATCGGTCAGCGCGGCCTTGGTCGATTGGATGCCCTTGTCAGGGACTTCCCGGTTGATAAAGATGCGGCGCTTGGAGGCGCGCTGGGTCATGCCGCCGCCAAGGGAGATGGCGCGCATGACGTTCATCTCCGGTTCCATGGGATAGGCGCCGGGGCGGTTGACCTCGCCATGGATGTAGAACTGTTTTTTCTTGTTGACGTAGATGACGTCGCCGGGCCGCATCTCGACATCCAGCGTCTTGCGGTCGGTGACGCCGGTTTCGCCCAGGAGGATGGGAATGCGCAGGTCGGTTTCGCTTTTCTTGGGATCGTTGTCGCGGCGCAGCAGGGTGACGGTCTGGTCGGCATTCTGCGTCAGGCCGCCGGCGATGGCGATCAGCTCAAGCACACTGAGATGGCCCGGAATCGGATAACGGCCGGGACGGCTGACTTCACCCAGAATGGAAACCATCTGGCTGCGCATCTGGACGATTTCCACCGACACTTCCGGGTTCTTCAGGAAGTCGCCGTCGCGCAAGGCGCGGGCGATCTTCTTGCCGATCTCGCTGGTGGTCAGGCCGTTGACGTCAACGCCGCCGATCAGCGGCAAGGTCAGGATGCCCTTGTCATTGACGCCGACCTCAGCAGACAGGTCGGGTTGGCCGAATACGGTCACGCGCAGCACGTCGCCGGGGCCGGTACGGGCATCGGTGACGGTCGAGGAGGGAAGCCCCAGTGTGGAAAGCGTGCCAGGCGGCGCCGACATGAGTTCCCCGGTTTTGGTGGGATCGGAGGGAACCTGGGCAAAGCTGGCAAAGCTGAGAGAGAACAGCAGAAGCGTTGCGATTAGCCATTGGATGAAGTGATGGCGCAAATTGAACTCCCGTGAGTGAATTCTGAATGATTGGAGGCTATTTTCTCGCGATTTTTCTTGTTCTCATCTCAGTCAATACCAGATGGCTGTTCATGAGCGAAGACGAAAATACTTAAATGCCCAATAGAAAATTTTGTAAAGGCGGCGCTTATATTAATCTAATTGCAACATTTTGGAAAACCTCGGTGTGGCGTGAATGATGAATCAGGCTGCCATTGAACCGCATTTGGAGGATTGTTGATGAGGGATGAAGACGCCGAGAAGGCCGTCAGTTTGTCTTTTTTATTGTTATTCGGCAAATTTTTCTGGTTTTGTAGGGGGGCAGGTGTTGTTGTTCGGCCAGATGCGCAAAGGATAGGGTGCCATTGCCCGGAACCGGCATGGCGGAGGGAGAAATGAAACCGGGGTGAACCGTTGTAAACGGCTCACCCCGGTACCGACCCGGCCAATGATGGCGGGAGGGAAAATCAGACAGTCGCGGCGATCTTTTCCTGTGCGCTGGCCAGGGCTTTTTTGACTGACTCGTCACCCATCGACACGCCTTCGGCGATGACCAGCTCGACGTCGGTGATGCCGATGAAAGCCAGCGCGCTCTTGATGTACTTGCCCTGGAAATCCAGCGCTTCCATCGGGCCTTCGGAATACATGCCGCCGCGCGACAGGATCACGATGGCCTTCTTGCCGGTGGCCAGTCCGACCGGGCCGTTCTCGGTGTAGCGGAAAGTGCGGCCGGCGCGGAATACGTGGTCGATCCAGGCCTTGAGCGTGGAGGGCGGCGCGAAGTTGTACATCGGCACGCCGATGACCAGGGTGTCGGCCGCCAGCAGCTCGTCGACCAGCTGGTCGGATTGCTTGATCAGCTCGGCTTGCTGCGCATTGCGGTTCTCGGCCGGGGTGAAGTAGGCGCCCAGCAGCGCTTCGGTGATATGCGGCAGCGCGTCGCTGGCCAGGTCGCGGTGGATGACGCGGCCGGCGGGGTTCTTCGCCAGCCATTGCTGGGCAAAGGAGGCGCTCAGTTGGCGCGAGATGGAGCCGCTGGCGCGGGCGCTGGAGTCGATATGCAGCAAGGTGCTCATGGTCTTTCCTTTCGGTGGCATGCTGTTGCGCTTATCTGTATGGCAACGGCATCGGTTTGTCTTCATTGCCCAAGGGGGATGCCTTGGGAAGGGGGCAATGCGGCGCCGGCAGCGGGAGAAGCGGTTTGACGGTATCGTTGCTTCCTGCCAGGGCTGGTCCCTGGCTTTGCTGGCGGCGATGAAAGAAGCTTATCCAGTTTTCATTCGCATCAGTAGATGCGAGAATGTCATTTCACTGATCCATTTTTATGGGTAATGATGATGGTTGATCTGAACGATATCTGGCTTTTCGTCCACGTGGTGCGGGCCGGCAGCTTTGCCGCGGCCGGGCGCCGGCTGGCCATGCCCTCCAATACCATCAGCCGCCGCTTGCAGGCGCTGGAGGCCGAACTGGGCGTGCGCCTGCTGCAGCGTTCCACGCGCCAGCTCAATATGACCGCCGCCGGGCGCGAGTTCTTCGAGCGCTGTGCGCCGGGCCTGGAAGACATCGAATACGCCAGCGCCAGCCTGAGCGAGAGCAGCGGGGAGCCGTCCGGCAGCCTGCGCGTGGCGGCGCCGGTCGACTTCTTCGATAATTTTTCCATCGAGTGGATGCATGAGTTCATGCGCTTGTATCCCAAGGTACAGCTTGAATTCGTGCTCAGCGACAGCCGCGCCGACCTGATCGCCGAAGGCATCGACCTGGCTTTTCGCGGCGGCATCCTGCCGGATTCGAGCCTGGTGGCGCGCAAGCTGGTGGACAGCCATCGCGGCCTGGTGGCCAGCCCGCGTTACCTGGAGCACTTCGGCACGCCGCATACGCTGGCCGACCTGATCGGCCATGCCTGCCTGGCGGCATCGCCGGCGCCGCATCACACCACCTGGAAACTGGAAGGGCCGCAAGGGATGGAAAGCGTGCGCGTCAATCCGCGGCTTTGCATCAACACCGCGCAAGGGCAGTTGCGCGCGGCGCGCGCCGGCCATGGCATCGCCTTGTTGCCGACCATGCTGACCTCAGAAGACCTGCGCAACGGCACGCTGGTGCATATCCTGCCGGACTACCAGCGCGATGCGATGGGCCTGTATGCCGTGTATGTCCACCGCCGCCAGCTTCCCACCGCGGTCAGCGCCTTGATCGAATTCTTTGCCGACAAGCTGGCGCGCGGGATTGCCGATAAGGGGGAGCAGGTATGCCAGGAGCATTTCGCGCGGGAGGATGCAGCCAAGAAGGGGCAGGTTGGCGGCGCAGAGGCCGGATCGGAATTGCAAAGACGCGAGGGCGTGGAAAAGGCGGTGATCTGATACCGGTCTTAAGCGGTTCGCTCGGCAAAACGCCCGCAAATGCGGTAATGCAGTTCAGTTAAGGCTTATTCTGAAGCACTCATCACAGACCCCGTTCGGGCTGAGTAGGCCCGCCAGGGCCGTATCGAAGCCAGCGTGTCACCGTTGGCGCTCTTGCCTGCCCTTCGATACGCTGCTGCGCAGCTACTCAGGGCGAACGGAGTCTGGACTGCACAAACCTCCACAAACACAAATGCCGTTCAGTGCTTAACTGAACGGCATTACCGCATTTGCGGGCGTTTTTCGGTCTTGGGGGGGGGGCAAGCAGCCTTAAGGGCCTAGCCCCGTTCGCGCAGGATGCGGGCCACGCTGTCGATCTTGCGGATGCCGCGCATGGTGCGCGCCAGATGCACGCGATCTTCGACCTGGATGGTGAAGCGCAGGTATTTCATCGAGGCGCCGCCATCGTCGTCCATGCTGACCGACACGATGTTGGCGTCCGATTCCCCGATTTCGGCGGCGATGCGCGCGAGCGTGCCGCGCCGGTTATGGATCAGGATGGTGATGCGGCAATCGAAGCGGCGGTTGAGGTCATGGCCCCAGACCAGCTCGATCCAGCGATCAGGTTCCTTCTCGTGCAGGCGCTTGGCGGTCTCGCATTCCTGCGTATGGACGATCAATGTCTGGTCGGCCTTGAGATAGCCGGTCAGGCGGTCGCCCGGGATCGGCATGCAACAGGGGGAGAGCTGGGCCGAGGCGCCTTCGCTGCCGGTGATGACCACCGGATCGGGCTTGTTGGGCAGCATCTGGCCTTCGGGGTCGAGCTGCGGAACGTTGGTGCCGGCATCCATCATGCCCATGATATGGCGCGCCACCAGCGGCGCCATGCGGGTGCCGATGCCGATTTCGGCATACAGGTCATCCATGGTCTTGGCGCTGGACTCGTTGAGCAGCCGTTCGACGATATGCGTCGGCAGTTCGGGATCGATGCCCAGCGTGTGCAGGGCGTTGCCCAGCAGGCGGCGTCCGACCGACTGCGATTCGGCCATGTTGGCGGTGCGCAGGCGATGGCGGATGGCCGAGCGCGCCTTGCCGGTACGGACGTAGCCGAGCCAGTTCGGGCTGGGGCGCGAGGTCGGCGAGGTGATGACCTCGACGATGTCGCCGTTGTGCAGCTCGGTGCGCAACGGGGCCGGTTCGTGGTTGATGATGACCGACGTGGTCTGGTCGCCGATGTCGGTGTGGATGCTGTAGGCGAAATCCAGCGCCGTGGCGCCGCGCGGCAGGGCGATGATCTTGGATTTGGGCGTGAAGACGTAGACCGAATCCGGGAACAGGTCGACCTTGACGTGCTCCAGGAACTCGGCCGAATCGCCGGTCTGCTTCTGGATATCCAGGAGCGATTGCAGCCAGGCATGGGTGCGTTGCTGCAGGTCGGTCAGGCTGCCTTCGTCGTCCTTGTACAGCCAGTGCGCCGCCACGCCGGACTCGGCCACGCGGTGCATTTCCCTGGTGCGGATCTGGAACTCGACGGGCGTGCCGTAGGGGCCGATCAGCGTGGTGTGCAGCGACTGGTAGCCATTGAGCTTGGGAATGGCGATGTAGTCCTTGAACTTGCCTGGCATCGGCTTGAACAGCGAATGCAGGGTGCCCAGCGCCACGTAGCAGTTGGCGAAACTGTCCACCACCACGCGAAAGCCATACACGTCCAGCACCTGGGAAAACGACAGGTGCTTGTTGCGCATCTTGCGGTAGATGCCGTACAGGGTCTTTTCGCGGCCGTCGACCTGGGCCGGGATGCCGGCGGCGATCAGCGTGCTGGTGACCGATTCCATGATCTTGGTCACGACTTCGCGGCGGTTGCCGCGCGCGGCTTTGACCGCCTTGTGCAGGGTGCGGTGGCGCAGCGGATACAGGTGGGCGAACGACAGTTCCTGCAGTTCGCGATAGATGTTGTTCAGGCCCAGGCGGTGCGCGATGGGCACGTAGACTTCCATGGTTTCGCGCGAGATGCGGCGCTTCTTCTCGGGCGGCATCGAACCCAGCGTGCGCATGTTGTGCAGGCGGTCGGCCAGCTTGACCAGGATCACGCGCACGTCGCGCGCCATGGCCAGCAACATCTTGCGGAAGTTTTCCGCCTGCGCTTCGACCTGGCTTTGGAATTCGATCTTGTCCAGCTTGGACAGGCCGTCCACCAGCGAGGCCACTGGCGCGCCGAAGCGTTCGATCAGTTCTTCCTTCTTGACGCCTTGGTCTTCCATCACGTCGTGCAGGAAGGCCGCCATCATGGCCTGCGCATCGAGCTTCCACTCTGCGCAGATTTCGGCCACCGCCAGCGGATGCGAGATATAAGGCTCGCCCGACTTGCGCATCTGGCCCAGGTGCATCTCATCGGCAAAGCGATAGGCTTCCTTGACCTTCTTCAATTCGGAAGGCGTCAGGTACTCTTCGAGCTTGGGCGTGAGGTGGGCGAACGTCGCCACGCCGCTATGGGCGGCGGGGGGCGCTTCGTTCGGGGAATGCGAGCGGCCGGAACCGGCTGCTCGTTTAGTGCTGGTGCTGGGAGTTGCTGATAACGTGGATTCGGTGGGGGTGAGGCTCATGCTTTACCGTTATCAGCTTCATGGACGGACAAGGATCAGGCCGGAACCTTTTTCAGCATTTCCAGGCCGACCTTGCCGGCGGCGATTTCGCGCAGCGCGGTGACGGTCGGCTTGTCCTTGGCGTCAACCTTGGGGGTATGGCCTTGCAGCAACTGGCGGGCGCGGTAGGTCGCGGCCAGGGTCAGTTGGAAACGGTTCGGGATTTGCTTGAGGCAATCTTCGATGGTGATGCGGGCCATGTAAAACTCCTGTGTGACGGTCTTGCTTGGAATGGGTGGAATGTCCTGGCAGCGATGCCGGCGCCGGTTTGTTCGGGACGCCGTTCAGGTGGCGTGGATGCCTAGCTGGGTGAACAAATAAGCATTGCGGGCGGCTTGCTGCGGAAAACGGCAGCGGGCTGCTTGGACAATCGCCGTCAGCTCTGACAAAGCGACGGCAAACTCTTGATTGATAATAACATATTCGAACTCCGGAGAGTGCGCGATTTCGCCGCCGGCGGCCAGGATGCGGCGGGTGATGACATGCGGTTCGTCCTGGCCGCGCTTCTTGAGGCGCTCTTCCAGGGCTGCGATCGAGGGCGGCAGGATGAAGATGCCGATGGCGTTGCTGAACTGCTTCTTGACCTGCTGCGCGCCTTGCCAGTCGATTTCCAGCAGCACGTCGGTGCCGTTGGCGATCTGGTCGGCGATCATCAGGCGCGAGGTGCCGTAATAGTTGCCGTGGACTTCGGCCCATTCCAGGAATTCGCCTTCGGCCTGGCGCTTGAGGAAGTCTTCGGCATTGGTGAAATAGTATTCGCGCCCATGCTCCTCGCCCGGACGGGGCGCGCGGGTGGTGTAGGAAACCGACAGCTTGATGGCCGGTTCCTGCTTCAGCAGGGCATTGACGAGGGTCGATTTGCCGGCGCCGGAGGGGGCGACCACCATGAACAGGCTGCCGGAAGTAGGGGTTTTAGCTGGCATGTGATTCTCGCTGTTTTTATCGTATCTGTGGGTGTGCTTGCTGGCCCGGCGCCGAGCGCACCAGCGTGGTTTTGCGGTATTCGGGGCTTATTCGAGATTCTGCACCTGCTCGCGCATCTGGTCGATCAGCAGCTTCAATTCCATCGAGGCGTCGGCCAGTTCCTTCATGGCCGCCTTCGAACCGACGGTATTGGCTTCGCGATTGAGCTCCTGCATCATGAAATCCAGGCGCTTGCCGACCTGGCCGCCTTTTTTCAGGATATGGCGCGTCTCGGCCAGGTGGGCCGACAGGCGCGCCAGTTCTTCGGCGATGTCGATGCGGATGCCATACAGGGTGACTTCCTGGCGGATGCGCTCCAGCGATTCTTCGCGCGTGAGCAGCGGCGCCGATGCGCCGTTGGACTGCAATGCCAGGCCCAGCGCCTCGCTCATGCGCTCGGTCGCCTTTTGCTGGAATTGCTCGATCAGTTGCGGTACCAGCGGCGTGATGCGGGCCACGATGGCTTCCATCGCGTCGACGCGGGCCAGGATCACCGCCTGCAGCGCCGCGCCTTCGCGTGCGCGGGTGTCGATGAAAGCCGCCAGCGTCTGCTGCATGGCGGCCAGGATGTCGGCCTGCAGGGTTTCCTGGCTGATTTCGGCTTCTTCCATGACGCCCGGCCAGCGCAGCAGCTCGTTGATCGACAGCGGCGCGGCGTCAGGGAACTGGGCGCGCAACTGGTCTTGCAGGATAGACAAGCCGCCTACCACGCCGGCATTGAGCGCCTGGGTGTTGCCGGTCGCCACCTTGCGGCCGAAGCTCAGCCGGCATTCCACCTTGCCGCGCACCAGGCGGCTCATGATGGCTTCGCGCAGCATCGGCTCGACCGCGCGCAGGTCGTCATTGATGCGGAACTGCAGGTCGAGGAAGCGCGAGTTGACGCTCTTGATTTCGACGGTGACCGTGCCGGCAGTGGTTTCACGGGTGGTGACGGCATAGCCGGTCATGCTGTAGATGGTCAAATTCTGGCTCCGGTGTGTTTGCCCTTGCCGCAGTCGGCGGCGGCCGTGCGTTGGCGGGTGATGGTGATGAGCGGCGATGCCGCGCAGGCGGCCCGCCATCCTTTACAATGCCGGTTTTGCAAAATGCGGTTGCGGCGGTTGCTGTTGCCGCGCCGGCGGACCGGGCGGCATCGCCTCATCGGATCCCGCATTTTAAAGAAGATTGGCAGCCCAGCGCTATCAAAACATCGACATTGGCGGTTTTACGATTGCCGCCATCCCTCCGGTAGACAAGACAAGGACCGAGCATGACATCATCCCATCGCCCCAGCGCCCGCGCCGTTTCGCAACTGCGCGAGGTGCGCCTGACGCGCCATTACACCAAGCATGCCGAAGGTTCGGTGCTGGTCGAGTTCGGCGACACCCGCGTGCTGTGCACCGCCAGCATCGAAGAAAAGGTGCCGGGTTTCCTCAAGGGGAAAGGCCAGGGCTGGCTGACCGCCGAGTACGGCATGCTGCCGCGCTCGACGCATACGCGCATGGACCGTGAAGCCGCCAAGGGCAAGCAGTCCGGCCGCACGCAGGAGATCCAGCGCCTGATCGGCCGCGCATTGCGCGCCGCGTTCGACCTGGAAGCCTTCGGCGAACGTACGCTGCACCTGGATTGCGACGTGCTGCAGGCCGACGGCGGCACCCGCACCGCCGCCATCACCGGCGCCATGGTGGCGGCTTACGATGCGTTTTCGGTGCTCAAGTCGCGCGGGCTGGTGGAATCGATCCCGCTCAAGCATTTCGTGGCCGCCATCTCGGTGGGCGTCTACCAGGGCGTGCCGGTACTGGATCTGGACTACCTGGAAGATTCCGACTGCGACACCGACATGAATGTGGTGATGACCGATGCCGGCCACTTCGTCGAAGTGCAGGGCACGGCCGAAGGCGCGGCATTCGACCGCGCTACCCTGAACAGCCTGCTGGATCTGGCCCAGCAGGGCATCACCACGCTCAATACCTTGCAAAAGCAGGCGCTGGGCCTCTGATTGCCGGCTATCCTGCGATGGCGCGTGAATCGTTTTACAATGCGCACATCGCATAAGAACCTGATAACGCCATGTTGCACCGACGACATGGCGTTTTTCATTGCACCGGCGCAATGCCATGCCAATACCACCCAATCAAAGTATGAATACCAAGCAAAAGATCGTGATGGCGTCGAACAACGCCGGCAAGCTCAAGGAGTTCGCCAGCCTGCTGGGCGACATCGGTTTCGACGTGCGCGCGCAGGGCGAATTCGACGTGCCGGAAGCGGAAGAGCCGTTCGGCACCTTTGTCGAGAATGCGCTCGCCAAGGCCCGCCACGCGGCCCGCCTGACCGGCCTGCCGGCGCTGGCCGACGATTCCGGCGTATGCGTCAACGCCTTGGGGGGCGCCCCCGGCGTGTATTCGGCGCGCTATGCGGGCGAGCCGAAATCGGACGCCGCCAATAACGCCAAGCTGGTCAAGGATCTGGCCGCGCATGCCGACAAGTCGGCTTATTATTATTGCGTGCTGGTCTATGTGCGCCACGCCGACGATCCCCAGCCGGTGATCGCCGATGGCGTATGGAAGGGCGAAATCGTGGCCGACGCGCGCGGCGAGGGTGGTTTCGGCTACGACCCGTATTTCCTGTTGCCGCAACTGGGCAAGACCGCCGCACAATTGAGCGCGGCCGAGAAGAACGCCGTCTCCCACCGGGGGCAGGCATTGCGTGCATTGGTAGAGAAGCTGAAATGATCCCGATCAAACCGGTTGCCGCCAAGCTACCCGCCGGGCCGGCGCAGGGCGGCCCGGCCCAGGCCGCGCTGGCGTTCCTGAAGCCGGGCAGCCTGCAGCTGACGGCTTTGCCGCCGCTGTCGCTGTATGTGCATTTCCCGTGGTGCGTGCGCAAATGCCCGTACTGCGACTTCAATTCGCATGAAGTGAAGGGCAGTTTCCCGGAGCAGGAATACCTGGACGCCTTGCGCACCGATCTCGAAATGGCGCTGCCGCTGATCTGGGGCCGCAAGATCACCACCATCTTCATCGGCGGCGGCACGCCCAGCCTGTTGTCGGCGGCCGGACTGGATCGTCTGCTGTCGGATGTGCGCACCTTGTTGCCGTTCGACAGCGACATCGAGATCACGATGGAAGCCAATCCCGGCACCTTCGAAGCCGAGAAATTCCGCGCCTACCGCGCCAGCGGCATCAATCGCCTGTCGATCGGCATCCAGAGTTTCAATGCCGGCCATCTGGCGGCGCTGGGCCGCATCCACGACGGCGCGCAGGCCTTGAAGGCGGTGGAGATTGCGCACGCCAACTTCGACAACTTCAACCTCGACCTGATGTACGCCTTGCCGTCGCAGACGCTGGCCGAAGCCCGCGCCGATGTCGAGACCGCGCTCGCCTTCGCGCCGCCGCACCTGTCGCTGTACCACCTGACGCTGGAGCCGAATACGCTGTTCGCCAAGTTCCCGCCGGCCGTGCCGGACGACGACGCCAGCGCCGACATGCAAGACATGATCGCGCAACTGACCTCGGCGGCCGGTTATGCCAACTACGAGGTATCGGCCTATGCCCAGCCCAAGCGGCGCGCCAGGCACAATCTCAATTACTGGCAATTCGGCGATTACCTGGGCATCGGCGCCGGGGCCCATTCGAAATTGTCCTTCCCGCACCGCATCGTGCGCCAGGCGCGCTACAAGCATCCCCAGACCTATCTGGAACAGATCCGCGCCGGCGCGCCGATCCAGGAAGAAGCCGAGATCGGGCGCAACGCCCTGGGATTCGAATTCATGCTCAATGCGCTGCGCCTGACCGAAGGGTTTGCGCCGAACCTGTTTGCCGAACGCACCGGCATGGGCCTGAACCAAATCCAGCCGCAGCTGGACCTGGCCGAACAAAAAGGGATGTTGTATCGCGATCACGCCTTGATTCGCCCAACGGAACTGGGCCGGCGTTTTCTTAATGATTTGCAAGAAATTTTCCTGTCGGATTAAAGCTTGCTTGCAAGGCTATTTTTATCAGGTATATTTGAGAAAGTTTGAATTTCATTAAGAATTCTGTTGGGAAACTTTTAAGGGTTTTTCATCATGGATGAGTGCCCCAAACAATAAGAAGAGGGGCGCCAACGATAAAAGAATATGGCTGTCCAGGATAAAAGCGTCTCTTTTCCTCTCGTGTTTTTACAGCCTGTAGCCGACGTTCATCACGTATGGACTGCGCTGTCTCTGCACATCTCACCCATTGACGAGGATGGCAGTGCGCTGCTGTCCCGTCTATTCAACGAGTTCAAGCTGCATGATGCGCTGGGCGGGCTGACATGCATCATCCCGGTCCGGGATCCTGCGGTATTCGCGCCCGAGTTCGTCCATCCCATTCCCCAAGGGCAGATTGCCTTGCGCGTGCCGGTCGAGCATTGCGTCGATCCCGGCAAGATCGATGCCTTGGACTGGCTTTACAGCCGCGGCTTTTCGATCATCGCCGATGGCTTGCCCGCCCAGGGCGCGGCCATGTTTCCTTTTGTCGAGTCGCTCGCGCTTGACGCCAGCGTAGGCCGCTTGCCGGATGCGGCGCAATGGCTGCACCGCCTGCGCGGACCGCACCTGGCGGAAAACATCGGCGATGCGATCCAGTTCGATCGCTGCCGTACGGAAGGTTTTCGCTGGTTTGCCGGCGACTATGCGCTGCATCCCGACAGCCGCCTCTCGCAAAAGAACTCGATCTCCCGCGCACGCCTTTTGAAGCTGCTGGGGCTGGTCGCGCGCGATGCCGATGCGGGCGAACTGGAGTCGCTGCTCAAGCAGGATCCCGCGTTGTCCTACCAGCTCTTCAAGCTGGTCAGCTCGGCTGCCTTCGGCTTTTCGGCGCACATCACCAATTTCACCCAGGCCATCAACCTGCTGGGGCGGCGCCAGTTGCAGCGCTGGCTGCAACTGCTGCTGTATGCGCGCTTCCCGGGCGACGAGTCGGCCAATCCCCTGTTGCCGCGCGCGGCAGCACGCGCGGCGATGATGGAGTCGATGGCGCAGCGGGTCGATTGCACCCGCGAGGAGCTCGACCGCGCCTTCATCACCGGCATGTTCTCGCTGCTCGACATCCTGCTGGGCATGCCGTTGCAAGACATCATCGAGCCGCTCAAGCTGCCGGCGGATATCGTCAACGCGCTGACCGCCCGCACCGGGCGGCTGGGCAAGCTGCTCGATGTGGTGGAACGTTCCGAATACAGCCGCATTCCCCTGCGACATGCCGACCTGGAGGCCGCCGGCCTCGACGCCAGGATATATTGCGAATGCCTGCTGGAGGCCTTTGGCTGGGCAACCAGAGTCAGCACAGAGGCCTGAATCGATGATCTCCTCCGTTAGCACCGACGATCTGGCATGTTGTTCGGCATTGCTGGACGCGCTGCAGAACCTGCATGGGCCGGCGCTGTCCGCGGCGCTGGGAGGGATCGCTTCCGGCTTCCTGAAGCGTCCCGGCGGTAAATACCTGTCAGGCCAGGCGCCGGAAGGGGATATGCTCAAGCAGGCAGTCGGGCATGACAGCGAACATTTCGGCTATTACCTCTTTCCCGATCCGGCCGCGACTTACAGCACGCAGGAATGCCAGCGCCTGGCGATGCTGGCGGGCTTTACCGGCCGCCTGTTGCAGCGCCAGGCCGATACCGAACGACGGGCGCGTTCGCTCGACCAGATCGAAGCCAAGCTGGAGCAGCAGGCGCAGATCCTGAACCAGATGCACGAGTCGGTAATCACCATGGATCCGGCCGGTTTCATCACCAGCTGGAACCGCGGCGCCGAGCAACTGTTCGGCTATACCGCGCTGGAAGCCATCGGCCGCAACGTATTGTTCCTCTACGAGAATGAGGATGAAGAGGATTCGCTGGCCGATATGTTCCTGGCGCAGGGCGGGCGCGAGATGGAAGTGCGCCGCCGCAAGAAGTCGGGCGAGACCTTCTGGGCCAGCCTGTCGCTATCGGTCATGCGCGACCAGCACGGCAATCCGATCGGCCTGATCGGCTACCTCAACGACATTACCGAACGCAAGAACGCAGAGAAGCTGATCCACCATCTGGCCTATTACGATTCGCTCACCGGCCTGCCCAACCGCACGCTGCTCACGCGCACCGTCGACCAGGCCTTGCAGGAAGCCCGGCAGGACAGCATGCACGGCTGCGTGATGTTCATCGACCTGAACCGCTTCAAGCCCATCAACGACACGCTGGGCCATGTGGCCGGCGATATGCTGCTGGTGGAGGTGGCGATCCGCCTGCGCCGCGCGCTGCGCGAACAGGATGTGGTGGCGCGCCTGGGCGCCGACGAGTTCGCCGTGGCGCTGTTCGACATCGACAAGGATTACCATCCCGGCTTCGTCGCGCAGAAGCTGCTGGCGCTGTTCGACGAGCCGTTCTTCATCGACGGCCATGAGTTGCGGGTAGGGGCCAGCATCGGCGTGAGCATGTATCCGGAAGATGCCTGCGATACCGAAACCCTGCTGCGCCTGGCCGACATCGCCATGTATCGCGCCAAGCAGGGCGGCGAGAACAACGAAGGCGGTTACGCGTACTACAGCGAGGAGATGAACCGCAACACCCTGGACCTGCTGCGCATCGAGACCGGCCTTTTGCATGCCTTCGAATACAACGAACTGCTGTTGTACTACCAGCCGAAGGTGGACATGCTGACCGGCGGCATCACCGGCGCCGAAGCGCTGGTGCGCTGGCGGCATCCGGAGCGCGGCCTGCTGCTGCCGGGCGAATTCATCCCCATCGCCGAAGAGACCGGCCTGATCGTGCAATTGAGCGACTGGGTGCTGGATGCGGTCTGCAAGCAGGCGCGCTCATGGAAGAACGCCGGCCTGGCGCCGATGCGCATCGCCCTGAACGTGACCGCGCGCGAATTCACCCGTTCGCTGCCGGACCGCATCCGCGCGGCGCTGAGCCGGCACCAGCTCGGCGGCGAATGGCTGGAACTGGAAATCACGGAAAGCATGCTGATGCACAGCACCGACCGCGTGATTTCCATCATGGAAAAGATTTGCAGCCTGGGCATCACGATTTCCCTCGACGATTTCGGCACCGGTTATTCCAGCCTGTCCTACCTCAAGCGCTTCCCGATCCATACGCTCAAGATCGACCGCTCGTTCACCATGGGCATCCCGGAAGACACCAACGATTGCGCGATCGCCAGCGCCATCATCGGCATCGCCAAGCAGTTGCGCCACAAGGTGATCGCCGAAGGCGTGGAAACCGAAAAGCAGTTCAACTTCCTCAAGGAAGCCGGCTGCAACGAACTGCAGGGTTATATCTTCTCGCGCCCGGTCCCGGCCGGCGATTTCCATCGCATGCTGCTGGAAGGCCGGCGGCTCAAGATCATCGGCGAGCATCCTTCATTGCCGCTGGACGATATCGGCTTCTGAGCGCGTGCCTGGTCAATTGAATGCGAATTGAATGTGGCCGGTGGCGATGCCATCGGCCATTTTCTTTTGTCGGTCGGATTCCAACGGAGTATCCCGCGGCAACGCATGCCTGCGCAGCCGTTATGGCCGGTATGCGTAGTAATGATTGTTTTCGTGTTGCGCTGAGCTTTGGCCGGAAGAGAGGTGCGGGACAGGCTCTTTCGGAGAAAGAGGTCGCCCCAAGAAGGACGCCGGCATCGAAGATGCCAATAAAAAAGCCCCTGTAAAACAGGGGCTTAGTAATGCTTGGCGGAGACGGAGGGATTCGAACCCTCGATACAGGTTTAAGCCCATATGCTTCCTTAGCAGGGAAGTGCCTTCGACCACTCGGCCACGTCTCCACACTGTAGGCAGTTACTGCGCTGCCTCAGCGAAGTCACGCATAATAGCTTCTCAACTGCGTTTGGTCAATCGGCGGTTTGCAAAAAACCGCCGATTTGTCCGCAGGACTTCGCGATGACGATTACTTGGCGCTGTCCAGGTCGAATGCCTTGTGCAGGGCGCGCACCGCCAGTTCCATGTACTTCTCGTCGATCAGCACCGAGATCTTGATTTCCGAGGTGGAGATCATCTGGATGTTGACGCCTTCTTCCGACAGCGTGCGGAACATTTGCGAGGCGATGCCGACGTGGCTGCGCATGCCCACGCCCACCACCGAGACCTTCGAGACCTTGGTGTCGCCGTTGATGGCGGCGGCGCCGATGTGGGCCTTGACGCTGCTGTCGAGCACTTGCACCGCCTTGGCATATTCGGCGCGCGGCACGGTGAAGGTGAAGTCGGTCTTGCCTTCGACCGACTGGTTCTGGATGATCATGTCGACTTCGATGTTGGCGTCGGCGACCGGGCCCAGGATCTGGTAGGCGATGCCCGGACGGTCCGGCACGCCGAGCACGGTGATCTTGGCTTCGTCGCGGGAAAATGCGATGCCGGTGATGGTTGCTTGTTCCATGTTGGTGTCTTCCTCAAACGAAATCAGGGTGCCGGAGACGGTTTCTTCGGCGAGCGGCATGAGCGGGTCGGTCAGCGACGACAGTACGCGGGTCGGCATCTTGTAGTTGCCGGCGAATTCCACGGAGCGGATCTGCAGCACCTTGGAGCCCAGCGATGCCATTTCCAGCATTTCCTCGAACGTGACGGTGTTGAGGCGGCGCGCTTCGCTGACCACGCGCGGGTCGGTGGTGTAGACGCCGTCGACGTCGGTGTAGATCAGGCATTCGGCGGCCTTGATGGCGGCGGCTACTGCCACGGCCGAGGTGTCGGAACCGCCGCGTCCCAGCGTGGTGATGTTGCCGTCGGCGTCGACGCCCTGGAAGCCGGTGATGATGACGATCTTGCCGGCGTTCAGGTCGCGCCGTACCTTGGCGTCGTCGATCGAGCGGATGCGCGCCTTGGTGAAGGAGGAATCGGTCTTGATCGGCACTTGCCAGCCGGCGTAGGACACAGCCTCTTTGCCCAGCGCCTGCAGCGCGATGGCCAGCAATGCCACCGAAGCCTGTTCGCCGGTAGAGGCCAGCATATCCAGTTCGCGGCCGTCGGGCTGGGCCATGATTTCTTTGGCCAAGCCGAGCAAGCGGTTGGTTTCACCAGACATCGCCGAAGGGACGACGACGATCTGGTGGCCTGCGTCGTGCCATTTGGCAACGCGCTTTGCGACATTCTTGATGCGCTCTGTCGAGCCCATCGAAGTGCCGCCGTATTTGTGAACGTATAAAGCCATAGGGATAAAGATAGGTGGCCGACTTTGACGAACAACCGCTAGCTAGGCCGGAGGGAACAAACCCTTGACTTTACATCCGGTGGGCCAAAATCTCAAGGAAAAGCTTGTCCGGCAAGGCTTTCTGATGAAGTTTCGGATGTCGCGGCGCAGCAAAACATGCCGTGGGCAAGGTTCGTGGCGCGCAATTTGGCGGGATCGGCCCCAGGCAACGCAAATTGCGTGCAAAAGTACGATGCAAAGCGGGAAACGAGGGGGGGAGGAGCGGGAGGGGCACCAGCTGTCATGCGCTGCAGGCTCAGGTCTGGCAGGCGGCATGGCAGTTGGTGCTGCTGTACTGATATGAAGCTTCGGTACTGCGTACTTCTGTTACCCGCTCTTCAGCCCGGTGCCGGTGGTTCGGACGCGCGATGGCGGAACGCTGCCGTCGGGCTGGATGGCGGTCGTGCAAGAAAACTGATCAGGCGCCGCTGTACAGGCTGTCGGCCTTGTTGCTGCTGGCTTGCTGCACTTCGTTTTGCACTTGCTGGCGGCTCAGGTGAGCGCTGGCCTGGCGAACGATAGGGTACTCGTTGCGCACGGCGATCTCACCGTTGGCGCGGGCGCGTTGCAGTTCTGCCTTGACGTCGGCGCGGGTCTGGGTCGACACGAAAGCGGTTTCAGGGGGATACGGTGCTTCTGCCAGGGCGGCGCCAGCGGCGACCAGGAGAGCGGCGGCAACGGTAATGTTCTTGATGCTCATGATCTTGTCCTTCTTGGTAAGTTGATAAGAATCCGCAGGCACCTTGGCCGATAAGAGGTTCCGGTCAACATGCGCTGTTCCTTCGGAATCGGCTGGAAGCGTTTGCTGTTGCATTCGCCCAACCGATGAATGCAGTCTAAATGTTGCCTATGCAAAGAAAAATGGGTTTAATCGGAATTAACTATTTCTCTATCTGGAACAATCGGGGGCTTGAAAAATATGGACCGGCTGCAATCGATGCGGGTGTTCGCCAAGGTGGTGGAGCAGGGGAGTTTCGTGCGTGCGGCGGAAATCATGGGGATTTCCAATGCCGTGGCCACGCGGTTTATCGCCGATCTGGAGGCGCATCTGGGCACGCGGCTGCTGAACCGTTCGACGCGCCGCCTGTCGCTGACGGAATCCGGGCAGGCGTATCTGGAGCGTGTGCGGCTGATCCTGGCCGAGATCGACGATGCCGAAGCGCTGGTTTCGCTCGATACCAAGATGCCGGGCGGGACCCTGGCCGTCTACTCGCATGCGGGATTCGGGCAGTCGCAGCTGGGCGGACTGCTGTCCGGCTATTCCCAGGCCTACCCGGAAGTGGTGCTGGACGTGACCCTGTCCGACCGCACCATCGACTTGGTGGAAGAAGGGATCGACATCGGGTTTTTCAGCAGCATGCAAAAGGTTGACGCCAGCATGATCGTGCGCCAGGTGGGCATTGCCAAGGTGGTGCTGTGCGCGTCAACGGACTACATCGCCAAACATGGCGCCCCGCAGAACCCGGAAGACCTGTCGCGCCATAGCTGCCTGAATTTTTCGCATGAATACCTGCGCCACCATTGGCATGTCAATACGATCAACGGTGTACTGGATGTGCCCATCGTCAGCAAAGTGGTGTCCAACAGCGGCGTATTGCTGCGGGAGTTCGCGTTGACCGGCATGGGTATCGTGCTGCGGCCGTCGTTTTCGCTGGGCGACGATTTGCGCTGCGGCAAGCTGGTGCGGGTGCTGCCGGACTTCGATACCGGCCAGGTGATCATTTCGATGGCCTATCCCAGCCGGCGCCTGTTGTCGGCCAAGGTGCGCAGTTTCGTGGAGTATGTCAGCGCGCGTTATCCGCATCCGGAGAGCGACCCCTGGCTGGCTTGAGCCGGCGGCCGATCAGATGACGTCGGCCAGCTTGGCCAGCAGGTTGCACTCTTCCTGCCAGGTGCGGCGTTCCGCGGTGCTGATGGCTTCGCGCTGCAAGTCGGCATCGCTTTTTTCCAGTTGCGAAAGCAGGATGCGTTCCGCCAGCCGGGTATCGGGCTCCATCGGGCCGAAGAAGGCGACAGTGGCGCCGCGTTCGATGAGCAGGGTGGGGAAATTGTCGATGTCGAGGTCGCCAACCAGATCGGCCTGGTCTTCGATGTCGATCCAGACGAAATGATGTTGCGGATAACGCGCCGCCCAGGCGCTGAAGGCGATGTCGTAATCGCGGCAACTGCCGCACCAGGCCGCGCACAGGCAGGCGACGACCCAGGTGTCGTTGCGCAGGGCGTCTGCCAGTTGGCGGCGGTTGGTCTGGTCTAATTTCTGGTAGGACATGGCGCCGCTATTTTACCCGCTTCGGCAGCCGTGGTTTGGCTCTGGAATAAACTGGGCGCCGGCGCTTGCCAACAGCGCAGGGAAAAGCCCGCCTCACGGTAAAATAGCGGGATGTCCACGATCTTAGCCATTGAAACATCCACCGAACTCGCATCGGCAGCACTGCTGCACCAGGGCGAGCTGATCGCGCGCGAATCCGCCGGCGCGCAGACCCATTCCGATTCGATTCTCCCGATGATCCAGCAATTGCTGGCCGAAGCCGGCATCCCCCTTTCCCGGTGCGATGCACTGGCCTTTGGCGTGGGGCCTGGCTCTTTCACCGGCGTGCGCACGGCCTGCGGCGTAGTGCAGGGGCTGGCCTTCGGCATTGACCGGCCGGTGGTGCCGGTCGTCACGCTGGAAGCGGCGGCCCAGGCGTGCCGGGCCGCGCATCCCGATGTCGCTGAAGTCTTGCCCATCCTCGACGCCCGCATGGGGGAGGTGTATTGGGCGCGCTATCGCGCAGGCGATGACGGCGGTTGGGACATGCTGGCCGAGCCTGCGTTATCGGCGGCCGGGCAGGTCGGCACCGCAGGCAAGCCGGTGGCCTGCGGTAACGGCCTTGCCGTGTATGCCGCGCACTTCACGCCGGATTTCTGCGCCGGCGAATTCGCGGCCGCTTATCCGCAGTTCATGCCGCATGCCCGCCATGTGGCGAGCCTGGGGCTGTTTCATTTTGCCCAGGGGCGCGCCTTGCCGGCGCAGGAGGCGCAACCGCTCTACCTGCGCAACAAGGTCGCGCTGACCACCGCCGAACGCGAGCAGCGCGATGCCTTGAAGGGAGCGGCATGACCTCGGCGGTCGAGAACGGCGCCGAGCTGTTGTCCGGATTGGAAGCGCGCTTCGGGCCGCTGCGGTTCGCGCCGATGACGACAGACGACATCGATGCCGTGGTCGAGATTGAAAACGCCGTCTATTCGCATCCATGGACCCGCGGCAATTTCCTCGATTCGCTATACAGCGGTTACCAGGCGCAGACGCTGCGCGACGGCGCGCATGCCTTGCTAGGCTATTTCCTGGTCATGCTGGCGGTGGACGAAGCGCACTTGCTCAACATCAGTGTCGCTGCCGCGCACCAGCATCAGGGGCTGGGCCAATTGCTGCTCAACCAGGCTACCGTGCTTGGCCGCAGCAACCGGATGCGCACCATGCTGCTGGAAGTGCGCGAGTCCAATACGCATGCCATCAAGGTATATAAACGCTATGGCTTTTCCGAAATCGGTCGGCGCAAGAACTATTATCCGGCCGGGAACAATGCCCGCGAAGGGGCGATCGTCATGAGTCTCGCGCTATGAGTGAAGAATTGAACAACGAGAAAGAATACGGTTCCTCGCTGGCATTGCTGGATGCCTTGGGCATCGGCCCGGTGTGGGTGCGGCGCGACCTCGCCGTGGAACAGGCCGTAGAAGAGGCCGTGGCGGCGGAAGAAGCGCCGGCCGCAGTCGCCGAGATGCGTCAGGATGCGTCTGTGTCTGCGCCTGCGCCAGCGGTTGCTGCACCGCGTCCTGCCTTTGCGGTTTCTGATGCAAGCGCTGCGGCAGCGCCGCCGGTGGCGCGTCCTGTGCCGGCGATGCCGTCGCCGCCACCGCGAGCACCCGCGCATCGCAGCGCCCCGCCTGAAGACGATGGCGGCCCGCCGGCGTGGCTGGACGAGATGGATTTCGCCGCATCGATGGAGCCGCTGGTGCTGCCCCATGACGATGAGGAAGGCAGTGCGCCTGCGGCCGTCGATCCGATGATCGCCAGGATTGCCGCCATGGAGTGGCCGCAGCTCAAGGAAAGCGTGGCCGATTGCCGCCGCTGCGGCTTGTGCAATGGCCGCAAGAACACCGTCTTCGGCGTCGGCGATGAAAAGGCCAAATGGCTGTTCATCGGTGAAGGTCCGGGCCGCAACGAGGATATGCAAGGCGAGCCGTTCGTCGGCCCGGCCGGCAAGCTGCTCGACAACATGCTGGCGGCGATGGACTTGAAGCGCGGCGACAATGCCTACATCGCCAACATCGTCAAATGCCGTCCGACCGATGACAACGGGCGCGACCGTCCGCCATCGCCGCAGGAAGTGTCGGCCTGCCTGCCTTACCTGCAACGCCAGATCGCGCTGATCCAGCCGACGGTGCTGGTGGCGCTGGGCAAGACCGCGGCGATCTCGCTGCTGGGCCTGGATCCATCGACGCCGGTATCCAAGCTGCGCGGCACCGTGCACCGCTACCAGGAGCTGCCGCTGGTGGTGACCTACCATCCGGCGTATCTGCTGCGTACGCTGGGCGACAAGAGCAAATCCTGGGCCGACCTGTGCCTGGCGATGACCGCCTTCCAGCGCCAGCCGGTGCAATGACATGGCCGACGCCCGCGAGCGTCCCGCTGCAATGAGCTGCCAGGCGCGGTTCCATGAGCGCTGGCCCGAGCTGCGCGATCCGCATGTGCGCGCGCTGGCCTGGCTGCTGGACGCGCCGGACCTGATGTCCGTCGATGCGCCGTGCTGGGACGGGCGTATCGCCAACCTGGGGCCGGTCGCTGACGAGGTCGCCGCATGGCTGCGCGCGCTGGAGCAGGATCCGCGGCTAAACCGGCAACTGCACAACCACATGGCGCGCCAGCCTTCGGCCCGGCTGGGCCGCTATGCCGAGAAGCTGCTCGGTTTCTATTTGCAGCAGCGCCGGCAACTGGTGGCCGCCAACCTGCAGGTGCGCAACAATGGCGCGACCAGCGAGACCCTGGGCGAATTCGACTTTCTGGTGCGCCGCCCCCATATCGATTCCGGCACCGGGCTCGAGCATTGGGAATTCGCCACCAAGTTCTACCTGCTCGAACAGGTTCCTTCCCAACTGGATCAATCAGGCGAGCTGCCGCCCGATGCCTTCGTTGGCCCCAACCTGGCCGATTCGCTGGGCCGCAAGATGCGCAAGATCATGCAGCAACAATTGATGTTGTCGCACCATCCCGCCGCCGCCGGAGTGTTGTCCGAACCTGTTGTGTCCGCCCAGGCGCTGGTCAAGGGATGGCTGTTCTATCGCGAGCCGTTGTCGTCGTTGCCGGCCGCGATAGGTATTGCGGCCGACCATTGCCGTGGCTTCTGGTGCGATGCGGCCGCGTTGCGGCAGCGCTATGCGGAGCAGTCAGGCCCATTGCATTTCCTGTTGTTGCCCCGGCTGGAATGGCTGGCGCCGGCGCGCGTCGATATCGGCCGCACGCTGGGGATGGATGCGGTGCAGGCGGAATTGGCTGCGCGCTTGAGTGCGGAGCCGGCGCCGCTCATGCTGGCGGTGTGCCGGGGGCCCGGGGCGGGTGAGGGAAGCGATGCCTTCGAAATCGAGCGCGGCTTCATCGTTCCCGGCGACTGGGAGCAGCGGGCCGCCGAGCAGGTCAGGCATGCGGTGATACGGATCTGAGAAGGTAAGGGCGGCAGAGTGGACGCGCCGTCTGCCGCGGCTTCAATGGTGGTGTTTGTCTTCGCCGATCAGCGAGAGCGAATCGTGTTCGCGCTGGTTGGCGGCGTGGCGACGCATGATCAGGTACATGATGCCGGCCACGAAGGAGCCGAAGATGATGATCACCGTGTTCACATCCAGGTCCATGCGCACCATGAAGGCGTACAGCACCAGCATGGTCAGCACCGAGAGGTTCTCGTTGAAATTCTGTACCGCGATCGAATGGCCGGCACTCATCAGCACGTGGCCGCGGTGTTGCAGCAGCGCATTCATCGGCACCACGAAGTAGCCGGACAGCGCGCCGATGATCACCAGCAGCGGATAGGCGATCCAGATCGAGGTGGTGGTGGTCATGAGCATCACCACGATGCCCATGATGATGCCCAGCGGCATGACCGACAGCGATTTCTTCAGCGGCACGAAGCGGGCGGCGGCCATTGCCCCCAACGCTACGCCCACGGCCACGATGCCTTGCAGGATGGCGGCCTTGTCCAGCGGCATGTGCAGCGACTTTTCAGCCCATTTCAGCACGATGAACTGCAGCGTGGCGCCGGCGCCCCAGAACAGGGTGGTCACCGCCAGCGAGATCTGGCCCAGCTTGTCTTTCCATAGCGTGGTGAAGCAGCCGGCGAAATCGATGATCAGGCGGATCGGGTTGCGTTGCTGGTGTTCGTAGCGGGCGCCGGTATCGGGGATGTTGAGATTGAACAGCGCGGCGATGATGTAGATGACGGAGATGATGCACAGTGCCGCTTCGGTGGGCGTATCGATGGGGAAATCGACGAGGGGGAAATCGAAGCTGAGGATGACCGAGGAAACATGCGGGTTGACCAGCGCGCCGCCCAGTACCGTTCCCATGATGATGGAGCCGACCGTCAGGCCTTCGATCCATCCGTTGGCGGCTACCAGTTTTTCCGGTGGCAGCAGTTCGGTGAGGATCCCGTATTTGGCCGGCGAGTAGGCGGCGGCCCCGAACCCGACCACCGCATAGGAGAGCAGGGGATGGACGGTGAAAAACATCATGCTGCAGCCGACGATCTTGATCATGTTGGTGATCAGCATGACCCGCCCCTTGGGGAAGGCATCGGCGAAAGCGCCGACGAAAGCGGCCAGCAACACGTAGGAGAGGACGAAGAAAAGCTTGAGCAGCGGCGTCATCCACGGCGGGGAATGCATTTCGGCAAGGAGGGCGATAGCGGCGATCAGCAGCGCGTTATCGGCGAGCGACGAAAAAAATTGCGCCGCCATGATGGTGTAGAAACCGCGATTCATCCCTGTCCAAAATGTAACAAATTAGCTCCGGCTAGCTTTATACCATGAAACCATGGCGTGCCAATGATTAGGGCCTGTTAACATTTGATTTGCGAGATGCGTTGCATCCAGCGGGCGTAAATTGAATGTTAACAAGCCCTGGCCTGACCTGAAAGATATTCGTCCGGTAAAATGCCCGCTTGTTCCCCGGCAGGGCAAACTTCCGGGCGATTTGCGGCGCAGCAGCCGGGGTTTTCGATCCGGTTCTCGTATTTGTCGTATTGCCCCGCCTTTGCCATCGCTTAACCGGCCACCGTTCATCATGCCAAGACCGATCGTCGCTTCCATCAGCATTTCTGCTCTTCAACACAATCTGGCCGTTGCCCGCGCCCATGCACCTGATGCCAGGGTATGGGGCGTGGTCAAGGCCAATGCCTACGGACACGGGCTGGAGCGCGCCATGCGCGGCCTGGCCCAGGCCGACGGCCTGGCCCTGGTCGAAGTGGACTACGCGCTGCGGCTGCGCGAACTGGGCTGGCAGAAACCCATCTTGCTGCTGGAAGGATTCTTCGATGCCGATGATCTGCCGCTCCTGGCCCGGCACGATATCCAGTTCGCGGTGCATTGCAACGAACAGATCGCCATGCTGGAGACGTTCGCCACCGAGGCCGGGCTGCATGCTCACCTGAAGATGAACAGCGGCATGAACCGCCTTGGCTTCAAGCCCGATGCCTACCGCGCCGCCTACGAACGGCTCAAGAAGATTGCTTCGGTGCGCAGCGTCACGATGATGACCCACTTCGCCAATGCCGACGACGCCGGCAATCCCGACTTGTCGCTGCAAGAGCAGGTCAGGCGTTTCAATGCCGGCACGCAAGGGTTGGCAGGGCCCAAGAGCCTGTGCAATTCGGCGGCCGACCTGCTGCACGGCGAACTGGCCTGCGACTGGGTGCGTCCCGGCGTCATGCTGTACGGCGGCACCCCTGGCGGCGGCAGCGCGGCCGATTTCGGATTGCGTCCGGCCATGACGCTGGAGAGCAAGATTATTGGCGTGCAGGACATCGCGCCCGGCGAGGCGGTCGGTTACGGCAGCCGTTTCGTGGCCGACCAGCCGATGAAGGTGGGGGTGGTGGCCTGCGGCTACGCCGACGGCTATCCGCGCCATGCGCCCAACGGCACGCCGGTGGTGGTCGATGGCGTCAAGACCGGCACCGTCGGCCGGGTGTCGATGGACATGATGGCGGTCGACCTGACTGGCGTGCCGGGCGCGGGCATCGGCAGCCGCGTATTGCTCTGGGGCGAAGGCTTGCCGATCGACGAGGTCGCGTTCGCAGCCGGCACCATCGGCTATGAACTGATGTGCGCGCTGGCGCCGCGGGTGGCAGTGCGCGAAGTGGAATAAGCCGTACCGGCGGCATAACAAAACAAAGGAAAAGCAAGGCAACGATGGCGAAGGCGAAGACCAATTACACCTGCACCGAGTGCGGCGGCGTCAGCAACAAGTGGGCCGGCCAGTGTCCGGCATGCGGGCAATGGAACACGTTGGTCGAAACCGTGATCGAGCCGGCCGGCGTGAACCGTTATTCCGCGCAGCCGCAAGGCCTGGCGCAGACCGCGCCGGTATTGAGCCTGGCCGATATCGAGGCGATCGACGTGCCGCGCTTTGGCACCGGCATCGAAGAGTTCGACCGCGTGCTGGGCGGCGGCCTGGTGCCGGGCGGGGTGGCGCTGATCGGCGGCGATCCCGGCATCGGCAAGTCGACGCTGCTGCTGCAGGCGCTGGCCAATATCTCCAAACTGAAGAAGACGCTGTATGTGAGCGGCGAGGAATCCGGCGCGCAAATCGCTCTGCGCGCCAAGCGATTGGCGGTCGATGCGCGCGACTTGCAGTTGCAGGCCGAGATCCAGCTGGAAAAGATCCTGGCGACGCTGGCCGAGCACAAGCCGGAAGTGGCGGTGATCGACTCTATCCAGACCATCTATTCCGATGCGCTCACTTCCGCCCCCGGCTCGGTGGCGCAGGTGCGCGAATGCGCGGCGCAACTCACGCGCGCGGCCAAGACCTCCGGCACCACCATCATCATGGTCGGCCACGTCACCAAGGAAGGATCGCTGGCCGGCCCGCGCGTGCTGGAGCATATCGTCGATACCGTGCTGTATTTTGAAGGCGATACCCATTCCAGTTTCCGCCTGGTGCGCGCCTTCAAGAATCGTTTCGGCGCGGTCAACGAGCTGGGCGTGTTCGCCATGACCGAGAAGGGCTTGAAGGGCGTGTCCAATCCCTCGGCGCTGTTCCTGTCGCAGCATGACACCCAGGTGCCCGGCTCGTGCGTGATGGTCACCCAGGAAGGAACGCGTCCGCTGCTGGTGGAGATCCAGGCGCTGGTCGATACTTCGCATGTGCCCAATGCCCGTCGCCTGTCGGTGGGGCTGGAGCAGAACCGGCTGGCGATGCTGCTGGCGGTGCTGCACCGGCATGCCGGCATCGCCGCGTTCGACCAGGATGTGTTCATCAACGCCGTGGGCGGCGTCAAGATCACCGAACCGGCGGCCGACCTGGCGGTGCTGATGGCGATCAATTCCTCGATGCGCAACAAGCCGCTGCCGCGCGGGCTGGTGGTGTTCGGCGAAGTCGGCCTGGCGGGCGAGATCCGTCCCGCGCCGCGCGGCCAGGAGCGCCTGCGCGAAGCCGCCAAGCTGGGGTTTTCGATTGCCGTCATTCCCAAGGCCAATGCGCCCAAGCAGCCGATCGAGGGCTTGAAGGTGATCGCGGTGGAACGCATCGACGACGCCTTGCAAAAGTCGCGCGAGATCGACGATTACGCCGGCTGAAGCTTGCCGGCTGAATCTACTGGCTGTTCTCAGCCCGGCACGTCGTAGGTGACGATGATCTGGTTCATGTCGCCCTTGACCGGCCCTTCCTTCATGTAGCCGTTACCCTTGACGCGGTAGAACAGGATGAACGGCCGGGCGGCATCCTTCCCGTTGAAAAAGTCGGTGTCGCCGGTGTTGGCATCGGTGACGGTCCAGCACGTCGCGGCGTCCTGCCAGCACAGGACGGCTTCGAAGCCCGGCGGTTTCCTGGCCACGCCATAACGCCAGGCGACTTTGTTGATGGTGGAGCCGGCAGGGATGTGCCCGACCACCTGGAAGCGGGTGGCGTAGTCGGCATTCTTGGCGCGGATGTCGGGACCGGCGGCATCCGATGCATAGGAGCCGATTGGTCCCGATTTCGGCGCTGCGGGAGCAGGGGAAGGCGGTGGGCCGGGCTGTACCGGGGAGACGATGATGATCGGCCGGGCGCCTTCGCGGGCGGCGGGCGACACGCTGAAGTTGCGGTCGGCATAGGATTGGGCGTTTGCGCCGCAGGCAATGCCCAGCAGTCCGGCGAACAACAACGGCGGCGCGATGTGCCGCGCAAAGCGGCGGCAATCAGCCATGGCGGCGGTGATGCAGCAGCGGCAGCGTGATCTGGATCACCAGTCCGCCACGGGTTTCTTCATGGCCTTTGAGGACCAGCTTGCCGTTATGGCGCAACACGATGCGGTTGACGATCGCCAGCCCCAGGCCCGAGCCGTTGGCCTGGCCGCGCGCGGTATCGAGGCGGGTGAAGGGGCGCAGCAGGCGTTCGCATTCGCTGTCGGGCACGCCCGGGCCGTGGTCGGCGATTTCCACCACCACGTTGTGGGCTTCGATGCGGCTGCGCAGGTCGATTTCGGCACAGTCGGTGCCCGGCGTCTTGCCGTAGCGGCGCGCGTTTTCCACCAGGTTGTTGAACACCCGCGCCAGTTCGGTGCCGTCGCCGGCGATCTCGGCGCCGGGGGCGATCGCTGTGGCGATCTTCACGTCGGGCAGGCGGGTGGCATTGGCGGCCACATCCAGCAGCAGGCCGGAGATGTCGACGGCGTCCAGGCTGTTGGCGTCGAAGGGTTTGGCGTAGTCGAGGAACTGGCCGATGATGCTGTCCATCTGCGCCAGGTCGGAATGCATGCCGTCGCGCGATTCGTCGGACAGGTTGGCCATTTCCACTTCCAGCTGCATGCGCGCCAGCGGCGTGCGCAGGTCATGTGAAATGCCGGCCAGGATCAAGGCACGGTCCGATTCGACGCGGTTGATGTCGGCCACCATCTGGTTGAAGCTGCGGTTGGCCTCTTCGATTTCGGTGGGGCCCGATTCCGGCAGCGGTTCCGGTTGCCGGCCCTTGCCGATGGCGCGCGCGGCGGCCGTCAGGCGCGCCAGCGGCTGGTTGATCAGGGTGGAGATGAACACCGCGCCGATCAGCGACAGGAACAGCGCGATCGAGCCCCAGCCCAGCCATTGCAGGCTGGAGGTGCGGTCGAGCCGGCCGCGGTCGAGCATCAGCCAGTATTTGTCGCCATCGATGTTGAAACTGATCCAGAAGCCCTCGACATCGTTGACGCTGGAGGCAAACAGGGTGTTCTCATCCAGCGTCTCGCGCACGTAGTATTCGAGTTCCGGGACGATGGGCGAGTCTTCCGGCGGGACGATCTTGTCGGTCTTTTCCAGCGGATAGATGCGGATGCCTTCGTTGCTGGCCAGGTCGAACAGCAGTTCGCGTCGCATCTCGGGCGCCGAGTGCGTCAGCGCCGCGCGGGTGATAGTCACCACCGACACGATCTGTGCGGCCAGCTGCTCCGCGCGCGGGCCGCGTTCGACCATGCGGAAGCTGGCCACCCACGCCACCATGCTGGCGGTGATCAGGAAGGTCAGGAGGAAGAAGGTGCGCCAGAACAGGCCGTTGCTAAACCATCCTGATTGGGTGCGGGCTTTCATCGGCGAACGGCCAGAGGAGCGGCAGTGAAGGTGAAGCGGGGAATCAGCGCGGTTTTCCTTCCGGAATGAACACGTAGCCCAGGCCCCACACGGTCTGGATGTAGAGCGGATTGGCCGGATCCGGTTCGATCAGCTTGCGCAGGCGCGAGATCTGCACATCGAGGCTGCGGTCGAACACTTCGTATTCGCGGCCGCGCGCCATTTCCATCAGCTTCTCGCGCGACAGCGGCTGGCGCGCATTGCGGGCGAACACTTTCAACACGGAGAATTCGCCGGTGGTCAGCGAGATGGTCTCGCCGTTTTTCTTCAGCGTGCGGGTGCCGAGGTCCAGGATGAAATCGCCGAACTCGAAGGTTTCAGGCGTTTCCGACGGCGCGCCGGGCAGCTCGTCGGGACCCTTGCGGCGCAGCACGGCGTTGATGCGCGCCACCAGTTCGCGCGGGTTGAACGGTTTGGGAAGGTAATCGTCGGCGCCCATTTCGAGGCCGATGATGCGGTCCACGTCCTCGCCCTTGGCGGTCAGCATGATGATCGGCGTCTGGTCGCCGGCGCCGCGCAGGCGGCGGCAGATGGCCAGGCCGTCTTCGCCGGGCAGCATCAGGTCGAGCACCAGCAGGTCGTAGCGCTCGCGGATCCACAGCTTGTTCATCGCCTGGGCGTTTTCCGCGGTCACGACATTGAAACCTTGTTCGGTCAGGTAACGGCGCAGCAGATCGCGCAAGCGAATATCGTCATCCACCACCAACACTTTGAATTGATTGGTGGATGTTGTCGTATTAGTATTATTGCCGTTGGTAGAGTTCATGGTGCCTATGGTAGCGTCTCCGCGATTTTGAGCAAGTCGCGTCCGAGTATTCATTACAAAGTGTTACATACCTTACCTTAATCATCTTATACCATCGCGCCCTGCGCCCTACACTGGAATCGTGCCGAGGATATCCGGTTCCGATTCTCCGAATTTGTGGAAAAACGCGTTATGAAGATTGCAGTAGTCAACAAGCTCTGTCTGGCAGCGTTGCTGGCGCTGGGAGTGGCGTCTGCCTCGATGGCGAGCCCTCCGCAAGGCGGCCGGCCGATGCCGGGGCCGCAGGGCGACTTCAGGCCGCGCGGCATCGAATTCGGTCAACAGGATCATCGCAACCAGATGATCAATGAGCAGGAACAGCGTCGCAGCGGCAAGCTGAGTCCGGACGAGCGGCGCGAATTGCGGCGCCAGATCAATGAAGTCGGGCAGGACATCTACCGCGGCAAACGTTGATGGATGGAAATAAAACTCCCGCTCCCTCTCCATGCGGCGACCGAACTGTGGCGGATCGAATACAGCAGACTGCAGTTAAGCGGTAATTTTATGAAAAGACAATTCCGGACGAAAACCTCGTCCGGGATTTTTTTTTGCGCCGCGCAGAGATGAGGCGCAGGCTTGGGCCTTAGCTCTGATGGGCCTTCCCGAGCTTCTTCTCCAGGCGATGCTGCAGCGCCTCGAAGCACAGGCTCAGGGCCCAATAAATACAGGCGGCGGCGATGTACAAAGGCAGCGGGCGGAAGGTCACCGCGATGACCTCCTTGGTCGCCAGCATCAGTTCGGTGACGGTGATCACCGACACCAGCGAGGTGTCCTTGATCAGGCTCAGGAGGGTGTTGCTCATGGCCGGCACGGCGATGCGCACCGCCTGCGGGACGATGATGAAGCGCAGCGTCTGGAAATAGGTCAGGCCGATGCTGTAGGCGGCATTCCATTGGCCGCGCGTCACGCCCAGGATGGCGCCGCGCAGGCTTTCGGACAGGTAGGCGCCGGCATTGAGGCTCAGGGTCAGCACGCCGGCGGCCAGCGGCGAGAATTCAATGCCCACGCTGGGCAGGCCGTAATACACGACGAAGATCTGCACCAGCAGCGGCGTGCCGCGCATCAGGCTCACGTAGAGCACCGCCGGCCATTGCACCGGGCGCCACGGCACAATGCGCGCCACCGCGAGCACGAACCCCAGGGCCAGTCCGCCGATCATCGACGACAACGCGAACAGCAAGGTGTAGCCCACACCTCTCATCAGCGTGGGAGCGGCTTGCTGCAGCAGTTCTACGATTTCCATAGGCATTCGATATAAAAAATTATCCCCGCGATGCGGGGATAGTTTGCTTCCTTGGCCCCAAGGCGCGCCTTATTGTGCTTTCGGCGGCTCGCTCACGTCAATGCCGAACCATTTCTCGGAAGCCTGCTTGAAGCTGCCGTCAGCCTTGATCTCGGCCAGGACCTTGTTCAGCGCCGCCTTGAACTCGGGATTGCCCTTGCGGAACGGGATGCCGATCTTGTCGATCGCGCCCACCGGGTTGCCGCCCTTGAGCGGCAGCTTGGTCGACTTCAGGATATAGCTCACCAGCAGGCTGTCGTTCAATGCCGCGTCGATGCGCCCGGCGGCCAGATCGGCCAGGTATTCCGGGGAACCCGGATAGGTGCGCACATCGATGCCCGGCACGCTCTTGGCCTTCTGTTCGAAGTTGGTGCCCTGGCCCAGGCCGAGCTTCTTGCCCTTGAGGTCGTCCAGGCTGTTGAAGTGGCGCGTCTCATCCTTGCGCACGATCAGCTGCGCGCTCGACAGGGTGTACGGATCGGAAAAGTCGAAAGCCTTTTGGCGCTCGTCGGTGATGCCGACCTGGTTGATGATCACGTCATACTTGCCGGCGCCCAGGCCTGCCAGGATGCCGCTCCACTCGGTGGCGGTGAATTCGGGCTTGACGCCCAGCCTGGCCGCCAGCAGATTGGCGACATCGACCTCGAAGCCGGTCAGTTGACCGGTCTTGGGATCCTTGAAGTTGAACGGGGGATAGTTGCCTTCCAGCGCCACTTTCAGCGTGCCGCGGCTCTTGACCGTCTGCAGCAGGTCGGCGGCGGAAACCGACAGGCTCGATGCCAGCAGGGTTGCGCCGGCGACGGCCAGCAGCCATTGCTTGAAGTTCTTGTTCATCGCATGCTTCCTTTCTGAATGAATGCTGCGGAAAAAGCAGCCAGGCCGCAATGATGCCTTCGTTTTGCCAAAGTGCAAGTGCTCGCTTCATACATTGATGTAGGAAGCTTATGCAGCGGGCAAGCGCACGGCAGGCAGCCGCAAGGATATCGCATTCGGCCGTGCGGCCTTATGTCTGCTCTTACGCTTGCAATTGCTCCAGCGCCTCCTGCTGTTCCAGCCACTCGTTCTCCAGCTGGTCGAGCTCCTTGGCGCAGTAGGCCTGGTCGGTGATCAGGGTCTTCAGTTCTTCCTTGTTGGCGGCATCGTAGATGTCCGGGTGGGCCAGGCGAGCATCGATGTCGGCCTTGCGGGCGTTGAGCTTGGCGATCTGCTCGTCGAGCCGCTTGATGCGCTGCTCGATGGGCTTTTTCAGCGCCGACATTCTTTGCCGCTGCTCGGCTTCCAGGCGTTTTTGTTCCTTACGGTCGGCCAGCGACACCACCGGTTCCGGCTCGGCCGCGGCCTTGCCGGGCAAGGGTGCCGATGGCGCGGCGGCGGCATCGTTGCGCGCGGCCAGCTTGGTCTTGAACAGCCAGTCCTTGTAATCGTCCAGGTCGCCGTCGAAGGGCTGCAGCTTGCCGTCGGCCACGATCAGGAACTGGTCGGTGGTGGCGCGCAGCAGGTGGCGATCGTGGGAGACCAGCACCAGCGTGCCGTCGAACTGCGCCAGCGCCATGGTCAGCGCTTCGCGGGTTTCGAGGTCGAGGTGGTTGGTCGGTTCGTCCAGCAGCAGCAGGTTGGGGCGTTGCCAGACGATCAGCGCCAGCGCCAGGCGCGCCTTTTCGCCGCCGGAGAACGGCGCGATCGAGGAGGTAGCCATGGTGCCGTTGAAGTTGAAGCTGCCGAGGAAGTTGCGCAGTTCTTGCTCGCGCACATCCGGCGCCAGCCGCGTCATGTGCCACAGCGGCGACTCGTCGTGGCGCAGCATCTCGACCTGGTGCTGGGCGAAGTATCCGATCACCAGTCCCTTGCCCAGGCGCGCCGTGCCCGACAGCGGATCGATCTCGCCCGCCACGGTCTTGATCAGGGTCGATTTGCCGGCGCCGTTGACGCCCAGCAGGCCGATGCGCTGGCCGCTTTGCAGCGAGAAGTCGATGCCGCGCACGATCACTTTTTCCTGGTCCGGCTCGCTACCTTTGCCCTCGATGCGGTAACCGGCATTGACCTTCTCCATCACCAGCAGCGGATTGGGCGCCGACAAGGGTTCGCGGAACTCGAACGAGAACTCGGCTGCCGCGCGCAGCGGCGCCAGTTCTTCCATCTTGGCCAGCGCCTTCATGCGGCTTTGCGCCTGGCGCGCCTTGGTGGCCTTGGCCTTGAAGCGGTCGATGAAGGATTGCAGGTGGGCGCGCTGGCGCTGCTGCTTTTCGATCATGCCGGCCATCAGTTCCAGTTGCGCCGAGCGCTGGCGCTCGAAGGAGGAGTAGTTGCCGGAATAGCGTTTCAGCTTGCGATCGTCGATGTGGACGATCACGTTGACCACGCCGTCGAGGAAGTCGCGGTCGTGGGAGATGATGATCAGCGTGCCCTGGTAGCGCTTGAGCCAGTCTTCCAGCCAGATGATGGCGTCCAGGTCCAGGTGGTTGGTCGGTTCATCCAGCAGCAGCAGATCGGACGGGCACATCAGCGCCTGCGCCAGGTTCAGGCGCATGCGCCAGCCGCCCGAGAAGCTGGCCACCGGGCGTTCCATCTGTTCCAGCGAAAAGCCCAGCCCCAGCAGCAATTGCTCGCCGCGCGAGCGCACGGTATAGGCATCGGCGTCGGCCAGCGCGGTGTGCAGTTCGGCGATGCGGGTGCCGTTGGCGGCGCTGTCGGCTTGCGCCTCGGCCAGCGCCGCCTCCAGCTGGCGCAGGTGGGCGTCGCCGTCGATCGCATATTCGATGGCGGCGCGCTCCAGCGCGGGCGTTTCCTGCGCCACATAGGCCATGCGCCACTTGGCGGGAAAGCCGATATCGCCCTGGTCGGCATGCAGTTCGCCGCGCAGCATGGCGAACAGGCTGGATTTGCCGGCGCCGTTGGCGCCGATCAGGCCGATCTTGTCGCCCGGGTTAAGCGTGAGGTCGACATTCTCGAACAGCGGCTTGACGCCGCGGGCGAGGGAAACCTGATGAAAACGGATCATCGTGAAACAGCAATCAAAGAAGAGAAAACTACACTAAGGACGCCGGCGGATTTACGCCAGGTCCTGCAACTGGTCGGCGGTCAACAGGAACACCATATCGTCGCCCGCGCTGGTCGAGACCCAGGTCAGTTCCAGTTCCGGGAAGGCGGCTTCGGCGTGCGCCCGTTCGTTGCCGATTTCAACGACCAATACGCCGTGCGGGGTCAGGCGCTGCGCCGCGCCCTTGACGATCTTGCGCACCAGATCCATGCCGTCCTCGCCGCCTGCCAGCGCGATTTGCGGCTCTTGCAGGTATTCCTTGGGCAGCTTGCTCATGGAGCCGGCATTGACGTAGGGCGGGTTGCTGATGATCAGGTCGTATTGGCGCGGCGGCAGCTTGGCGTAGAGATCGGATTCGACCAGACTGATGCGCTCGCCCAGTTCGTAATCGTCGACGTTGCGGCGCGCCACTTGCAAGGCTTGCGGCGAGATGTCGACGGCGTCGATATGCGCCTGCGGGAAGGCGTCCGCCAGCAGAACCGGCAGGCAGCCCGAACCGGTGCAGAGGTCGAGCGCGTTTTCGATCTGCGCCGGATCCTGCACCCACGGCGAGAAATATTCAGGGATCAGTTCGGCAATGAAGGAACGCGGCACGATCACGCGCTCGTCGACGTAAAAGCGATAACTGCCCAGCCAGGCTTCCTTGGTGATGTAGGCCGCCGGCATCCGCTGTTCGGTGCGCAGTTCGATAACGTGCTGCAGGGCCGCCAGTTCATCGGGCAGCAGGCGGGCATCGAGAAACGGCTCCAGCCGGTCGAGCGGCAGGTTCAGGGTGTGCAGCGCGAGATAGGCGGCTTCATCAAACGCATTGTTGCTGCCGTGGCCGAAGAAGATGCCGGCGCGATTGAAGCGGGTCACCATGTAGCGCAGCATATCGCGCAAGGTGGAAAAGTGATGTGTTGTCATGCTGGCGTGGTCGGTCTGTAAAAACGGGTGTATGGGCAATGCGGATGTCGATCCGGGCGCTGCGGTGCTTTCTGGGGATGCGGCGGCAAAGCGGTTGCCGCGCAAGCGGTTTCTGCGCACTGCCGGCATCGGCATGGGAATGCGCAGGGACGCAGGCGTCGAACCGCAAGCCCGGCGCATTATAACCGGGCAGGGCGTAAGGGAGGATCAAGCCGTCCCTGGCGCGTCATGCCGAAAGGGCGCGGGACTTCGCCAACACGCATGAAAATGCCGTTTATCCTGCGCTGGACTGGACGGCATTGGTCCTGAGCATGGCTTTATTTTTCAGAGACGTCAGCGAAGTGACAACGTGTTCGATGGCGCAGGCGTGGATCTGCTTCGGGTCGGTCACCAGTTCGCCGGCCGTCGTCATGAATTTGCAGAAACCTTGCTGTTCTTGCAATTTGAGATGTTCGACGAGCTGCGTTTGCGTGTGTTGCCCGTCCAGCACCGGCAGCAGCAGGCATTCGATGACGTTGAGCGTGGTGTGTTCGTGCCACAGATTGGCCACGCTTTGCCGCGGATCGAGGCGCGCATCGGCCGGCGTCGAAAAGGCCGCCAGCGGTTGTTTCGAGATGCCCGCCGATGCCGGCACCGCCTGCCGGCGGAAACGCACGAGGCCGCGCATGAGCAGGTGTTCCAGCAGCGCCAGAATGAGGTCGGCGTCTTCGGCCTGCTCGCGTTCCAGCATTTTCTGGGCGGCCTCGACGATTTGCGGCAGCGTCAGCGTGCCGGGGAAGGCTTTCGCCAGCGCCAGCAAGGCGGCCTTGCCGATCGCGTGCGATACGTTGATCTGCAAGTTGCCGGCATAAAATACCTGCGGCTGGTCGTCCGGCGTCGAAGGCACGGCGCCGGTGTGATAGTTGCCAGCGTAATGGAAGTCGGCCAGGCGCGCCTTGTCGAGGCGGTAGCGAATCTCGCTTTGGCGTTGCGCCGGCAGCAGCAGGGTCTGGCGGAACTGGCGGTTGGTCAGGAAATCGATATATTGCTCGATCGCCACCTGGTCGTCGCCGCACTCGCGCAGCAGCGGTTGCGCGGCATCCGGGCCCAGGTTGCTGACGAACATCGGCGGCACTTCGCTGTTGGCAAAATAGGCCAATCCATGCGGCTGCGCGCGGCTGACGAATTCGCTCAGGTAGCACGGCGCATTGTGCAGTTCCAGGTATTCATGCAACAGGTAATCCTCGCTCAGCCCCCGGGACGACTCGGCATGCGCATCCAGCACTTGCCGCATCAGGCTGTTGGGCGCGGTCATCTCGCGCATGAAGTTGATCATGCCGTAGGCGTGCCCGAGTTTTTGCTTCGGGTCGGCAAACTTGCTGCCGCGATAGAGCATCGCGTCACGGATGGTTTCCTTGAACTTCCAGCCCGGATAGGTGTTGTAGCTGACGAAGGCCAGGCCTTGCGGCGACAGGTTTTGCGCGCACACGCGCAGTATGTGGTCTTGTATTTCCGGCGGCACCCAGCTGTAGACGCCGTGGCAAATGATGTAGTCGAAGGTGCCGGTTTCTGGCGTGATGTCGGCAATGCTCATGCGCTGCAAGGCGATATTGCGCAAGCCCAGCGCGTCGATGCGGCGCTGGCCGGCATCGACCTGCACTTGCGACAGGTCGATGCCCAGATAATGGCCTTCGGGATGGCGTTGCGCATGCGGGATGAGATTGCCGCCCGATGCGCTGCCCAGTTCCAGCACCTTGGCCGTGGCCGGATCGGGAGTGTCGATGCCGAATAGCCAGGCAACCGCGGCGAGATGTTCCAGCGCGGTCCCGACTATCGGATGCGAGGTGTAAGGCGTCTGATCGTAAGTCCGTTCAATACTGCTTTGATTGCTTGTATCCATGAGGCTCCAAGGTCAGTAGAAGTGATATCGAGGAGAACGCCGGCTTACGATGGCTCAGCCAGGAGTTTTGACTATAACAATAAATTTTCCAGCGTACGGCGATAAATGTTCTTCAGCGGATCGATATGGCGCACTTCGATGTATTCGTCGATCTTGTGGATGCTGTCGTTGGGCGGTCCGAACTCGATCACTTGCGGGCAGATCTGCGCAATGAAACGGCCGTCGGAAGTGCCGCCGGTGGTCGACAGTTCGGTATCGAGCCCGGTCTCGGCCTTGATCGCCGACGACAGCGCATCGCTCAGCGTGCCGCGCGGGGTCAGGAAGGGCAGGCCGCCGACGGTCCACTTCAGGTCGTATTCCAGGCCGTGCCTGTCGAGGATGGCGTGTACGCGTTGCTGCAGGCCTTCGACGGTGCTGGCGGTGGAGAAGCGGAAGTTGAAGTCGATCACCACGTCGCCCGGGATCACGTTGGAGGCGCCGGTGCCGCCGTGGATGTTGGAAACCTGCCAGGAAGTCGGCAGGTAGTATTCGTTGCCGGCATCCCATTGTTCGGCCACCAGTTCGGCCAGCGCGGGCGCGGCCTGGTGGATCGGGTTGCGCGCCAGTTGCGGGTAGGCGATGTGGCCCTGGACGCCCTTGACGGTCAGCTTGCCGGACATGGTGCCGCGGCGGCCGTTCTTGATCATGTCGCCCAGGGTCCTGGCCGAGGTCGGTTCGCCGACGATGCAGTAATCGAGCTGCTCGCCGCGCGCCTTGAGTTGATTGCAGACGACCACGGTGCCGTCGGTGGCCGGGCCTTCCTCGTCGCTGGTGATCAGGAAGCCGATCGAGCCCTGGTGGCCGGGATTGGCCGCGATGAATTCCTCGCAGGCCACGACCATGGCGGCAATCGAGGTCTTCATGTCGGAGGCGCCGCGGCCGAACAGCTTGCCGTCGCGCTGGGTCGGCACGAATGGCGGCGATTGCCATTTGTCCAGCGGGCCGGTCGGCACCACGTCGGTATGCCCGGCGAATACCAGCAGCGGCTGCGCCGTGCCTTTGCGCGCCCACAGGTTGGTGACGTCGCCGGACTGGATGGTCTCGCACACGAAGCCCAGCGGCGCGAGCAGTTCCGCCAGCCGCGCCTGGCAGCCTTTGTCTTCAGGGGTGACGGAGGAGAGGGAAATCAGTTCCTGGGTCAGGGCCAGCGTCTTGCTCATGATTTATTTGCCGAAAATGTGTTGATACTGGTCGGCCTTGAAGCCGACGTGATATTGCTTGCCGTCGAACAGCACCGGACGCTTGACCACCGATGGGTTTTCCACCATCAGCGCCACCGCGGCGGCGTCATCGGTGATCGCAGCCTTGCGTTCGTCCGGCAGCGCGCGCCAGGTGGTGCCCTTGCGGTTGACCAGCACGTCGCGCTCGACGTCTTTCAGCCAGGCGTGCGCCTGCGCGGCATCCAGCCCGGCTTTCTTGAAATCGTGGAAGGTGTAGGCGATGCCTTGCTCGTCCAGCCACACGCGGGCTTTCTTGACCGTGTCGCAATTGGGGATGCCGTACAGCGTGATGTCTTTTGCCATGCTCTTTTACTCGTTCAATGCGGCGCGATCGGTGCGCTTCAGAATACGACGCCGCGCCGGTGTGCAAGACAGCCGGCGCGGCGCATGGGGACAGCTTGCGTCGGTGATTACTCGCCGCGCAGCAGTTCGTTGATCGAGGTCTTCGAACGGGTCTGGGCGTCGACCTTCTTGACGATGATCGCGGCGTACAGGCTGTACTTGCCGTCCTTGGACGGCAGGTTGCCCGGCACCACGACGGAGCCGGCCGGCACGCGGCCGTAATGCACTTCGCCGGTTTCGCGGTCGTAGATCTTGGTCGACTGGCCGATGTACACGCCCATCGACAGCACCGAGTTCTCTTCGACGATCACGCCTTCGACGACTTCCGAGCGGGCGCCGATGAAGCAGTTGTCTTCGATGATGACCGGGCCGGCCTGCACCGGCTCCAGCACGCCGCCAATGCCCACGCCGCCGGACAGGTGGACGTTCTTGCCGATCTGCGCGGCCGAACCCACTGTAGCCCAGGTGTCGACCATGGCGCCTTCATCGACGTAGGCGCCGATGTTGACGTAGGACGGCATCAGCACCACGTTCCGGCCGATGAAGGAGCCGTGGCGGGCAACCGCCGGCGGCACCACGCGGAAGCCGCCGCGGGCGAAATCTTCAGCGGTGTAGTTGGCGAACTTGGTCGGCACCTTGTCGTAGAACTGCGGGTAGCCGGCGCCGGCCGACATCGGCACGTTGTCTTCCAGGCGGAACGACAGCAGGATGGCCTTCTTCACCCATTGGTTGACTTCCCACTGGCCGACGCCTTGGCGGTTGGCGACGCGCAGGGTGCCATCGTTGAGACCTGCGATCACTTCAGCCACCGCATTGCGGATGTCTGCCGGAGCGGTCTTGGGGGACAGGCTGGCGCGGTCTTCCCACGCCTGGTCGATGATTTGCTGAATGGACTGTGTCATGTTGATGTCGATGAACGGTTGGGTGAAAAATAAAAACGGATTGCGGTATGCGTTGGGCTGATTGGGGCCTATTTGCCGGCGGCCAGTTTCCTGGCGAAGGCAACGATGCGTTGCGCCGCCTCCAGGCATTCATCCACTTCGGCCACCAGGGCCATGCGGATGCGGCCGGCGCCCGGATTGATGCCGTGCGCCTCGCGCGCGAGGTAACTGCCCGGCAAGACGGTGACATTATATTCGGCGTACAGGCGGCGGGCGAATTCCTCGTCGCCGATGCCGGCCAGCTTGCCCACGTGCGCCCACAGGTAGAAGCTGGCGTCGGGCAGGGCCACGTCCAGCACTTCCTGCAGCAGCGGCGTGACTTGCGAAAACTTGGCCACGTACTTGGCGATGTTGTCCTGTACGTGCGTCTCATCCTGCCACGCCGCCACCGAAGCCGCCTGGATCGACGGGCTCATGGCGCCGCCGTGGTAGGTGCGGTAGAGCAGGAATTTCTTCAGGATGGCGGCATCGCCGGCCACGAAGCCCGAGCGCATGCCCGGCACGTTGGAGCGCTTGGACAGGCTGGAGAACGAGATCAGGCGCGGATAGCCGGTACGGCCCAACTTGTGCGCCGCTTCCATGCCGCCCAGCGGCGCTTCTTTCTTGAAATAGATTTCCGAATAGCACTCATCGGAAGCGATCACGAAGCCGTAGCGGTCCGACAGCGCGAACAGTTCCTTCCAGTCTTCCAGCGACAGCACGGCGCCGGTCGGGTTGCCCGGCGAGCACACGAACAGCAGTTGCACGCGCGACCAGACCTCTTCCGGCACCTGGCTGAAATCGGGCGCGAAGTTGCGCGCCGGATCGGAGTTGACGAAATACGGCTGGGCGCCGGCCAGGTAGGCCGCGCCTTCGTAGATCTGGTAGAACGGGTTGGGGCACATCACCAATGCGCCGGGCCGGGTCGGATCGACCACGGTTTGCGTGAGCGAGAACAGCGCCTCGCGCGAGCCGTTGACCGGCAGCACCTCGGTCGCAGGATCGGGCCGCGCAATGCCGTAGCGGCGTTCCAGCCAGTCGGCGATGGCGCCGCGCAGGGCTTCGCTGCCCAGGGTGGCGGGGTAAGTGGCCAGGCCCGCGAGATTGTCGGCCAGCGCCTTCTGGATGAAGGACGGCGTCGGATGCTTGGGTTCGCCTATGCCCAGGCTGATGGGGCGGTAGGCGGGGTCGGGCGTGACGCCGGCAAACAGCTTCTTCAGCTTTTCAAAGGGATAGGGCTGTAACTGGTCGAGTAAGGGATTCACGGTGCTGAACTGGAAAGATCCTGAGGCCTGGCCGGCATGCCGCCGGCGGCCTTTGGCAAGGTGCAGGGGAAAGCTCGGGATTATACCGTCATTAACCAGCTCCGATGAAGCGCCGCCGCCGTCCAATGCTGGGTGAAACAGCTCGGAAACGACTTGGAAACGGCAGCCGGCGACAGGCCGGAAGGGCGGATTGCCGATGATTCAATCGCAACAATCGCGGGGGCGATGGCGGTGTATTCATGCGATTGTCGGGCTGGCTTGTGGCGTATTGTTGCAGTTCGCCAAAATAATCATCAAGAAATACTCATTTCCGGCGCTCTTTGGCGCCGGCAGCCTGTTGCGGAGAAAAAGTAATGAAAAGTCTCAAAGCACAACTCCTGTTCGCGCTCGTCGTCATGTGGATAGGCCTGTTGACGCTGGCTGCATGGTCAGCCTTCAGCGCGCGGGAAAACATGGTCAACGAGCGCAAGGAAGGACTGCGCCGTGTGGTGGAGGCCGCCAATGGCGTGGTCTCCAGCTATGTGAACGAGGTTGCCGCCGGCCGCATGCAGCAGGCCGATGCCCAGAAGGCCGCCTTGGAACGCATCGCCGCCATGCGTTACGACGGCGACAATTACCTGTTCGTGTTCGACTCCGCCCCGGTGGTGCTGATGCACCCGACCAACAAGAACGTGGTCGGCAAGAATGTGGCCGATCGCAAGGATTCGGACGGCAAGCTCTACTACGTCGAGATGGTCAAGGTCGGCAAGGAGCAGAAGCAAGGCTTTGTCGAGTACATGGGACGCCTGCCCGGCGCCGACGACAATAACCGCACCCGCAAGCTGAGTTACCTGATCCATAACCAGGCCTGGGACTGGTATCTGGTCACAGGCGTGTTCCTCAACGATGTCGAAGCCAAATTCCGTTCCGACCTGTTCAAGCTGCTGGGCATCCTGCTGGTGGTGGGCGTGGTGGTCTCGGCCATGATGCTGGCCATCACCCGCCGCATCACGCGCAGCCTGGGCGGCGAGCCGGCCTATGCGGTCAATATCGCCACCCGCATCGCCGCCGGCGACCTGACCGTGCGCGTCGACACGCGTCCCGGCGACACCAAGAGCCTGCTGTACGAAATGGCAACCATGCGCGAACGCCTGGCGACGGTGATCAAGGGCATCCACCACGGCACCGATGCCATCGATATCGGCGCGCGCGAGATCGCCGCCGGCAACCTCGACCTGTCCTCGCGCACCGAACAGCAGGCCGGCTCGCTGGCCACCACCGCCTCCAGCATGGATTCGCTGACTTCGACGGTGAAGCAGAACGCCGACAATGCGCGCCAGGCCGGCCAGTTGGCCAACAGCGCTTCCGATATCGCCAGCCGCGGCGGCGAAGTGGTGGGGCAGGTGGTGCAGACCATGGAAGGCATCACCGAAAGCTCGCGCAAGATTTCCGACATCATCGGCGTGATCGACGGCATCGCCTTCCAGACCAACATCCTGGCGCTGAACGCGGCGGTGGAAGCCGCCCGCGCCGGCGAACAAGGGCGCGGTTTCGCGGTGGTGGCATCGGAGGTGCGCAGCCTGGCCCAGCGCAGCGCGCAGGCAGCCAAGGAGATCAAGGCCCTGATCGAGGATTCGGTGCAGCGCGTGGGCAGCGGCTCGGAGCAGGTGGCGCGCGCCGGCCAGACCATGGGCGAAGTGGTGTCCGCGGTGCGGCGCCTGACCGACATCGTCGGCGAGATTTCGGCGGCATCCGAAGAGCAGCGCAATGGCATCGAACAGGTCAACCATGCGATCGGCCAGATGGACCAGGTAACGCAGCAGAACGCGGCATTGGTCGAACAGGCCGCCGCGGCCGCCGGTTCGCTGGAAGAGCAGGCGCGCCGCCTCAAGCAGGCGGTAGCGGCATTCCAGGTCGAAGAGGGGGCCAATGCAGCTGTGCCGCCCGCGCCGGTGACGGTATCCCCGGCGCCGACGACGGCGGCGCACCGGCCAGCGGCCGTTGCCCGGCCTGCCGTGCCGAAAGCGCCGCTGGCCACGCCCAGGCCCAGGCCGGCTGCCGCCGCGCCTTTGCCGGCGCCGAAGCCCGCGCCCGCCAAGGGCAAGCCAGCTATCGACGATGGCGAGTGGGAGACCTTCTGATTGTCTTCGGGAAAAGCGGGAAGACGAGCGGGAAAGACGGATCGAAAGACGCCGCGGCTTGAAGCGCGGCGTCTTTTTGCATTGCCAGGGGCAGCGCTCGTCATCCGGCAAATGGCCCGTCATTTGGCCGAGTCGGGGGCTGGCGATGTTATGATACCGGGCTTTCCGGAAGCAAATTTTCCGCTTTCTTCCAACCAGTTCATTTTGTCGATAACGTGCGTCTAACTTCCATTAAATTGTCGGGATTCAAGTCCTTCGTCGAACCTACGCATTTCCAGGTTCCGGGGCAACTGGTGGGTGTGGTCGGGCCGAACGGCTGCGGCAAATCCAATATCATCGATGCCGTGCGCTGGGTTCTGGGCGAATCCAAGGCCTCCGAGCTGCGCGGCGAATCCATGCAGGACGTCATTTTCAACGGCTCCACCCACCGCAAGCCGGCCGGGCGCGCGTCGGTCGAACTGGTGTTCGACAATGCCGCCGGCAAGGCCGCGGGGCAATGGGGCCAATACGCCGAGATCGCCGTCAAGCGCACGCTGACCCGCGACGGCACCTCGTCCTATTACATCAACAACCAGGCGGTGCGCCGCCGCGACATCCAGGATATTTTCCTCGGCACCGGCCTGGGGCCGCGCGCCTACGCCATCATCGGCCAGGGCATGATCTCGCGCATCATCGAGGCGCGCCCGGAAGAGCTGCGCATCTTCCTGGAAGAGGCCGCCGGCGTGTCCAAGTACAAGGAGCGTCGCCGCGAGACCGAGAACCGCCTGCACGACACCACCGAAAACCTGACCCGCCTGGAAGATATCCTGCGCGAGCTGAACGCCAACCTGGAAAAGCTGGAAGCCCAGGCCGCCGTGGCCAAGAAATTCCATGAGCTGCAAGGCGACCAGGAAGAGAAGCAGAAGCTGCTGTGGCTGCTGCGCAAGAACGAAGCCAAGAGCGAGCAGGAAAAATTCTTCAAGGAGATCGAACGCGCCCAGATCGACCTGGAAGAGCAGACCGCCAAGCTGCGCCACGTCGAGGCCGAGCTGGAGCATATGCGCCAGGCGCACTACGGCGCCGGCGACCGCCTGCACCAGGCGCAAGGGCACCTGTACCAGACCAATTCCGAAATCGGCAGCCTGGAAGCGCAGATCAAGTTCGTCATCGAGTCGCGCAACCGGCTGCAGTCGCAGTTGAATTCGCTGACCGCCCAGCGCGACCAGTGGCAGCGCCAGGGTTCGCAGCAGCAGGATGAACTGGCCGAGGCCGAAATCGCGCTGGAAGAGCTCGGCATGCGCGTCGAACAGTCGCAGCAGGCGGTGCAGGACGCCAATGAGCGCCTGCCGGCGCTGGAGCAGGCCTGGCGCGAATCGCAGCTGAAGACTACCGAGTCGCGCGGCAAGATCATGCAGGTACAGCAGCAGATCGAATTGCAGTCCACGCACCAGCGCAACGCCGCCAACATCCTCTCCGGCCTGGCCGCGCGCCGCGAACGCCTGATGCAGGAAAAGAACGGCCTGTCCATGCCGGACGACGTGCACCTGTCCAACCTCAGGCTGCAACTGGAAGAAAAGCAGGCCTCGCTGGAAGAGGCCCGCATGTACCTGGAAGAAGCCCAGGAACAGCTGCCGCGCCTGGAAGAGGAGCGCCGCGACGCGCAGGAACTGGTCAGCAAGGAAACCTCGGCCAATGCCCAGCTGGAAGCGCGCCTGTCCGCGTTGAAGCAACTGCAGGAAAGCGTGCAGGCGCAGGGTAAGGTCCAGCCCTGGCTGGAGAAGCACGGCCTGGCCGAACTGCCGCGCCTGTGGCAGAAGCTGCATATCGAGTCGGGTTGGGAAACCGCGCTGGAAGCGGTGCTGCGCGAACGCATGTCGGCGCTGGAAATGTCCAACCTGGACTGGGCCAAGGCCTTCTTTTCCGACGCGCCGCCGGCCAAGCTGGCGCTGTATGCGCCCAATGCCGGCATTGCCCAGCCGGCGCCGCCGGCGGCCAATGGCCTCAAGCCTTTCATCAACCTGCTGCAACTGAACGACCCCGGCCAGCGCGCCTTGATGAACGACTGGCTCAGGGACGTGTATGTGGCCGACGACACCGCCATCGCTTTCGCCGAGCGCGGCAATCTGCCGCTGGGCGGCGTGTTCGTCACCCGCCAGGGGCATGTGGTGAGCCAGTCCAGCGTGCGTTTCTACGCATCGGATTCGGAGCAGGACGGCATGCTGGCGCGCCAGCAGGAAATCGAGAACATCACCAAGCAGCAACGCGCGCAATACATGCTGGCCGAAGAAGCCAAGGGCCGGGCGGTGCGCGCCGAGGCGGCCTTGTCCTCGGCCTCGCAGCGTTTGCAGGAATTGCGCCAGCGCGTGGGCAGCCTGACCCAGTCGGCGCACAGCCTGCAGATCGAAGTGATGAAGCTGGCCGAAGTGCAGGAGCGCTTCAACCAGCGCAGCACCCAGATCGCCACCGACCTTGAAGAAATCGGCATGCAGGAAGCTGAACAGCAGCAGGTGCAGGCTGAGTCCGAGGCGCGCTTCGAGCAGCTAGACATCGAGCTGGCCGAGCTGCAGGAGCAGCACGAGAACGGCCAGACCGATTACCTGGGCAAGGAACAGCAGCTGAACGATGCGCGCACCCGCTTGCGCGAGCTGGAACGCGCCGCGCAGGAAACCGAATTCGCCGAGAAGTCCCAGCGCAGCAAGATCGAGGAATTGAAGCGCAGCATCGCCACCGCACTGGAGCAGGCGGCGCAACTGTTCGCCAGCATGCAGCAGGGCAGCCTGGAACTGGAAAGCCTGGACGACCAGGCGGCCCAGGCCGGTTTGCAGGAACTGCTGGATCGCCGCAGCGAGCAGGAGCGTGCGCTGGCCGACGCCCGCCACGAACTGGACCAGTTGTCGCAGCAGCTGCGCACGCACGAAGAGAACCGCATGCAGGCCGAACGCAGCCTGCAGCCGCAGCGCGACCGCATCACCGAGCTGCAGTTGAAGGAGCAGGCCGCGCGCCTGAACCAGGAACAGTTCTCCGAAGCGCTGGCGCAGACCCAGGCCGACGAGGCCGCGCTGTCCGAAAAACTGACCGCCGACATGCGGCCATCCTACCTGCAGGGCGAAGTGACACGCCTGACCAACGCCATCGCGGCGCTGGGCGCGGTCAACCTGGCGGCGCTGGATGAGCTGGCGGCGGCCTCCGAGCGCAAGCACTTCCTGGATTCCCAGCATGCCGACCTGAACGAAGCCATCACCACGCTGCAGGACGCGATCCACAAGATCGACATCGAGACCCGCGGCCTGCTGCAAGATACCTTCGACAAGGTCAACCACCATTTCTCGGAACTGTTCCCGGTACTGTTCGGCGGCGGCCAGGCCAAGCTGATCATGACCGGCGACGAGATCCTCGATTCCGGCGTGCAGGTCATGGCGCAGCCGCCGGGCAAGAAGAACGCCACCATCCACCTGCTGTCGGGCGGTGAAAAGGCGCTGACGGCGACGGCGCTGGTGTTCTCGATGTTCCAGCTCAACCCGGCGCCGTTCTGCCTGCTGGACGAAGTGGACGCGCCGCTGGACGACGCCAACACCGAACGCTTCGCCAACATGGTCAAGCGCATGTCCGAGCACACCCAATTCCTCTTCATCTCGCACAACAAGATCGCGATGGAGATGGCGCAGCAGCTGATCGGCGTGACCATGCAGGAGCAGGGCGTATCGCGCATCGTGGCGGTGGACATGGATTCGGCAGCCAACTTCTCCAGCGCCGAGCAGGCCGCCTGAGGCGGCTTTGTGCGCCTTTGTCGGCTTGACAAGGCTGGGGTGGAACACTACCCTGAGAACCTTGTCATACAGCCCGGCCGGGGTGTTTCCCGAGGCCGGATTCGCCAGGTTTGACGTGCTTTGGCATGCTTTTTACGGCCTGCGGGCCATGAAAAATAACAACATTTATTCCTTCAATGAGTAGCTTTATCGAGCCGAACATGTTTCGCCGCGCCGCCCGGGCCGCGGCATTTTCGCCAGCCACACTGAAGGGGCAAGCAGCATGATGGATCTTCAGACCAGCCTGATCGTGATCGGCGGCGTCTTCGTCGTCGGCGTCATCTCCTACAACAAATGGCAGGAACACAAGGCGCGCAAGACCGTGGAGCGCGCCTTTTCTTCGTCGCACGACGACGTGCTGATGTCGCCGCAGGACCAGGACGCCTCCCCCTCGCCGATGGCCGAGCATGCTGAACATGCGGCCGGTTTCGCGCCAGCCTCTGACATCCCCGACGATCGCATGGAGCCCGCCTTGTACGACCTGCCCGAGCGCAAGCCGGCGCCGCTCAAGGCTTACCTGGACCAGGCCGGTTTCGAGCAGCGCGAACCTTATATCGGCGATGCGCCGGCCGTGGCCGACGCCGCCCTGACCGAGGCCTTGGCCCAGGCGCCGCAATCGACGGTGGCGCAAGCCATCGCCGGCGCTGAGGAGCAGGTCGAGTCGGCGCCGGCCTTTGCGCCGCCGCCGGAGCAGCCGGCGCCGGCAAAGCCCAGGCGCGAATTGCCGGTGGACGAACTGATCGACTGCAACATCCCGATCGCATTGGAGCACCCGCTGCGCGGCGACAAGCTGCTGCCGGCGTTGCAGAACCTGCGCCATGTGGGCAACAAGCCGGTGCATTTCATCGGCCGCAACGCCGAAGGCGAATGGGAGGCGGTCAGCCACGGCGGCGTCTATACCGCCTTGCTGGCCGGCGCCCAGTTGGCCAACCGCAGCAATGCGATGAACGAGATCGAGTATTCGGAACTGGTCATGCGCCTGCGCGACCTGACCGATTCGCTGTCCGGCGAGCCAGAACTGCCCGACATGCCCGACGTCATCAAGACCGCCCAGGCGCTGCACCAGTTCATCGCCGACCATGATGTCCAGTTGAGCGTGAACGTGCGCACCAATGGCGCGCCATGGAGCCTGGCGACGCTGCTGGCGGCGTTGACCCGCCAGGGTTTCGACCGCCGCACCGAAGGCTACCTGGTGATGCAGGACGGCGAAGGCGAGGTGCTGTTCGCGCTCTCGACCAACGCCAGCCAGGCCGACGAGACGACCGACCGCCTGACCTTGCTGCTGGACGTGCCGCGCGTGGCGCCTTCGCGCGACGGCTACGGCGCGCTGGTGGCCTGCGCCCGTTCGCTGGCCGCGCGTCTGGGCGGCACCATGGTCGACGACAGCAACCAGATGCTGTCCGACGCCGCGCTGGCCGATATCGCCGAGCAAGTGGCGGCGTTCTACAGCGCCATGGAGTCGGCCGACATTCCCGCAGGTTCCACGCGCGCGCTGCGCCTGTTCAGCTAAGGCTTTTCAGCCATTCAAGATGCAACCAGATTTGTTTTCCGCAGGTCCGCCCCCGCCAGGGGCGCCGGACTGGCTGGTTCGTGCGCATGCATTGCGCGACGAACTGAACCGGCATAACCACGCCTACTATGTGCTGGACCAACCCAGCATTCCCGATGCCGAATACGACCGCCTGTTCCAGGAGCTGCAGGCGCTGGAGACGGCACATCCGGAATTGCTGACGTCCGATTCGCCTACCCAGCGCGTGGGCGGCGCGCCGCTGCCGCAGTTCGATCCGGTGCGCCACGATATCCCGATGCTGTCGCTGGGCAACGGTTTTTCCGACGAGGACATCGAGGCCTTCGACAAGCGCGTCATGGATGGCCTGGAGACGCTGCAGGAAGTGCGCTACGCCACCGAACTAAAGTTCGACGGCCTGGCCATCAGCCTGCGCTATGTCGATGGCCTGCTGGTGCAGGCGGCCACGCGCGGCGACGGCACTACCGGCGAGAATGTCACCGCCAATATCCGCACGGTGCGCGCCATTCCCTTGCGCCTGCACGGGACGAAGATTCCCGCAGTGCTGGATGTGCGCGGCGAAGTGCTGATGTACAAGGAGGATTTCGCGCGCCTGAACCAGCGCCAGCGCGACGCCGGCCAGAAGGAGTTCGCCAATCCGCGCAATGCCGCCGCCGGCAGCCTGCGCCAGCTCGACTCCCGCATCACGGCGCAGCGCACCTTGCGCTTTTTCGCCTATGGCATCGGCATGTTGGAAGGCATGGACATGCCGGCCTCGCATTCGGCGCTGCTGGACTGGTACCAGCAACTCGGTTTGCCGGTGTGCAAGGAGCGCGCCGTGGTGACCGGTGCGGCCGGGTTGCTGGCGTTTTACCGCGGCATCGGCGACAAGCGCGAGACGTTGCCGTATGAAATCGACGGCGTGGTCTACAAGGTAGATCGCCTGGACCAGCAAAAGCATCTCGGTTTCGTCTCGCGCGCGCCGCGTTTTGCGCTGGCGCATAAATTCCCCGCGCAAGAGGCGTTGACGCAGGTGCTGGAGATCGAGGTGCAGGTCGGCCGCACCGGCGCCATCACGCCGGTGGCGCGTCTGAACCCGGTGTTCGTGGGCGGCGTCACCGTCACCAATGCCACGCTGCACAACGAGGATGAAGTCCGGCGCAAGGATATCCAGGTCGGCGACACCGTCATCGTGCGCCGCGCCGGCGACGTGATTCCCGAGGTCGTCGCTTTCGTGCCGGAGAAACGGCCGGCCGACGCCCGCCGCTTCGTCATGCCGACCGCATGCCCGGTCTGCGGCTCGCCCATCGTGCGGGCCGAGGACGAGGCCATCGCACGTTGCTCGGGCGGCTGGCTGAAGTGCTCGGCGCAGCGCAAGGGCGGCTTGCAGCATTTCGCTTCGCGCCGCGCGATGGATATCGAAGGCCTGGGCGAGCAGTTGGTGGAGCAACTGGTGGACAACAATATTGTCACCACGCCTGCCGACTTGTACCGTCTCGGGTTGTTGGCGCTGGCCACGCTGGATCGCATGGCCGAGAAGTCGGCCCAAAACGTGCTGGATGCATTGCAAAAGTCGAAGTCGACTACGCTGGCCCGCTTTATCTATGCCCTGGGCATCCGCCATGTGGGCGAGGCCACGGCCAAGGAACTGGCGCGCCATTTCGGCGCCCTGGACAAGCTGCTGGCGGCCAGCGAAGAGCAATTGCTGGAAGTGGCCGACATCGGCCCGGTGGTGGCCAGCTCCATCCGCGCATTTTTCAGCGATGCACTCAATGTCGAGCTGGTGGAGCAGTTGCGCGCAGTGGGCGTGCACTGGCCGGAAACGGAGGGCAGCGACAGCCAGCCCAAGCATTTGCAGGGCAAGACCTTCGTCCTGACCGGCACCTTGCCCAACATGTCGCGCGACCAGGCGGCGCAATTGATCGAAGCGGCCGGCGGCAAGGTGACCGGCTCGGTGTCGAAAAAGACCAGTTACGTGGTGGCCGGCGCCGAGGCCGGCAGCAAATTGGCCAAGGCCGAGGAGCTGGGCATTCCCATCCTGGATGAGGACCAGCTAAAGGCCTTGTGCGCCCAGGCGCAATGAAGGCGCCTGAATTGTATTAAACTGCGCCCGACTCGTATCGATCGCATAAGCGACGCAGGTCGGACGCAACAAAGACTCTCTATTTTCAGGAAAAACCATGATCAAGAAGATCACGAAAGCCGTTTTCCCGGTTGCCGGACTGGGCAGCCGCTTCCTGCCGGCGACCAAGGCGCAGCCCAAGGAAATGCTGCCCATCGTCGACAAGCCGCTGATCCACTATGCCGTTGAAGAGGCGGTGGCTGCCGGCATCACGGAGATGGTGTTCATCACCGGCCGCAACAAGCGCGCCATCGAAGACCATTTCGACAAGGCCTACGAGCTGGAGAGCGAACTGGAAGCGGCCGGCAAGCAGAAGCTGCTGGAGATCGTGCAGAACGTGGTTCCCAAGAACGTCAATTGCATCTTCATCCGCCAGTCGACCCCGCTGGGCCTGGGCCATGCGGTCCTGTGCGCGCGTCCGGTGGTGGGCGAAGAGCCGTTCGCGGTGCTGCTGGCCGACGACTTCATGGATACCGACAACGGCGTCAAGCCGGTGCTGGCGCAGATGACCGATATCTACGCCCGCGAAGGCATGAGCATGCTGGCGGTGCAGGAAGTGCCGCGGGCCGAGACCAAGCAGTACGGCATCGTCAACGCCACGCCTTACCAGCCCGGTCTTGAGCGCGTCAATGCCATCGTCGAAAAGCCGGCGCCGGAAGATGCGCCCTCGACGCTGGCCGTGGTCGGCCGCTATGTGCTGAGCAACCGCATTTTCCATTGCCTGGAAAACATCGGCCGCGGCGCCGGCGGCGAGATCCAGCTGACCGACGGCATCGCCAAGCTGATGCAGGCCGAGTCCGTGCTGGCGTACCGCTACCAGGGCCAGCGCTATGACTGCGGCTCCAAGCTCGGCTACCTGAAGGCGATGGTGGCCATGGGCATGAAACACCCGGAAACCGGCCCCGAGTTCAGCGAATACCTGAGGGAACTGGGCAGCAAGGCCGGATAAGCAAAGCCGGGTAAAGCCGGATAAGGTCTGCGGCGGCCGCTGAAGCGGCGGCCAGCCGGATCGACGATAATGATGAAGGCGCCCGGTTTTGCCGGGCGTCATTCTTTTGGGAGCAGGAACCAGATGGCCATCCGCGACATTCTCAAAATGGGCGATCCCCGCCTGTTGCGCCAGGCGCAGCCCGTCACCCAGTTCGGCACGCCGGAACTGGCGCAACTGGTGGACGACATGTTCGACACCATGCGCGCGGTCAGCGGCGCTGGCCTGGCGGCGCCGCAGATCGGCGTCGACCTGCAACTGGTGATCTTCGGTTTCGGCAGCAACCAGCGCTATCCCGATGCGCCGCCGGTGCCGGAAACGGTGCTGATCAATCCAGTGCTGACACCGTTGTCGGAAGACACCGAGGACGGCTGGGAAGGCTGCCTGTCGGTACCCGGCATGCGCGGCGTGGTGCCGCGCTGGAGCCGCCTGCGCTATCAGGGCTACGACCTGGACGGCAATGCCATCGACCGCACCGTCGATGGTTTCCATGCGCGCGTGGTGCAGCATGAGTGCGACCACCTGCAGGGCATCCTGTATCCGATGCGCATTCGCGATTTCTCTCAGTTCGGCTTTACCGAAGTGCTGTTTCCGGAACTCGATCCCGGCCAGGACGATTGAGAACCTTCCGCAGTACGCACCATCCCGGCAGTCATGGGGATGGTGTGCGTCCTTCCTTCTGCGGCGTACGTTGCATCGATCTTGCCCGTACCAATTTTCCATAATTCTCTGCAATTCTCTGGATCACATGCGCCCGATGGCATCGGGTGCATGTGATCCAATGCGTGAAATTTCGGGAGTCCATCCATGATCAGTCATCTTGAGCATCTCTGCATCATCACCGGCGGCCCCGGCGCGGGCAAGACGTCCCTGTTGCACGCCTTGCAGGAAGAGGGCCACGGCATCAAGGAGGAGGTCGGGCGCGCCATCATCCGGCAGCAGATGGCGTCAGAGGGCCGTGCGCTGCCTTGGAAGGACAAGCTGGCCTTTGCGCAGGCGATGCTGGCGGCAGAGGCCGCGCATTGCCGCGCACATGCCGTCCGGGCGAAGCATTCCATTGAGGGCATCGTCTTTTGCGACCGGGGCATTCCAGACATTCTTGGATACATGCGGCTGGAAGGCCTGGAGAGTTTGCCGCAAGCAGCCGCTCTGCTGGCACTGGCAAGGCATGCGGCCAAGGCGTGGCGCTACTCCCGGCGGGCGTTCATCCTGCCGCCGTGGAAAGAGATCTATGAAACCGACCGGGAGCGCAAGCAAAGCTGGGAAGAGGCCGTCGCCACCTACGATGTGATGTGCGAGATCTATGAAGAGCTCGGCTATCGGTTGGTGGAAGTGCCGGCGGGAAAGTTGGCGCAGAGAAGGGATTTCATTATGCGCAGCGTGGGCGCCGGGCCCCAATAGACAACGGCCGGCAGCGAGATTTCGCCGCCGGCCGTTCAGGCCTTGCCGATCAGCCGTTTCAGGCTTCGGTCACGCGCATGTTGATGTGCGCCAGCGCCTCATCGATCTGGTCGATCAGGATCAGGCACAGGTCGCCATCCTTGAGCGACGCCAAGGCGGTATCGATGGCCAGGAACTCGCCATAGATTTCCTTGACGTCGGAAGTGCGGGTCGCCTTCTCCAGCCCCTGGCGCAGCAGCGCGATCACTTCGCCGTCGCTGCGGCCGCGCTGGCACTGGTCCTGGTACAGCACCACTTCGTCGAAGGCATCGCCCAGCATTTCGGTCTGGCGGGTGATGTCGACATCGCGGCGGTCGCCGGCGCCGCTGATGACCACCGAACGGTGCTTGGAAGGCATGCTGTCGACGGCCTTGATCAGCGCGGCGATGGCGTCCGGATTGTGGCCGTAGTCGGCGATCAGGGTGGCGCCCTTGTAGTCGAACAGGTTGAAACGGCCGGGAGCGGTGTCGCTGTCGCTGATGAAGCTGTTCAGGGCTGCGGCGATGTGCGCCCAGTCCAGGCCCAACGCCCAGGCGGCGCCGACCGAGGCCATCACGTTCTCGACCTGGAAGCCGATGCCGCCGTTGCGCGTGAGCGGGATGGCGGACAGCTTCAGGCGCTGCTCGAAGCCGCCTTGCGCGGCAACGATGGCATCGCCGTCGCGGTAGACGATGCGATGTCCCTGGGCGCGGTGCGTGGCCATGATCGGATGCTGCGGATCGAGGGCGAAGAAGGTGACCGAGCCCGGGCAGGACGAGGCCATCTTGGCCACCATCGGGTCGGCCGCGTTGAGCACGGCGGTGCCGGTGGGCGCCACGTTCTCGACGATGACGCGCTTGACCACGGCCAGGTCTTCCACGGTGCTGATGTAGGACAGGCCAAGGTGGTCGCCCATGCCGATGTTGGTGACCACCGCGACATGGCAGCGGTCGAAGCCCAGGCCTTCGCGCAGCACGCCGCCGCGCGCGGTTTCCAGCACGGCGGCATCCACGTCCGGGTGGAACAGCACATTGCGGGCGCTGCGCGGGCCGCTGCAGTCGCCGGTATCGATGCGCTGCTTGTCGATGTAGACGCCGTCGGTGTTGGTCATGCCCACGCGCAGGCCGGTCTCGGCCAGCAGGTGGGTGATCAGGCGCACGGTGGTGGTCTTGCCGTTGGTACCGGCCACGGCTACCACCGGGATGCGGCCGTCGTCGCCGTCTTCATACATGGTCGAGATGATCGCTTCGCCGACGTCGCGGCTCTTGCCGTAGGAGGGCGAGAGGTGCATGCGCAGGCCGGGCGCGGCATTGACTTCGACGATGCCGCCGCCTTGCTCTTCCATCGAGGCATGCACCGAATTGCACACCACGTCGACGCCGCAGATGTCCAGGCCTACCATCTGCGCCGCGGCGATGGCGCGCGCGGCCATGTCGGGATGGACGTCGTCGGTGACGTCGGTGGCGGTGCCGCCGGTGGACAGGTTGGCGTTGTTGCGCAAGACCACGCGCACGCCCTGGGCCGGAATGGCTTCAGGGTCGAGATGCTGGCCGGCCAGCACCGAGATGGCGATGTCGTCCAGGCGGATCTTGGTCAGCGAGGTGGCATGGCCATCGCCGCGCAGCGGGTCGGCGTTGACCTGGTCGATCAGCTGGCGGATGGTGTGCACGCCGTCGCCGATGACTTGCGGCGGATCGCGTCGCGCCGCGGCCACCAGCTTGTTGCCGATCACCAGCAGGCGGTAGTCGTGGCCGTGCAGGTAGCGCTCGACGATGACTTCGTCGCTGATGCGCGCGGCATTGGCGAAGGCCTGCTCGACCTCGGCGCGGCTGCTGATGTTGACCGCCACCCCCTTGCCCTGGTTGCCGTCCAGCGGCTTGATGACGACGGCGGCGCCGATCTCTTCGGTGGCCTTCCAGGCGTCTTCGACGGTAGTGACCACGCGGCCGTTGGGCACCGGCACACCGGCGGCGTGCAGCAGCATCTTGGTCAGGTCCTTGTCCTGCGCGATCGATTCGGCGATGGCGCTGGTGTTGCTGGTCTCCGCGGCCTGGATGCGTTTCTGGCGGCTGCCCCAGCCGAACTGCACCATGCTGCCCTGGGTCAGGCGGCGGAACGGGATGCCGCGCTTGATGGCGGCGTTGACGATGGAGCCGGTGCTGGGCCCCAGGCGCACGTCCTCGTCCAGCTCGCGGATGCGCGCCAGCGCGCCGGCCAGGTCGAACGGCGTATCGGCTTGCGCCGCCCGGCACAGCTCCAGCGCCAGGTCGAAGGCCAGGCGGCCGACTTCCTCTTCGCTGTATTCGACCACCACCTGGTAGACGCCGGTCTCGATGGTGGAGACGGTGCGGCTGAAGGTGACCGGGCAACCGGCCTGCGACTGCAGCGCCAGCGCGGCGGCAGCCAGCGTATGCGCCATCGACACGACCTGCTTGCCGCCGTCGGGCTCGAGGAAGCCGATCTGCGGGAAGCGCGCGCGCAGGCGCACTTCGAAGCCGGGCATGTCGTCTACCACCTGTTCCGCGGCGGGACAGGAGACGATGGCTTCGATGGCGGTGTGCCTGCTCCAGAGGTTGGGGCCGCGCAGTGCGCGTATGCGTGATACGTCCATGGACAATTTTCCTGAGTGTCTCTTGAGTGGTGTGCTGTTACTGATTGCTTGTGCCGCGTTCAGGCGGCCTGCGCCTTGAATTTGAAGCCTTGCTGTTCGGCCTGTTCGGTGCCGAACAGCTCGATGCCGGCGCGGATCACCTCGGGGCCGATGCCCAGCGCCCAGGCCGCGCCCACCGCGGCCAGGACGTTCTCGACCTGGTAGGCCACGGCGCCGTTTTCGGTCAGCGGGATGGCGTCCACCGAACTGACCTTGAACTCGCGCTTGCCTTCGGCCTGGATCAGGTCGCCGCCGCGCAGGAACACCGCGCGGCCGCCGTCCTTGAGGTGTGCGGCCAGCAGCGGCGATTCCGGGTGGACGCCGAAGAAGATCACTTCGCCGTCGCACAGCTGGGCCATGTCGGCTACCAGCGGGTCGTCGGCGTTGAGCACGGCCGCGCCGTCGGGCAGCACCACGTCGACCTGGGTGCGCTTGACCTTGGTGGCCATCTGTTCGGCGTTTTCGATGTAGTACTCGGGCAGGCTGTCGTTGGGATCGATATTGGCCACCACGCCGACCAGGCAGCGGTCGTAGGCCAGGCCTTCGGAAAGGATGGAGACGCTGCCGTTCTCGAACACGGCGGCTTCCACCGCGCGGTTCAACAGGACGCGATGGGCGGCGCCCCAGTTGGCGCGGTTGCCGCGTTCGACCACGCGTTCGCCGAAATACAGGCCGTCGCCGCAGGCCAGGCCGACATGCTTGCCGCAGAGGTGGATGATGCGGGCGATCAGGCGCGCAATGGTGGTCTTGCCGTGGGTGCCGGTGACGCCGACGATGGGGATGCGGCCATTTTCGTCTTCACCGAACAGGTTGTCGAGGATGGCTTCGCCCACCGGGCGCGGCTGGCCTTCGGAGGGCTTCAGGTGCATCAGCAGGCCGGGGCCGGCGTTGACTTCGACGATGGCGCCGCCTTGCTCGGCCAGGGGGCGCGAGATGTCTTCGGCCACGATATCCACGCCGGCGATATCCAGGCCGACGATGCGCGCGGCCAGCGAGGCGGCGGCGGCGACGCTGGGATGAACCTTGTCGGTGACGTCGGCCGAGACGTTGCCGTTGCGCAGCAGCAGGATGCGGCGACCGGCAGCCGGCACCGACTCGGTGGTCAGGCCCTGGCGTTGCAACTCCAGCACGGCGGCCGGTTCGCGTTCCAGCAGCACCGGGTCGAGCAGGTGTTCTTCCAGCAGGCCGCGGCGCGGGTCGCGGTTGAGTTCGTCCAGCAATTGCTGCACCGTGGACTTGCCGTCGCCGATGATGAAGATCGGTTCGCCGCGCGCGGCCGCGGCCAGCTTGCCGCCGACGATGAGCAGGCGGTGTTCCAGGCCCGGCACATAGCGTTCAACCAGCACGCCGCTGCCTTCTTCCAGGGCGGCCGTGTAGGCGGTCTCGATTTCCTCGCGGGTGTTGAGGTCGATGAAGACGCCGCGGCCGTGGTTGGCGTCGCAAGGCTTGACCACGACCGGCAGGCCGATGTCTTCGGCGGCGTCCCAGGCGTCTTCCGGGCTCTCGACCAGGCGTCCTTCGGGGACCGGCACGCCGCAGTTTTCCAGGAGGGTCTTGGTCAGGTCCTTGTCGCGCGAGATGCTCTCGGCGATGGCGCCGGTCTGGTCGGACTCGGCGGTCCAGATGCGGCGCTGCTTGCAACCGTGGCCGAGCTGGACCAGGTTGCCTTCGGACAGGCGGATGGTGGGGATGCGGCGTTCGTCGGCGGCATCCACGATGCAGGCGGTGCTGGGTCCCAGGCAGAGCTTGTCGACCATGCGGCGCAGCTTTTCGAGCGTGGCTTCGAGGTCGTAGGGCTTGTCTTCGATGGCGGCCATGACCAGGTCGCGCGCGGCATACAGCGCGGCGCGGGTGACCGTTTCATGGCGGGCGCGCACGACCACCTTGTAGACGCCGCGTACGTTGGTCTCGCGCGCCTTGCCGAAGCCGCCCGGCAGGCCGGCCAGGTTTTGCAGTTCCAGCGTGACGTGCTCAAGGATGTGCCCGGGCCAGGTGCCTTCTTCCAGGCGCTTGACGAAGCCGCCGCGCACTTCGTAGCTGCAGCGGTGTTCGATCAGGGTAGGCAGCCAGGTGGTCAGGCGCTGGTTGAACCCGGGCAGGGTGTTGGACGGAAAATCTTCCAGTTCGCCGATGTCGATCCAGACTTCGAGGGCCGAACGGTAGGTCCAGATGTTGGGACCTTGCAAGGGCAGGAAACGGAGGAATTCGATATTTTTCATGTCTGGAGGATGTGCCGCGTAATGTGCCGTTTTATTGTGCCGTTTATTGTTTATTGCTGTTGCGCCAATGTTTTGTTGCTGATTTGTAATGGATAGTCAGTATTTCGTCAGAATAACCTATGCACCACTAACGCATCGGAGCACGATTGGTTTACTGCCGCGGCAAAAAGGCCGGCAGCGCAGGCTTGCCGGCCAGCAGTATTGTCTCAGACTGTCTTGCGCCTATGGCGTGAATTTCGACGCGCTGCAGCCGTTGTCGCATCCGGCGGGAAAGGGAACCGGCAATCACGCCCGGCGTCCACCGTTTTGGGGTGTCTTGCGTTATGGATGCCGGGGCTGGTTGACATTCTGAATGTCAACCAGCCCCGGTGAGCGCTATAATCGCGCGCTGCTCATGGCCGGCGGATGCTGCCGGCCGGGTTCTTATAGATTGCCAATCGCTCGCATCGGGCCCAACGTTGCCGTTAAATGACTACTGATTCCCATCCTTCCGCCATTGCCAGCTTGCCCGAACGCTGGAAAGCGGAAACCGCAGCCCGCCTGGCCGCCAACGAAAAGGTCGTGGCCTGGCTGGAGTTGGATCTCGACACGCAATTGCAATTCAGGTCTTCGCTGGTGCTTGCCACCGAAACCCGCTTGCTGGCCAACACGCCTGAAGGCACCGTCTGGCAGGAGTGGGCTTACCGTCCCGAACTTTCCCTGAAACATGCCGACCATGCCGGCGTCGGCACGCTGGAGTTATGCGATGCCCATGGCCGCCTGGCCGCCTGGCGCTATACGCTGGCGCAGAATCCGCAGGCGCTGCGCCTGATCAAGCTGTTCGAACAGCAGCGCGACCTGGCGGCATCCGGCGTGGCGCCGGAAGAAGAGGGCGGCGACATCTGCCCGCAGTGCAAGGCGCCCATTCCCGAGGGGCAGGAAAGCTGTGCCATCTGCCCCGAGGTCAAGGAGGCGCCGCCGTCGACCTGGGCGCTGTTTCGCCTGTCGCGCTTCGCCAAGCCCTACAAGGGCTCGCTGCTGCTGGGTTTCCTGCTGACGCTGGCTTCCACCGCCGCCACGCTGGTGCCGCCTTACATGACCATGCCGCTGATGGACAACGTGCTGATCCCGTTCCAGAACGGCGCGCCGATCGATACCCATCTGGCCATGCTGTACCTGTCCGGCCTGTTGGGCGCGGCCTTGCTGGCCTGGGGGCTGGGCTGGGCGCGCACCTATATCCTGGCGCTGGTGTCCGAGCGCATCGGCGCCGACCTGCGCACCACCACCTACGAGCACCTGCTGCGCCTGTCGCAGGAGTATTTCGGCGGCAAGCGCACCGGCGACCTGATGGCGCGCATCGGTTCCGAGACCGACCGCATCTGCGTGTTCCTGTCGCTGCACCTGCTTGATTTCGCCATCGATGTGCTGATGATCATCATGACGGCGGCCATCCTGATCTCGATCAATCCGTGGCTGGCGCTGGTGACCTTGCTGCCGCTGCCGTTCATCGCCTGGATGATCCACGTGGTGCGCGATCGCCTGCGCCACGGTTTCGAAAAGATCGACCGCATCTGGTCGGAGGTGACCAATGTGCTGGCCGACACCATTCCCGGCATCCGGGTGGTCAAGGCCTTTGCGCAGGAAAAGCGCGAAGTGGCGCGTTTCCGCGAGGCCAACCGCCACAACCTGGTGGTCAACGACCGCGTCAACAAGATCTGGTCGCTGTTTACCCCGACCGTGACCTTCCTGACCGAAGTCGGCTTGCTGGTGGTGTGGGTGTTCGGCATCTGGCAGGTGTCGAACAACCAGATCACGGTGGGCGTGCTGACCGCCTTCCTGGCTTATATCAGCCGCTTCTATACCCGGCTGGATTCGATGAGCCGCATCGTGTCGGTAACGCAGAAGGCGGCTGCCGGCGCCAAGCGCATCTTCGATATCCTTGACCATGTTTCCAGCGTGCCGGAGCCGGCCAACCCGGTCCACCTGGAGAACGTGAAGGGCGCCATCGAGGTGCGCAACATCGGTTTCCGCTACGGCAACCGCGCGGTGATCCGCAACATGAGCCTGTCCATCGCCCCGGGCGAGATGATCGGCCTGGTCGGCCACAGCGGCTCGGGCAAGTCGACCATGGTCAACCTGATCTGCCGTTTCTACGATGTGTCGGAAGGCGCGATCCGCATCGACGGCGTCGACATCCGCTCGCTGCCGATCTCGGAATATCGCCGCAACATCGGCTTGGTGCTGCAGGAGCCGTTCCTGTTCTTCGGCACCATCGCCGAGAACATCGCCTACGGCAAGCCGGACGCCACGCGCGAAGAGATCGTGGCCGCCGCCCGCGCGGCGCATGCGCATGAATTCATCCTGCGCCTGCCGCAGGGCTACGACTCGCTGGTGGGCGAACGCGGCCAGGCTTTGTCGGGTGGCGAGCGCCAGCGCATCTCGATCGCGCGCGCGCTGCTGATCGACCCGCGCATCCTGATCCTGGATGAGGCGACCTCGTCGGTCGACACCACCACCGAGAAGGAAATCCAGAAAGCGCTGGACAACCTGGTACAGGGCCGCACCACGATCGCCATCGCCCACCGCCTGTCGACGCTGCGCAAGGCGGACCGCCTGGTGGTGCTGGACCGCGGCCAGGTGGTGGAAGTCGGCAATCATGAGGAATTGATGGCGCGCGAAGGCCATTATTACAAGCTGTACCAGGCGCAGGCGCGCAATCCCGAGGGTGAAGCGGAAGTCTCGGTGAGCCAGGCAGAGGGAGGAGAATGAGCATGACCGCGATCCCAACCGCAATTGAGGCGCCGCCGGCATCGATCGCCTTGCGCCGCAACAGCTTCGGCCGGCTGGTTTTCATCGGCGCCGACGGCATTGAGAGCGAGAATGTGATCCCGGTGCGGGCGTTCCCGATCGGGGCGCCGGACTATGGCATTTCCATCGTCAGCAGCGATGGCCACGAGCTGGCCTGGATCGAGCGGCTGGAACAGGTCGGCGCGGAAGTGCGCGCCCTGATCGAAGAGGAATTGGCCAGCCGCGAGTTCATGCCGGAGATCTTGCGCATCGTCGGCGTTTCCACCTACGCCACCCCCAGCGACTGGACGGTGGAGACCAGTCGCGGCGTCACGACGTTTACCTTGAAGGGCGAGGAAGACATCCGGCGCCTGCCGCAGTCGGCCTTGCTGATTGCCGACAGCCACAGCATCCAGTTCCTGGTGCGCGACCTGAAGGCGCTGGACAAGCACAGCCGCAAGATCCTGGATCGCTTCCTCTGATCCGGGCGCCAGCGGTCGGGGGTTGAGGGGGCTGGGTCAGAACTGCTCGTCCGGCCGCAAATAGCGCCATTGCCCGGTGGGCAGCTCGCCTAGCTTGACGCCGCCGATGCGCACGCGCTTCAGGCCGATCACCTTCAGCCCGACCATGTCGCACATGCGGCGGATCTGGCGCTTCTTGCCTTCGCGCAGGACAAAGCGCAACTGGTCTTCGTTCTGCCATTCCACCTTGGCCGGCTTGAGCGGCTTGCCATCCATGATCAGGCCGTGGTTCAGCCGTTTGAGGTCATGCTCGGGCAGCTTGCCGGGGCGCATGTACTTCACGCGCACCAAGTATTCCTTGTCGACCGCGGAATCCTCGCCGATCAGGTGTTTGGCAATGCGTCCATCCTGGGTCAGCACCAGCAGGCCCACCGAATCGATATCCAGGCGTCCGGCCGGCACCAGGCTGCGCAATTGCTTCGGATGGAACTGCATCTCGGCCGTGTCTTCCTGCCAGCGCGATTCGGCATTGACCAGCACTACCGCCGGCTTGTAGCCGTCCTCGGCCTGGCCGCTGACATAGCCCATGGGTTTGTTGATCAGGATGGTCACGCGCTGGGACTGCTCGGCGCTGGCCTGGCGCTCCACGGTGACTTTCTGGTGCGGCAGCACCTTGCTGCCGAGCACCGATACCACCACGCCGTCCACGCGCACCCAGCCTTTTTCTATCCATTCGTCGGCTTCGCGGCGCGAGCACAGGCCGAGTTCGGACATGCGTTTGGAGAGGCGGACGGGTTCGGTCATGAGGGGGCCTTGCAAATGCGTAAAGAGATGCCGGCGGGCGGCGAGGGTGAGATTGTACGGCTTTGGCGGCCGGCGCGCCAAGGCTGGGCGCCGGCCGATGATCGTGGGGCGGGTCAGATGCGCAGGGTCTTGAGCAGTTCGGTTTCCAGCATGATCTGGTTGCGCGGCTGGTTCAGCCCCGGGCCGTCGATCAGGAACACGTCTTCTACCCGTTCGCCCAGGGTCATCACCTTGGCGGTGTGCAGGTTGATCTTGTACTTGGCCAGCACGTTGGAGATCGAGTACAGCAGCCCGGCCCGGTCGTTGGCCGAGACCGACAGCAGGTAGTATTGCCCGCGCTCGTCGGGGCGCAGGTCGACCGCCGGGTTGATCGGGAAGGTGCGCGACAGCCGCGACAGGCGCGCCTTCGACGGCGCCGGCAGCGGCGCGTCCGACTTCAGCAGTTCACTCAGTTCATGCTCGATCAGGTTGATGATGTCGCGATAGTTCTTGGCGAATACCGGCGCATTGATCAGGAAGGCGTCCAGCGCGTAGTTGCTCTGGGTGGTGTGGATCTTGGCGTCGAAGATGCTGAAGTTCTTCTGGTCGAAATAGCTGCAGATGCGGGCGAACAGGTCGGGGCGGTCGGGCGTGTAGACGGCGACCTGCACGCCTTCGCCGATGGGCGCCAGGCGGCAGCGCACCAGCGGCACGTCGGTGTCGATCTTGTCGTAGAAGCAGCGGGTCTGCCAGGCGATGTCGGAGGCGTCATGGCGCAGGAAATAGGCCACATCCAACTGTTGCCAGAACTTCTCGTGGGCGTCGGCCGGCAGGCCGTACAGGCGCAGCGTCTTGATGGCTTCCTGCTGGGTATTCTTCAGTTCGCGGTCGGCCGAGGGCGCTTCGCCGCCCAGCACGCGCAGCGTCATGCGGTACAGGTCTTCCAGCAGCTTGCCTTTCCAGGCGTTCCATACCTTGGGGCTGGTGCCGCGGATGTCGGCCACGGTCAGCAGGTAGAGCGCGGTCAGGTGGCGCTCGTCCTTGACCAACTGGGCGAATTGCGAAATCACGTCGGGGTCCGACAGGTCCTGTTTCTGCGCCACCTGCGACATGGTCAGGTGCTGCTCGACCAGGAACACGATCAGTTCGGTGTTTTCCTCGGAAATGCCGTGCTGCTCGCAGAACTGGCGGGCGTCGGCCATGCCCAGCTTGGAGTGGTCGCCGCCGCGGCCCTTGGCGATGTCATGGAACAGCGCCGCCACGTACAGCACCCAGGGTTGGGCGAAGTTGGCGATCAGCTGGCTGCAGAAGGGGTATTCGTGGGCGTGTTCGCTCATGGTGAAGCGGCGCACGTTGCGCACCACCATCAGGATGTGCTGGTCCACCGTGTAGACGTGGAACAGGTCGTGCTGCATCTGGCCGATGATGTGGCGGAAGTTGGGCAAGTAACGTCCCAGCACGCTGGTGGCGTTCATGCGGCGCAGCGCGTGCATGATGCCGCGCTTGCCCTGGATGATCTGCATGAAAAGCCGGTGGTTTTCCGGGTTGCTGCGAAAGGCGTTGTCGATCTTGAAGCGGGCGTGCCACAGCGCGCGCAGGGTGCGCGCCGACATGTCCTTGAGTTCCGGATGCTCGGCCAGCACCAGGAATACTTCCAGCATGGCCGAGGGGGTTTCTTCGAACACGTCCGCATGCGCGATGTCGAGGAAGCCGTTGACCTCGTTGAAGCGGTCGTTGATGCGCTTGGGCACGACCTGCTGCGGGAACAGGTGGGCCTCGATGTTTTGCAGCAGGATGGTGTTGAGCTGGGTTACCGCCTTGGCGGCCCAGTAGTAGCGCTGCATCAGGTATTCGCTGGCGCGGCGGGTGTCGGTGGTCTTGAAGCCGAAGCTTTCGGCAATCGGCGTCTGGATGTCGAACACCAGGCGGTCTTCGCGTCGGTTGGTATAGATGTGCAGTCGGATGCGGATGTCCTTGAAGGCGCGCTCCTTCTGGCGCAGCTGGCGCGCTTCGGTGGCCGTCAGCATGCCGTGCTCGGCCAGCTTGGCCCAGGAGTCGCCCAGTCCGGCCGCCTTGGCCACCCACAGGATCACCTGCAGGTCGCGCAGGCCGCCGGGGCTTTCCTTGCAGTTGGGCTCCAGGCTGTAGGGGGTATCTTCGTACTTGACGTGGCGCTGGCGCATTTCCAGCGTCTTGGCCTGAAAAAATGCCAGCGGATCGAGCGCGGCCTGGTAGCGCTCCTGCAGTTGCCTGAACAGCTTGCGGCTGCCGGTGACCAGGCGCGCTTCCAGCAGGCTGGTCTGCACCGTGATGTCGGCGGCCGACTCGTTCATGCATTCATCGATGGTGCGGATGCTATGGCCGATTTCCAGGCCGATATCCCAGAACAGTTGCACCAGCGATTCCAGTTTCTCCTTTTCCGCGCCTTCAGCCGTCCTGGAGAGCAGGATCAGCACGTCCACATCCGAATGCGGGAACAGTTCGCCGCGGCCGTAGCCGCCGACCGCCACCAGGGCGGCGTCGGCAGGCATTCCCAGTTCGGTCCAGGCCTGCGTGAGCGCTTCGTCGACATTGCGGCGCAACTGGCTCAGCAGTTGTTCCGTCTTGTGATTGGACTGGAAGGCATCGATCGCTTGCTGGCGTGCGGCCTTGAGCTGTTTTTTGAGCGTGACGGCGAGTGTCGGCATCGGCTTGGTGTTGTGGTTGGCGGAGGGGGGGCCGCTTGCTGGCGGCCTGTTGGCCGCATCCCCGTGCGGCCCGCTTTCCTTAGCAGGTTTCATGCCGAATACCTCGCAGGCGCGCGAAATGCCGCGGTTGATCCTGAAACGCTGCGGCGAAAATGACGATGGCCAGTCGGTCGCTCATCGTCATTTCCGCCAGCGGGGGGCAGGTTGGGAATGGGTTCAGGCGGGCGCCGTTGCCAGGTTCTGGATGAAGGCGGGCGGCGCCGGCATGCCGGGCGAAACCGTCAGCACTTCAAAACCGGTCTCGGTGACCAGCACCGTATGTTCCCATTGCGCCGACAGGCTGCGATCCTTGGTCTTGATGGTCCAGCCGTCGCCCATTTCGCGGATTTCGCGGCGGCCGGCGTTGATCATCGGTTCGACGGTGAAAATCATGCCGGCCTGCAATTTTTCCAGGGTGCCGGGGCGGCCGTAGTGCAGCACTTGCGGCTCTTCGTGGAATACCTTGCCGATGCCGTGGCCGCAGAATTCGCGCACCACGCTGTAGCCGGCTTTTTCGGCATGCTGCTGGATGACGTGGCCGATGTCGCCCAGGTGCGCGCCCGGCTTGATCTTGGAAATGCCCAGCCACATGCATTCATAGGTGATGTCGGTCAGGCGGCGCGCCAGGATGGACGGTTCGCCCAGGTAGAACATGCGGCTGGTGTCGCCGTGGTAGCCGTTCTTGATGACCGTGATGTCGATATTGAGTACGTCGCCGTTCTTCATCACCTTGTCGCCCGGGATGCCGTGGCAGATCACGTCGTTCAGCGAGGTGCAGATGGCCTTGGGGTAGGGCGTATAACCGGGCGGGCAATAGTTGAGCGGGGCCGGGATGGTGCCTTGCACATTTGTCATGTATTCGTGGCAAAGGCGGTCGATCTCGCCGGTGGTCACGCCGGGTTTCACGAAGGGGGCGATGTAGTCCAGCACTTCGGCGGCCAGGCGGCCGGCCACGCGCATGCCTTCGATGTCTTCAGCGGTCTTGATGGTGATGTTGCCCATGTCGTATCGTAATTCGCAGGAAAATCGTCAAACAGGAATTATAGTCGAGAGGCTGCCGGCGCGCCGGGAGGCTGGTATGCCATGTTGAAGTGATGCTTGAATAAAATGGCGTAGTTAAGTACAATCTCGGGCTAACCTGAAATCAGGTTGGAGGGCAATGTGGTTGGCGCAAGCCGCATGTTGTCTTAATGAAATGTATTTTTGAAACGCGAATCCGTTCGCCAAAGGGTGTCTGGCTGCATGAGCCGGATGACCGAGCGGATTCCAGACCTAACCCTGGAGAAATTCATGTCCGTTACCATGCGCGAAATGCTGGAAGCCGGTGTCCACTTCGGCCACCAAACCCGCTTCTGGAACCCCAAGATGGCCCCGTTCATTTTCGGTCATCGCAACAAGATTCACATCGTCAACCTGGAAAAGACCCTGGGCATGTACCAGGAGGCGCAGAAGTACGTGCGTCAACTGTCGGCCAATCGCGGCACCATCCTGTTTGTCGGCACCAAGCGCCAGGCGCGCGAAATCCTGGCCGCCGAAGCGCAACGCGCCGGCGTGCCTTACGTCGACCAGCGCTGGTTGGGCGGCATGCTGACCAACTTCAAGACCATCAAGACCTCGATCAAGCGCCTGAAGGACATGGAAGCCGCCATCGAAGACGGTTCGGTCGAGAAGCTGTCGAAGAAGGAAGCGCTGCTGTTCAGCCGCGAAAAGGAAAAGCTGGAGAAGTCCATTGGCGGCATCAAGGATATGGGCGGCATCCCTGACGCGATCTTCGTGATCGACGTTGGTTATCACAAGGGCGCCATCACCGAAGCCGCCAAGCTGGGCATCCCGGTCATCGGCGTGGTCGATACCAACCACTCGCCCGAAGGCGTGACCTACGTCATCCCGGGCAACGACGACTCCGCCAAGGCGATCGCGCTGTACGCCCGCGGCGTGGCTGACGCCGTGCTGGAAGGCCGTGCCAATGCCGTCAACGAAGTGGTCGAAGCCGTCAAGGGCGACGAGTTCGTCGAGGTCAGCGAACAGGCGTAATTCCGCTTTCGCTGGTGCAGTACAAAAAGGGGTGACAGCGATACGCGCAGTGGCCCCTTTTTTTTGAGTCGATTTTTGAGCTAATGTTGGATCAAGGCGCGTTGCCCTAGGCGGCGCGCCATCAAGTCAGGAGAAATAGTATGGCGGCAATTACCGCAGCACTGGTAGGCGAACTGCGCGCAAAGACCGATGCGCCGATGATGGAATGCAAGAAGGCGCTGACCGAGGCCGACGGCGATCTGGTCAAGGCTGAAGAGATCCTGCGCGTCAAGCTGGGCAGCAAGGCATCCAAGGCTTCCTCGCGCATCACCGCCGAAGGCGTGGTTGCGACCTACATCAACGGCAATGTCGGCGCCCTGATCGAAGTCAACTGCGAAACCGACTTCGTGACCAAGAACGAAGAATTCATCGGCCTGGCCGAAGCGGCCGCCAAGCTGGTCGCCGAGCAGAACCCGGCCGACGTGGCCGCCCTGGGCGCCTGCAAGCTGCCTGACGGCAAGACCCTGGAAGAACTGCGCACCGAACTGATCGGCCGCATCGGCGAAAACATGTCGTTCCGTCGCTTCCAGCGCTTCGAGTCGGCTGCCAAGCTGGTGTCCTACCTGCACGGCACCCGTATCGGCGTGGTCGTCGAGTTCGACGGCGCCGACGTGCAAGTCGGCAAGGATGTGGCAATGCACATCGCCGCCATGAAGCCGGTGGCCTTGTCGTCCGAGCAAGTGCCGGCCGACCTGATCGAGAAAGAGCGTTCGGTTGCCTCCCTGAAGGCCGCCGAATCCGGCAAGCCGGCCGACATCGTCGCCAAGATGGTCGAAGGTTCGGTGCAAAAGTACCTGAAGGAAGTGTCGCTGTTCAACCAGGCTTTCGTGAAGAACGACAAGCAAAGCGTCGAGCAGATGCTCAAGGCCGCGAACTCCACCGTGAAATCCTTTGTGATGTACGTGGTGGGCGAAGGCATCGAGAAGAAGCAGGACGATTTCGCTGCCGAAGTGGCAGCGCAAGTGGCTGCGGCGAAACAAGCCCAGTAAGCGTTGTAAAAGAAAGCGGGCCGAGAGGCCCGTTTTTTTAAGCCCGGCCGGAACTTTTGAGGTGGGCGGCATCTATTGTCATGGCCTTGGCTGAACCGTATGGGGCAGCAGCGGCGATAGGTGTTGATCGGTTGTTGCGGGAACAATGGCGCAGCAGTACAGGCATGCAAGTGTCCGCATTTTTTCGCGACGGGAACGCGCCATCCCGTCCAGGCGAAAAAGGGCGGGCCAATCAACAAGCAATAATTCAAATCGGATAGAACACGGAGCCCTGCAATGACAACACCTGCTTATAAGCGAGTACTCCTCAAACTTTCCGGCGAAGCACTGATGGGCGACGACGCCTACGGTATCAATCGTGCGACCATCGAACGCATGGTCGCGGATGTGGCAGAAATCAGCAAACTGGGTGTCGAACTGGCCATCGTCATCGGCGGCGGCAATATTTTCCGCGGCGTGGCGCCCGGCGCGCAAGGGATGGATCGGGCGACTGCCGACTACATGGGCATGCTGGCCACCGTCATGAATTCGCTGGCCCTGGCCGATGCCATGCGCCAGGCCGGCCTGACCGCCCGCGTGATGTCGGCCATCGGCATCGAACAGGTGGTCGAGCCCTACGTGCGCCCGAAGGCGCTGCAATACCTGGAAGAGGGCAAGGTGGTGGTATTCGCCGCCGGCACCGGCAACCCATTCTTCACCACCGACACCGCGGCGGCGCTGCGCGGTTCGGAAATCGGCGCCCAGATCGTGCTCAAGGCCACCAAGGTGGACGGCGTCTATACCGCCGACCCGAAGAAGGATCCGTCGGCCACCCGCTATGCCTCGATCTCGTTCGACGAGGCCATTGCCAAGCACCTGCAGGTGATGGATGCCACCGCATTCGCACTGTGCCGGGACCAGAAGTTGCCGATCAAGGTGTTTTCGATCGTCAAGCCGGGCGCCCTCAAGCGCGTCGTGATGGGCGAGGACGAAGGCACGCTGGTACACGTCTGAGAACCTCGCAAGGTTCCGTGCATCGGCGGCAAGCAAACCGGCCACGCGCCGGCATTCCCGTTTACAATGCCCCCGCATCGGGCATTTGCATTCAAGATAAGTTATTGCATCAGATTAGGAGAGCAGCATGAGTGTCGCTGAGGTCAAGAAGAACAGTGAACAGAAGATGAGCAAGTCGATCGAGACCTTGAAGGCCAACCTGGCCAAGGTTCGTACCGGCCGCGCCCATACCGGCCTGTTGGATCAGGTGATGGTGGACTACTACGGCAGCCCGACCGGCCTGTCGCAAGTGGCCAACCTGACCCTGATCGACGCCCGCACCATCGGCGTGCAGCCGTACGAAAAGAAAATGGTGGGCGCGGTGGAAAAGGCCATCCGCGAGTCCGACCTGGGCCTGAACCCGGCGACCCACGGCGAACTGATCCGCGTGCCGATGCCGGCGCTGACCGAGGAACGCCGCAAGGAAATGGTCAAGCTGGTCAAGAGCGAGGCCGAGGACGCCAAGATCGCCATCCGCAATATCCGCCGCGAAGGCAACGAAAGCCTGAAAAAACTGGTCAAGGACAAGGTGGCCTCGGAAGACGACGAGCGCCGCGGCCAGGATGAAATCCAGAAGCTGACCGACAAGTTCGTCGCCGAGATCGACAAGCTGGTGAGCGAGAAGGAAAAGGATGTGATGACGGTGTAAAGGCCGTCGTGCAGGGCTTGCAAGCGGTTGCCGTGGCACGGCGCCGCGTGCCGCAGCAATAAAAAACAAAGGAAAGGTGCGGCGCAGCAGCCGGCGGGGGCGGGAAGAATGCCCGGTTCCCCGGTTTGTCAAAGTTTGCTTGGCCGCGCTACTATGGTGCGGCCGAACGCCATTAATGCACTAAAAAATTTTCATGAAGCATCAAAGCTCAACTCTTGCGGTTCCGGACATTTCCGCGGTTCCGCGTCATATTGCCATCATCATGGATGGCAATGGACGTTGGGCAACCAAGCGCTTCCTGCCGCGCGTGGCGGGCCATGCCAAAGGCGTGGATGCGGTGCGCGCCATCGTCGAGGCCTGCGCCGTGCGCGGCGTCGAATTCCTGACCCTGTTCGCGTTCAGTTCCGAGAACTGGCGCCGCCCCGCCGACGAAGTGTCGGTGCTGATGCGCCTGTTCATGACGGTGCTGGAGCGGGAAGTCGGCAAGATGGCGGTCAACGGGATTCGCCTCAAGATCGTCGGCGACATGAGCCGTTTCGATCCCAAGCTGCAGGAAATGGCGCTGCGGGCGGAGGCGCAAACCGCCGACAACCATCGCCTGACCCTGACCGTATGCGCCAACTACGGCGGCCGCTGGGATGTGATGCAGGCGGTGTCGGGCATGGTCAAGGACAACCCGGGCGCCTGCGATTTTTCCGAAGAGCAGCTGGCGCCTTACCTGGCGATGGCCTATGCGCCCGAGCCGGACCTGTTCATCAGGACCGGCGGCGAACAGCGCATTTCCAATTTCCTGCTGTGGCAACTGGCGTACAGCGAACTGTATTTCACCGATACCTTTTGGCCGGACTTCGATGCCGCGGCGCTCGACCTGGCCATTGCCTCGTACCAACAACGCGAGCGCCGTTTCGGGCGCACCAGCGCGCAAGTGCTGGACCAGAAAAAGGCTTCCTGATGCTCAAGACGCGTGTCATCACGGCGTTGATCCTGCTGGCGATCCTGTTGCCCGTCCTGTATTTCGATTATTTCCCCGCATTTGCGATGGTGGTGCTGGTGTTTTTTGCCGCCGGCGCCTGGGAATGTTTTCGCCTGTTCAAGAGCCCGCGTCCCGCGGTGTGGGCGGTGGCGTGGACGCTGGCGTTCAGCGTGATCCTGTTTTTCAGCGGCCTGCCCAGCGTGCGCCCGCTGTATGTCCTGTGCGTGCTGTTGTGGGCGATACGTTTCGTGCCGGCGCTGGGCCTGGGCTTGCCCAAGGCCGAGGCGTTCGCCAACCGGTTGCTCAATGGCACCTACATGCTGTCCATCCTGGGCTGCTTTGTCGCCATCGTCGACTTGTTCCTGCGTTCGCCGCTGTACTTGCTGTCGGTGATGGCGGTGGTCTGGGTGGCCGACATCGGCGCCTATTTTGCCGGCAAGGGCTTCGGCCGCCACAAGCTGGCGCCATCGATTTCCCCCGGCAAGTCGTGGGAGGGCGCCATCGGCGGCTGGCTGGCGGTGCTGGTGATCTCGGCTGCGGTGGTGATGTCGGTCGGCCTGGGCGAGACCTTCCAACTGCACCTGTATGACCGCTGGGGCTGGCTGGGCTTCGTGGCGGTGCTGAGCGTCATGGTCGTGGCCAGCGTAGTGGGCGATCTGTTCGAATCGCAACTCAAGCGCCGCGCCGGCATGAAAGACAGCAGCAACCTGCTGCCAGGTCATGGCGGCGTGCTGGACCGTATTGACGCGCTCATCCCGGTGCTGCCGCTGGCGGCGCTGATCGACCTCTGGCTGGCGGCAGCCTGAGCGTCTTAATAAATCCGGAAATCTCATGCAGTCCATCAGTATCCTCGGCTCCACCGGTTCCATCGGCGTTTCCACGCTCGACGTCATTGCGCGCCATCCCGAGCGTTACCGCGTCTATGCCTTGAGCGCCCATGCGCGCGTGGCCGAACTGGCGGCGCAATGCGAACGCTTTCGCCCGCAGGTGGCGGTGGTCGGCTCGGCCGCGGCCGCCGGCGAATTGGGTGCGTTGCTGCGCGCCAAGGGATTGCCGACCGACGTCGCCCATGGCCCCGAGGCATTGTGCGATATCGCCTCGGCGCAGGGCTGCGATATGGTCATGGCCGCCATCGTCGGCGCGGCGGGCTTGGCGTCGACCCTGGCCGCGGCTAGGGCCGGCAAGAAGATCCTGCTGGCCAACAAGGAGGCGCTGGTCATTTCGGGCCAACTGCTCATGGATGCGGTGGCGGCGCACGGCGCCTGCCTGCTGCCCATCGACAGCGAGCACAATGCCATCTTCCAATGCTTGCCGCCGGGCTATACCCGTTCAATGCAGGCGCACGGCGTGGAAAAGATCCTGTTGACCGCATCCGGCGGCCCGTTCCTCACGCGCGATGTCGCCACGCTCGACGAGGTGACCGTGGAAGAAGCGGTGGCGCACCCGAAATGGGTGATGGGGCGCAAGATTTCGGTCGATTCGGCCACCATGATGAACAAGGGGCTGGAAGTGATCGAGGCGCACTGGCTGTTCGGCGCGCCGGCCGACAGGATCGAGGTGGTGATCCACCCGCAAAGCGTGATCCACTCGATGGTCTCGTATGCGGATGGTTCGGTGCTGGCGCAACTGGGCAATCCGGATATGCGTACCCCGATCGCCTCGGCGCTGGCTTATCCCGACCGCATCGCATCGGGCGTGGCGCCGCTGGATTTGGCGCAGATCGCCCAGTTGTCGTTCAGTCAACCCGATTTCGGCCGTTTTCCCTGCCTCAAACTGGCGTATGATGCCTTGCGCGCCGGCGGCACGCTGGCTGCGATATTGAATGCCGCCAACGAAGTCGCCGTGCAAGCCTTCCTCGACCGCAAGATCGGGTTCAGGATGATCGACCAATTGATCCAGCGGGTGATGTCCGCGATTCCCAACCGGCAGGCGGTGGATGTCGGCACGCTGCTGGAGCAGGATGCGGCCGCCCGCGCCCATGCCGAGGCCTTGATTTCACAATGACATTGCTGCATACCCTGATCGCGTTTTTCGTCGCGCTCGGCACCCTGGTGGTAGTGCATGAATTGGGACACTACCTGGTGGCCCGCTGGTGCGGCGTCAAGGTATTGCGTTTCTCGGTAGGCATGGGACGCGTGGTCTGGTCGCGCCGGTTCGGCCGGGACCAGACCGAATGGGCCTTGTCCATCCTGCCGCTGGGCGGCTACGTCAAGATGCTCGACGCGCGCGAGCAGGACCTGGAAGACATCCCCGAAGAAGACCTCAAGCGCGAATTCACCCGCCAGTCCGTATGGCGTCGCATCGCCATCGTAGCGGCCGGCCCGGCGGCCAATTTCCTGCTGGCGATCCTGCTGTTCGCAGGCCTGTACATGCATGGCGTGCCCGAACCGGTGCCTACGCTGCGCGCGGCGGCGGAATCGACGGCGGCTTACCAGGCAGGCTTGCGCGGCGGCGACCGCATCACGGCCATCAACGGCGAGCCGGTGCTTGTGTGGTCGGAGGTGCGCTGGCAACTGATGCAAGCGGTGCTGGAAAAGGCCGATGCCCGTGTCGATGTCGAGCGCCCGAACCCGAACGGGCCGGGCAAGCTGCTCAATACCGTCACGTTGCGCCTGAATGAAATCGGCAGCGGCGACCTGGAAGGCGACTTCCTGGCCAAGCTGGGACTGGCGCTGGCACGGCCGCCGGCGGTGCTGGGCAAGATCCTCGACGGCCCGGCCAAAGCGGCCGGCCTGCAAGCCGGGGACAGGATCCTGGCGGTCGACGGCGAGCCGGTTCCGGACGGCCTGGCATTCGTTGAAAAGGTGCGCGAGTCCGCGGGCAAGCGCCTGGTGCTGCATGCCGTAAGAGGGACTTCCGCCTTCGATGCGGCGGTGGTTCCCGACAGCGTGGCCGACGGCGCGTCCGGCAAGCAGATCGGCCGCATCAAGGTTGAAGTGCCGCTGGCGCCGGAGATGGCGACCATCAGCGATGGCCCGCTGGAAGCGGTGGCCAAGGGCGCGCGCCGCACCTGGGACACCAGCATCATGACGGTCAAGATGATCGGCAAGATGATCGTCGGCCAGGTATCGTGGAAGAACATCACCGGCCCGATCACCATTGCCGATTATGCGGGCCAGACAGCCCGCGTCGGCTTGGTCAGCTACCTCAGCTTCCTGGCTTTTATCAGTATCAGCCTGGGCGTGATGAATCTCTTGCCGATCCCGGTTTTAGATGGCGGTCATTTGCTGTATTATGCGCTGGAGATTTTGACAGGGCGGCGCGTTCCCGAGCGGTTTGGGGAAATCGCGCAGCGCGCCGGCCTGGGAATACTGATGGCACTGATGCTTGTGGCTGCATTCAACGACATCGCGCGCCTGATGTTTCAAGGATAAATCCGGGCTGTTGCAGGCTTTGGCGGGTCAAATCGCCAAGGTTTGCAAGAAAGACCGGATTTTTTACATTTGCCGGCCAACCCCCATGGCAGCTGTTAAGCAATTGGCAATGGATCTGGAATCCGTTTTCAATTGCTTGCCAGCATCTTGTCAGGCAGTGCCGAGGCGAAAACACTGTTGATGAACGATAGATGAAAATACACCCTGCGCACCATCCCATTCCGACCTTTTCCCGTCGCCTGATCGCAGCCGCCGCATTCGCCCTGTGCTCCAGCCAAGCCATGGCTGTGACGCCGTTCGTGGTCAAGGACATCCGTGTCGAGGGTATCCAGCGTACCGAGGCCGGCACCGTCTTCAGCTACCTGCCGGTGCGCGTGGGCGACACCTTCACCGATGAAAAGGGCACGGCGGCGATCAAGGCGCTGTACGCCACCGGTTTCTTCCGCGACGTGCGCATCGAATCCGAAGGCGATGTGCTGGTGGTGCAGGTGGTCGAGCGCCCGGCGATTGCCAGCGTCGACTTCTCCGGCATCAAGGAATTCGACAAGGAACAGCTGACCAAGGCGCTGAAGGAAATCGGCGTGGCCGAGTCCCGCATTTTCGACCGCTCCCAGGTCGACCGCGCCGAGCAGGAACTCAAGCGCCAATACCTGTCGCGCGGCCTGTACGGCGCCAAGGTCTCGACCACCGTGACCCCGGTCGAGCGCAACCGCGTGGCGATCAGCTTCACGGTGGATGAAGGCGAAGTCTCGCGCATCAAGCAGATCAATTTCGTCGGCAACAAGGTGTTTTCCGACGGCACGCTGCGCGACCAGATCAAGCTGACCACGCCGGGCTGGTTCACCTGGTACACCAAGGCCGACCAGTATTCCAAGGAAAAGCTGCAGGGCGACATCGAAACCCTGCGCTCGTACTATCTGGACCGCGGCTACCTGGAAATGCAAGTCGAATCCACCCAGGTATCGATCACGCCGGACAAGAAAGACATCTACATCACCGTCAACATCAAGGAAGGCGAGAAGTACACCGTCTCCGATATCAAGCTCGAAGGCGAGATGTTCGGGATGGAACAGGAGCTGACCTCGCTGGTGCAGTTGAAGAAGGGCGACATCTATTCCGGCTCCAAGCTGACCGACAGCACCAAGAAGATCGGCGAGCGCCTGGGCAACTTCGGTTACGCCTTCGCCAACGTCAACGCCAACCCGAATGTCGACCGCGAAAAGAAGGAAGTGGCCTTCACCATCATGGTCGATCCGGGCAAGCGCGTGTATGTGCGCCACGTCAACATCGCCGGCAATACCAAGACCCGCGATGAAGTCATCCGCCGCGAATTCCGCCAGTTCGAGGATTCCTGGTACGACGGCGAGAAGATCAAGCTCTCCCGCGACCGCGTGGACCGCCTGGGCTACTTCAAGGAAGTCACGCTTGAAACGCCGGAAGTCCCTGGCACCAGCGACCAGGTCGACGTCAACATGAAGGTGGAAGAAAAGCCGACCGGCAACATCATGCTGGGCGCCGGCTTCTCGCAATCGGACAAGCTCAGCCTGACCGGCTCGATTTCGCAGGAAAACGCCTTCGGCAGCGGCAACACCGTCGGCGTGGAAGTCAATACCAGCTCGCGTTATCGCACGATTTCGGTGTCGACCACCAATCCGTACTTCACCGACGACGGCATCAGCCGCACCTATGAAGTCTATCTGCGTACGATCCGCCCATCGGTGTATGCGACCGGTGATTATCGCGTGAAGACCCTGGGCGGCAGCGTCAAGTTCGGCGTGCCGTTCTCGGAACTGGATCGCGTGTTCTTCGGCGTGGGCATCGAAAATACCGACGTCAGCACCGACACCACCAGCCCCTCGCTATATCGCCAGTATGTGCGCGATTTCGGCGGCGCCGGCGGCGCAGGCTGCGATGTGACCTCGACTAGCAACAATTGCGGCGTCGGCAGCGCCCGCACCACCAGCATCCCGCTGACCATCGCGTGGCAACGCGACGGCCGCGACAGTGCGCTCGTGCCGACCACCGGCCAGTACATGCGCGCCAACATGGAAGTCTCGTACCTGGGCACGCTGAAATACTACCGCGCCAGCTACCAGCACCAGTATTTCCAGCCTTTCTTCAGCAAGGCGGTAACGCTGGCGCTGAACGGTGAACTGGACTACGGCCGCGGCATCGGCAGCAAACCCTACCCGGTGTTCAAGAACTACTATGCCGGCGGCATCGGCACCGTGCGCGGCTATGAAGCCTCCTCGCTGGGCAGCCTGAAGGACCAGTATGGCGACTCGATGGGCGGCGCCTCTCGTTTCTACGCCAATGCGGAGTTACAATTCCCGTTCCCGGGTTCGGGCCAGGATCGTACTTTGCGCTGGTTCACGTTCTTTGACGGCGGCAACGTCTTCGCCGACGGCCAGAACATCAAGTTCAACGACTTGCGCTATTCTGCCGGTGTCGGCATCAGCTGGGTGTCGCCGATCGGCCCCTTGAAACTGAGCTTCGGCAAACCGTTGAACCTGAAGGATGGCGACAAGTCCCAATCCTTCCAGTTCCAACTGGGTACCGGCTTCTGAGTTTGAAGCGGGCATCATTGAATTTTGTAATACGGAGAACAACCTTGAAGTTCATTACCAAATCGTTTCTGTCCCTGCAAGCCATCGTGATGGCTGCCGGCCTGATGAGTGCTTCCGTTGCGTACGCGCAGGAAAGTTCGAAGATCGCCTTTGTCAGCACCGAACGCATCTTCCGCGAAGCCGCGCCGGCCAAGGCTGCGCAAACCAAGCTGGAGCAGGAATTCGCCAAGCGCGACCGCGAACTGCAAGACATGGCCGCACGCCTGAAGGCGCAGTCGGACAAGCTGGACAAGGATGCCTCCGTGCTGTCGGATTCGGATCGCGCCAAGCGCCAGCGCGACCTGTCCGACCTGGACAAGGAATTCCAGCGCAAGCAGCGCGAGTTCCGCGAAGACCTGAACCAGCGCCGCAACGAAGAACTGGCCGTGGTTCTGGAGCGCACCAACAAGGTGATCCGCCAGATCGCCGAAGCTGAAAAGTACGACATCGTCTTCCAGGAAGCCGTGTACGCCAGCAAGCGTATCGACATCACCGACAAAGTGCTGAAAGAACTGGCAAAATAATCCGTTTGCCATGAATGCGGGCGCGAGGGCGGAGACGTCTTCGCGCCCGCATGCCAATTGATGTTCCGTTTGTCCGCGCCAGTTCAATGGCGGACGGCGGCGATCGTGTTTTCCATGCAACGCATATCATTCGGAAGGCCAAGATGAGTATTCGGCTGGAGCAATTGGTCGAGCGCTTGGGCGGGCAGTTGAAGGGCGATGCGGACGTTGAAGTCCTGGGCATCGCACCACTGGACGCCGCCGGCTCCTCCCATATCACGTTCCTTTCCAATCCCAAATTCCGGGCCCAGGCCGAGCAGACGCAGGCTGCCGCGCTGATCCTGTCCGAAGCCGACGATGCCCAAGTCCAGTCCTATGCCGGGGCGCGCATCGTCACGAAGAACCCTTACGCCTATTTCGCCCGCGCGGCGCAGTTGTTCCAGCGCCTGGACGAGGTGGCGCCGCCGGCCGGCATCCATCCCGGCGCAGTGGTCGACCCGGCTGCCAACGTCGCTGCCAGCGCCGTGATCGGTCCGCTGGCCGTGATCGAAGCCGGCGCGGTGATCGGCGAGCGCGCGCGCATCGACGCCGGCAGCTTCATCGGCCGCAACGCCAAAGTCGGCGACGACACGCATTTCCATGCCCGCGCCACGCTGCACCACGCTTGCGAAATCGGCGCGCGCGGCATCGTGCATTCGGGCGCGGTCATCGGCGCCGATGGTTTCGGTTTTGCCAACGAAGCCGGGCAGTGGATCAAGATCCCGCAGGTCGGGCGCGTGATGATCGGCGATGACGTCGAAATCGGCGCCAACACCACCATCGACCGCGGCGCGCTGGCCGACACCGTGATCGAGGAGGGCGTCAAGCTCGACAACCAGATCCAGATCGCACACAACTGCCACATCGGCGCGCATACCGCGATTGCCGCCTGCGCCGGCATCGCCGGCAGCGCCAGGATCGGCAAATATTGCTCGATCGGCGGCGCGGCCATGATCCATGGCCATATCACCATCGTCGACCGGGTGCATGTTTCGGCCGGCACGCTGGCGCTGCGCTCGATCCTGGAGCCGGGGCAATACACCGGCTTCTACCCCATCACCGAACACCGGGATTGGGAAAAATCCGCCGCATTGGTGCGCAATCTGGGCACGATGCGTGAGAAAATCCGGGCGTTGGAGAAAACGCTCAAATCGCTTACAGCCAATTCAGAGAATCAAGAAGAGAATGAATAGCCCCGATATCAAAAAAGTCCTCGATATCAACGAGATCAAACAATACCTGCCGCATCGCTATCCGTTGCTGCTGGTGGACCGCGTGCTGGATTGGGAAAGCGGCAAGACCATTACCGCCATCAAGAACGTGACCGTCAATGAAGAGTTCTTCAACGGCCACTTCCCGCACAAGCCGGTCATGCCCGGCGTGCTGATGATCGAGGCGCTGGCGCAGACCGCCGCGCTGCTGTCCTTCCTGACCGAAGGCCGCAAGCCCGATGAAAATACCGTGGTCTATTTCGTCGGCATCGATAACGCCCGTTTCAAGCGTCCGGTGGAGCCGGGCGACCAGTTGAAGATGCAAGTCGAGATTACCCGCCGTGCGCGCGGCATCTGGAAGTACACGGCGGTTGCCACGGTGGATGGTCAGGTGGCGGTCGAAGCCGACCTGATGTGCACCATGCGCAGCGCCGCCGACGCCAGCCAGAGCGCCTGACCGGGGCCGCCAAACCGCACATGGAGGGCCCGGCCGGCGATCGCATGCGATCCCGCCGGGCCTGATTCATTGGGCATGGCAGGATCGCAAGCCCTCAAGAGAACATCAAGCGAACATCAAGCGAATAACAGGATATGTCGAAGATTCATCCTACCGCAGTGATTGCACCGGGCGCCCAGCTCGATTCCTCGGTCGAGGTCGGCCCGTATGCCGTGATCGGTCCCGATGTGCGCATCGGCGCGGGCACCCGCATCGGCGCCCATGTGGTCATCGAAGGGCATACCACCATCGGCCGCGACAACGAGATTTTCCAGTTCGGCTCCATCGGCGCCGCGCCGCAAGACAAGAAATACGCGGGCGAACCCACCACGGTCGAGATCGGCGACCGCAACACCATCCGCGAATTCGTCACCTTCAACCGCGGCACGGTGCAGGACGCCGGCGCCACCCGCATCGGCAACGACAACTGGATCATGGCCTATGTCCACCTGGCGCATGACTGCCAGCTGGCCAACAACATCATCCTGGCCAACAATGCCACGCTGGCCGGCCATGTCCATCTCGGCGATTACGTGTTCCTGGGCGGTTTCACCACCGTGCACCAGTTCTGCCATATCGGCGCGCATGCGATGACCGCCTTCACCGCCGCCGTCAGCCAGGACGTACCGCCTTTCGTTACCGCCGCGGGCAATCGCGCGGTGCCGGCCGGGATCAACAGCGAAGGCCTCAAGCGGCGCGGTTTCACCAGCGAACAGATCATGGAGATCAAGCGCGCTTACAAGGTGGTTTACCGCTCCAACCTGCCGCTGGAAGAGGCCCGGCAGGAACTGGCGAGCATGGAAGCCAAATCGGCTGCATCGGCCGGGCATATCCGCCTGCTGCGCGAATTCATCGAAGCCTCATCCCGTGGCATCATCCGCTGAACTGACGCGCAAGCAATCGATCGCCCTGGTGGCCGGGGAGAGTTCCGGCGACCTGCTGGGCAGCCGCCTGCTGGCGGGCCTGCGCGAACGCCTGCCGGATGTGCGCTTGCACGGCATCGGCGGCGAACACATGATGGCGCAAGGCTTTACCAGCGACTGGCCGATGGACAAGCTGACCGTGCGCGGCCTGTTCGAAGTCATTCCCCGCTATCGCGAAATCAAGGGCATCCAGCAGGCGCTGCGCGAGCGGTTGCTGGCCGAGCGGCCGGATGTCTTCGTCGGCGTCGATTACCCGGGCTTCAACCTGGGCCTGGAAGAGCAACTGCGCAAGGCGGGCATTCCCACCATCCATTTCATCGGCCCCCAGATCTGGGCCTGGCGCGGCTGGCGCATCAAGAAGATCGCGCGCGCGGTATCGCACATGCTGGTGATCTTTCCTTTCGAGGAAAGCATTTACCGCAACGCAGGCATTCCGGTCACCTATGTCGGACATCCGCTGGCCGAAGTGATCCCGATGCAGCCTGACATGTCGGCGGCGCGGGCGCGGCTGGGACTGAAGCAGGATGCGCGCGTGGTCGCCATCTTGCCGGGCAGCCGCATGGGCGAGTTGAAGCAGAATGGCGACGGTTTCCTGGCGGCGGCGCGTTTGCTGCGGCAACGCGAACCCAGCCTACAGTTCGTCACCCCGATGGCGGGCGAGCGGCAGATGGCTTTCTTCCTGGAACAGATCCGCCTGGGCGGCTATGAAGACCTCGATGTCAAGGTCGTCGCCGGCCAGTCGCATTCGGCCATGGAAGCGGCCGATGCGGTGCTGGTGGCTTCTGGCACGGCATCGCTGGAAGTGGCCCTGTACAAGAAGCCGATGGTGATCTCCTACAAGGTCATGTGGGCCTCGTACCAGATCATGCGCCATATGGGGTATCAGCCATGGGTCGGGCTGCCCAACATCCTGGCGCGCGAGTTCCTGGTGCCGGAGCTGCTGCAGCACGACGCCACGCCGCAAGCGCTGGCCGACGCCATGTGGCGCCAACTGGACGACCATGCGCAGCAGCAACGGCTGGCGCGCCGCTTTACCGACATGCACCATGCGCTGCTGCGCGACACCAGCCGGGAAAGCGCCAATGCCGTGTGTGAAGTGATCGGCGTCCGCGCCAGATAGCAAGGCGGCGCATGCCGCCCCATCGTTTTAAGGAAAGAAGACCATCATGCCCAAAGCGGCGCCCCAGACGTTGTCCCTGTTCGATTACGCCGGCGAGATCATGTGCGGTGTCGACGAGGCTGGCCGCGGCCCGCTGGCCGGGCCGGTGTTCGCGGCCGCCGTGATCCTCGATCCGGCGCGCCCGATCCCGGGATTGCGCGACTCCAAGAAGCTCAGCGAAGCCGCGCGCGACAGCCTGGCGCTGGAGATCAAGGCCAACGCCATCGCCTGGGCCATCGCCTCTTGCAATGAACAGGAAATCGACGAACTCAATATCCTGCACGCCAGCATGCTGGCCATGCGGCGCGCGGTCGAAAGCCTCGCCACCCAGCCCACGCTGGCGCTGATCGACGGCAACCGCTGCCCGGTCATGAGCATCCGCAGCGAAGCCATCGTCAAGGGCGACGACAAGGTGCCGGCGATCTCGGCGGCATCCATCCTCGCCAAGACCGCGCGCGATGCGGCGCTGATGGCGTTGCACGACACCTATCCGCATTACGGCTTCGACCGCCACAAGGGCTATCCGACCGCCTTGCATCTGGAACGCCTGCGCCTGCATGGCGTCTCGCCGGTGCATCGCCGTTCCTATGCCCCGGTCAAGGCCCTGCTGGCGGTGCAAGAGCGCGCGTGAGGCCGATCGCATGAAACTCATCACCTCCAAAGACAACCCGCTGTACAAGGAACTCAAGCAACTGGCTGCCAGCAGCCAGGCGCGGCGCCGCGCCGGACAGACGCTGCTGGACGGCGTGCACCTGGCGCAAGCCTGGCTGCAGCATCGGGGCGCGCCGCAGCTATGCGTGGTGGCGGAAAGCGCCCAGCGGCATCCGGAAGTCGCTCCCATCCTGGCTGAATGCGAACGCAACCGGACGCAATGCCTGGTCCTGAGCGACAACCTCTACGGCGCGCTCAGCCAGGTGGAAAACGGCGTCGGCCTGCTGTTGCTGGTCGCCACGCCGCATCCCGAGGCGCCGCAGGCACTGGAACAGTCGGCCGTGCTGCTGGACGGCCTGCAGGACCCGGGCAACCTCGGCTCGGTGCTGCGCAGTGCCGCGGCGGCCGGCATCGGCCAGGTATTCTGCTCGGCCGGCACCGCCGCGGCATGGTCGCCCAAAGTCCTGCGCGCCGGCATGGGCGCGCACTTCCTGCTGAATATCTACGAGAACGCCGACCTCGAACGTCTGTGCGCCTGCAGCAAGATCCCGGTGCTGGCCACCAGTTCGCATGCGGCCCAGACCATCTACCAGTGCGATCTGGCCGGCGCGGCAGCCTGGCTGTTCGGCCATGAAGGGCAGGGCGTGGCACCGCAGTTGATGGAGATGGCTTCGCAGGAAGTGGCGATTCCGCACCTGGGCCAGATGGAGTCGCTCAATGTAGCGGCGGCCGCCGCCGTGTGCTTCTTCGAGCAAGTGCGCCAACGCCAGGATCGGGGATAAACATGGAGCGGACGCGGCCGGATGACGTCTTCTTGTTGCCGGCGTTCTTTCAGGGAAGCTGGCGCTTGCAGCGCCGCATGCGGGACGACATACAGGCAGTCTCCGGTACCGCGCATGGACGCTGCGTGTTCCATCCCGCAGGCGACGGCATCTTGCAGTATCGCGAAGAGGGGCGTCTGTTGCTCGATGGCGCCGCCGCGCCGCTGGGGTTTCGCAGGGCGTTCCTGTATACCTTTGCCGATGAGGTGGTCAGCGTCGCCTTTGACGATGGCGATCGCATCGGACTGCATTATCAGGCGTATCGCAGGAAGGGCAATGCGCTCGTCCCTGTCGGGCCTCACCAATGTGGGGCCGACGCCTATTCGGCGCATTATCGTTTGCTGGGCGAGAATGAATTCGAGATGGAAACGACGATCGACGGCCCAAGCAAGAAGAGCCGCCTGTACACCCGTTTCACTCGTGAAGAGGCGGCATAGTCGCTCATGCCGCCGATGGCCGATGCAAGTAAGTTCGTTGAGTAAAAATGCCGCCCGGAAATTTCTGGGCGGCATTTTTTCTTGTCGGTTGGGATCATTCCATCAATCCCGTCCCGGGTCAGTAGATCTGTTTGGCCGGCGCATCGGAGTTCAGGTGGCCAGCTGCAATTGCCGCAGCACAGTCGGTGTAGCCTGCGGCATTGACTTTTCCACTGGAGGTGAAGCCGACGTAGAAGTCGGTGCGCCGGCCCATCCTGTCGAGTTCATAGTCGAAGCATTCCGAAGTGCCGTTACGCACCGGCGTGCGCTTCGCCGGTTGGCGAAGATCCAGCATATTCTGCTTGGTGGTATTGGCCCTGAAGGCAGTTGAAGCAACTGGATCCGAGACAAAATTGCCGTGCATTGTCCCGCATCCAGCCAAGGTTGCTGCTGCCAGGGCCAATATCGCGAATCTGTGCATAAAATCTCCAATGACGAGGTGAATGTCGGAGTCTGAAATTGTATGCACGAGAAAATTGCAGTAATTATAAAAGATGGGGATTTTTCAAAAAGATGTCGAGAATCATAAAAAACATTATCGGCGCGAATCCTGTCCTCAGCGCGGTTCAGGCTTGATTTCCTGCAGGATCGTCGCCGCGATCTCTTCGATCGACTTGGCGGTCGACGACATCCAGCGGATGCCTTCGCGGCGCATCATCTTTTCCGCCTCATTGATTTCATAGCGGCAATTTTCCAGGGAAGCGTACTTGCTGCCGGGGCGGCGTTCATTGCGTACCTCGGCCAGGCGTTCCGGGGCGATGGTCAGGCCGAAGATCTTTTTCTTGTGCACCACCAGGCCGCTGGGGAGCTTCTCGCGTTCGAAGTCTTCCGGGATCAGCGGATAGTTGGCTGCCTTGATGCCGAACTGCATCGCCAGGTACAGGCTGGTGGGCGTCTTGCCCGAGCGCGACACGCCCACCAGGACCACATCCGCTTCCGACAGGTTCTTGTTGGACTGGCCGTCATCGTGCGCCAGCGAGAAGTTGATGGCTTCGATGCGGTTCTTGTATTCCTCCGAATCGGCGGTGTTGTGGCTGCGGCCGATGGTGTGGGTGGATTTCAGCCCCAGTTCCTGCTCCAGCGGTTCCACAAAGGTCTGGAACAGGTCCATGTGCATCGCCTTGGCGTTGCGGATCACGGCCGACAGTTCGGACTTCACCAGGGTCGAAAAGACGATCGGCAGCTTGCCGTCGACCTGGGATGCCTCATTGATCTTGCGGGTGGCGTCGTGGGCCTTGTCGACGGTATCGATAAAGGGCAGGCGCACCTGCTTGAAGCGCAGCTCGAACTGGCTCAGTACCGAATGCCCGAGTGTTTCAGCGGTGATCCCGGTGCCGTCGGAAACGAAGAACACGGTGCGGTTGGCGGCAATGGCAGGCGCCGGGCGCGGGAGAGGCATGGGATCGAGCATAATGTTGTCGGAAATAAAGATAAAAAAAGGGCGCTGCAATGAACAAAAATGGTTTCACGCGGTACAATGCCCGGCAACTGATTGAGCAGCCCATCCTGAATGACCATCCATCGCCTGCGTAATTTGACCGAGTATCTTGCGATGTTTGCATTGGCAAACGTCCTCGGCGCATGCGCGCGTTGCTTCCGGTCCCTGGGTTCGTCTCTCATGCCGCCATTGTTGCCGCCGTCGTCGCAGAATAACAAAAATCAACAGACGCATGCTGCGCCCGCGAAGATTTCTTATCATCAAGCTAGGGGTTGTCATGTCCAACGCAGCAAATACCCAGGGGGCTGTATACGTAGCCTCGTTTGAAACTCTTCGCATGACGGACGTCGAGTCCGTCGGCGGCAAAAACGCATCGCTGGGTGAAATGATCAGCCAGCTGGCCGGCGCGGGCGTTCGCGTGCCGGGCGGTTTTGCCACCACTGCGCAAGCCTTCCGCGATTTCCTCGAGCACAGCGCCGACGGTGGCCAGACTCTGGCCGCGCGTATCGCCGCGCGCCTGGAAGGCCTGGATATCGACGACGTGCGCTCGCTGGCGCAAGCCGGCGCCGAGATCCGCCAATGGATCGTCGATACCCCGTTCCAGCCGCGCCTGGACCAGGAAATCCGCGCCTTCTACGATCGCCTGGTGGCTGACTCCACTAGCGAGATGTCGTTCGCCGTGCGTTCTTCCGCCACCGCGGAAGACTTGCCGGACGCCTCCTTTGCCGGCCAGCAGGAGACCTTCCTCAATGTGGTGGGCATCGACAACGTGCTGGAAGCGATGAAGCACGTGTTCGCCTCCCTGTATAACGACCGCGCGATCTCGTACCGCGTGCACAAGGGCTTCACCCACGCCGAAGTGGCCCTGTCGGCCGGCGTGCAGCGCATGGTGCGCTCGGATGTGGGCGCGGCCGGCGTGATGTTCACCATTGATACCGAATCGGGCTTCAAGGATGTGGTTTTCATCACCTCCAGCTATGGCCTGGGCGAAACCGTGGTGCAGGGCGCCGTCAACCCGGACGAATACTACGTCCACAAGCCGATGCTGGAACTGGGCAAGCAGCCGGTGATCCGCCGTAACCTCGGCTCCAAGCTGATCAAGATGGAATTCACCGGCGAAGCCAAGGCCGGCCGCTCGGTCAAGACCGTCGACGTGCCGGTCGAACTGCGCAACCGCTATTCGCTGGACGATGCCGAAGTGGTCGAGCTGGCCAAGTACGCCACCATCATCGAGAAGCACTATGGCCGTCCGATGGACATCGAGTGGGGCAAGGACGGCCGCGACGGCAAGCTGTACATCCTGCAGGCCCGTCCGGAAACCGTGAAGTCGCAGCAAAAGGCGACCGACGCCCAGCAGCGCTTCAAGCTCAAGGGCTCGGGCACGGTGCTGGCGACCGGCCGCGCCATCGGCCAGAAGATCGGCGCCGGTCCGGTGCGCGTGATCAGCGACCCGGCCGAGATGGAACGTGTGCAGCCGGGCGACGTGCTGGTGGCCGACATGACCGACCCCAACTGGGAGCCGGTGATGAAGCGCGCTTCGGCCATCGTCACCAACCGCGGCGGCCGTACCTGCCACGCGGCGATCATCGCCCGTGAACTGGGCGTGCCGGCGGTAGTCGGCTGCGGCGACGCCACCGATGTGTTGAAGGACGGCACGCTGGTGACCGTGTCCTGCGCCGAAGGCGACGAAGGCAAGATCTATGACGGCCTGCTGGAAACCGAAGTCACCGAAGTGGCGCGCGGCGAACTGCCGCCGATCCCGCTGAAGGTAATGATGAACGTGGGTAACCCGCAACTGGCGTTCGACTTCCAGTCGATCCCCAACGGCGGCGTCGGCCTGGCGCGCCTGGAATTCATCATCAACAACAACATCGGCGTGCACCCGAAGGCGATCCTGGAATACCCGAACATCGACGCCGACCTGAAGAAGGCGGTGGAATCGGTGGCGCGCGGCCACGCCTCGCCCCGGGCTTTCTACGTCGACAAGCTGGCCGAAGGCATCGCCACCATCGCCGCGGCGTTCTGGCCCAAGACCGTGATCGTGCGCCTGTCCGACTTCAAGTCGAACGAGTACAAGAAGCTGATCGGCGGTTCGCGCTACGAGCCGGACGAGGAAAACCCGATGCTGGGCTTCCGCGGCGCCGCCCGCTACTTGGCAGCGGATTTTGCCGAAGCGTTCGAAATGGAATGCCAGGCCATGAAGCGCGTGCGTAACGACATGGGCCTGACCAACGTCGAGATCATGGTGCCGTTCGTGCGCACCCTGGGCCAGGCGGAGAAGGTCATCGGCCTGCTCGGCAAGAATGGCTTGAAGCGCGGCGAAAACGGCCTGCGCGTGATCATGATGTGCGAAGTGCCGTCCAACGCCATTTTGGCAGAGCAGTTCCTGGAGCACTTCGACGGCTTCTCGATCGGCTCCAACGACCTGACCCAGCTGACCCTGGGCCTGGACCGCGACTCCGGCATGGAGTTGCTGGCGGCCGATTTCGACGAGCGCGACCCGGCGCTGCAGGCGCTGCTGACCAAGGTGATCTCGACTTGCCGCGCCAAGGGCAAGTACGTCGGCATCTGCGGCCAGGGTCCTTCGGACCATCCGGACTTTGCGCAATGGCTGATGGACCAGGGCATCGAGTCGATCTCGCTGAACCCGGACACGGTCATCGACACCTGGCAGGCGCTGGCCGGCAAGAAGTAAGCGTATTGCGCATCATCGCCGGCGGCGTCGGGCGCCGCCGGCAGGCGCACAATACGAGATAGACGTGAAGCAAATTCGAAGGCGCGGACAGAAATGTCCGCGTCTTTGTTTTTGCGCGCATTATTGTGGGGTAGACTGATGCCGCCCTTGTCGGAGGGAAAACCGACGCATCTTCATGGAGGAAACGCACATGACCGACTGGGCCATCTGGTTCGTGGCAGCGGGCGCACTGATCGCCGCCGAACTGTTCTCCGGGACCTTTTATCTGCTGATGATCGCGCTCGGCCTGGTTGCCGGCGGCCTGGTCGCGCTGGGCGGCGCGCTGCTCGAATGGCAGTTGCTGGCCGCCGCCGCGGTCGGCATTGCCGCAATGCTGCTGTTGCGCCGCAGCCGTTTCGGCCGCTCGCGCAAGCGCAACGCCAATGCCGACCCCAACGTCATCCTCGACATCGGCCAGACCGTGGAAGTGGCCGCCTGGGATGCGCAGGGCGATCTCCATGTGGCGCGCGTGCCTTACCGCGGCGCCCAATGGGATGTCGAGCTGGAAACCGGGCACCATCCTTTGCCCGGCGCATATGTCATCCGCGAAATCCGTGGCAGCCGGCTCATCGTCGCGCCGCGCTGATCCATCTTTTAGTTTAGTCTTCAGAACCTAAGGAGAACCTTATGCTGGGAAGCGTAACCCTGGTCATTTTCTTCATCGCCATCGTGTTCGTCGTGCAGACGGTCAAGGTGGTCCCGCAACAGCATGCCTGGGTGGTGGAGCGCCTGGGCAAATACCACGCCACGCTGGCGCCGGGCCTGAACATCGTGGTGCCGTTCATTGACCGCGTGGCCTACAAGCACATTCTCAAGGAAATCCCGCTGGACGTGCCGCCGCAGGTCTGCATCACCAGGGACAACACCCAGCTGCAGGTGGATGGCATCCTGTACTTCCAGATCACCGACCCGATGCGCGCGTCCTACGGCTCGTCCAATTACATCGCGGCGATCACGCAGCTGGCGCAGACCACGCTGCGTTCGGTGATCGGCAAGATGGAACTGGACAAGACCTTCGAGGAGCGCGACCACATCAACACCGCCATCGTCAGCGCCATCGACGAATCGGCCGAGAACTGGGGCGTGAAGGTGCTGCGTTACGAGATCAAGGATCTCACCCCGCCCAAGGAAATCCTGCACGCGATGCAGGCCCAGATCACCGCCGAGCGCGAGAAGCGCGCGCTGATCGCCGCCTCCGAAGGCCGCAAGCAGGAGCAGATCAACATCGCCACCGGCGAGCGCGAGGCGGCCATCGCCAGGTCGGAAGGCGAAAAGCAGGCTTCGATCAACCGCGCCCAGGGCCAGGCCGCGGCAATCTTGGCGATTGCCGAAGCCAGCGCCGAGGCGATCCGCAAGACCGCGGCGGCGATCCAGTCGCCGGGCGGATCGGATGCTGTGAACCTGAAGGTGGCCGAGCAATATGTGGCGGCTTTCGGCCAGTTGGCCAAGACCAACAATTCCATCATCGTGCCGGCCAACCTGTCGGACATGAGCGGGCTGATCGCGGCGGCGATGCAAGTGGTCAAGAGCCAGCCGAAGTAAGATCTGTCGCTCAAACCAAACGGCCCGGCCTGCATCGATACCGCAGGCCGGGCCGTTTTGCCATGGCGCGCGCCGTCAGGCGTCCAGCGTCTGCCCCTTGGCCGGTTCGTCCGCCATGAAGGGCAGGGTGATATCCACGCGCAGGCCGCCATCCTTGCGGTTGTCGGCGCGGATGAAACCGTTGTGGGCCTCGACGATGCGCCGCGCGATGGACAGCCCCAGGCCATGACCCGAACTGTTGCTCTTGGTGCGGCTGCTGCGGAAGAACAGTTCGAAGATGCTGTTCAGTTCGTCTTCCGGCACGCCGGGGCCGCGGTCGAGAATCGACAGGTGCAGCAGTTTGTTGATCTCATCGACCTGGGTATGGAGCTGCACGGTGGTATCGGGCGCAGTGTGCTTGATGGCGTTGCGCAGCACGTTCTCGATGGCGCGATAGAGCAGTTCCGGATTGCCCTTGATCTCCACCGGGCAATCGATCCGGCCTTCGATATGCTTGCCGTTGGCGCTGGCCTCGAAGCTGGCGTCGTTGATCATGTCGGCCAGCATCGGCTGGATCGCGATGTTTTCTTCCATCGAGCCGGGCACGTTGGCTTCCAACCGCGACAGCGTCAGCAGCTCGCCCACCAGCTTGTCCATGCGCACGCTTTCGCGCTCGATGCGTTCCAGCGTGATCTCCAGCTTGTCCCTGTCCTGCACCCTAGCCAGGCCGATGGCGACCTGCAACCGCGCAATCGGCGAGCGCAGCTCATGCGAGACGTCATGCAGCAAGCGGCGCTGGCTTTCCATCAGCGTGCGCAGCTTGGCGGTCATGGCGTCGAAGTCGCGTCCGAGGTCGGCCAGTTCGTCGCTGCGCGAACTCATGACAGGTTCCAGTTCCAGGTCCAGGTTGCCGGAAGCGGCCTGGGCAAAGGCGTTCTTCAGGTGGCGGATCGGGTAGGAGAAATACCAGGCCAGCAACAGGGCGAACACCATGCTGGCCAGCAGCGCTACCAGGATCGGCATGCTCGGGAAGAACAAGGGCTGCGGCCCGCGCTCGCGCATGCGGCGCGGCTCGTGCGGACCGGGGCCGCCAGGGCCGCCGGGGCCAATGAATTCTTCGGGCGGGGCGGGGATGAACAGCAGGTAGCTATGGCCATTGGCGGCCTTCACCAGTTCGACCACGCGCCGTTCCTTTTCGGTCCTGAGCACGGCGCGCGCTTCTTCCACCAGCTTGGGCGAGACTTCGCGGCCCATCAGGTCCTTCATCTCTTCATCGACCGCATACAACTTCAGGCGATGTTCGCGGCCTTCGTTGATCAGGCTGCGCAAGGCTTCCGTGCCGCCGAACTGCAGGGTAGCGGCGGCCGAACGGATCATGAAGGAGGCCGGAGGGCTGAGGTCGATCTCGGAAGTGCGGTTATTGCGCTCCAGATTTTCGATCCAGAACAGCACGCCCACGCCGCAGGTGGCGGTGATCTGGGCGATGGCGATGAAGAAGAAGAACTTCCAGAATAACCGACCCACTTTATTCCTTGATGAACTGATAGCCCAGTCGGTAGACGGTCTGGATGCAGCTCTTGTCGCTGCCCAGCGCGGCGATCTTCTGGCGGATGCTGGACAGATGCACGTCAATGTTGCGGTCGAAGCGCGCCAACGGACGGCCCAGGCCCTGTTCGGACAGGTGCTGCTTGCTCACCGGCTTGCCGGCATTGCGCGCCAGCACCTCAAGCAGGTTGAATTCGCTGCTGGTCAGTTCCAGCGGACGTCCGGACCAGGTCGCGCGCCGTTGCTCCGGCCACATCGACAAGGCGCCGACGGCCAGCGGAGAGTAGGGCGATTGCTCGGTGTTGTCGGCCGTGGCGCGGCGCAGGATGGCGCGAATGCGGGCAGCGATTTCACGGGGCGTGCAGGGCTTGGGAACGTAGTCGTCGGCGCCCAGTTCAAGGCCGATGATGCGGTCGGTATCGTCGCCCTTGGCGGTCAGCATCACCACCGGCATGCTGCTCTTGGCACGGATGCGGCGCAAGGTATCGACCCCGTTCAGGCGCGGCATCATCACGTCCAGTACGGCGATGGCGTATTGGCCGGTCAAGGCTTCGGCAGCGCCGGCTTCGCCGTCATAGGCGACATTGACTTCAAATTTTTCCTGCTCAAGGTATTCCTTGAGCATATCGACCAGCTCGACATCGTCATCGATCAAAAGCACTTTAGACATTGCTGCATTCCATTCTTGAGTTGCCCTGCATTAATGCCGCGGGACGTCGGCAGCCGCTAATATGCCGTAAAAGGTTTTGCAGAGGTGTTTCAGAACGTCTTTACAATTGCATCTTTACATTCATTTACCCGGCGTTGGCGAACATTTTTGGGCGCCGATGTACGCATGACTTTATTTCAATAGCGCAAGGAATCCGGCCGGCAAAAAGTTGCCATTGCCGCTTCGTTTTCGCCGGAAAAATCCGAGTCCCCGCATCTGGCAAGAGACTTTACTCCGGTTTTTACTCCGCTTACTACGTTTTATCCGGACGGAGCCAATGGCAGGCTTGCAGCGATCTCAAGCGCTTCGCTCTTGGTCGCCTGTGCGGCGCGCTGCGTTTTGCGCAGGCCGGCCCCGTGCTAAGCTGGCCGCATGAATAATCTGGATGCAAGCAGGCTGGCGCAATTGATGTCCCTGATGTGCGACGCCATCGCGCTGGGCGGCGCCGGCATGCATGGGCCGGCCCTGGAAAAGGTGGCCGCAGGCTTGGCCATCGAGCCGGAATTCTTCCCCCTGCTGATGCAACGCGGGCGCCTGCAGGAGCAGGGCGGATATCTCCAGGACGCAGTCGCCAGTTACGAGGAATGCCTGGCGCTTAGCCCGGCGCTGGCCGAAGCCGCAGCCGCGCGCACGCGGGCTTTGCAGGCGCTGGTCGGGCAATGCGAGCGCCTGCAGGCGGCATCATCTCCGTCCCCATCCCAAGAGGCCAGCCTCCGCAAGGCGGAAGCGCTGTTCAAGCTTGGGCTGCCGGAACAGGCGCTGGAGGCGATTGGTCCCGCAGCAGTCGCCTTTCCCTCCGATTTTTCCATCCTCAACCTGCGCGCCGATATCCTGCTCAGGCTGAACCGCCATGAGCAGGCGCTGGCCTGCTACGAGCGCCAAGAGGCGCTCGACAGCGGCGCCGGCATGGCACTGATCCAGTTCAACCGCGGCAACGTATTGCGCCAGATGGGGCGTTTTGGCGATGCGCTGTCGTGCTATGAACAGGCCATCTCCCGGCATCCCGGTTTCGCCGAGGCGTGCGTGGCGCGTAGCCATTTGCTGTTGATGGCAGGCCGTTACGAGGAAGGCTGGCGCGAGCACGAGGCCAGGCGCGCGATCGCGCAGATCCGTCGTGCCGACTTGCGCAGCGCCAGCCCGCCATGGCAAGCGGGAATGGATCTCGCCGGCAAGACGGTGCTGCTGTGGGCCGAACAGGGGCTGGGCGATTCGCTGCAATTTGCCCGCTATATCCCGGACGTGGCGCAGCGCGCGCAACACGTCATCGTCTGCGTGCCGCCGCAATTGCTGCCGCTGCTGCAGCCTGCATTTCCGGCGTGCCGTTTTATCGGAAACGACAAGGCGCCGCCTCCCCATGACGTGCATGCGCCGTTGCTGAGCCTGCCGTTGCTGCTGGGCCGGCAGGACCCGGCGCAAGGCCCGTTGCCGCCCTATCTGGCGGCCGATCCGGGGCAGGTGGCGCATTGGGCGGCGCGTCTGGGCCGGCGCGACGGCTTGCCGCGGCGTCCACGCATCGGCATGGCCTGGGCCGGGCGGCAATATGGCATCGTCAACCATACGCGCGACCTGGCGCTGGCGCAGCTCAAGCCGGTGCTGGATGTCGATGCCGATTTCATCTGCCTGCAGCAGTCGGTTCCGGTGCCGGACCAGGAGTACGCCGCTACGCTGCCCAACCTGCAGGTCTTTCCATTGACGGATTGGGCCGATACGGCGGCGCTGCTGGCCAATCTCGATCTGGTGATCAGCGTAGACAGCGCGGCGGCCCACCTGGCCGGCGCGCTGGGCATGCCGGTATGGCTGATGCTGCGGCTGGAAGGCGAATGGCGCTGGGGGCAGCAACCCGATCGCAGCGCCTGGTATCCGCGCATGCGGCTGTTTCGCCAGCGGGAGCGCGGCAATTGGGACGATGTCCTTGAAGAGGTCGCCGCGGCCGTGCGCTTGCTGCCGGGGATGGATTAAGCAATGAACCTATGAATCAATGAAAACGGCTGCGCGAGGCAGCCGTTGTTTTTTGCCGGAAACGGCGCGCAGATCAACGCCGGTGCTGCTTCATCGCGGACTGGATTTCACGCTGGCTGTCGCGCTGCTTCTCGGTCTCGCGCTTGTCGTGCTGCTTCTTGCCCTTGGCCAGGCCGATGTCGCATTTGACGCGTCCTTTGCTGTAATGCAGGTTCAAGGGCACCAGGGTATAGCCGGAGCGTTCCACCTTGCCGATCAGCTTGCTGATCTCGGCCGCATTCAACAGCAACTTGCGGGTGCGCAGGGTTTCCGGGTGCACATGGGTGGAGGTGCTGGTCAGGGCGCTGATGTGCGCGCCGAACAGGAATACCTCGCCATTGCGCACGATCACATAGGCTTCTTTCAGTTGCACGCGGCCGGCGCGTATCGATTTGACTTCCCAACCTTGCAGGACGATGCCCGCTTCGAATCGCTCCTCGATGAAGTAATCGAAAAAGGCTTTTTTGTTGTCAACTATGCTCATCTAAGGAAAACTCGTCCCGTCGGTTTAAAATTATTACTTTGCGATTTTATCAAACGGACCACCCTCGATGGCAGTCGTACACAAAACCGTCTTGATCAACTATAGCGCGGAGCAGATGTTCAACCTGGTGGACCAGGTCGAAGATTACCCGCAATTCCTGCCCTGGTGCGGAGGAGTGGAAGTGGCCGAACGCGGCGAGCATAGTCTCACGGCCAAGCTGAAGATCAATTACCACGGGCTGAAACAGTCATTCAGCACCCAAAATACCAATGTGCGTCCCACCAGCATGACCATGCGCCTGGTGGAGGGACCATTCAAGCATTTCGAGGGGCGCTGGCATTTCAAGCCCTTGCGCGAAGACGCCTGCAAGATCGAATTCGACATGGAGTATGAATTCTCCAGCCGTCTCCTGGAAGGCGTCATCGGCCCGGTGTTCAGCATGATCGCCAACAGCTTCGTCGATTCCTTCTGCAAGCGCGCCGAACAGATATATGGCTGAGCCGGCTCGTTTGCAAGTGCAGATCTGCTATGCCGCCCCCGGTTTGCAGGTCTTGAAGGATGTCGAAGTGGAGCAGGGCTGCACGATACAGCAAGCCATCATGGACAGCGGCCTGCTGCGCGAGCAGCCGGCGATCGACCTGACCGTATGCCGCGTCGGCATCTTCGGCAAGCTCAAGGCGCTGGACACGCCGCTGCGCGCGCGGGACAGGATCGAGATCTACCGCCCGCTGATCGCCGATCCCAAGGATTCCCGCCGTCGCCGGGTGGCGCACAAGGCCCAGCGCTGACGTGCTCCCGCCCTCGGGCGGGCCTTCTCTCATCCGCATCGCAGGCGGTGCTTGCCTGAATTTCAACGGATCCGGCCTGTTTGCCACAGGCCGGACGGCAAAACTCAACTGTCGCGCGACGCACGCAAGACTTTTCTGTATAATTCGCTTTTGCGCCTATAGGAAACACTATGCGTCTTCTCCAAAAAGCACTCACGTTCGATGACGTGCTGCTCGTCCCGGCCTTCTCGGACATCCTTCCCAAAGATACTTCGCTCACTACGCGCCTGACGCGCAACATCACGCTGAACATTCCGCTGGTCTCCGCGGCGATGGATACCGTGACGGAAGCTCGCCTGGCCATTGCCATGGCGCAAGAAGGCGGCATCGGCATCATCCACAAGAACCTGACGCCCAAGGAACAGGCGCGCGAGGTTTCCAAGGTCAAGCGTTTCGAATCCGGCGTGGTGCGCGACCCGATCACCATCCCGCCGACCATGAAGATCCGCGACGTCATCGCGCTGTCCAAGCAGCATGGCATCAGCGGTTTCCCGGTGGTCGAAGGCAAGAGCCTGCTGGGCATCATCACCAACCGCGACCTGCGCTTCGAAAACGAGCTGGACGCCGAGGTGCGCGCCAAGATGACCCCGCGCGAGAAGCTGGTCTACGTCAAGGAAAACGGCGCCGGCGCCGATCCGGAAGAAGCCAAGCGCCTGATGAATAAGCACCGCCTGGAGCGCGTGATGGTGGTCAACGACGCGTTCGAGCTGCGCGGCCTGATCACCGTGAAAGACATCGAGAAGTCGACCGAACACCCCTTCGCCTGCAAGGACGAGCACGGCAAGCTGCGCGTGGGCGCGGCAGTCGGCGTCGGCCCGGACAATGACGAGCGCATCGAGCTGCTGGTGGCGGCCGGCGTGGACGTCCTGGTGGTCGACACCGCCCACGGCCACTCGGCCGGCGTGCTCAACCGCGTCAAGTGGGTCAAGACCAAATTCCCGCACGTCGAAGTGATCGGCGGCAACATCGCCACCGCGGCGGCCGCCAAGGCGCTGGTCGAGCATGGCGCCGATGCCGTCAAGGTCGGCATCGGCCCCGGCTCCATCTGCACCACCCGTATCGTCGCCGGCGTCGGCGTGCCGCAAATCTCGGCCATCGCCAACGTGGCCGATGCCTTGAAGGGCACCGGCGTCCCGGTCATCGCCGACGGCGGCATCCGCTTCTCGGGCGACGTCGCCAAGGCGCTGGCCGCCGGCGCATCGGCCGTGATGATGGGCAGCATGTTCGCCGGCACCGAAGAGGCGCCGGGCGAAGTGATCCTGTACCAGGGCCGCAGCTACAAGTCCTACCGCGGCATGGGTTCGCTGGGCGCGATGGCTGACGGTTCGGCCGACCGCTACTTCCAGGACGGCGACAACACCGCCGACAAGTTCGTGCCGGAAGGCATCGAAGGCCGCGTCGCCTACAAGGGCTCGGTGGTCGCCATCCTGTACCAGCTGGTGGGCGGCGTGCGCTCCTCCATGGGCTACTGCGGTTGCAGCAGCATCGACGATTTCCGCGAAAGGGCGGAGTTCGTCGAGATCACCGCGGCCGGCATGCGCGAGTCGCACGTGCACGACGTGCAGATCACCAAGGAAGCCCCGAACTACCGCGCCGAGTAATCCCCGGTGCGGCCACAGCCCGACAGTCCGCAGGCAAGATGCCGGACTGCCGGGCTGTTGAATTTTTGTAGCAGCTGTCACTGCCATTTCATCCATCAACGCAGCCATTTCCCATCGCCATGTCTACGCATTCGCACTCGAAAATTCTGATCCTCGACTTCGGTTCCCAGGTTACCCAACTGATCGCGCGTCGCGTGCGCGAAGCCGGCGTGTTTTCCGAGGTTTTCCCGCATGACGTGAGCGACGAGTTCGTACGCAACTACGGCGCGGCCGGCGTGATCCTCTCCGGCGGCCCCAACAGCGTCACCGAAGGCGACACCCCGCGCGCGCCGCAGGCGGTGTTCGAACTGGGCGTGCCGGTGCTGGGCATTTGCTACGGCATGCAGACCATGGCCCAGCAACTGGGCGGCAAGGTTGAAAACGGCAAACTGCGCGAATTCGGTTACGCCGAAGTGCGCGCGCATGGGCATACGGCTTTGCTCAAAGACATCGCCGACTTCACTACCGCCGAAGGCCACGGCATGTTGAAGGTGTGGATGAGCCACGGCGACAAGGTCAACGAAATGCCGGCCGGCTTCAAGCTGATGGCTTCCACCGGCAACTGCCCGATCGCCGGCATGGCCGATGAAGAGCGCCGTTTCTACGCCGTGCAATTCCACCCGGAAGTGACCCACACCGTGCAGGGCAAGGCCATGCTGGCGCGCTTCGTGCATGAAATCTGCGGCTGCCAGTCGGACTGGAACATGCCCGACTATATCGCCGAAGCGGTCGAATCCATCCGCCAGCAAGTCGGCAGCGATGAAGTCATCCTCGGCCTCTCGGGCGGCGTCGACAGCAGCGTGGCGGCGGCCCTGATCCACCGCGCCATCGGCGACCAACTGACCTGCGTGTTCGTCGACCACGGCCTGCTGCGCCTGGACGAAGGCAAGATGGTCATGGAGATGTTCGGCAAGAACCTGGGCGTGAAGGTGATCCACGTGGATGCCACCGACCAGTTCATGGGCCACCTGGCCGGCGTGACCGACCCCGAAGCCAAGCGCAAGATCATCGGTCGCGAGTTCGTCGAAGTGTTCCAGGCCGAATCGGGCAAGCTCAAGAGCGCCAAGTGGCTGGCCCAAGGCACAATCTACCCGGACGTGATCGAAAGCGCCGGCAAGGGCAAGAAGACCGCCCACACCATCAAGAGCCATCACAACGTCGGCGGCCTGCCGGAAACCCTGAACCTGAAACTGCTGGAGCCGCTGCGCGAACTGTTCAAGGACGAAGTGCGCGAACTGGGCGTGGCGCTGGGCCTGCCGCCGGAGATGGTGTACCGCCACCCGTTCCCGGGCCCCGGCCTGGGCGTGCGCATCCTGGGCGAAGTGAAGAAGGAATACGCCGACCTGCTGCGTCGCGCCGACGCCATCTTCATCGAAGAGCTGCGCAACACCAAGGACGAGGATGGCCAGACCTGGTATGAAAAAACCAGCCAGGCGTTCGCGGTGTTCCTGCCGGTCAAGTCGGTGGGCGTCATGGGCGATGGCCGCACCTACGAATACGTGGTGGCGCTGCGCGCCGTGCAGACCCAGGACTTCATGACCGCGCACTGGGCGCACCTGCCGCACGAGCTGCTGGGCCGCGTGTCCAACCGCATCATCAACGAAGTGCGCGGCCTGAACCGCGTTGTCTACGACATCTCGGGCAAGCCGCCGGCGACGATCGAGTGGGAGTGAAAATACGTCCTTCGAGGACTATCGACAGCTATCGAAAAACTGACTTAACGTATTGATCTAGAAAGAAAATACGTCACGGCAGCTATCGGTGACTATCGCCGGCCAGCAGAATAAGTTGGCGGTAAAACTGGCGGTAAGAATCTAGGCCGAATTAAGACTTTTTCATTCACTACTCAGACTTTTACCGTCTTTGACGGTAAAAGCCATCTCGGAGAAGCTTGTTTTACGCGGCTTTCCGGGCATCAGCAGGTCTCCTGATCCCTGACGGTAAAAGCCGTCAAAAAACAGGAGGAAAACCTCGATGCTAACCGACGCTGCACTACGCAATTTAAAGCCTAAGTCCTAGATTTATAAGGCTTCTGACCGTGATGGGATGTACGTGACGGTATCGCCCAGCGGTACCGTCACCTTCCGCTACGATTACCGTCTGAACGGACGCCGAGAAACGCTGACTTTCGGGCGCTACGGCCCTGACGGTATTTCGTTGGCAATGGCGCGCGAACTACTTCTGGATGCGCGCAAGACCGTCCTCAAGGGCATCTCGCCGGCGCTCGAAAAGCAACGCGAGAAGCGCCGGGTGGGCGCCATTAAGACTTTCGGCGCGGCGCTGGAGACATGGCTGGCCAATGCAAGGTGGGCCGAAAGCACCCGTGCCGCGCGCCAGCACATCATTGACCGGGACCTCCTGCCGGCTTTCCAGAACCGCTTGCTGACCGAAATTCAAGCCGAAGATTTGCGAGCCCTTTGCAGCAAGATCAAGGAGCGTGGGGCGCCCGCCACTGCGGTTCAACTTCGGGACATCGTGAAGCAGGTCTATGTCTACGCCATCGCCCATGGTGAAAAGGTGGAAAACCCCGCTGACAGTGTGGGACCATCGTCGATTGCCACCTTCGTGCCGAAAGATCGCGCCCTATCGCCATCGGAAATCCGCCTGATGCTGCAGGAGATGGAGTTGGTGGCGACCTATCCGACGATCAGACTGGCGATGCGCTTGATTCTGCTCACACTGGTGCGCAAGAGTGAGCTGATCCAAGCTACTTGGGATGAGGTCAATTTCGAGAACGCGACCTGGACGATTCCGAAGCAGCGGATGAAGGGGCGCAATCCGCATGTGGTCTATCTGTCGCGCCAGGCGCTTGGCATATTCGTTACGCTGCACGCCTGTGCGGCAGGCTCAAAATTCGTCTTTCCCTCTCGTTACGATGCGGCTCGGTTCATGTCTAATGCGACCTTGAATCGGGTAACGCAGCTCGTGGTCGAATGCGCACAAGCCAAGGAGTTGCCGCTACAGCCGTTCACTGTCCATGATTTGCGCCGCACTGGATCGACGTTGTTGAACGAGATCGGCTTCAACCGTGACTGGATCGAGAAGTGCCTGGCGCACGAGGAGGGGCGTTCCTCGCGATCGGTCTACAACAAGGCCGAGTATGCCGAGCAGCGGCGCCACATGCTGCAAGAGTGGGCCAATATGGTTGATGCTTGGGGGAATGGGCAGGTCTACGTGCCGAAGTTGATGCCGGAGAACGTGGTAGTTCCGGTGCTGAGCGCGATGGCCTGAAAATGGCGGCGTGGTTGTCACTTGACAACCACGCCGATCATCCCCATACTGGAGATCATTGATGGCCCGTCCTTCACACCCTAAGAAAGAGGTCGAGGAAGCTCTGAGGCACGCCGAAGGGCAGGGGTGGCGCGTCGAAGTCGGCGGCAGCCACGCCTGGGGGCGGATTTATTGCCCATACAACGACGAGGAATGCCGTTGTGGCGAGTTCTGCATTACGTCGGTATGGAGTACGCCGAAGAACCCCGGCAATCACGCTCGCGCCTTACGGCGCGTCGTGGACAACTGCACCACGCATCGTAAGCAGCATGAGGCTGATGACGGAGCCAAGGAGTAGCGCGATGGAATACACCTTCACCTTGAAATACCAACTCGCCGATGATGACCGCGATCCGGACACGCTGGTCGAACGTCTGGGCGAAGCGGGTTGCGATGATGCCTTGGTCGGCACCGGACAGCCGGGGCGTTTGGCGCTGGAGTTCACCCGCGAAGCGGCAGATGCCGGCGTTGCCGTGCGTAGCGCGTTGGCCGATGTGCGCCGTGCTGCGCCGTCGGCTCGGTTGATCGAAGTGGCACCTGATCTCGTCGGGCTGACCGATGTTGCGGACATCGTGGGCGTGTCGCGGCAGAATATGCGAAAGCTGATGCTGGCTTATCCAGGTTGCTTCCCGGTGCCGGTGCATGAGGGCAGTACGTCGATCTGGCACCTTGCCGACGTGTTGACCTGGTTGCAGTCCAGAGGCGGTTATTCGCTCACCGAGGACGTGTTGGCCGTCGCACAGGTGGCCTTAGAGGTCAATTTGGCGAAGGAAGGCTGGCGGCTACCGCGCTCGGCATCCAAGGCACTGGAAGCCTTAGTTGGATGAGCGCCATATCTAGATTCATTCCTCACTCGAACCCGCCCGAACAGGGCGGGTTTTTCGTAGGCGGACATCCGGTTTCGAGATGCCGCCGCGAGGGGCTTGCTTGCGTTCTTCGACCCATGCTTCCACTTCGGCCAAGTCCCACACAACACAGCGGGGCGTCAGATTGAAGCGACGAGGGAATTCGCCGCGGCGCTCCATTTCGTAGATCGTGGTTTCGGCCAAGGGGACGATCTGTCGCAGTTCCTGGCGACGAATGGTGCGCCGGAATGGGAGAGGGTTGTGCTTCGGAAACTGTGGCAGTCTCTCGTAGGCTTTCGTGCCCGGTAAGGGACATGATTGATCAGCTTCGGCGCTGACAGCAGTCAGTGTTTGTAGATGTTCCACTGTGAACTCCATAAGCATGCGGCATGGAGTCATGGTGAGCTTCAATATCTATCGGGACAACTTACTGCGGCGTAGTGCGGCGAGTGTGGTGGTAGGCGACTCCGAAACTCGGTGAATTGTCGTATCTTATATGATAATTACAGCACGACTCGGTATGAACCAACAATCAAAAGAAATAGAGTGTGCTAATGAAACCTGAAGCAATCAAGGCCGAACTAAGACGTTTATTCACCGAAGCACAAAAATTAGAAGTTGACTTGGTTCGTCATCAAGTAGATTGGGCTACCTGGGATGCCACCAAGCGTCGTGATGGAGAGGGGCCGCCAGAGTGGTTGATCAACCAGGATGACGCGTTGGTCAAACTGACCTGACCTGAAAAAACTGGTCCGACTTGAAATTTCATATGCTATTGAAAAGGAGAGTCAGACCATGCCGAAAAAGCGATTCACATCCGAAGA